>NZ_MVHT01000085.1 GCF_002086275.1 Mycobacterium intermedium | reverse complement strand
CCCACTACCCGACGACCTACGCATTGCGCTGCTCGAAATCCGCGCCGACGGTGCGCACTAATTTGAGCCAAGTCGGGTGTTACGGGTTGGCCTCGTTGTCGCGTCATATGACGCTCCCATCTTGGCCGTGACGCGGCCGTTAATTGATCGGCGATGACGCAATCTCAGCTGGTCGCGCGCAACATATCGCCGATATGCAGATCCTACGCGGCTACGGCCACCAGGGACATGACGAATCGCTGGCACCCTCAGGTAGGCCCGTGGGCTGACCAGCGCACAGCAGCGCGGGAACCGGATTGTGCCGCTGCAAAATTGGAAATGGGCTGGCAGGAACATGCCTGCCAGCCCACTGCTACGAAACGACTGTTAAACGAGTGTCACGCCAATTGCCTGAGGCCCCTTGGTGCCCTGCCCAATTTCGAACTGAACCCGCTGGTTCTCCTCGAGAGAGCGGTACCCGCTGCCACTGATTTCTGAGTAGTGGACGAACACATCCTCGGTGCCGCCATCAGGAGCGATAAAGCCGAAGCCTTTGTCGCTGTTGAACCATTTCACAGTTCCCTGCGTCATACTTTTTCCAACTTCTTTCATATGAATGGATGTACGAAAAACATCCTGTGACAGGATAGCACGAGCGTCACGCGGTTCGGGGGGCGTGCAGCGTTTGAAACGCATTTGCGGCACTTAGGTTTTCGAAAAGCTGTTTCCGAGTGGCCTATCCGCTCTCTCTTCCGCGACGCGGACCCGTTGACTGGTGCGGTGAAGTGTCGCACGGTGTAGCGTCAAAGGTGCAGGCCACGCCGCCGAGACTGATGTTCGGAACGCTGACCGCATCCGAAACGATCTTGGCGCTGGCTCTGTTTGTCGATCCTCACACGCGTGTGTCGGTCAACCCGAAGTGAGGAGAGATGGAGCATCGAGTGACATACGTAGATCATCCCGTGGCGCAATGAATCGGGCTGTGCATGGCAGGCGCCTGGCCAGTCCGGTCCGGCTTACGCTGGCTGTTCAATTGGGTACGGCGCTGGACGGCGCGTGGTGGCCCCGTACAGCCTCGATACCACGCGAACTTCCCGAGTTGCTCGATGCTCTCTCCGCGAGATTGGGTGAAATCACAGCAATCAGGGTCAATTGGTCATCACTGGAAGGTGCGCCAGACCTGGACGCGCTGAATTGCTTAAAGGTCATACCGTTTCGCAGTCTTGCCCACCAACGCCTGATGGCGGTGAGTGGCAGTCAGGCCTCGGCAAAACTCTTGATAGTGCCGTGCCGGACTTCTAGTGCTCTGGCCATCACGGTGATGCGCCAGGCCGCAACGCTGCCCATCTTCCCCGTCGAACTGGGCACGCGAGAATTCCAGACGGGCAGGGACATTATCGAAGCCGTGCGCACCGCCGCTGCCGTTCCCGTTGCGCCGGAGCTAGATTCTACGATAGATAGCGGAGCCGTTGGCCAATCATCGTGATTTTCAGTCGGATTAGAACACGATGGGCAGGAAGATCGGCGTCGAAGGCGCTTATGGTGGCGGCGCCGACCATCACCACGGTCTCCTTCCGGTTGCGCTACGCCGCGATGTGGTCCCGTCGGTCCTCGGGTTCCGCAGGAGCAGTTCGGCGACGGGCGATTACGGGGAACGCGGTGAACCCGCTCATCAGCAGCAGGCCGGCGGCCTGCACCACGATGTACTGAGTGATACCGCGTTCGTACACGGCGTTCGCCAGCACCATTGCCGCAAAGCTGACGACGTACATCAGCACGACCGCCACGGTGCACTTGCTGATCCGACCGGCCGGCCGTGCCGCGCGTAGTGCCGATACCGCGATCGCGGCGTAGGCCGACACCAGCAGCAGCACCAGCGGCCACTGTGGGGCCCCCAGTAGGGTGACGACGGTCAGCGGTGACAGCAGGATCGTGCCGCCGACCAGTACGGTCAGGGCGCTCAGCGGTGCGAAGACGCCGAAGCACTTTGCGTTGGACCAGCGGGTCCGGGCTCCGTCGATGCGCGGCAGTGCCCACAACATCAGATAGATGAAGAGCGCGTCCCAAAGGCCCTGCCAGCACAGGTCGGCCAATGGCCAGCCGACCCAGTACTGGAACATCTTGAAATCGGGATCCCAAGTCCACCAGACGATGTGGCGAAGATTTCCCTCGACGATGTACGGCGCATCCAGGGCGATCATGAACAACCCGCCAGTGGCGGCGGCCTGCCAACGTTTCTGAATCCCCAGCGCCTCGACCACCTTGAATCCGGTGAACAGAATGGCGGGATAGAAGATCACCACATAGAAAGGCATCATCGTGGTGCCCTCCCACAGGGGAAGGGCGGTCCAGTTGATCATCAGCAGAAACTTGCCCTGGACGTACATGTTGAGCGTGGCCATGCCCGCCAACTCCAGGACCAGGCCGTAGATGGTCGCGGTCGCCAGCACCACCGCGTAGATTCGTGTGCCGCGCCGGAACTGCACGACACTGTATGCGGTCGCGGTGGCGAACATGGCCAGCATCAGCAGGTCGAACAGATTGGTCTGCCACGGCAGTTGGGCGGGGTTGTTGACGACGATGAGACTCACGCTCACCTGCCTTCCCGCTAGCCTCGATTTTGCGCGCCGGTGGGGTCCGGCGGTGCTGAGCCCCGAAAGTTGCTGAATTGCTGTTGTTTTGGGCTTGGGGCAGGTTCGATCCGCCCGTGTCGCCGGGGTGGGCGGGCTTTCCCAGGGCCGCGGGTCTTTCGGGTTGTCAGGCACGGTGGTGGGGCTGGTCAGGGGAAGGCGGCGCGGAGGCGTTGCCAGGCGGTCGCGATGGCCGCGGCCCAGCGCCAGGTGGCGTCGATGCGCAGCCGAAGTTGGCGGGCGCCGCGGGCGATGCGGGCCGCGACGTGCAGCACCCGGTAGCGGAAGGCGTGGATTTCGCAGCGGGCCAGCTCCGGTGTGTCGGTGAAGCCGATCAGTTGGGCCCAGGCGACCAGGTCAGCGGCGGCCAGCACGATCTCTAGCCAGGCGGCGTTGGACTGGAAATCATGGCAGGGCAGGTTTGCCAATCCGGCGGCCTTGGCCTCGCGGATGCGGTCCTCGACGCGGGCGTGCTGGCGGTGCCGTAGTTCCAGCCCGGCCAGCTGGCCGGGCACGGCCCCGGGCGCGGTGTCGGTGATGAAGGCGGTGATGCGCATGCCGTCGATGTCGGTGAAGCGCAGCTGCGCCCCTGGGTGGGGCCTCTCCTTGCGCAGGATCAGCCGGGTCCCGGAAGGCCAGGTCGATAGCCTGACCAGGGACGTGGCCTCAGCGACCCACGCCCCATTGCGCAGGTCACCACCGGAGTCGATCGCCGGATACCAGCCCTCGGCGAGGTGCAGGGTGTCCACGGCATCCCAGACGCGGGCATCGACGGGGAAACCGAAGGAGAACCCAACCCCCCGGTCGCGGCAGGCCTGAGCGAATCGGTGGGTGGCCCCGGCCGAATCCGAGCGCACCACCACCGCCGGTCCGCCCGGGTTCTGCGGGTCGGGACGCCAATCCGCCGGTAGCGAATCCAATGCCTGCTCAAGGACCGTGATGTGGTCGGCGGCGGTGTTCGAGCCAGCGTTCCCTTTGCGTAACAGCCCGGCCAGCGCCTCGCCGCCGGCGACCTCCGGGCGGTCCAAAAACGCCAGCAGCGGGTGATGACCGAAGGACTTCTTCCACGTCGGGGCCGCCTCAGCCTTGTTGTCGGAATGGTCGATCACCAGGGTGGCATCGATGTCGATATAGAGGGGCCGACCACGAGCGGGGGCGGCTCCGGCAGCCCAGGCCGCCGCCCGCGCAGCCGCTCGTGCGGCGCGAACCCCTGGCAGGTGGGCGGCGTCGATACGCTCATCGACCAGCCGCCACATCGTCGTCGTGGAGGCCTTGGCCCCGAATACATGCTCGCGATCCTCACAGAGCACGCCGACTCCGTCGATACAGTCCGCCCCGTCGGCCACCGCAGCAGCCAGATCAGCGAACACCGCCCCCGGGGCATAGATCCACGGCCCCTTGTAGGTATCCGCCAAAACCGCCGTGACCTGGGCCGACAACCCCGTCAGGTCGGCCAGTTCCCGCAACAGGCCCATCCCGGCGTGCGACACCACCCCACGTCCGTCCGCCGATACTTTCACCCGCCGCGCCACCGCGATACTCTTCACTTGCGAGGTGCCTCTCACGCATGTACCGATCTTCCTTAGACAAGTAGATCTTCCACTGCGGGACAGGCACCTTCGCGTATCAACACCCAGCTACATCGACATCCCGCGAAAAATCCGGGCTAGCGGGTGGACAATTCTCACACAATGTATGGTCAATAAGCGGAAAGTGTCAACGCACCCGCCGTTGCGGGTTTCAATTGCGTTGTGGGTGAGTGGGATTCAGGACGCCGGCAATTTGAGGCCGGCGTCCGCGTCCAGATGTGTGGTGGTGGCGACGACGGCGCGCTCGATACGTCGCAGCGAGCGCAGAATGCGCGGCAGTTCCTCCGGCTGATCCGATCCATCCCGTTGTGCGGCAATGGTTTCAGCGGCTTCTAGCGCATCGGATGCGGGGACGAGGGGCGCCGCGTGTTTACCGTCCAGTGCCGCTACCAGCGCATCGATGTTGTGTTGGATCTGTCGCGCGGCGGTGGTGACGGCGTCGGCGAGATCGGGTGGACATGCGGGGTCCACGTAACGTTCGCTGTTGCGTGCGAGGTTTCGTCCGTAGCGGTCGCAAATCGTGAACAATCGTAGGCTGCGTTGGATGTTGCGACGGCCGGCCAGTCCGGTCACACCGGCCAGCAGTGGCTTGGCGGTGACCCGGAACTGTTGCAGTTTCCGGTCGAGCTCACGCGCCTCCTCGGTGGGACTGTTCGCCCCTTGCTGACCGAACATTCGCGCGACGGATGTCTCGACCACCAGTGACAACGAGCTCAGAAACTCTCGACTGTCCTTGCGGATGGTGGTGCTGATCGTGGTGGGTAGCAACAGTATTGCCACGGCAACACCGATGACGGCACCAACGGCGGTCTCTTCGATACGCAGCACGAGCACTTCGACGCTGAACTGTCCGAGCAGTCCGTACAGCAGCGCCAACACCGTGGTGATCCAGAACGCCATCAGGCTTTGGGCGATCTGCATGAAATAGAACGCGCAGAACAGACACACAAAGATCATGACGAGCGATGCGGTGCTGTTTCCCGCGACCAATGTGGCGACGGCCATGCCGCAGGGCACGCCGAGGACGGTGCCCAGCAAGCGTTGCCAGCCCTTCGTCAGGGTCTCGGCCCAGGTGGTGGTACCGGCGAAAACGAGGAACGCCGCGATCACCGCCCAATACCAGCGCTCCGGCGAGATCCGGTCGCCCAGCACGATCGCCAGCGACGCCGCGACGGAGGCCTGAATGGCCTGCCGCGTCGTGGGCAACAGACCCCGGCGGGAACGGTCGGTGTCCACATCGGCCGAACCTGGCTCTGGGATGTCCTCCCCGGGCGGCGACGCAGGCCGGCTGTAGGGGTGTTCGAGCAGGGCGCGTACTTCCGAAGTGGCTGTCGCCGCGGCGATTATCGCCGAAGCAAGCCGCCGCACCATGGTGGTGCCCGACTCCTCGGACGCGGGCTCAACTGGGGGCTGCGAGTCCAAAACCTGCTGGGCGCGGCTCGCCACATCATGCAGCGTGCCGGACCGGGGGAGTCGGATCGCCCAGGCCAGTTGGGTCAAGGTGGCGGCGAGTTCGGCCCGGGTGGCGGCAGGTATCTCCGCCGCGACGAGGATGGCGCGCTGGCCGGCGATCGCGACCCACTCCACGGCCAGCTCGGCGTCGAACAACCAGGAAGTCAGCTCTTCGTCGCCGATCTCGGGTCCCAGCCTGGCCGGGTTCGCTTCGTCTTCGATTTGGCTCTGCACCATGAGCGCGGTGTCGTTGAGCCGGGCGATGCGGGCGCGGATGCGTCGCCGCCGGCGCTCGTCCAGGCGGCCGGCCCGCAGCGCTTCGGCGGTGGTGTCCACCACGATGGCCATGCGCGCCCGCAGCGAGCGGATGGTGGCGCGCAGGACCCGCTCGGGTCGGTCGGGCAGCACGTATGCGGTCATGACGAAGGTGCAGATCGTGCCCACGACGACCGCGACGACCATCCAGGGCAGCTCGCGAACCCCTGCCCGCAGGTACATGGTGAAGAAGTAGGCCATGAACGCGACCATGCCGAAGGCGCGTCCGCGGGGCCCGAAGCGTCGGATATACACCGCGACGAAAACGATGACGACAAAGACGACGTCGCTGGCCACGCGATACGGGGTGAGCAGGGCCGCGGCGGCGATCGACAGGGCCGCGGGGAGCGGCAGCAGCGCCATCGTGATGCGTTGTTGTCGCGGATCGGGCTCGTTCACCGATCGCGCCGCGATCATCGTGATGAGAGCGCCCAGCAACGCCACCGTCAGCGGCTGGCCTTCGGCCCTGGTGACCAGGGCCATCACCAGCAGGGCACACCCCAGCGCGGTCGTCGTCCGGATGGCCAGGCGTAGGCGCAACAGCCCCGGATCGGAGCCGATCGTCCAGATCTGTGCACGCTGGTAGAGGTCGGCCAGCCACGTCGGGGGAGTTGCCGGCCCATCGGGAGGGCGGCGCTCGCGGCGCTCACGCACGCCGTATCGACCCGACACCCGGGACCGCCTCTCCTTGCACCGACTTCGTCAACCGTCCTGATCCACATTGCCAGTGCGCCGCGTGGGGAGCGCGCCTCATTCACCCGGGCAGGCTGAATGTCGGGAAAGTCATCGAGGCGATGCAGGACTGGTCGACGTCAACGCGGGGGTCGTTGAGAAACGCCGTCATGATCGACTGGGCGCAGCGAGACTTCGACAACACTGCGTGGCCCACCCCCGGAAACCGCAACGCCAACGAGTTGCTGAGGCTCGGCGTGACCTCCCGCAGCCACTGCGGTGCGGTGCCGGCGTCGAAGCTGCCCGACATGATGAGCACCGGAATTTTGCTGTGCACGGGAAGGCGGTCAGCGGTATCCGATCTGCCCAGACCCCAGGCTTCGCACTCGCGGAAGATCCAGCTGCCCGTCGGGGTGAGTCGCAAGACGGAGTCCGGCAGTCCGGGCATCGCCGCCCGTGCCTGGGTGAGGGCCTCATCCGGTGTGGTCCAGTTCGTCATTTCCTGGCAGTACGCGCCGAGTGCCAGTCCGGCACCGAGCAGCCCGCGTTGTCCGGGCAGCGGCACTGCGGCGAGGATCCCGGACGCGGCCAGGGTGCCGTCGCCGCGGGACAGCGCATAGATCAGGCGCGGAATGTCGACCACGTTGGCCGGGTCGGCGCTCCACTGCAGCAGCAGCGGTACCACCTTCGCTCCGTCGATGGTCACCTGCGCCGACTCCCCGGTGGCACGGGTGGTGTCGACCTTGAGCGGGGTTCGGCTCAACTTGTTGACGGTGTCGAGGAAGACCCCTGGCAGGTCGGGATAGGCTGCGGCGCAACGGGGTTGATCGGCGCACGCCCGGAAGATCGCGGCCAGCCCCGCGGCCGGCGCCTGCCACCAACGGTCGACGAGATTGATCGACGGTGGCACCACCGAATCCAAGACCATAGAGCGGATGCCCTCGGGATGCGCGCGCAGTAGCTGCTGTGCGAGATCCGTGCCGTAGGACACGCCGTAGACGTTCCACTGGTCGATGCCCAATTTCATCCGCAGGGCGGCGATATCGGCGGCGTTCTCCCTGCTGTTATAGGACGCGAGGTGGACGCCGGAGGGCGCCAACCGGTTGCGGCAGGCGGCCACCGAAGCCGCGTCCAGGTCCGCTGTGGCCGAGTCTTGCAGAACTAAATCGACTGCGCGGGCGGTGAATTCGTCCATCTCCGGGCAGCCCAGGTGCGGGTCGTCATGTAGCGTTCCACGCTGATTGACGAAGATGACGTCGCGGTCGGCGTTCATTCCGTCGGCGACGACGCCGGGCGCGCTCAACGTGCCGGCACCGCCGGGACCGCCGGCCAGAAAGACGATGGGGTCAGGCTTCGGCTTGTCGCTGACGGCCCTCACCCGGGCCACCAGGATTCGGATCGTGCGACTCTTCGGGTCGTCGCGATTCTCCGGAACCGTGAGGTATCCGCAACTGTAGTTCGCGTCCAGATCGGCTTCGGGTACGCCGGGGAAGTTCGGCGACGGACATGGCGCCGGGGCGTAGGAAGTACGGTCGGGTGCGCCCCGCGAGCACGCGGCGACCAGACCGGCGGTCGCTGCCGCAGTAAGCAGGCAGGCCATTGCCACGGACCAGCGTGGAGGAGCGAAACTGCCTGTGCGCAAGACGTTTACGTGGCCGGCGTAAACCTGATGGCTACCAACTTCAGCCGGTCGATCGCTTCGGCGAACTCCTCGCGCGTCGGTATGCGGTTGTCGCGGAATTTCAATCCCATCATCCGTTGCGCGCGCTTGACGCCGTAGGACTGGGCACAGCGTTGGTAGAGGTCCGACACCAGGTCCCGGTCGCGGAACAGTTCGCCGCGCATGGACCGGGTCTTGCCGGCGTAAGTGACATCGGCGGGCGCGCCGCCGCTGAAGTTGACTTTCCAACCGGCGTTGGCCAGCGCGTAGAGATCGTTGTCAATCACGTGGGCGCTCACCGGAATCGAGAACTGCCGCCCGGTCTTTCGTCCCTTGAAGTTCAATACCATCAGCTGCTTGCCCAACGGGCCCGCCAGTGGAGTCCCCAGCAGGAACCGCAAGAGCGGATTGACCGCGCGCAGGAGGGGTTCGGGTGGATGGCCGATGTCTACCGCAAACGACTGTTCTGTCATGCCAACACCGTAAGGCCAATCGCGTGATCGGCCCACACCCGTTTTGCGGGGCTAGGGGGTGATGGTGGTCTGCTCGTCGATTGTACTGGTGGCGTCCATCAACTTGTCCGCTTCGGATTCGACGGAGTCGGCGTCGAGCTCCAGTACATAGAGCCCGTTCGGACTGTTGATGACCACCGTTTTCTGCGCGGCCATGCGCCGCTTGCCGTTCTTGTCGTAGGAGCCGCCGAACTGCCACGCCTGGAATCCACCGAGCGTGGATTCCTTGCCGTTCGAAGTGCCGCCCTCGAATCCGGGCAGGGTCTTCAAGTCGTTCGGGGCGTACTCGAGGATCTTGGCCGGGTCGACGTTGCCTTCGAGCTTGGCGACGATGGCCGAGACGGTCGGCGGGTCATTAGGGTCGGCGGCCTGGTCGCACGCGATGCCGTAGTAGGGCGCGGCGGTTTCGGGGAGTCGATGCCAGCCCGCAGGCAGTGGAAGGTTGATGGTCGGGGAGCCTGGATCGCCGGGGTGAACGGAGGTTTCCTTGATGTTGTTCTGGCTGATGTATTCGGCGACGGTCATGGCGTGCGCGCCGGGAGTCGGACTGGTTGCCGTCGACGTCGCCGTCGCAGTAGATGTCGAGGTTGGCGTAGACGTTGATGTCGAAGTCTTGGATTCGGTCGTCCCCTCAGAGCCGCAAGCAACCACCGTCAATGCCAGCGCCACCGTCGCGCATGCCGTCGTCAAGTGCCTAGTCAATTCGATCTCCCGAGTGCGTCTCCCGAAGATCCCGCCATTCGCCGGGTCGCACTGAGACTAGCGGAGTCGGCACGAGAGACTTGTGCCGAATCGTGTCGAAAGTCCACGGAACAGGGCCGCATGCAGTAAGAGACAGCTATGCGGTCACGAAGGTCGTGGCGGATACTCGCCGCACTCCTCGTGGTGGTCGCATTCGTGCTGCCACTGATGGCGGGCGGGCCGACCGCCTACGACGGGCCGCCTTCGTTCGTCACCAACCCGGTAGACCACGTCGACACGCTCATCGGAACCGGGACCGGCGGATCGATCGTCGGAGAGATCAACAACTTTCCCGGCGCCTCGGTGCCGTTCGGGATGGTGCAGTACTCGCCCGACACCACCGACAACTACGCCGGCTACGACTACCAAAACGCCCAATCCACCGGCTTCAGCATGACCCACGCGTCGGTGGGCTGCCCCGCCTTCGGGGACATCTCGATGTTGCCGAGCACGACCGCGATCTCGACTGAACCCTGGCGCACCTGGGAGCGGATTGCCCATGACGACACCGAGGTGGGGGTGCCCGGCTATTACACCGTGCGGTTCCCGGAGACCGGTGTGACCGCGGAACTCACCGCGAGTACCCACATCGGCTTTGGCCGGTTCACCTATCCCAAGGATGGCCGTCCCGCACTGCTCCGGGTGCGTTCCGGCGCGTCGCTGGGGGGTAACTCTCGGTCGACCATCCAGATTGACCAGGACAACACCACGATCACCGGATGGGCGACCAGCGGCGACTTTTGCGGAACCGGCAGCGCCTACACCGTGTACTTCGCCATGACGTTCAACCAGCCGTTCACGTCCTACGGCGCGTGGGACGGACAGGCCGTATACCCCGGTGTACGGAGTGCCCATGCGCGATACAGCGGCGGGTATGTGGAATTCCCGTCCGGTTCGGCGCTGGAAGTGCGAACCGCCATCTCTTACGTCGGCATCGAAGGTGCCCGCGCCAATCTGGCCGCCGAGGGTGCAGCCGGCTTCGACGACGTTCGCGCGGCCGCCAACAACGAGTGGAATGCTGTGCTGTCGCGCATCGCCGTGGCCGGGCGGGATCCCGATCACGTAAAGACCTTCTACACCTGTCTGTACCGGTCGTTGTTGCACCCCAACACTTTTAACGACGTCGACGGACGCTACACCGGATTCGACGGCGCCATCCACACGGTGGCCAACGGCCGCACCCAATACGCCAATTTCTCCGACTGGGACACCTACCGGAGTCTGGCTGCCCTGCAGGGACTGCTGTTTCCAGAGCGGGCCAGCGACATGGCCCAATCGCTGGTGAACGATGCCGAGCAGAGCGGATCGCTGCCACGTTGGGCGCTTGCGAATTACGCGACCGGGATGATGACCGGGGATAGCGTGGTGCCGCTGATTGTGAACTTATATACATTCGGGGCCAATAACTTTGACCTCCAAACGGCGTTGCGCTACATGGTCGACGGCGCGACGCAAGGAGGCGTCGGGCTCAATGGCTACGTGGAACGGCCGGGCATCGCCACCTACCTGCAACTCGGTTACGCACCCCAGATTCACGACTTCTTCGCCAACGGTCGCATCGCGGGTGCATCGATCACCCTGGAGTGGTCGGTCGACGACTTCACGATCTCCCGATTCGCCGAGTCGCTCGGGGACACCGCGATTGCAGCCGAATTCCAGAAGCGGGCGCAGTACTGGCAGAACCTGTTCAACCCCAGCACCCGTTTCATCTCCCCACGCGGCCCGACCGGATTCTTCGCGGACGTCGACGGGTTCGAAGACATCCCGGGCGGGTTCGGCCAGGACGGATTCGACGAGGGCAATGCCGAGCAATACGTCTGGTGGGTGCCGCACAACGTCGCCGGTCTGGTGACCGCGCTCGGCGGCCGCAAGACGGTGGCCGAACGACTCGATCGCTTCACCAAGCACCTCAACGTCGGACCTGACGAACCCCATCTGTGGATCGGCAACGAGCCGGGCTTCGGGGTGCCGTGGCTGTACAACTACATCGGGCAGCCGTGGAAGACGCAACGAACGGTGGACCGCGTGCGTGGGTTGTTCGCCCCCACGCCCGACGGCGCCCCGGGCAACGATGACCTGGGCGCGCTGTCCAGTTGGTACGTGTGGGCCGCGTTGGGGCTGTACCCGAGCATTCCGGGTACCCCGATGCTTACCGTCAGCACACCGCTGTTCGATCGGGCCGTCATCACCCTCCCGACGGGCCGCTCCATCCAGATCTCCGCGCCCGGCGCTTCCGCGCCGAGTCGCATGCGGTACATCAGCGGCCTCGAGATCAACGGCCAACGCGCCGACAAGACGTACCTTCCGGAATCGATCATCCGCATCGGGGGCGAGATCAAATTCACGCTGTCGGGCTTTCCCGACAAGTCTTGGGCCACTGACAAATCCGCGGCTCCGCCGTCATT
This sequence comes from Mycobacterium intermedium, assembly GCF_002086275.1. GTDB lineage: Bacteria > Actinomycetota > Actinomycetes > Mycobacteriales > Mycobacteriaceae > Mycobacterium > Mycobacterium intermedium. Next base: position 17,968 of record NZ_MVHT01000085.1, on the reverse strand, counting down.
CGGTGCCGGCAGCTCCGCCGTGACAGCCAACATCACGCAACCCTTCGTCACGATCGCGCCGGGCGCCTCCGAGAGGGTGAAAGTCGACATCCAACGGATGATCGATGGCCCCGGCGACTACGCGATTACCGGCGGTTCGCCGATCCACGGGATCACCGTGGCCGCCACAACGGGGCGGTTCGCCGACGACGGATCCGCCGCGGCGGACGTCGCCGTCTCGGTGGCGCAGACAGTGCCCTCGGGGTACTACTGGACCGCACTGAACACCACGGTCGGCGAGAGCAGTAGGACGCTGTACGTCCTCGTTACGGTTGCCGCTTAACCGGCGGAAAAGGCGAGCACCCGGCGGAAAGGGCCGACACTCAGATCATGTCGTTGCGAGTGAGCCAGCGCATCACCGGCCACCCGATGAACACCGGCAGCCAGCAGGTGAGTACCCGATACAACAACACCGACGGCACGCCGATCGCTGTCGGCACACCGAACGCTGCGAGCCCACCGATCAGCGCCGCCTCGACGGCGCCGACCCCACCCGGGGTGGGGGCAGCAGACGCCAGGGTCCCGCCGACCATCGTCACGACGGTGACGGTGACGAAGTTCGTGCCGCCGCCGAATGCCTCGACACTCGCCCACAGCGCCAACGCCGCACCGAGGGTCGTCCCACCACTGCCGGCCACGATCAGCGCCAGTCGCCTTGGCTCGCGGGCGAGTTCGGTGAGATCGCCCCATACCTCCTTGAGCCTGGGCCGCACCGCCGTCGCCAGCCAGCGCCGCAGGTTCGGCACCAAAAGGAAGGTGCCGACAATGCCCAGTGCCACCCCGCCGATCAGATACAGCAGGGTGGCGCTCGGGACGAAGTGCGAGAGGTCCGCCGAGGTGCCCGCGGCGGCGCTGAAAATGATGAGCAGCAGGACGTGGACGATCACCTGAACCGACTGCTGTAGCGCCACCGCCGCCGTGGCCCGCAACGCGCTCAGACCTCCCTTCTGCAGGAAGCGGGTGCTCAGCGCCAGCCCTCCGACCCCGGCCGGGGTCGTCGTCGCCGCAAACGTGTTGGCCACCTGCATGATCGACAGCTTCCAAAAGCTGACCAGTCCATCGGCGCAGGCCCACAGGGCGCCGGCGGCACCGACGTAGGTCAACGCCGACACGGTCAGACCCAGCAGCGCCCACCACCAGTTCGCGGTTCGCAACTCGGAGAAGAACGTGGGGACGGTGCTGATGAAGGGATAGGCGACATACACCAGCGCGCCGATGAGTACCAGCTGGATGAACTGGCTGCGGCTGAACCGGGTTATGGTCTCGGTCTCGATCTCGTCGGCACCCGTTTGGTGCTTCACCTCCGCGCGGGCACTGGCGATGACGTCTTTAGGGTTGGGAACGGATTCCCGGATCCGTTTGGGCACGGCGGATTTGGTGAGTCGGCGGGAGGCCGTCAGGATGTCGTCCTTGCCGAATACCTCGATCGCGGCGGCCACCGCGGGCTCCGCGCCATACAAAGCCGTTGTGGTGACCAGCAATTGGGCGATGTCGGATTGCAGCTGAGCGTCCGTGGCCCCGTATTCGGCGGCGCCGAAGCCACCGAACAGCACGGTGCCGTCGCTCACGGTGATCTCGTGGGGACGCAGGTCTCCGTGTGAAATCTGGTTCTCGTTGAGGACTCGCAAGGATTTCCAGACGTTGCCAACCGGGGTATCGCTCGCCACCTCATCGAGAGGTGTGCCGCGCACGGGTTTGTGTGCGTACATCGTCCAGCCGCGGTCGAGGGCGGCGACCGCGATCGTCGAGGTGTTGGCCACACCAAGGTCACCGATGGCGATCGCCATCAACGCGCGGTGCTCGACCGCGCGCTGCATCGACGTCTGCAACGGCGCCGTCTCGGATCCCCGCAACCGCAGCTTCCGCCAGAGTTGGCGCAATGCGCCGCCACTTCGTTGGTGCGGGCCGTACATTTCAATCGCGGCCCTGGCGCCCGAGTCCGTCTCCTCGGCGGCCAACACCAGCGGACCCGGTCCGCCCGGGCGTACCACCACGAGTCGGGAAACCATGAATCCGCGTTTGCCCATCGCGCGGACTGCCCCGTCCAGCGGCACCTCGAGAGCGGGGGTGCCGACGACCAGCACCACGAAGGCGCCGACGAACCAACCCACTGACAGCCCCAACAACGAGCGGGCGGGAACAATCGCGCTGACCACCAGGTGGATCGGCACGAAGGCCAACAGGAGCGACCACCACCAGCGCCGCCACCGAGCCGGCAGCCACGGGCCCGATACGGTGAGCACCGCCGCAAGCATCGCGATCCACCGCGGGTCGTCGACGAACTGGGCCGGCACCGTGGTGAGCCGGTCTGACACGTCGAAGTGCCACCGGGGTGCCGCAATGCGGTTGCTGCTGATGGACAAGGGGAGAAAAGCCATGAACGCCGCCGCCGCGTATGCGGCGAGCAGGTTCCATTGGCGCCCGACGACAAGGCCGATCAGGATCATGAAGGGCAAGGCCAGAATCGCCAGGCCATAGATGAGGTAGACCAGGTCGGCCTGGGTCGGTGTGAGGACCCCGACGATCTCCGAAATGGACTTTTCCAGCGCTTCCCACCGCGGACGGGTGATGAGCGAACTGAAGATGACCACGACAAGAAAGGCGCCGGACAGCCCGAGCCGGATCAGATCGTTGGTCCGCCGCATCAACGGTTGCAGCAAGTCGCCGGACACCAGGATCTCGCGTCCGTCAACTCGCATGTCCAGTGATCCTTCGGATCGGGTCGGCATCGTGTGCATGCCGTGGGTGTTTTGCGGCCCGCAGACAACTTAACCGGATGCTTCGCCGCCGTCCGAATAGTTGGACCGAGCTTTGCTTCGCGTCGCCTGGGCGAATGCGACACGCCGTGTTGGTCTGACCACACGACCTCTGGCCTATCGGCGTCCATACTATTGCGCATGGCGCTGCAGCCGGTGATTCGCCGATCGGTGCCCGAAGAGGTTTTCGAGCAGATCGCTACCGATGTACTCAGTGGTGAATTGCGGCCCGGCGAGGCATTGCCCAGCGAGCGCAAACTGGCCGAGGTGTTCGGCGTTTCCCGGCCGGCGGTCCGTGAAGCGCTCAAACGGCTTTCGGCGGCCGGCCTGGTCGAGGTGCGTCACGGTGACGTGACCACCGTGCGCGATTTCCGCCGGCACGCCAGTCTGGATCTGCTGCCCCGGCTGCTGTTTCGCAACGGCGAGCTCGACGACACGGTTTTCCGCAGCATGCTCGAGGCTCGACTGCGCAACGGATCCAAGGTCGCCGAGTTGGCGGCCGAGCGCCGAGAACCCGAGTTGGTTGCACTGCTCGAAGATTCGTTGCACAAGCTGGAAACCGAAACCGATCCGGTCGAGTGGCAGCGTCACGCCCTTACGTTTTGGGAACACACGGTTGACGGCGCCGGATCGATCGTATTCCGCTTGATGTTCAACGCATTTCGTGCCGCGTTCGAGCCCGCAGTGACCCTTTTGGGTGCCGCGATGACCGGCGAGGATATGAGTCCCGACGGCTATCGCAAGGTGGCCGATGCGATCTGCTCGGGCGATCCCCGGCAAGCGAGGAAGGCCGCCGAAGACCTCCTTGAGGCTGCCAACACGAGGTTGCTGGCTGAACTCGACGAACCAGGGGATCGACCATGACGACCCAAACCGAGATCGCCACCTATCTGCGCAACCAAATTCAGCCCGCGATCGACGCGGTAGGCGGGTTCTACCGCACCTGCGTGCTGACCGGGAAGGCGTTGTTCCGACGGCCCTTCCAATGGCGCGAAACGATTGAGCAGGGCTGGTTCATCACGAGCGTCTCGCTGTTGCCAACGCTGGCCGTCGCGATACCGCTGACCGTGCTCATCATCTTCACGCTCAACATCCTGCTGGCCGAGTTCGGTGCGGCCGACATCTCCGGCGCCGGCGCCGCGCTGGGCGCGGTCACACAATTGGGTCCGCTGACCACCGTGCTGGTGATCGCCGGGGCCGGCGCGACAGCGATCTGTGCCGACCTGGGTGCCCGGACGATCCGCGAGGAGATCGATGCGATGGAGGTGCTCGGCATCGACCCGATCCATCGACTGGTGGTACCGCGCGTCGTCGCCGCGACCATCGTGGCCTCTTTGCTCAACGGCGCGGTGATCACCATCGGACTCGTCGGCGGCTTTCTGTTCGGTGTCTTCATCCAACACATTTCGGCCGGCGCCTACGTCAGCACGCTCACGCTGGTCACCGGCCTGCCGGAGGTGGTCATCTCGGTCGTCAAGTCGGCCACTTTCGGCATGATCGCCGGCCTGGTCGGCTGCTACCGGGGACTGACCACCAAGGGCGGACCCAAGGGGGTCGGAACCGCCGTCAACGAGACGCTGGTCTTGGCCGTCATTGCGCTGTTCGCGGTGAACGTGGTGTTGACAACTATCGGCGTCCGATTCGGGACGGGGCGCTAGCGTGGCCGGGACGGGGGCCGTCCTGCGGGCCCGCTACCCACGGACCATCGTGAACCTTGGCCGTTACGGCGGTGCTCCGGCCCGAAGGCTGGAGCGGATAGGCACTTTCGCGAAGTTCACCCGGATCAGCGTCCTAGAGATCTGGTGGGCGCTGTATCGGTACCGCAGAGAGACGTTGCGGCTTGTCGCCGAGATCGGCATGGGTACCGGCGCGATGGCCGTCATCGGCGGCACGGTCGCGATCATCGGGTTCGTGACGCTGTCCGGTAGCTCATTGATCGCCATCCAAGGGTTCGCGTCACTGGGCAACATCGGCGTCGAAGCCTTCACCGGATTCTTTGCCGCCCTGGCCAATACGCGTGTCGCCGCCCCCATCGTCTCCGGCGTCGCGCTGGCCGCGACGGTCGGTGCCGGCGCCACCGCCCAACTGGGCGCAATGCGGATCAGCGAGGAGATCGACGCGCTGGAAGTCATGGGCATCAAGTCGATCTCATTCCTGGTCTCCACCCGCATCATCGGTGGACTGGTGGTGATCGGCCCGCTCTATGCCCTCGCCCTCGACATGGCTTTCACCTCCGGTCAACTCGTCACCACGGTGCTGTACGGCCAGTCCAACGGCACCTACGAGCACTACTTCCGCACCTTTCTGCGCGCCGAAGACGTGGCGTGGTCGGTCATCGAGGTCGTGATCATCGCGGTGGTGGTGATGATCACCCACTGTTACTACGGGTACACCGCCAGCGGTGGTCCGGTCGGCGTCGGCCTGGCCGTGGGTCGCTCCATGCGGTTCTCCCTGGTTTCGGTGGTGGTGGTCGTGTTGTTGTCCGAGTTGGCGCTGTACGGCGTCGACCCGAACTTCAATCTCACGGTGTAACCGCGATGACGACGATCCTGACGCGTAAGTCCCGGCGGGTGTGGGTCTACGTCGAGGGCATCGTGCTGTTGCTGCTCAGCGCGCTGGTTCTGACCGTGGTGTACTTGCAGTTTCGCGGCGACCTGACGCCGACGACCGAACTGACCCTGGTGGCTCCGCGGGCGGGTCTGGTGATGGAGACGGGATCGAAGGTCACCTACAACGGGGTGGCCATCGGCAGGGTCGACAGCATTTCGGAAATGAACGACAACGGCAAGCCGGCGGCGAAGCTGTTGTTGCATGTGGATCCGAAATACATCAAGGACATCCCCGCCAACGTGTTGGCCAACATCGAGGCGGCCACCTTGTTCGGCAACAAGTATGTATCCCTGACCTCACCGGATCACCCTGACGCACGCCGGATTTCGTCGCAGGACACCATTGTGGTGGGGTCGGTGACCACCGAGTTCAACACGCTCTTCGAGACCGTAACCTCGCTGACCGAGAAGGTGGATCCGATCGAGTTGAACGCCACGCTGTCGGCGCTCGCGCAGTCGATGGACGGTCTGGGCGCCAAGTTCGGTGAGTCACTGGTCAACGGCAATCAGATTCTCGCCCAGCTGAATCCGCGAATTCCGCAAATAGGGTACGACGCGCGCAGGTTCGCCGACCTCGGTGACATCTACACCCGCGCATCGCCGGATCTGTGGGACTTCTTGGCCAACGCCGTGAATACGGCACGCACACTGACCAAACAACAACACGACCTGGACGCCGCATTGCTGGCGGCGGTGGGTGTGGGCAAGACGGGTGAGGACATCTTCGCCCGAGGCGGGCAGTACCTGGTTCGCGGGGCGGCCGACCTGGTACCCACGTCGGAATTGCTCGACGAGTACAGCCCCGAACTGTTCTGCCTGGTGCGCAACTTCCATGACGCCGCCCCGAAGGTCGGGAGCGCGGCTGGCGGAAACGGCTATTCGCTGTCAGCGGCCGGATCGATCGTCGGTGCGCCGAACCCATATGTGTTCCCGGACAACCTGCCGAGGGTAAACGCGCACGGTGGCCCCGGCGGGCGGCCGGGCTGCTGGCAGACGATCACCCGGGATTTGTGGCCGGCTCCGTATCTGGTCATGGATACCGGCGCCAGCCTCGCGCCGTACAACCACCTCGAGCTCGGCCAGCCGCTGGTCATCGACTACGTCTGGGGGCGCCAATTCGGGGAGAACACGATCAACCCATGAGAAGCACTGGTACAGCGATACGACTCGCCGCCGCGTGGTTGGTGTTGGCGGTATTCACCGTGGTGATCATCGTCGTGTTCGGCCAGGTGCGCTTCGACCGCACCACCGGGTATTCCGCGGTGTTCAGCCATGCCAGCGGGCTCCGGCCCGGACAGTTCGTCCGCGCCGCAGGGGTCGAGGTCGGCAAGGTCTCCAAAGTGACTCTGATCGACGACGACAAGCGTGTCTTGGTGGACTTCAAAGTGGAAAGCTCGCTGAGCCTCGATCAAGGTACGACCGCATCGATCCGGTACCTCAACCTGATCGGTGACCGCTACTTGGAGCTCAAGCACGGCGACAGCGGCCGACGCCTGCCGGCGGGTGGCACGATCCCGATCGAGCACACTCAACCCGCCTTGGATCTCGACGCACTGCTGGGGGGATTCCGGCCGCTCTTCAAGACGCTGGAACCGGACAAGGTCAATCGCATCGCCCAGTCGATCATCACCGTGTTCCAGGGCCAAGGGGCGACGATCAACGACATCCTCGACCAGACCGCGTCATTGACTTCGACTCTGGCCAGCCGCGACCGGGCCATCGGCGAGGTCATCGAGAACCTGAACACGGTGCTGGCCACCGCGGTCAAGCATGAGAAGGATTTCGACCGAACCGTCGACAAACTGGACGTGCTGATCACCGGCCTGAAGAACCGGGCCGATCCGCTGGCCGCGGCGGTGGCACACATCAGCGAGGCCGCGGGCACCCTGGCCGATCTGCTCGCCGAGGATCGCCCATTGCTGCACAGCACGTTTGACTACCTCGACGGCACCCTGCAGTCGGTGATTCGCGATCTGCCCACCCTCGACGATGTGTTGGAAAAACTGCCGGGCGCCTACCGGATCATCGGGCGTGCCGGCGGCACCTACGGCGACTTCTTCAATTTCTACATCTGTGACATTTCCCTGAAAGTCAACGGATTACAGCCGGGTGGCCCGGTGCGCACGATCAAGCTCTTCGGTCAGCCCACCGGGAGGTGCACGCCGCAGTGAGAACGCTCCAAGAGTTCAACCGGGGCCGCGTCGGGCTGATGGGTGTGTTGGTCACCCTGCTCGTGATCGCGGTGGGGCAAAGCTTCACCAGCGTGCCGATGCTGTATGCCACTCCCGTCTATTACGCGCAGTTCACCGACACGGGCGGGATCAGCCCCGGCGACAAGGTGGAAATCGCCGGAGTCAACGTCGGATTGGTGCGCTCGACCGAAATCCACGGCAAGACCGTGCTGGTCGGGTTCACCCTGCCGGGACGAACGATCGGATCGCAGAGTCGCGCGGCGATCCGCACCGAGACCATTCTGGGGCGCAAGAACATCGAGATCGAACCGCGCGGGTCAGAGCCATTGCGGCCCAACGACTTCCTGCCGCTGTCGCAAACCACGACGCCGTACCAGGTTTACGACGCATTCGTCGACGTCACCGATGCGGCAAAGGGTTGGGACATCGATGCCGTGAAGCGTTCACTGAAAATCTTGTCGGAGACCCTCGACCAGACCGCGCCGCACCTGAGCGCGGCCCTCGACGGAGTGCAGGCGTTCTCCGAGGCCATCGGCCATCGCGGTGACCAGATCAAGCAACTGCTCGCCAGCGCCAACAAAGTCGCGCGCGTGCTCGGGGACCGCAGCGAGCAAGTCAACGGCGTGCTGGTCAACGCCGAGACCCTGTTGGCGGCCTTCAAACAACGCAGCCAGGCGTTGAAGATCCTGCTGAGCAACGTGACCGAGGTGTCGAACCAGGTGTCGGCTCTCATCTCGGAAAACCCAAATCTGACTCAGCTTCTCAAGGACCTGAGCACGGTCAGCGACGAGCTGGTGAAACGCAAGAAGGAACTGGGCGAAGTGCTGGTGCTGCTCAGCAGATACACCGCATCGTTGACCGAAGCGGTTGCTTCCGGCCCGTACTTCAAGGCGATGGCGGTCAATCTGGCGCCGCACCAGATCATGCAGCCGTGGGTGGACGCGGCCTTCAAGAACCGAGGTATCGATCCCGAGAATTTCTGGCGCAGCGCCGGGCTGCCGGAATTCCGGTTCCCCGACCCCAATGGCACCCGGTTCCCCAACGGTGCACCGCCACCGCCGCCGGGGGTGTTGGAGGGTACACCGGATCATCCCTTGCCGGCTGTCCCGCCGGGATCGCCGTGTTCGTACACACCGGCCGCCGATGCCTTGCCGCGACCCGGAAACCCGTTGCCCTGTGCGATGGTTGACCAAGGCCCCTTCGGCCCGATCTTCGGCGCCTTCCCAGCGCCGCTTGATGTCCAGACGTCGCCGCCGAATCCCGATGGGCTACCGCCGTTGCCAGGTGTCCCGAGTGCGGGTCGGCGGGGCGAGGCACCACCCGATGCGCCGGGCACGCCGGTGCCGTTACCAGCCCACGCGCCCCCGGGGGCACGCACCGAACCGTTGGGTCCAGCTGCAGGGCCCGCGCCGGGACCACGGCCCGGTCCGGCGCCCGGCCAGGCACCGCCGGGACCCGGTCCGCAACTGCCGGCCCCGTTCATCACGCCGGATGGGACCGGAGGTAGCGGCCAATGAGCACCATCTTCGACATTCGCAGTCTCCGGCTGCCGAAAGTCTCCGCCAAGGTGATTGCCGTAGCGGCCCTGGTGCTGGTGCTGTCCATGACCGCACTGGTTGTGGGAGTCCAGCTTTACCGAAAGCTCGCCAACACATGGATTGTCGCGTATTTCTCGCAGACCCTTGCGCTCTACCCGGGTGACAAAGTGCAGATCATGGGGGTGCGGGTCGGCGCGGTCGACAAGATCGAGCCGGCGGGCGACCAGATGCGCGTCTCGATGCACTACAGCAGCAAGTACAAGGTGCCGGCCAATGCCACCGCGTCGATCCTCAACCCCAGCCTGGTGGCCTCGCGCACCGTCCAGCTGTCGCCGCCGTACGACGGCGGACCGGTGTTGAAAAACGGCGCGGAGATACCGATCGGCCGCACTCGGGTGCCCGTCGAGTGGGATGAGCTGCGGCAGTCCATCAACGACATTCTGCGGCAACTGGGTCCGACTCCGCAGCAGCCGAAGGGCCCGTTCGGCGACCTCATCGAAGCGGCGGGAGACAACCTGGACCGCAAGGGAAAACAGATCCACGACACGTTGAACAACTTGTCCGACGCGTTGACCGCACTGAACGAGGGCCGGGGGGACTTCTTCGCGATCACGCACAGCCTGGCTCAGTTCATCAACGCCCTCTACCAGAATGACCGGCAATTCGTGGCGCTGAACGACGACCTGGCCGAATTCACCGACTGGTTCACCCAATCCGACACCGATGTCGCCGAACTGATCAGTCGGGTCGACGGAGTGTTGGATACCGCGCGAAAGTTCGTGACTGACAACAGGTCCGCGCTGACCCGCAGTGTCAACAACGTAGCCGGTGCGACGACCGAGTTGCTGCAGCCTGAGCCTCGTGACGGCCTGGAAACCGCCCTGCACGTGCTTCCTACTTTTGCCGCCAACTTCAACAACATCTACTACCCGGTGCACAGCTCGCTGGTGGGCGTGTTCGAGTTCCCGAACTTCGCGAACCCGATCCAGTTCATCTGCAGTGCAATTCAGGCCGGCAGCCGACTCGGCTACCAGGATTCGGCCGAGCTGTGTGCGCAGTATCTAGCGCCGGTGCTGGATGCGATCAAGTTCAATTACCTGCCCTTTGGCGCAAACTTCTTCACTACGGCGGCAGCCTTGCCCAAAGAGGTGGCGTACTCCGAGGACCGACTGCGCCCGCCGCCCGGGTACAAAGACACAACGGTGCCGGGAATCTTCTCCCGAGACACACCGTTTTCGCACCGCAACTCCGAACCCGGGTGGGTGGTGGCACCAGGGATGCAGGGTGTGCAGGTTCAGCCGGCAACGGCGAGCATGCTCACCCCGGAGTCGCTGAACGAACTGATGGGCGGTCCCGACATCGCGCCGCCGCCGCCGGGCACCACTTTGCCCGGATCGCCGAATGCCTACGACGAGACGAATCCGCTGCCACCGCCGTGGTATCCGCAACCGGCACCGCCGCCCGGCCCCGCCGTACCTACGGGGGCAGGACGGTGAGCGCGGTGCTGCGAGGCGCGATGAGCCGGGGTCGTCGCGCATTGCTTGTCGTCCTTGTTTTTTCGTTGGTTCCGGTGATGCTGACGTCGTGCAACTGGCGTGGCATAGCCAACGTGCCGCTGCCCGTCGGCCGCGGCACGGGCTCGGACCGTATGACGATCTACGTCCAGATGCCCGACACGCTTGCCCTGAACGCCAACAGCCGCGTCAGGGTCGCCGACGTCTGGGTCGGCACGGTGCGCAACATCGCTCTGAAGAGCGATCCGAACCTGAAGAAGTGGATGGCGATCCTGACGTTGGACCTCGATCCGACGGTCAAACTTCCGGTGAACACCACCGCCAAGATCGGCCAGACGAGCCTGCTGGGCACGCAGCACGTCGAACTCGTCGTTCCGAAAGATCGCGCCCAGCAGGACTTGAAGAGCGGCGACACCATCACGTTGAAGAACTCGTCGGCCTATCCGACCGTCGAACGGACATTGGCCAGTGTGGCGGTGATCCTCAACGGAGGTGGCATCCCGAACCTCGAAGTGATACAACGGGAAATCCTCGCCGTGCTGGACGGCCATGTCGACCACATCCGTGAATTCCTCACGCGGCTGGACACTTTCGTCACGGAGCTCAACCGCCAAAGTGGCGGCATCACCCGTGCGATCGATTCGACCAACCAGCTGCTGGCCGCGATCGCCGACCGCAACGAGACCCTGGACAAAGTACTGACCGAAATCCCGCCGTTGATCGAGCATTTCGCCGATACGCGAACCTTGTTCGCCGACGCCACCGAATCTTTGGGACGGTTCAGCGACACCGCCAACCAAGCGCTGGCCCAATCCCGGGCGAACCTCTACCGGAACCTGGCGTCGCTGCAGCGGCCACTCAGGGAACTGGGCCGGGCCGCACCGTATGTGGTCGATGGCCTGCGATTGGGTCTGACGGCGCCGTTCAACATCGACGGTGTGGACAAGGTGATCCGGGGCGACTTCATCAACATCTCCGCGGCGTTCGACCTGACGCTGTCCACCATCGACAACACGGCGCTGAGCGGGACCGGATGGTCGGGGATGCTGCGTGCGCTCGAACAGGCGTGGGGACGGGATCCGGAAACGATGATCCCCGACGTGCGCTACACGCCGAATCCGAACAACGCCCCGGGCGGACCCCTGGTGGAGAGGGCGGAGTAAGCAATGCTGACCCGCCTGATCAAGACCCAACTGGTCATCTTCGTCGTGCTCGCGCTGACCGCGGTGGTCGTCTTGTGCTGGTACTTCCTGCGGGTGCCCAGCCTCGTCGGCATCGGTCGCTACACGCTGTACGTCGAACTGCGCCAGTCAGGCGGGTTGTATCGGACCGCCAACGTCACCTACCGGGGTGTCACGATCGGCACGGTCACCGATGTCGAGCCACATGATCGCGGGGTGCGCGCCACGTTGAGTGTCGACTCGGGTTACCAGATCCCGGTCGACGCCTCAGCCAATGTGCATTCGGTATCGGCAGTCGGCGAGCAGTACATCGACCTCGTGTCGACCCACAAGGGCGGTCCCTACCTTCGCGACGGGCAGACGATCACCAACAGCACCGTCCCCAGCCAGATCGGCCCCGCGCTGGACGCCGCCAACCGTGGCCTCGAAGTGCTGCCCAGGGACAAGGTCGGGATGCTGCTCAGCGAGACGTCGCAGGCGGTGGGCGGCCTTGGGCCCGCGCTCAGGCGCCTGTTCGACGCCACCCAGGCCATCGCCCGTGATTTCAAGGCCAACATGGACGACATCGACGCCCTCATCGTGCGTTCCGCGCCGATCGTCGACAGCCAGGTCAACTCCGGTGAGGACATCGCTCGGTGGGCCGCCAACCTCAAGGAGCTGTCCGCGCAGCTGGCCCAGCAGGATCCCGCGGTGCAACACATTCTGGCCAACGCGGCGCCGACCGCCGATGAGATCAACGGTGCGTTCGGCGACGTGCGGGAGGCGTTGCCGCAGACCCTGGCCAATCTCGAGGTCGTGCTGGACATGCTGAGGCGCTACCACAACGGCGTAGAGCAGGCGCTGGTGTTCCTGCCGCAGTCCGCTGCGATCGCCCAGTCGGTGACCTCGTCATTTCCTGGCCAGGCGTCTCTTGGCGTCGGCGCTCTGACGCTCAGTTACCCGCCGCCGTGTCTTACCGGCTTCATGGCGGCATCGGAATGGCGCGCACCGGCCGACACCAGCCCCGCGCCGCTACCGAGTGGCACCTACTGCAAGATTCCGATGGACGCACAGAATGTGGTTCGGGGGGCGCGCAATTATCCGTGCGTGGACGTACCCGGCAAGCGGGCGGCGACCCCACGGGAGTGCCGCAGCAACGAGCCCTACGTGCCGCTGGGTACCAACCCCTGGTACGGGGACCCGAATCAGATCCTCACCTGTCCCGCGCCGGCGGCGCGCTGTGACCAACCGGTAAAGCCGGGCCAGGTGATTCCGGCGCCATCGGTCAACAACGGTCTCAACCCCCTGCCCGCCGATCGCTTGCCGGGGACCCCGCCACCGGTCAGTGACCCGTTGCAGCGCCCTTGGTTCGGAACGGTCAATTGCAACGGGCAGCAACCAAATCCGTGTGTCTATACCCCGAGCCCGGGTCCGTCGGCGGTCTACGACGTGCAGAGCGGCGTAGTCGTCGGGCCTGACGGTGCGGTCTATTCCGTCCAGAATTCGGGTGACGTCGGCGACGACGGATGGAAGAAAATGCTGGGGCCAGCCGGCGGATAAGTCTGACTGAAAGTCAGCGGCTGTGCTCGCGCCAGTGCCGGTATCCACGGTGGGCGGCGAAGGCACCGATGACGGCGGTCACGCACCACACTCCTATGGCGACGAACGCCAACGGTGCGGACAAGTCCCCGATCGAAGCGCCCAACGCGGTATAGACGAACGCCCGCGGCGCCGACCCGATGAACGCACCGACGGCCATCTGCCACAACGGAACTCCGAATGCTCCGAACATATAGGAGGCGAGCGCGTCGGAGATGCCGGGGACGAACCGCTGCCCCACGACCGCCCAGAGTCCGCGACGTTCGATCAGGGCGTCGACCCGGTCGGCACGCTGCTGGCCCAGCAGGTTGCGCGCGCTTTTCCGGCCGGCCCGGCGGCCGGCGAGGCTGGCCGCCGTTGCCGAGCCCACCGTCGCGCCCAGCGTCACGAACGTGCCCAGGACGGGACCGAACAGCAGGCCGCTGCCCGCGGCCAGGAGCGGCCCCGGCACGAACAGTGCCCCGAGGATTGATGAGGCGATGACGTAGGTGACCGGCGCCATCGGACCCGTTGCCGCGATGAAGCGCCGCACCGCGTCGACGTCGATCACCCGGACGACGGCGACCAGGTAGAACAGCGTGAGGAGAAAGACGACGAACACCGCGAGTCGTGCGATGTCGCGCCGCCGTGACGGAGGAGGGGGTGGGATTTCGTCGACCATGCTGACCGCAATTCTTCCCGAGCCTCACGTAGGGTCGGCACTGGCATGCCGGCAGTTGGGAGGATGGGCGTGGCAAGGACCGATAACGACAGCTGGGAGATCACCGAGAGCGTGGGCGCGACGGCCCTGGGTGTGGCGGCCGCACGCGCAGCCGAAACGGAAAGCGACAACCCGCTGGTGCGCGACCCGTTCGCGCGGGTGTTCCTGAATGCAGTTGGCGACGGGGTGTGGAACTGGTTCGCCGCACCCAAACTGCCGGATGAGATCATCGCGGCCGAACCGCAATTGTCTGCCCAGATGCAGTCGATGCTGGGTTATATGGCCTCGCGCACGGTGTTTTTCGACACCTTCTTCATCGAAGCGGCGAAGGCCGGTGTCCGCCAACACATCATCCTTGCCGCCGGATTGGACTCTCGCGCCTGGCGGTTGCCGTGGCCCGACACCGCCACGGTGTATGAGCTCGATCAGCCCAAAGTGCTGGAATTCAAAACGTCCACACTGGCCGAGCATGGTGCCGAACCGACGTGTCACCGGGTCGGCGTCGCCGTAGACCTGCGCCAGGATTGGCCGACGGCTTTGCGGCAGGCCGGTTTTGACCCTGCGCAACCCAGCGCTTGGTCGGTCGAGGGTCTGCTGCCGTATTTGCCGGCGGCTGCCCAGGATTTGCTGTTCAACCGCATTGACGAGCTCAGCGTGGCGGGCAGCCGGGTGGCGGTGGAAGCCCATGGACCGGGCTGGATGGACCCGGACGTGCGTGCGCGCCGCCGCGAGCGGATGGAGCGGCTGCGTAACTTGATGGCCGATGTGGACCCGCAGCGCGAGATACCGAGAACCGACGAGCTGTGGTACTTCGAGGAGCGTGAAGATGTCGCCGACTGGCTGCGCCGGCACGGTTGGGACGTGAAAGCGACGCCCTCGCAAGAACTTATGGCCGGATACGGTCGCGGCATTCCGGACGGAATCGAAGACACCACACCGCGCACGGTGTTCGTGTACGGCGCGCGCTAGCGCGGCAGTAAGGTTCCACAACGTGACGGCGCCGACGCGGTGGTCCCTGGCCGACGGCCGTGACATGCTTTTTTTCACGTTGCCTGGGCACGTAGCGGCGCCGGTACCGGACCGTCGGCCACTGGCTGAGCGTGATCCAACCCCGTCGCAACTGCGGTATGACCGGACGACCGGGCAGTGGGTGATCATCGCCGCACAGCGCCAGGACCGCACCTACAAGCCGCCACCCGATCAATGCCCGCTGTGCCCGGGACCCACCGGGCTGACCAGCGAGATACCCGCTCCCGATTACGACGTCGTCGTCTTCGAGAACCGGTTCCCGAGCCTGGCCGGCGCCGGTACCGTCCCGACCCCGCCTGCTGAGGGGTTCGTGGCCGTGCCGGGGTACGGACGCTGCGAGGTGATCTGCTTTTCGGCGGACCACACCGGATCGTTCGCGGAGCTGGACCCCACGCACGCGCGGTTGGTGGTCGAGGCGTGGCGGCATCGCACGACCGACCTGCTGCGGCTGCCGGGGGTTGAGCAGGTGTTCTGCTTCGAGAACCGCGGCGAGGAGATCGGGGTGACGCTGGCGCACCCGCACGGGCAGATCTACGCCTACCCATATCTGACCCCGCGCACCGCAACCATGCTGAGCCAGGCCGATCAGTACCGAAAACAGCACGGCAGCAACCTTTTCGGTGACCTGCTCGCGGGCGAGGTCGCCGACGGCAGCCGCATCGTCGCGAGCAGCGAAAAATTCACCGCGTTCGTACCGTTTGCCGCCCGCTGGCCCGTGGAGGTGCACATCTACCCGAATCGACTGGTACACAACATCACTGAGCTAGACGCCAACGAACTGGACGAGTTCACCCTGATGTATCGCGACGTGTTGCAACGGTTTGACCGGCTGTATTCCTCGCCGCTGCCGTACCTGTCCGCGTTGCACCAATACAACGACACCGACGCCCAGCGGGAGGGCTATTTCCACGTCGAGCTGATGTCGATCCGACGCAGCGCCACGAAGTTGAAATACCTCGCGTCGTCGGAATCGGCGATGGACGCGTTCATCAGCGACGTCACCCCGGAAGCGGTGGCCGCGCGGCTGGGCGAGCTGGCGACATGAGCACCGTCCGCTACGCCGCGCCCGGGCGGGTGAACCTGATCGGTGAACATACCGACTACAACCTGGGTTTCGCGCTGCCGATCGGGTTGCCGCAGCGCACCGTCGTCACGTTCACGCCCGACGGCAGCGACGCGATCACCGTGAGTAGCGACCGTGCCGACGGTTCGGTGCGGATCGGGTTGGCCACCAGACCGGGCGATGTGACCGGTTGGGCAGCCTACGTGGCCGGGGTGATTTGGGCTTTGCGCGATGGCGGCCAGCGCGTGCCCGGTGGGACGATGTCGATTACCAGCGAAGTCGAGATCGGGTCCGGGCTGTCGTCCTCGGCGGCGCTGACCTGTGCGGTGCTGGGTGCCATGGAGACGGCTGGGGGATTCCAGCTGGACCGTGTTGAGGCGGCCCGGATGGCTCAGCGTGCCGAGAACGAGTATGTCGGTGCGCCAACGGGTTTGCTCGACCAGCTCTCCGCGCTGTTCGCAGAACCAAATACCGCGCTGTTGATCGACTTCCGTGACATCACGGTGCGGCCGGTGCCATTCGAACCGGACGCGGCCGGTGTCACGCTGCTGCTGATCGACTCCCGGGTGCGGCACAGTCATGCGGGCGGGGAGTACGCGGACCGGCGGGCATCGTGTGAGCGCGCGGCTGCGGCTATGGGTGTTTCGACGTTGCGTGACGTCCAGGATCGCGGGCCGGCGGCGCTGAGCGCAGTTACCGATCCGGTCGCTTTTCGCCGCGCCCGCCACGTGTTGACCGAGAACCAGCGAGTATTGGATTTCGCTGCCGCCCTGCAGGATTCGGACTATTCGACGGCCGGCGGGATGATGACCGCATCCCACCAGTCGATGCGGGATGACTTCGATATCACCGTTCCGCAGGTCGATCTGATTGCCGAGACCGCCGTGCGCGCCGGGGCGCTGGGCGCCCGGATGACCGGCGGTGGATTCGGCGGCGTGGTGATCGCGTTGGCACCTGTCGATCGGGTGGAAAGCATCTCGATGGCGGTGGGCGCGGCTTCGGCCGACGCAGGTTTCGACGAACCGACGATCCGCCAGACCCACGCGGCCGCCGGCGCGACGGCATTGTGAGCCAACGCGAACAACTTGCGGTCCTGCTTCGGTACCGACCCGAGTGTGCATGATGCCCAGTGTTCAGTGCATTACGCCTGAAAAGCGGCGAAGGCACTGGTGTTGGCGTCTACGCGGCCGTAAATTGCGGTGGTAGGCAACGGGTGCGTCAATAACGGCGTTTCGAAGCCACGTCAGCACCCGGATCGTCGCTGGTTCTGGGTGCGAGTGGAGCTATAGGGCGACGCCGGACGACACCCGCGGAGATCGGGAGGTCGCGCGTGTCGTTTGTCAGTGTGGTTCCGCAATGGCTGACCGCGGCGTCCGCGGATTTGGCGTCGCTCGCGTCCGCGGTGGGTGCGGCTAACGTGGCCGCGGCGGCCTCGACGACGGAGATTACGGCCGCCGCCTCCGATGAGGTGTCAGCGGGGATCGCGGCGCTGTTCAGCCGCCATGCTGCGCAGTATCAAGCCTTGAGCATCCAGGCCACGCAGTTCCACGAGCAGTTCGTGGCGACCCTCGCCGGCGGCGCGGGGGCCTACGTGGCCGCCGAGACCACCAATGCTCAGCAGGCCGTGTTGGGGGCGATCAATGCGCCGTGGCAGGCGTGGTTGGGGCGCCCGCTGCTCGGTAATGGCGCGGATGCGACCACACCCGGTGGCGCCGGTGGTGCCGGAGGACTGTTGTGGGGCAACGGCGGCGCCGGTGCGGCGGGGCCCC
>NZ_MVHT01000084.1 GCF_002086275.1 Mycobacterium intermedium | reverse complement strand
GCGGACTGCGCGCCCCGGCATCGGTACTCATGGAGTTCGTCCTTGGCGAAGGGGGTGTCATCCCGGCGGTGCCGGCGGCAGCGCCGGCATGCTCTGGGGCGACGGAGGGGCCGGCGGCCTCGGCGGGTCCGGCAACGTCTTCGGCGGCACAGGAGGCGCCGGCGGCAAGGCCGGATCGATCGGTAACGGCGGCGACGGCGGCGACGGCGGCAGCGCCGGCCCCGCAGGAACTAGCGGCGGTAAAGGCGGAGCAGGCGGATCGGCCGTGCTGATGGGTAACGGCGGCAGCGGCGGTAAAGGCGGAACTGGACCGTACCCCGGCCAAGCCGGCGTGGGCGGCAAGGGCGGGACGCTACTGGGAATCGACGGGTAGCGGCGCCCCCAGAAAAACTAACGCCATTCGGCCGAAATCAGTTGCGCTCCAACAGCTCCAGCAGGTAGCCACCGTATCCGGACTTCAACAGTGCGCGGGCGCGCTGTTCCAGTTCGTCGTCATTGATCCAACCGCGCCGCCACGCTACTTCCTCGGGCACACTGACCTTCAAGCCCTGACGGAGTTCCAGCGTGCGCACGAAGTCGGACGCGTCCAGCAGCGAGTCGAATGTTCCGGTGTCCAGCCATGCGGTGCCCCGCGCCATCACCTCGACCGACAACCGGCCCTGGTTCAGGTAGGTCTGGTTGACCTCGGTGATCTCGTATTCGCCGCGGGCGGACTTCTTCAAGCCCTTGGCGATTGCGATCACATCGTTGTCGTAGAAGTACAAACCCGGAACGGCATAGTGGGACTTCGGCTTCTCCGGCTTCTCCTCCAGCGACACCGCTTTACCGTCAGCGTCGAATTCAACGACGCCGTAGGCCGATGGGTTGGCCACCCAATAGGCGAAAACGGCGCCACCGCTGATGTTTTGGAATCTATCCAGGCTGGTGCCGAGACCGGGACCGTAAAAGATGTTGTCTCCCAACACCAATGCCACGGAGTCGTTGCCTATGTGGTCAGCTCCCAGCACGAAGGCCTGTGCCAGACCGTCCGGACTTTCCTGCGTCACCCAGCTCAGGTTGATGCCGAATTGCGAGCCATCCCCGAGCAGACGGCGAAACCCGGCCGCGTCATGGGGAGTCGTGATGACCAGGATGTCGCGGATACCCGCCATCATCAGCGTCGACAACGGGTAGTAGACCATCGGCTTGTCGTACACCGGCAGCAGTTGTTTGCTGATGCCGATGGTGATCGGATGCAGCCTGGTGCCCGAACCGCCGGCCAAGATGATCCCGCGCATAACTGGCTCCTCAACCCTCGGTCGGCTTATTCGACGGCGTCTGCCTCGGTGAGATCGGTCGCGGCCAGTGCCGATTCCAGATCCCCATGACGGAACACCGCGGTGACATGGTCTCGGACCACCCGGAAGGCCGAGGCTGCGGTAGTGACCATGCCGGGGTTGTCGCGGTCGGTGATCTTCTGCTCCGCGACGACGATCCCGTCGTGCTCGTAGATCCGGCCCAACTCGGCCGTCGTCCTCCGCGATTCGGCCCATTTTCGCAGCGCCGCGTGCCCTTGTGCGGCGCCGTGAGCGTCACCGATATCGATGTCGTCACTGGACAACGCCACCAAAGTGTCGATGTCACCGGCATTGAGGGCGTCATGCCAGGCCAGCACGGTGGCAATCTCCGAAGTGGTCATGGTCTGAAAGTCTAGAGAGGCGTTCGGTCCAGCCACCTCTGCCATACGGCGTCGTCGCCAAACACTTGGATCCCGGTGTCGGCGACAGGGACTCGGCGCGTCATCGCCAGCAGCAGTTCGGTGGCACCGCCGCGCAGCGCCACCGTGCCCTTGCCGTGCGCGTGCGACCATGTGATGCCACCCGCGTCCAGTGCGGCGGTCCATTCTCCCGCTTCGCCGAGGCCGTCGTCGGTAGCGTGCAGATGCAATGTGTCGTCACCCTCGAGCGGGAGCGGCGCACCGTCGTTTCCGGCCTGAATCACAATGCGCTCAAGGAATTCGGTGATTCCATCGGCGGCGATGGCGGGTTCGAGGGTGAAGTCGCTTCCGACGGCGATCGCGGCATCGGCGCGGTGCACGGCCGCCTCGTGCAGTCGACGCCTTAGCCACCAGCTCGCCGGGCGGGTACCCAAAAATGTCCACACCGGCGTCTCGACCCCGGCTAGTTCGACCGCGTCGATGAGTCGCTGGGCGCCGCCGTTCAACCACGAGATGGCGTCATCGGGATCCGGCGGCGGCTTTCCGCCTTCGACGCTGCGGGGATCGAGGTAATGATCGAGTTTGTCCTTGACGATCTGCGCTGCCCACCGGTCTCCGCGGCCGACGTGCTTTAGCAGTTGTTCGATATTCCAACCCGGGCATGCCGGCACGGGTGTCGAATGGTCCGCTTTGCGGATCAGTTCCCCGAATGCGCGGTTCTCCTTGACGAATTCCGACGCGTAATCCACGCCGATTACGCTACTCGCCGTCCCGCTTAGCTACGGACGAAAACGAAGCCGAGCCCTAACGGCCACGTACCAAGGCCACGACATGGGAGCAGTAGCTCAGCACCCGGTAGTTGGACCCCATGCTTTTTTGTACCGGGCGATCCGCATTGCAATGCGGGCATCGCATGGTGGCTGACCCGGGCAGGACGGGCGTTTGCCCACTTTCATTTGCCATGCTAACTATCTTGGAAGTTGGACTTGACACCCGTCAAATCAATCCTCATTTTCTGTGACCAAGCCCTCATGGCCGATTCACGCAGGTCGTACGTCACTTGCGGCTCCTTCTATGGCCCTCCTCTCCCCCGACGGCAATTACGTTGCCCCCGAAATTTGCATCAGCACGCTCTGTCCGATTCGGCCAAATTCATGGGTTATGAGCCGCGCCGATAGCTACTACTGTGAGGAAATGAGCGCGTATCAGACCGTGGTAGTCGGCACCGATGGCTCGGACTCGTCGCTGCGTGCCGTGGACCGCGCAGCCGCGATCGCCGCGGACCACGGCGCGAAACTAATCGTTGCGACGGCTCATCTGCCCGTACCCGAGGAACGGGGCCGGTACGCCATCCCACCAGGGAGCGACCACGGTGCGGATTATCGGACGGTGGGCGAGGCTCCCTACTACGCGATACTGCAGGACGCCAGGGAACGGGCGCACAAGGCCGGGCCACGGACGTGGAAGAGAAGTCGGTCGTCGGTGCGCCGATCGCTGCGCTGGTGCAGCTGGCCGAGGAGGTGCTTGCCGATCTGCTGGTCGTCGGCAACGTCGGGCTCGCCAGCGTCGCGGGCCGGCTGCTGGGATCAGTCCCATCTGAAGTCTCCCGCAAGGCCACGGTGGACGTGCTGATCGTCCACACCACCGGTTGAGTAGATTGGTCACCTAAGCACCTAGGGCGTGAGGTGGCGACAATGGCGTTCGACACAGTGATCAGCAACGGCCGTTGGTTCGACGGCTCCGGCGGCCCGTCAGCGATCCGCAACATCGGTATCCGTGATGGTCGGGTTGATGCCATTTCCCCGCGGCCACTGGACACCGAGGGATGCCGCAATGTCATTGATGCCCAAGGAAAATGGGTTATTCCGGGCATCATCGACATCCACACCCACTACGACGCAGAGGTGCTCGCGGCACCCGCGTTGTCCGAATCGTTGCGGCACGGTGTGACCACCATAGTGATGGGCTCCTGCTCGCTATCCACCGTGCACGTCGACGCCGGCGAAGCCGCCGACCTGTTCGGGCGCGTGGAGGCGATCCCGCACGAGCACGTGGTCCGCATTGTCGGGGAGCACAAGACGTGGAACAACGCGCACGAGTACATCGATGCGCTCGAATCGTTGGCGCTGGGTCCGAACGTGACCGCGTTCATCGGTCATTCCGACATGCGCACCGCGGTGATGGGTCTGGACCGCGCCACACGCAAAGACGTCCGGCCAACCGGGGCCGAGCAGGCCCGGATGGAGGAGATGCTGTCCGAGGCACTCGACGCCGGATTCCTCGGAATGTCCTCGCAGCAACTGCTTTTCGACAAGATCGATGGTGAAACCTGCCGCTCCCGCACGCTGCCGTCGACGTACGCCAAGCGCGGCGAGCTGCGTCGACTCAAGGCCCTGCTGCGCCGGACTGGACGCGCCCTGCAATCCGGACCGGACATCAGCCACCCGCAGAACATCGTGTCGCAAGCGTTCCAGTCACTGGGCGTCCGACGGCCTCGCCTCAAGACCAGCCTGCTGGCCGCCGCAGACATGAAGTCGTCACGCGGTGCGGTGTGGTTGACCGTCGCGCTGTCGGCGATGGTCAACCGATTAGGCGGCGACTTCCGGTTCCAGCACTTGCCGGTGCCCTTTGAGGTCTACGCCGACGGGATCGACCTGGTGGTGTTCGAAGAGTTCGGAGCGGGCGCGGCGGCGCTGCACCTCAAAGACGAGCTCGAACGCAACGAGCTGCTGCGTGACGAGGAATATCGGAGACGCTTCCGTAAGGACTACGACAACAGATTCGGTCCACGCGCCTGGCATCGCGACTTCTTCGATGCCGAGATCGTTTCCTGCCCCGATGAATCGGTGGTAGGCAAGTCCTTCGGCCAGGTCGGCGTGGAACGCGGCGGGTTGCACCCGGTCGACGCTTTCCTCGACCTGGTTCTCGAGCACGGCACCAAAATCCGTTGGCGTACCACGATTTCCAACCATCGGCCGCACATGCTGCGCCGCCTCGCGCGCGACAACGGCCTGCAGATGGGCTTCTCGGATGCGGGCGCACATCTGCGGAACATGGCGTTCTACAACTGCGGTCTGCGCCTGTTGCGGCATGCGCGGGACGCAGAAAAGGCCGGCCAGCCGTTCATGTCGATAGAGCGGGCGGTGCACCGACTCACCGGAGAGCTAGCAGACTGGTACGGCCTGGACGCAGGCCACCTGCGGGTGGGCGATTGGGCCGACCTTGCGATCATCGATCCACAGCGCCTCGACGATTCGCTGGACGCCTACCACGAAGCCGATGTTGCGGCCTACGGCGGACTTTCGCGCATGGTGAACCGCAATGACCAGACGGTCAACGCCGTCTTCGTCTCCGGGCGGCAGGTATTCCGCGATGGACAGCCCACCGAACTCCTCGGGCGCGAGCGCACCGGCGGCTTCCTGCGCGCCGACGGCCGCCCCCGGAATGCGCCTCGTCCCGTTTCAAAGCCCATCAGCGCGTAGGCCACCGAGCACCCAGCCGGAACACCCGCCAATCCGCCTGCTCCCAGCGACAGACGTCGAGGCAGTTGCGGCCGTCGACAACGACTTTCGACCGCACCCGGTCGGACAGGTCCCGTGGGTCGAGTTCGACGAACTCCCGCCACTCGGTGAGTACCAGCACAGCGTCGGCGCGCTCGCAGGCTTCCGCAACCGAAACCGCATAGTTCAGCGTCGGGAACAATCGGTTCGCATTGTCCAACGCTTTGGGGTCGTAGACGTTGACCGCGGCACCGTTGAGTTGCAATTGGCCCGCGACGTTGAGCGCCGGTGAGTCGCGCACGTCGTCGGATTCGGGTTTGAAGGCCGCGCCCAGCACGGCGATGTTGGCTCCCAACAGCGAACCGCCGCATGCGGCGGTTGCCAGTTCGACCATCCGGGTACGCCGGCGCATGTTGATGCTGTCGACCTCGCGCAGGAACGTCAGTGCCTGGTCTGCCCCCAGCTCGCCGGCGCGCGCCATGAAGGCACGAATGTCCTTCGGTAGGCAGCCACCTCCGAAACCCAAACCCGCATTGAGGCATTGGCGCCCGATGCGGGGGTCGTAACCGAGCGCGTCAGCCAGCAGGCCGACATCGGCGCCCGCGGCTTCACATACCTCGGCGATGGCGTTGATGAACGAAATCTTGGTCGCCAGAAAGGCGTTGGCGGAGACCTTGACCAACTCCGCCGTCTGCAGATCTGTGACCAGGAAGGGCACTCCCGAATCCAGCAGCGGCCCATAAAGTTCCCGGACCACCGCTTCGGCACGGATCGAATCGTCTTGCACACCGAGCACAATCCGGTCTGGACTCAAGGTGTCGTGCACGGCGAATCCTTCGCGCAGAAACTCCGGATTCCAGGCAATCTCGACATCGACTCCTGGTGGCGCCAATGCGGCGGCGCGGCGGCCCAACTCGGCCGCAGTGCCCACCGGTACGGTCGACTTGCCGATCAGTACGGATGCCCTGGTGAGACGCGGCACCAACGAGTCGATTACGGCGTGTACGTGGCGCAGGTCCGCCCCATATTCACCCTTCTTTTGCGGCGTGCCAACGCCCAGGAAGTGCACGTCGGCGAACTCGGCGGCCATGTCGTAGTCGGTGGTGAAGCGCAACCTCCCGGCAGCGAGGTTGCTGCTCAACAACTTCCGTAAGCCAGGCTCGTAAAAGGGAATGTCGCCGCCGGCGAGCTTTGCAACTTTGCCCGGGTCGATGTCGACACCGACGACCTCATGTCCCAGTTCTGCCATCCCGACGGCATGCGTCGCTCCCAGGTAACCCGTGCCGAAGACGGTGCATCGCATGACACCGTGTGTAGGTGGCCGCGATGAGCGAACCGCATCGCGACGCTGAACGGCAGATGACGGCTAACCGGCGAAATCAGATGCCGGGGATGCCGGGAATGTTGAACCCACCGCCGCGACCACCTCCGTGGCCGCCTCCGCGACCGCCGCCATGGCCACCGCCAGGCCCTTTGCCGCCGCCGCCAGGAATCTTGACGTCTGGCCCCCTGCCCGGACGGCCGCCGCCGGGGCCGCCGATACCTGGCAGGCCCGGGCCAGGTGGATTGAAGATGTCCGGGATCGGCACGGGCACGGGCACTGGAATGGGGGCTGCCGGTGCCGGAGCGGGAACCGGAGCTGGTGCCTGGGGCACCTCCACCGGAGCAGGCGCTGGCGCCTGCGGCACGTTGACGGGTCCCTGAGGCACGTTGGCGGGTTCTTCAGGTACCGCTGCCGGCGCCTGCGGAGTCGGAGCCGGCGCCTGCGGAGTCGGGGCCGGCGCCTGCGGAGTCGGGGCCGGCGCCTGCGGAGTCGGTGCGGGCGCCTGAAGACTCGGAGGCACCACGGCGTTCTGCCCCGGGTCAGGCCGTGTACCCGACGTCGACCGGATGCTGACCGCCAGCGAAACTACCAGTGCCGCCACGCCGACTACGAAAATGCCCGCCAAAATGCTTCCGAGGAACGCAAACGGCTTTCGCTCTTCTTGCTCCACAAAGCCGGGCTGCGCTTCTGTCTGCTCGTCGGGCACGGCGCTGTAGGCGAGGGCCTCGCCGGTGTCGACCTTGTGGGAAACGTCGTCGAAGTACGCGGCGTCCAACGCATACGGGTTCATTGCACCCGTCCCGTGCACCTGAGCGTAGGCTTGGGCCGCCGTGGAGGACACCAGTAGCGGGGTGTTTGCTGCGGCCAACGCCGCGCCGCGGGCCAACGCCGTTTCCGGCTCTTCCGCGGTAGTCACCGGAAGCGTCGTAGCCGCCTCCAGGACCGGCTTGATCAACGGCAGGTCGACGCCACTGCCCACCACGAACATGGCATCCGGATGCTGTGGCAAGTCTTCGGCAGCCGACACCAACTCGGTCAGTTTTGCCACCGCCGCGTCGTCGTCTTCCGGCAACGGCTGACGATGAATGTCGGCGATCGACCCGTCAAAGCTGTTCACTACGGCCAATGTCGCGGTGTCGGGTTCGATGAACAGCAGCGCGGTTTCGGCGTAGTCGGTTTCGTTGCCGACGGACTGCGCCAGCGCCGCCGCAGCCAAGAACGCCGAAACCAACATGACGTTCTCAACCTTGCGATGCGCCAGGGCATCGCGCAGTTCTGCGGCCTGCGCCGGGTCTCGCCAGGTCACGCCGGTCGAGGCCAGTTCGTAGCCACCCTCGGCCGCGCCCTCCCTCGTGCCGAGGATCGCCGAGATCACCTGCTCAGCTGCGTTCGTCGTTGCTGAATCCTCATCAACGGTGACGTCGAATTTGTCTTCGTCGACTAGGGCCCCATCGCCGTTCTGGCCCTCGACCAGCACCATCCGGACTGCGGTTGGCGCCATCGACACACCAAGTACCGTGTCCAAAGCTCCCCCAATAGTCGTTTGTGTCGGCGCGGATCTACAGCGCGACTCGCGGGCCCCCCGACCCTGCACTACCACCCTACTCGCGCTTTTGCTTAGGATGCCAATTCAATTTGCTGAGTGAGCGAAAATTCGTCGGTCCGCGGCCACTACCTGCGTCCTGGAAACCCCCCGCCACCACCACCGAAGGGACCTTTACCCCCTCCGAGGGGACCTTTTCCGCCACCGAAGCCGCCGCCGCCACCGCCACCGCCCCCGAATGGCCCTTTACCGCTGCCGGAGCCGATGCCAGGGATACCGCCGCCGGCGGGGCCCTTGCCACCGCCACCGGGACTTAGGCCGGGGATGCCGCCACCGCCGAGCGGGCCTTTCCCGCCGCCGCCAGGATTGAGGCCCGGGATCCCGCCCGGACCCCCACCGGGACCACGGCCGGGACTCAACCCCGGGATGCCTCCGCGACTGCGACCTGGACCGTCGCCAGGATTGAGGCCCGGATTTCGGCCCGGATTGAGGCCCGGGATGCCGCCTGGGCCACGGGCCGGTCCGTCGCCCCTACCTGGGGTCAGGCCCGGTATGCCGATTCCCGGTACGCCGTCATTACCGGAACCACGGCCGGGCCTGGGGCCTGAGTTTGGCGGTTTCGGCACCGGCACCTGCGGCACCGGAAGTATCTGGGGCGGTGACACCGGGAGCTGCGGCTCCTGTCGCGGAACCGGAGCCTGCACCGCAGGTGGACGTAAGAGCGCGTTGGGTCCGGGAACTTGGACACCCGGGACGGGTATCGGCACCGGCACTATCTGCGGAACGTTGATCACCGGTTCGGGCGCCGCGGGGGCCACCTCCGGCAATTGCGGAGCAGCGGGCGCGGCCGGCAGCACCGGCGCCGCAGGAGCCGGCAGCACCGGCGCCGCAGGAGCCTGCGGAACCGACGCCGCCGGAGGGGGCGCCGGCAGTTGCGGGACAACTTGGGGCGCCGCCGTCGGAACCGGCACGTCGAGCTTCGGCTGCGGGGCGGCCACAGGTGGTGCCGCAGGTGCCGGGCTGGGCTCAATCAGCCGGTTCTCGTTCGGGCGCGGTTCCAACGCGACCGTCGGGCGGATATCGATCGCCAGCGCGATCTGGAGCGCGACGACTGCGACGATCGCAGTCAGCGCCAGCGAGCTCCCGACCAAGAGACTTGACTTGCGCTTGCCCTTGACGTCGCTGTCGGTCTCGTCAGCATCTGACTGCTCTTCCGCCACGGCGCTGTAGGCCAGACCGGCGTCTGCAACGCGCTGGTCGACGCCAGGATCAGGGTCTTGCGCATATGCCAGGGCGGCGGTGGTGGAGGCAAACAACGGCGCATTGCCCGAAGCGAGCGCCGCGCCCCGAGCCAGCGCCATCTCCTGCTCCTCGGGCACGTTCACCGGCAGGGTCGTCGCCTGGTCGAGCACCGATTTGATCAGGCCGACGTCGACGCCCGTGCCGACCACGTACACGCCGTCGGGGCGGGTATCCATCGCCTCGGTGGCGGCGACCATGTCGACCACCTCGCCCACGGCGGCGTTGTCGTCCTCAGACAACAGCTGCCTGCGGACGTTCCACACCGAACCGTCGTCGCTGTGCACGACCGCCAAGGTCGCCGTGTCGGGCTCGACGAACAACACCGCCGTCCGCTGATAGCCCATGGCGGCACCGACGGCCTGCCCAAGCGCCGCCGCGGCAAGGAAACCCGAGACCAGCATGACGTTCTCGATCTTGTGGGTACTCAGCGCATCGCGTAGCCGGGCGAACTGAATCTCGTCAGTCACCGTCACGCCGACCGAAGACAGGCGCAAACCGGCATCCTGCGCGCCTTCGCGGGTGCCCAGAATCGCGGCGATCACTCGATCGGTTGGATCGACGGCGGCCGAATCTTGGCCCAGGCGGAAGCTGTCCTCTTCGATGATGGGGCCGTCCGCGTCTTCGCCCTCGATCAAGGCCATCCGGATCGCCGCCGGCGCCATCGATACTCCGAGTACGACGTCCAAGAAACCCCCTCAACTTTCGTTAGACAATCTCAATGATTGTCCCGAAAGCTGTGGCTGGGCTAGGTAGTTCGTATGAAGTTTTGGTACGAGCGGGACGGGGTGGGGCCTCGCTGTCCCTGGTACTTGGAGCCCACGCCCGAACTGCCGTAAGGACGCTCCGACGGGCTGGTCAAGCGCAGGATGCACAGTTGGCCGATCTTCATGCCTGGCCACAGCGTGATCGGCAGGTTGGCGACGTTGGACAGTTCCAACGTGATGTGGCCGGAGAACCCCGGGTCGATAAAGCCGGCGGTCGAGTGCGTCAGCAGCCCCAGCCGACCCAACGACGACTTGCCCTCCAGGCGCCCCGCGAGGTCGTCGGCGAGCGTCACCAACTCCAAGGTCGAGCCCAATACGAACTCCCCCGGATGCAGCACGAACGGTTCGCCGTCGACGGGTTGCACCAGGGTCGTCAGCTCGTCCTGCTGTTGCGCCGGATCGATGTGGGTGTAGCGGGTGTTGTTGAACACACGAAACATGCAGTCCAGGCGGACGTCGATGCTGGAGGGCTGAATCAGGTTGTCGTCGAACGGATCGATGCCTAACCGTCCGGCGGAGACTTCGGCCCTGAGGTCACGATCGGAGAGCAACACCCGACGAGCGTATCTGTCACCTGGACGCTAGCAAGGCTCAGCGGAGATAGATTTCGTGGCCGGTGGGGTATCCGCCACCGGTGGTGGTGACATGGACGTGGTCGTAGTGGCCGTAACCGGAAGACCGGGCGCCGCCGGGCGTGTAGTAGGTGCCCCGCCAGATGGCGTCTTGGATACCGAAGCGGTCCGCGTTCTCCATCACGTAGGCGACGATCTGGTTTCCGAGCGCAATGCCCGCCTCGCTGCCGGGGTTGGGAATCATCACGTCCAGCGCGAGACCGTTTGGATGCCAGCGCAGCGCGTCCGGTCGCACGCCACCGATCTGGTGAATCTCGGGGAAGGACGCGCTGATACTGCGCGCCACCAGGATCGTCCGGACCTGAAGACCCTGCTCTGACGCCACACCAGCGGGCAAGAATCGGCTGTTAATGCGGTACCTGGACGCCGCAGCAAATTGGTTGCCGGGGAAACCCTCGGTAGACGCATTCTGGTCGCCGGGCATATCGAACGCCAATGCCCTAGGCGTAGGTGTCACGATCTCCACACAGCACTGTGGCTCCTCGGCAACTACTCGCTTGGCGAGGTCACCGGCGGAGACTGGATGGGTATCACCCGCGACGGCGAAGTAGACGGCGGTCGGCGCGACCACCGCAGCCAGCCCTGCTGACCATTTACGCCGCTTCCGGGCTAATGAATGCCTGCCCACGGAAAGCACCATACGATATAACGAATCAATAAACATCCCCCTCGTCAGAAAACTTTGCCGTCGAGGGCACTGCCGCTACCTGCGCGGATGTCCCAGATTCACTGTGACTATGACATCTAACGGGTTTATACGGTTGTTATGAGTTTCATCAGAAAACATCGCGAGAGTGACAATCGCCACTTAATTACACCAATGTCATTCGATCGCGCCTGACCAACGAGCGACACGTCGGGGCCGTCAAGCGCCAGGACTTGGCACCATCTCCCACCCCTAAGTGCTAGCCTTTCGGGGCGAAAGCGCCGATGTAGTTCAATGGCAGAACATCAGCTTCCCAAGCTGAGAACGCGGGTTCGATTCCCGTCATCGGCTCCACGTAACCGCAGTTCAGAGCGTTGCGTTTTGCAGAAGACCTCGACCATCGCTTGAGGCTTGTCGCCATCTCGTCGCTGTTCCGGCGACAGTCGCGCAGGATGTCCGCTGTCGCCGCCGTCAGCGGTACCCGGCGCTCGCTGCGCTTCGTCTTGGTCGTGCCATAAACGAGTCCCTCGCCCGAGTCGATCACTGTGCGCTCAATGGCCAGCCTCACCGTGCCGTTCGATTTGACCGGCCAGGCGATGTCACCGTCGCACAGACCCGCCAGCTCGGCGGCACGCAGAAGCCTGGCGTGCCGCCCGAAAGGGTGCGCTCGGTCGGCAACTTGACGTGATCGGCCGGGTTCACCAAGAGCCGGCCATCGGCTACACACTACGAAAGCACCTGTCGCACAACAAAATAATGATGACGAGAGCGTTCCAGCCAAAACTGCTCCATACGACGGCACCGCCACTGCGGCGCCCATCTAGGACGACGTCGCGTCCCGAAGCCGATTTTGCGGTCGACGCGACCAAGGAGCCGTACACCACAAACCAGGGCCACCTGGCCGGTTGGGCGATTTCATAGACCCCTTCTTGATTTTTGCCGTCTACTTAAATTCATCACCCGTCGCGGGCGGCACCCCTACCGACTGTTGCGCGGGTGCCAGACGACGAGAGCGGCGCTCTTAGGTGAGAGACCACAATGACACAATGAAACCGGGGGAACCATCGAGTACGCGCCGCCCATCGAGCAGAACGTCAGCCGCCTGGTTGCCGAGAAGTGCATGCAGTCGTTGGAAACCCTTCCGGGCGCAACGTCTCAGCTGTCAACGGCACCGTACCGCACGCGCCGAGAGGAGTGTCGTCGCTCCCACACCAGGAGGCTGGCAATACCCAGCGACGGTCGCGTGCGTCCGGACAGCCGAAATTTCGGTTGTCATTCGTCCTGGCAGCACCACATGGGAGTGGGCGGTCGGAAGCAGACGCCGGGCGAACAGTTTGGCCGAAACACGGTTCGGATAGCCACTGGGGGGGTATGGGGAGAGTGTGCTGTTGTGGGGCGTCGTCGGGCGGAGCGCAGCAGGCACTCTCAACCTTCCATTGAGCGCGGAGTAGCTCAGGACGGCCACTTTAATATGGACGGCGAATCGCCTAGCCCGAGCGGGCCTAGCTGGCAAGGCCGACAGGCTTCGTCAGAGAGATTAGCCGTGCTCTCGCGCGTCGCCTTTGATGATTGCAATATCGGCGAGATCTTCCAGGAGCTCAAGGCCGCTGTTGGCGACCTCTCGTCCTGTCAGGTCGAGGCCAGTTTCCGCTTCGTGGATGGTGGGTTCCTTCGCTTTCCACCTTCCCAACCCCAGCATCCCGAAATCGAACGGCACCTTCGCCAGTCCGGCTGCGGTGTGCAGGTCGATGTACAAGGCGGACCGTGGGGTTGGGCGCTTGCGCTGGGTCACCTCGGGATCGTCCACGGTTGCCTGGTGCTCAGTGCCGTCAGTGCACCGCCGGAGAATCAGATGATATTGCTGACAATCCTTGCCCAGCAAGCCGGCGCGGCCTTGGCACACGTTGCATTGCATGAGCGCAACATCGGCTACGCCGGGCAGCTGGCACAGGCGAATGGCGATCTGGAGGAAACGATTCGCGAACTCGCCACCGCGGTTTCGCGATTGCGACTCCGAACGAAGATGCACGAGGTTCTGAGTGCCGCAATGACGGCGGGAATGGGCGAGCAGGGCATCGTTGATGCGCTGTATGACCTGACGGGACTGTCGGTAGGGCTCGAGGACAGGTTTGGCAACCTGCGCTGCTGGGCCGGACCTGGAGAGCCCCGCCCCTACCCCGAACAGACAACTGACGAGCGCGGGCTGCTGCTGCACGAACTCGCGGCACAGAACAGGCCAGCGCGGCTCGGGGGCCGACTCCTCGCGCTCGTCCAGTCGCGGGCCGAGATCCTCGGGGTTCTAGCGTTGCAGGACCCGGATGACAAGGCGACCGAAGACAGCCTGTTCGTTCTGGGCATTGCCACCCCGGTGTTGGCGTTGGAGCTTCTGCACAAGCGAAATCTCGCGGAGGCCGAGCTCAATTTGCGCCGCGAATTGGTCGACGATCTGTTGGCCGGCACCGACCGGGACGGGGCCTACGCTCGTGCTGAGGCCTTGGGCCACAACCTGCGGCGCCCGCACTATGTGGTGGCGGTGCAAGCTGCCGGTTGCGCAGAGAGCGCGGTGGCAACTGCCGTGGTGCGCGCTGCGACCTCGTTGAATCTGAACTACCTGCAAGGGCGCCACAGCGGCCTTGTTGTTCTGCTCACCGAAGGGCGCCCTGACCCGCGGGCGTTGCATCACGCAATCAGTGAACGTCTCGACCGGACGACCAGCGTGATCGGCGTCGGCACTCGCTGCGAAGTGCCCGATGACTTGCCGCAGTCTTTTGTCGATGCTCGTCGCGCCCTGAACATCCGGCTGCGCTCGGCCAATCCGGAAGGCGCGGCGGCGTTCGACGAGCTGGGTTTCTATCGCCTCATCGACGCTGCCCACGGGGACGGCACAGTCGAAGCCTTCGTGCGCGAATGGCTCGGCACACTCCTGGACTACGACGAGTCCAGGAACTCCCAACTGGTCTTGACCCTCAGCGATTATCTGGAATGCGGCGGAAACTACGACGAATCCGCGACCGCATTACACATTCATCGCAG
This sequence comes from Mycobacterium intermedium, assembly GCF_002086275.1. GTDB lineage: Bacteria > Actinomycetota > Actinomycetes > Mycobacteriales > Mycobacteriaceae > Mycobacterium > Mycobacterium intermedium. The sequence continues at coordinate 15,617 of NZ_MVHT01000084.1, read as the reverse complement.
CACGCTGCGCTACCGGCTCGCGCGCATCGCTGAACTCACCGGCCACGACCTCCGAGAGGTCGATACCAGGTTCAACCTCACCACGCCGCGACACGGGCGTGGCGATTCCTCGACCCCAATGGCTGACCGGCAGCCTCAGGCGACGGACGTCTAGGGTGCGCTGTCGCCTGACTAACTCACTGTGATCTTGCTTGACCTGTTGCGTTTCCCTTTCGGCCCGTAAACGCTCGAGCTCACGGACCCGTCGGCATCAGAACACCAGCCGGAATAACGTGAACACCTTGTTCCAGTGCTCAGTTGACGGGTTGGACACCGTTGGGTCCACTACGCGAAACGAACGGGCCAGAGCGATGCTCAACCCGCCGAAGAGCTCTCGTAGCAGCTGCTCAGTGTCCTCGGCGAAGGTCACGTCCGCAGGTGGTTGTCGCACCACCTGGCGCAGCAGCACGCGGATCTCCTCGGCTTCCTCGAGCTTGTCGAACTCGCGCATTCGTTCCTGAATGCCCTTGGTGACCGGAAGGTCCTGCGGCACGATGACGTCACGCCCGTTCCACTTGGCCGAGTTGCGTCCAGCGATGGCGATGCCGTCGATCTGCTCGTCGACGAACTCGCGGTACCGGCGCACGTCGTTCTTGTCCACCTTGATCCCGGCGACTGAGTGAAAGAACCGCTCGATTACCGGGATCCCGGACGGGTGGGTCGTGCTTGTCACGGTGTCATCGCGTGGTTAGCCGGGCAATCGCCTCGACGCAGCCGCACAAACTGCTCGGCAAGCCAGACCAAGGCGGAACCGTTTGGATCTACCCCTGGCAGATGCTCCAGCAGTTGATATGCATCACCGACGCACTGGGCAAGAAATTCACGTTCTGTTTTCTCGCGGCCGACCTGTGTGGTCATGTCGACTCCAGATAACTCGTTGTGGTTGGCGGTGACATTCGTCGTCCCAAGTAGCCTGCCGCGACCACAGTGCTCCGCACCTGAGCCTCACGGGACAAGGACGTCGTGTCCGAGTTGACCTTGTGAGACAGATTGATCTCTGGGGACAGGAGCCGCATCTCGCGCTTGCCGTCGGTGACCTTGATTTTATTGTGCTTCTTGCTTTGCGCCTTCGGTAAATACATGTTCAGCACACCGTAGGCCAGTGAAGCCTCGACATCGTCAGCGCGGAGCTCGCCCGGCAGCGTCACGCGGAGCTCGAAGTTCCCGGCCCGTCGCGTACGACGACGAAGCAGACCCTTGCGCTTACGCTCCTTTATCTCGCCGCGCATGCTGGTTTTCACCCCAGCACCACTGGCCGAGGGTGATTGCACACTTCCGGACGTCGCCACGCGTGGCGCCGCCGGCAATGTTCGCCTCGTCCACTGCCGAACTACAGCCGTAGTCGTGCTGAAAGGACGAATGCAGCACCAGTTTTTCGACTCGCTGGGCGCACGCGCCAGGGAACGCGAATAGCAAGACTTGGGTTTGCGAACGAACTGCGGCGCGGGGCGCAACGAGTTCCCGCGATCGCGGTTTGCGCAAACCATCGATGCGTAAGGGAAAGTGTGATGGCTGAACATTCGACCGTGGCCACCTCGGCGGTACGGCCCAACGAGCCCGCCCGCCAGGTCATCGCCAGCTTTGACAACTATGCCGACGCCGAACGCGCCGTCGACTACCTGTCCGACCAGGGTTTCGAGGTAAGCAGGGTCGCCATCGTAGGCAGGCAATTGGAATACGTCGAGCAAGTCCTGGGCCGGCTGAACTATGGTGGCGCGGCGCTTCGCGGCGCAGGCTCCGGCGCACTGGTCGGCGTACTGGTGGGCTGGATCTTCGGCCTGTTCAACTGGATCGCGCCGCTGATCTCCGCGCTGGTGCTGGCGAGCTACGGCTTGGTATTCGGCGCCATCGTGGGTGCCCTGTTCGGACTGCTCATGCATGCGCTGCAGGGCGGCCGCCGCGACTTCCACTCCATCAGCGGGCTGCGACCCAAGCACTACGACCTCGTCGCCGATGTCGACGTGGCCGATCAAGCATTGCAATTACTCACCAGCGCCAATAGGAGGGCATAGACGATGGCCACCGCGGTAGGTATCGATCTTGGGACAACAAATTCGGTGATCGCCGCGTGGCAGGGCGGGGAACCGATGGTGATTCCCAATGCCGAAGGGGCGCGCACCACTCCCTCGGTCGTGGCATTCACGGAAAGTGGCGAGCGCCTGGTCGGGCAACTGGCCAGGCGGCAGTCGATCATGAACCCGAAGGGCACGATTTACTCGGCGAAACGATTCATTGGTCGCCGCTTCGATGAAATTTCGGAGGAAGCCAAGGCGGTCAGCTTCGACGTCGTCGAGGGCCAAGGTGGCGCCGCCCGCTTTGACGTACGCGGCAAGTTGTATTCGCCTGAGGAGATCAGCGCGCTGGTGCTGCGAAAGCTCGTCGACGACGCCGGCAAGTTCCTTGGCGAGCGCGTGCGGGAGGCCGTAATCACTGTTCCGGCGTACTTCAACGATGCCCAACGCAACGCCACCAAGGATGCCGGCCGCGTCGCCGGGCTGGAGGTGCTACGCATCATCAACGAGCCCACGGCGGCGGCGCTCGCCTATGGCTTGGACAAGAAAACCCACGAGACCGTGCTCGTCTTCGACCTCGGCGGCGGGACATTTGACGTCAGCTTGCTCGATGTCGGTGATGGAGTCGTGGAAGTACGTGCTACAGCCGGGGATTCGCACCTCGGTGGCGACGACTTCGACCGCCGGCTTGTCGACTGTCTAGCCGACGAATTCCAGCGGGAGAACAACATCGATCTGCGCAAGGATCCGCAGGCGTTGCAGCGCCTGTTCGAAGCCGCGGAAAAGGCCAAGGTGGAGCTGTCGTCGGTGGCGCAGACGCAGGTCAATCTGCCCTTCGTTACCGCCGACGCCAACGGACCCAAGCACCTGACTATGACGGTGAACCGGTCGAAGTTCGAGGAACTCACACACGATCTGGTCGAGCGCTGCATGGGTCCGGTCAAGCAGGCGATGGACGACGCCAAGGTCACGGCCAACGACATCGATGAGGTCATCTTGGTCGGTGGGTCGACGCGCATCCCCGCTGTGCAGGCCTTGGTCCGTCGGCTCACCGGCGGCAAGGACCCCAACATGAGCGTGAACCCTGACGAGGTCGTCGCGCTCGGCGCCGCGATCCAGGCCGGTGTGCTCAAGGGCGAGGTCTCGGATGTCTTACTGCTCGATGTGACGCCGCTGTCGCTGGGTGTGGAGACCGCTGGCGGTCTGATGACCAAAATCATCGAGCGGAATACAACCATCCCGGCACGGCGCAGCGAGGTGTTCACCACGGCGGCCGACAATCAACCGGCGGTGGATATCGTTGTGCTGCAAGGTGAACGGGAGCTGGCCAGGGACAATCGCGTACTAGGTCGGTTCAAGCTGGAGAACATCCGCCCGGCCCCGCGCGGTGAGCCGCAGATCGAAGTGACCTTCGACATCGACGCCAACGGAATCCTGCATGTCACCGCGCGCGATAAGGACACCAGCGTCGAGCAGGGCATCACCATCAGCGAGCAGTCCAACCTCGATAAGAGCGAGGTGGACCGGATGCTCGCCGAGGCCGAGGCCAACCGCCGCGAGGACGAGCAACTGCGCCGAGCAGTCGAGGCCCGCAACGAACTCGATTCGGCGGCATACCAAGTGGAGCGTCTACTCACCCAGCTCGGCGACTCTGCGCCGGCACACGAGAAAGCGCGCGCCGAGATGCTGATCGCCGACGCCCGGCAGGCCGTCAAGGAGGAAGCACCGATCGACCGCGTGCAATCGCTGACGTCCGAGCTTCAGCAGGTGCTCTACGGGTTGCAAGCTGCGCCAACCGGCGGCAATGGACAATCGGTCTGCGGCCAGAACGCTCCCGTGGCGGACGATGACGTGGTCGACGCCGAATTCGACCGGGGTTAAGCCGCCATGGCCAGCCCCGCAGAACACTTCGAGACCCAAGAGGACGATGACCAGGCGGCCAAAATCCCGCCTGAAGCGGTTGTCTCACAATCTGATTCGGACAAGGAGCTCGCCCGGCTCGAGGATCGCTGGCGTCGCGCCGTCGCCGATTTTGACAACCTGCGCAAGCGATACGCCCGCGAACTGGACCGCGAACGAAGTGCGGAACGCTCCAGGGTGGCCGGTGCGTGGCTGCCCATCGTGGACAACCTGGAACGGGCCATCGCCTACGCAGGCGACCAGTCCGATGCAGTCGTCGAGGGCCTGCGGAGCGTTCTCGAACAAGCGCTACAGGTGTTGGAGCAACTCGGCTATCCCCGCGATGTGGAGGCAGGGGTTCCCTTCGACCCTGAGCGCCACGAGGTGGTCGGCGTGATCGATCAACCAGACCGTAAGCCGGGCACGGTTGTCGAAGTAGTTCGGCCGGGCTACGGCGAAGGTTCGAGGCAACTGCGGCCGGCGGCCGTCGTGGTCAGCCGACGCGAGGAGTAACGGCTGGTGGCCCGCGACTACTACGAAGTGCTCGGGGTGTCGCGGGACGCGACCGCCGACCAGATCCAGCAGGCGTTCCGCACGCTGGCGCGCAAGTACCACCCCGACGTGAACAAGGATCCAGCAGCCGAAGACCGGTTCAAAGAGGTCAACGAGGCCTATCACGTGCTGTCGGACCCCGACACCCGCAAGCGCTACGACCGATTCGGCGAAGACTTCCGCAAGGTTCCCGAGGACTGGGAAGAGCGGGTTGGCGCCGGTGCCGGTGGCTTCCGGGGGGCGGGGCCCACCGGTGCGCGGGTGCGCTACGGCCAGGGCTTCGGCGACACCAGCGGTATCAACATCGAAGACCTTTTCGCCGATATCTTCGGCGGCAGCGGCGGATTCGGGCCGATTCCCGGTGCCGATCAAGAAGCGGTACTGGAGCTATCCGTTGAGGAGGCTTACCGCGGTGGTAAGCGGCAGATCTCGCTGGACGGCCGCAACTACGGGGTCAACGTTCCCGCCGGTGTCATCGACGGTCAGCGGATCCGGTTAGCAGGAGAGGGCGGCCGGGGCAGTGGCAACGGTCCGGCGGGTGACCTATACCTGGTCGTACGCATCAAGCCCGACAAGCGATTCCGGCTCAACGGCCGCGACATCAGCGTCGATCTGCCGGTGTCGCCGTGGGAGGCGGTGCTAGGGACCACTGTCGCGATTCGCACTCCCGGTGGCGAAGCAAAAGTAAAGGTGCCGCAGGGGTCGTCGACCGGTCGGCAGTTGAGGCTGCGCGGCGAGGGCATGCCCAACCCGCACGGTGCCCCGGGCGACTTGTATGCCGAGATAAAGATCATGGTTCCGGCGAAACCCACGGCGCGGGAACGTGAACTGTTCGAGCAACTGGCCGCCGACTCGACCTTCGACCCGAGGAGGGGACGATGACCGCACCACGTTATGTCCTGGCGCGGCGGCCCGGAATTCGACTCGACATCTTCGCAACACGCTGCGGGTTGCATCCCGACATGGTGCGCCGGCTGGTAGCGCTCGCCCTCGTCGCTTGCCGGCAGGACGCCCACGGCGACCTTTGGTTTGAGCCGTCTGCTGTCCGAGCCGTCGCTCGTATCCAGCGGTTGAGGGCCGGCCTGGGACTCAATTATGCGGCGATCGGGCTGGTGCTTGATCTGCTGGACCACATCGAAGAGCTGGAATCTGGTTCTCGTCGAAGGAGGACATCGCGGTGGACATCAACAAGCTGACGCAGAAGTCCCAGGAGGCGTTGGCCGAAGCGCAGAGCATTGCGACCCGGATGGGTCATACCGAGGTCGACGGTGAACATCTGTTGATGGCGCTGATCGATCAGCCCGAGGGTCTGATACCACGGCTGCTTTCGCAGGCGGATGTCGAGGTCGAGACACTGGGGGCGGACCTGGAACGCGAGCTGAACCGGCGCCCGAAGGTGAGCGGCCCCGGCGCCGCGCCGGGCCAGGTCTCTGTCACCAGGCGCCTGGCGAACGTGCTGGATGCCGCCGAGCGGGAAGCCAAGCGGCTCAAGGACGAATACGTGTCGGTGGAGCACCTCTTGATCGCTCTCGCCGAGGAGGGTTCGGCCAGTGCTGCCGGACGAATTCTGGCTTCTCACAACGTGACTCGGGACTCATTTTTGACTGCGCTGACCAAGGTGCGCGGCAATCAGCGGGTTACTTCCGCGACCCCGGAGGGCTCCTACGAGGCGCTGCAGAAGTACGGCCAGGACCTGGTCGCCGAAGCCCGATCGGGCAAGCTGGATCCTGTGATCGGCCGGGATACCGAGATCCGCAGGGTGATCCAGATTCTCAGCCGCAAGACCAAGAACAACCCGGTGTTGATCGGCGATCCCGGAGTCGGCAAGACGGCGATCGTGGAGGGCCTGGCCCAGCGGATCGTGCGCGGTGATGTGCCAGAGGGCTTGCGGGACAAGACGATCTTTGCACTGGACATGGGATCGCTGGTGGCGGGTGCGAAGTATCGCGGCGAGTTCGAGGAGCGGTTGCAGGCGGTGCTGTCAGAGGTCAAGGCCGGCGAGGGTCGCATCCTGCTGTTTGTCGACGAGCTACACACCGTGGTGGGCGCGGGGGCGGTGGAGGGCTCGTTGGATGCCGGCAACATGCTCAAGCCGATGCTCGCCCGCGGCGAGCTGCACATGATCGGTGCCACCACGCTCGACGAGTACCGCAAACACATCGAGAACGACGCCGCGTTGGAGCGACGGTTTCAGACCGTGCTGGTCGATGAACCTGACGTCGAGGACACTATTTCGATTCTGCGCGGGCTGCGCGAACGCCTCGAGGTGTTTCACGGTGTCAAAATTCAGGACACCGCGCTGGTGGCCGCGGCCACTCTGTCACATCGCTACATCACCGACCGCTTTCTGCCCGATAAGGCGATTGACCTCGTGGATGAGGCGTGTGCACGGCTGCGCACCGAAATTGACTCGATGCCAGCGGAGTTGGATGAGATCACCCGTCGGGTCACCCGCCTCGAGATTGAAGAGGCGGCGCTGGCCAAGGAAACCGACGCGGCCAGCAAGTCCCGGCTGGAGGAACTTCGCAAAGAATTGGCCGATCTGCGCGCGGAGGCCGATTCAATGCGCGCACAATGGGACGCCGAACGGCAGGCGATCAAGCGGGTACAGGAGCTTCGGGAACGACTCGAGCAACTGGGGCGCGAGGCAGAGGAAGCTGAGCGCAATTATGACCTCAACCGCGCCGCCGAGCTGCGCTACGGCGAAATGCGTGAGGTCGAACGCAAGCTAGAAGCCGCCGAGGAGCAGCTGAAGTCGAAGCAGGGCAACAGAAGACTGCTGCGCGAGGTCGTCACCGAGGACGAGATTGCCGAGATCGTTTCGGTGTGGACCGGGATCCCGGTGTCGCGGCTGCAGGAGGGTGAACGCGAAAAGCTGTTGCGGCTCGACGAAATCCTGCACGAGCGGGTGATCGGTCAGGACGAGGCGGTGCAACTGGTCGCCGACGCGGTTATCCGGGCCCGCTCCGGAATCCGCGATCCGCGTCGCCCAATCGGCTCGTTCATCTTCCTCGGACCCACCGGAGTCGGCAAGACCGAGTTGGCGAGGACATTGGCCGCCGCGTTGTTCGACAGCGAAGACAACATGGTCCGCCTCGACATGAGCGAGTACCAAGAGCGCCACACCGTGAGTCGGTTGGTCGGTGCGCCACCGGGATATGTCGGCTACGACGAAGGCGGTCAGCTCACCGAAGCGGTGCGCCGCAAGCCCTACTCGGTGGTCCTGTTCGATGAGATCGAAAAGGCGCACGCCGATGTGTTCAACACCCTGCTGCAGGTGCTCGACGACGGCCGGCTCACCGACGCGCAGGGACGGATGGTCGACTTCCGCAACACGGTGATCATCATGACCTCCAACATCGGATCGCACTACCTGCTCGACGGCGTGACCGCCGACGGCGAGATCAAGCCCGACGCGCGCGACCGGGTGATGGCCGAGCTGCGTGGACACTTCCGTCCCGAGTTCCTCAACCGCGTCGACGACATCGTGTTGTTCACTCCGCTGTCGATGCCGCAGATCGAACGGATCGTCGAACTGCAGCTGGGCGAGCTGCGGGATCGTCTGGCGCAGAGCCAGATCGAGCTCGACATCACCCCGGACGCCCGCCGGATGATCGCCGAACACGGCTACGATCCGGTGTACGGAGCACGGCCGCTGCGCCGCTACATCGCCCACGACGTGGAGACCAAGATCGGGCGCGCGTTGCTACGCGGCGACATCGCGGCCGGTGGCAAGATCCGAATCACCGTCGAGAATGGCGAACTGGCCGTGGACTATTCGGAACCGGCCCTGGCGGCCTGACCAGGAGGCGCCATGGAAACCGACATCGTGACGTGCCCGCACTGCGGAAAACGCAACCGAGTACCTGCGGCCGCCGACGGCAAGCCCCGCTGCGGTAGTTGCCACAAGCCGGTGCCGTGGATCGCTGCGGCCAGCGATGCGGACTTCGCTGATGTTGCCGAAAAGTCTTCGGTTCCAGTACTTGTCGACCTGTGGGCTACCTGGTGCGGCCCCTGCCGCATGGTAAGCCCGGCGCTTGAGCAGCTCGCCACCGAACGAGCGGGACAACTAAAACTGGTCAAGGTCGACGTGGACAAGGCACCGGCGATCTCGCAGCGGTTCGCGGTCCAGGCGGTGCCAACTCTGCTGCTCCTTGCCCACGGGCAAGTACTGGGGCGGCAAGCGGGTGCCGCTCCCGTTGCGGTGCTGCGCAATTGGCTCGACCAGACACTGTCAGCCGACAGCGCGAAGGAGGCACGGTCATGACATCGGCAACGATCGACCCAGACGTGGCGGCGATCCGCAATGTGAGCCCCCGCTCGGACGGCTGTGAGGAATGCCTCCGACTCGGCACACCGTGGGTGCACCTGCGGCTGTGCATGACGTGCGGGCACGTCGGCTGCTGTGACTCGTCACCGATGCGGCATGCCCGGGCCCATGCGCGCATCGTCGGCCACCCGATCGTGCAGAACATGGAGCCGGGGCCGAAGTGGCGTTGGTGCTACGTCCATGAGAACTATGTCTGAGGTCGCCACCGACCAGTGCGCATCGATTCCGCTGCCGGAAACCCCCGATGTCTGCGGCGCGTATCCGCGACTGTCCGACGAACAGATTGCCACTCTCGAGGCGGGCGGCGCCCGGCGCGCCGTCGAGACAGGCGAATCGCTGGTCCGCGAGGGTGAGCGCTCCGACTACTTCTTCGTCATTCTGTCCGGCAAGGTTGCCATCACCACTACCGACGACGCGGGCAATCGGCACGTGATCCGGGTGCATGGCCCTCGGCGGTTCCTCGGGGAGCTGGGCGATCTCGAAGGTCAGGCCGCCTTCTACACCGCCGAAGTGGTGGAACCCGGCGAAGTAGTCGTGTTACCGGCCGAGCGGGTGCGGAGTCTGGTCGCCCACGACCCTGCGCTCAGCGACCTCGTCCTGCGCGCATACCTGTTACGCCGCTCGCTGCTCATCCAGGAAGGAACCGGATTTCGGATCATCGGCTCGTGCTTCGACCCCGATACCTTGCGGCTGCGAGAATTCGCGGCGCGAAACCGGTTGCCGCACAGATGGATTGACTTGGAGCGTGACAAGCACGCCGAGCGGCTGCTGCAGCGGTTCGGAGTATCGCCCCAAGACACCCCGGTGGTGATCTGGGGCGGTGAGGTGCTGCGCAACCCGACCAACACCGAGCTGGCCCGCCGAGTCGGGCTGACGGTACCCGACACGGTGCCCGACGAATCCGACGTCGTTGTGGTTGGCGCCGGTCCGGCCGGTCTCGCAGCGGCGGTGTATGGCTCCTCGGACGGCCTGACCACCGCGGTCATGGAGAGGATCGCGACCGGCGGGCAGGCCGGGACGTCATCGAGAATCGAGAACTACCTCGGATTCCCAGGCGGCATCTCGGGTGCCGACCTCGCCGAACGGGCCGTCCTGCAGGCCGGCAAGTTTGGCGCACGAATCATCATCTCCGCGGACGCCATCGGGCTGGAATCCGACAGCGGACATCACCTGCTCCGATTCGCGGATCAATCGTCGGTGGTCGCCCGTGCCGTCGTGCTTGCAATGGGAGCGCGGTATCGCAAGCTCGCCGTACCTGGAATCGAATCGTACGAGGGCAACGGGGTGTACTACGCCGCCACCTTCCAAGAGGCGTTGATGTGCGGCACCGGCCCCGTTGTCATTGTCGGTGGTGGTAATTCCGCTGGCCAGGCGGCGATCTTTCTCGCGGCGCGGGCTTCCAGGGTGTATGCGCTGATCCGCGGCGATGACATCAACAAAAGCATGTCCCGATATCTGGTCGACCAGATCCTCAAGCACCCGCGGGTGACCGTGCGGACGTGTACCGAGGTCCGGGAGGTGCATGGGGACGGTGCACTCACGACCGTGGTGGCCGAGGACAAACAGACCGGCGAGCGTCATACGATCGAGACCCGCGCTCTGTTCGTTTTCATTGGCGCGGATCCGAATACCTCGTGGCTCGCCGGCGCCATCGAACTCGACGACCACGGCTTTGTGCCGACCGGCCAGGCTGCGCTCTACTCGGACACCGACGGCAATCAGGGGCCAACGCAGCGCCAGCCGATGATGCTGGAGACCAGCCGGCCCGGTGTGTTCGCAGCGGGCGACGTCCGTCGCGGCTCGGTCAAACGGGTGGCCTCCGCGGTCGGCGAGGGATCGATGGCAATCCGCCAAATCCACGAGTACTTCGGGACCTGATCGGCGGCGGTCGCCCCGACCGATGACCAGCCGCCGTTCGGTAAAGTGAATGCCTGGCCCATCCGGCGAACAAGGACGTTTCGCAGGGTGGGGTACGGGTATGCCGAGGACCAGTGCCAGGCACCCCGTCATCAATCTTGCTAATCGCCGATCCCGGTGTTCCCGCGGTGATCGCCGAACGGCTTTCTGATTCGCTCCCGAATGCGCTGAGGGCCTTGGCTCCCGCAAATGGCAAGTGGGACGTGTCTGTGCGACGCCACTCCTTTCCGGTCGATGAGCATGCCGAGGTCTTAGAGGTGATCCGCACCGTTGACCCGGCTGGCGAGACCGAGGACATCGTCATCTACCTGACCGATCTGCCACGACGTCACGGGACGACGCCGGTGATTGTTGACCTCAGCATGCATGAGCGGTTCGGACTGATTTCCATCCCCGGAGTGGGCGGTGTGTTTATCGATCGCCGGATGAGGAACTTGGCGCAGATAGTCGTGGCCGAGGTGACGTGCCAGTCGGACCAGCAACACCGGTCCGTGAAGCGGCTGACGCGGACACAGGAGGGCGATGTTGTCCGCTACGTCGCGCCGACCGCGCTGTCACGTCTGCAGCTTCTGATGGGCATGGTTTACGCCAACCGCCCGTGGAGATTGGCTGCTGGTTTGTCCAAGGTGTTGATGGCGGCGTTCGCCGCTGGGGCGGTGAGTTTGGCGTATCCGACAATCTGGCAATTGTCCGACACAATGGGTCCCTGGCGGTTGAGCGCGGCGACCATCTTGGCGAGCGCAGCCATGATCGCGTGGCTCATCCTTGACCACGAATTGTGGGAACGGCCGCATTCGGCCGGCGAACGTGAACGCGCGGTGCTGTACAACGCAGCAACTGTGGTCACCTTGACTATCGGCGTCGCTATGCTCCACGTCGGGCTGTTCATCCTGCTACTGCTGACCGCCTGGTGGACACTTCCGCCGCAATTGGTCGCTCAGAACATCGGCCATCCTTTCGGACTTTCCTCCTTGTTGTTCATGGCTTGGTTGGTGGCGGCGGTCGCCACGTTGGGCGGTGCCCTGGGATCGGGGATGGAGGATGACGAGGCCGTGAGAGCGGCCGCATACGGGGTTCGGCAACGCCAGCGATTCGACAATTCGACCTGACGAATGGCGGTGTAGTCGGCTCGCCAACCCCGCTCGCCGCGACGACACCGGGCCCAGCCGCAGGTGGTGCGCGTGGCCCATACCGGATGCGGCGCTTGATTCGGCAGGCCTATGCCCAGCAGGCGCTGGACGACTTCCTCTGGCACACGCTGGCCCGGACCTGGCAAAACGCCGTCGCCACCTAAGCGCTCGGGCCAGGTCCGGCAAAGGCTTTGCATAGCCGAGGGTTGACAGCCGGTACCGCGGGTAATGGATATCTAGTCGGCGTGTGCACACGTCAGCAACACGCCAAGGAGGTCGCCACACTGATGAATAGCCATTCCGCCATGCCGGCGAGAGTCGCAAGCGTGCCGCACGACGAGCTGCGTCGCGGCGAACGTCCACTCTCGCCCGACGACGACCCCTTCTACCGGGCGCCACAGGGCTACAAGGACGCGGAACCGGGCACAGTGTTGCGGTCGCGCGACGTGGAGATCGGATTTCTCGGCCTCATCCGCCAACAAGTTAGAGCCGTTCAGTTGCTCTACCGCACCACGAATCTGCACGAAGAACCGGAAGTCGCGGTGACGACCGTGCTCGTCCCGGCGCGGCGCGACTCAGACGCCGCTTATCCGGTCCTCTCATATCAATGCGCGATCGACGCCGTCGCTTCGCGTTGTTTCCCCTCGTTCGCCATGCGGCGCGGAGCGCGACCGATCGGTGCGTTCGTCCAAGCCGAGTACTTGTTGGTGACCGCCGCGCTGGCCGAAGGATGGGCAGTTTGCGTACCGGACCATGAAGGCTGCCATGGCATGTGGGGGGCTCCCGTCGAGCCTGGCTACCGGATTCTGGATGGGCTGCGGGCCGCGATGCAATGTGAGCGCTTAGATCTGTCCCCATCTGCACCCGTCGGGCTGTGGGGATATTCGGGGGGAGGCTTGGCGTCGGCGTGGGCGGCAGAACTGTGTGAGCGATACGCACCGGAGCTCAATATCGTTGGCGCCGTGCTGGGCTCGCCCGTCGGCGACCCGGGGAGTGTGGCGCGCCGCCTCAACGGCAGCTTCTTCGCCGGCCTCGCCGCGCTGATGATCTCCGCACTCACGCACGTCTTCCCCGGCGCGCAGAAGGTCGTTGACGAGCACGCGACCGACGAGGGGAAGGCGGTGCTCGACGAGTTGCAGACAATGACGACGGCCCAGGCAGTATGGCGGTTCCGCAACGTCGACATCGGGTCCTACGTCGACATGACCGCCGACGAGCTGTGGGACCTACCGGAAGTGCGCCACATCTTTCACGAGACCAAGCTTGGCAAATCCCGGCCCAAGCCTCCTGTGCTGGTCATCCAGGCGGTACACGACGGAATCATCAGCGTCGACGATGTCGATGCACTGGTGGCCGAGTACGAACGCGTTGGCGCGGCGGTCACCTACCACCGCGACCGGTTCTGTGGTCACTTGCTACTGCATCCACTGTCGGCGCCTATGGCGCTGAGGTGGCTGCGCGATCGATTCACCGACCGGCCGGTCAACGAACACAAGACTCGCACAGTGTGGCCGACGTTGTTCAACCCATCGACGTACTTGGGCATGGTCAAGTTGGGCGTCATCACGGCCAAGGTCGTCCTCGGGCGCTCGGTGGGACGCCAACCGCTGTCGACGACCGATGCCCGGTAACTCTCAGCTTCGGTCGGTGAAGTCGCTGGGGCGCGGCACGAGCTGACGAGCCGTAACCGCCTGAAGATTCGAACGGGGATCAGCGGCCCCATGCTGGCTTTTTAACACAGAAGTTGTCACCGCTGACCACCTCACGCGGAGAAACAAGAGACAACCACGTCCTTCTCCATCGCTAACCGGATGGTACCCCGATTCGCGGTCGTATACTGCAGGTTCGGGCGTGGGCGTGGGCGTGAGTGATCGGTCTAGTCGGCACAGCGGCTCGGAAGCGGGTAATGAGCGGGGAAATGTACGCCCAGTTAGGGCGGCTGGCGCGCAGCTTACAGAGTCAGCAGGCCAGTGACCTGGATTCAGATCGCTTGTTGCGTATCGCAACAGAAATGGCAACAGAGGTCCTGCCGGGGGTGGCCCACGCCGGGGTGACACTTGTAGTCAACCGCCGCCGCCGTAGCCTCGAGACGGTTGCTGCCACGGGAACGGTCCCGAGAACAGTTGACAGGTTGCAGGACGAGCATCAGCAAGGGCCGATCCTGGAATCGCTTTGGAACCGGTACACGGTCCGCGTCGACGACTATCAGAACGAGACACGTTGGCCAGACTTTGTCGCAGACATTGTTGAACAGACACCCGTGCGCTCGAGTCTGTCAATTCAGCTTTACACCGATGAACACGAGTTGGGGACGCTCAACTTGTACTCCGACCAAGCGGCCAGCTTCACCCCTGAAGTCGAGGAACTCGCCCTCGCCCTGGCCGCGCAAGCAGCGGTCGGACTCGCCAGCGCCCGCAGCAGTGACGAACTCCGGAGTGCATTGGCTTCGCGTGACATCATCGGCCAGGCCAAGGGGATCATCATGGAAAGCTGTGACGTCTCTTCGGCGGAAGCTTTCATCTTGCTCACAAAGCTGTCGCAGGAATCGAACACACCCGTATATGAGGTCGCTCGCAAACTTGTGTTCGTAGACCGCCCGTCGAGATAGCGGGGTGTCAACCGGCGAAATCCTCGTCACGCCGGGTCGTGTCACACGGTGACTAGAGCAACGAGCCTTGACGCCGTGGCCCTACCATCTCGCCATCTCGGTCGCGGTAGATGCAGACCGAGCTCGATCGAGCAATCGGCTGACCGCGGTAGTTGGCGCGCCATGCGCGAACCAAGGAACAAGCACACGAAGACTCACGCGCACGAAAGCCCGATTTATCGTCCCAAGTCGGACCAACGCCCGCCCGAGCAAACCAACCGCAAAGGCGTCGGAAACCCCTATAGGGCGTGCCCAACGGGGATATGGTGTTCCTCATCCTGGTCGATTCCACCGCGGTAAGGGGAGGTGACCAGATGCCGTTCGTCATCGTGCTGCCGGATGCGCTCGGGACCGCAGCAGCCGATTTGGCGAGCCTCGGCTCGACCCTCAGCACGGCTAACTCGACCGCGGCCGCTCAGACCACGCGGGTCCTGGCCGCGGCTGGAGATGAGGTCTCGGCCGCAATTGCGGCGTTGTTTTCCGCCCACGGCCGCGGGTACCAGGCCCTCAGCGCGCAGGCGACAGCCTTTCATGACGAATTCGTGCACGCGTTGACCGCGGGTGCCGGATCCTATGCGGTCGCGGAGGCCGCCGCCGCAACGCCCTTGCAGAGCCTGCTCGACGTGATCAATGCGCCGGTCCAGGCGCTGACCGGGCGCCCGTTGACCGGCAACGGCGCCAACGGCGCCCCCGGGACCGGCCAAAACGGCGCGCCCGGCGGGTGGTTGTTCGGCAATGGCGGGGCGGGTGGATCCGGCGCGTCGGGCGCCACCGGCCAAAACGGGGGCGCCGGCGGGGCGGCCGGCTTGTTCGGTAACGGTGGCCCGGGCGGAGCCGGCGGAGAATCGACGGGCGTGCTCGCCGGAGCCGCCGGGGCCGGCGGGGGCGGCGGCGCCGGCGGCTTGTTGTTCGGCACTGGCGGCGCCGGCGGAACCGGCGGGACCGCAGGCGCCGCATCCACCGTGGCTGCCGGGGCTGGCGGGGCCGGCGGGGCCGGCGGGCTGTTCGGCAATGGCGGCGCCGGCGGGACCGGCGGACTCTCTCGAAGTGCTGCTGGTATCGGCGGGGTTGGCGGCCGCGGTCGAGTTAGC
>NZ_MVHT01000083.1 GCF_002086275.1 Mycobacterium intermedium | reverse complement strand
GCGAAAAGTTCGAAAGCACTTGTCGCCGTACAGAATTAATGCCGGATTCCGGTACTTGTCGCTCGTACCTCGATCACTGCTTCGACGAGCTATTTCGCCGCGACCGTTTGCCGTGCGCCGCCGACACGTCGTCGTTGGCCAGGCCTTGCGCCTCGGCCGCCAGCGTCGATGCCCTGTTGGCGTAGGCGATCGCTTCGTCGGCATTGCTCGACTGGCTTGCGTGGGCAGCGGCCAAATGCCGCCGCGCGTCGTCGTATCGGGCCTGAGCCGACGAGCCGATGCTCGGGTGGTGTCTGCCAATGTAGTCGGAGACTTGGCGCAGTCTGGTGTCCGCGATGGACAACGCCTGGCCCAACGAAAGATCGCGTCCGTCTATGGCCGTCCTGGCATCCGCAGTTCCGGCGACGGCGCCCCGCCGGCGCCGACGGCGATAAAGAATGACAATCACCAAGACGACAAGCACGGCGACGGCGACACCGATCGCGATCGGCAGCCAGTTTCGCTTGGGCGAGTCGGCCGGTTTACTCGACCCGACGGCCTTGTTCAGACCGTCGGCCGCCGCAACGGCAGCACCGACCCAGTCTTTGACGTTCACCGCCGGCTCGATTTTATTGCCGCGCAGACTATTCAACTCATCGGCGGTAAAGCCCTGCAACTGGGGCGGTTCGCTGAACACGTACTTCCTGGTGTTCGTGGCGATGGCCAGCAGTGCGTCGCGGCCACCCATCCCGCTGGCACTGCGGGTTTGGCTGGCCCAGTTTCCGGCAGTTCTGGGAAGGTATTGCGGACGGGTACACACTGATCCGCTACGACAGGCTCGGCGTCGGCATGTCGGACCGCGTGGTGCACGAGTCGGATCTGACCCTCGACGGCGAAGTCGCGACGCTGCGAGCGCTGCTCGACGAACTCCATCTCGAGCGGGTGTCGCTTGTCGGCGGCTCCTGCGGCAGTTGCACCGCAATCGCTTTCGCCGCAGCGTTTCCGGAACGTGTCGAGCGCTTGGTGCTGTACGGCTCGTACTCGGATGGCGCGGCGATCACGGCACCGGAGGTGGGCGACTCGATCTTGACGGCGGTCCGCACGCACTGGGGGCTCGGCTCACGACTGCTCAGCGACATCTTCCTGGGCACGGAGTCGGTGGAGCACGAACGCTTTGCGCGGCTGCAGCGGGACGCCGCGAGCGCCGAGACCGCCGCCGCGTTGTTGCGGCTCGTCTACCGTCTCGACGTTAGGGCACACCTGCCCAACGTCCGCGCGCCTGCACTGGTCGTGCATCGTCGCAACGACCGCGCCGTGCCGTTCCGGCTCGGTCGCGAGGTGGCGGCCGCGATCCCCAACGCGACGTTCATTCCACTGCAAGGGAGCGCCCACTTCCCGTGGCACGGCGATGTCGACTCCGTCGTCCGGGCGTGCCGCGCAGCGCTGGCACCGGTCCAGCCGCCGTCCAAACCAACTGCGAAGGTCCTGCTGTCCGGTCGTGAGCGTGAGATTCTCGCCTGCGTTGCAAGGGGTTTGAGCGATCGCGAGATCGCCGAGCAGCTGGTGTTGAGCTCGCATACCGTGCACCGGCACGTGGCGAACATCCGCCGCAAGCTGGGCCGCACCTCGCGGTCTGCGGCCGTCGCCGAGGCCGTGCGACTCGGACTGCTCTGACATGGCCGGAATCGGCCATCCAGCAGAAATGGCCGATTAAGGCGATGCGTGCCCGGTGACGTCGCTCGTAGGTTCACGGCATGACCGAAACAATCAGCACCGGAACGCAACTGACGTCACCGTCCAAGGTGTGGATGCGGATTTTCGCCCTCGTCTACGAACCGTTCCTGTGGTTGGGCGAACTCGCGGGCATGCGCAACCGGCGGCGCGGGCTGCTGCGCAACGCACGCGGGCGGGTCGTCGAGATCGGCGCCGGAACCGGCCTCAACATCGCGCACTATCCCGACGACATCGAGCTTGTGCTCACCGAGCCCGACGCGTCGATGCGCCGCAAGCTCATCCGCCGCCTGCAGCGCAACGGACGCCGCGACGCGCGCATCGTCGATGCACCCGCCGAACGCCTACCCTTCCCCGATGCTTCCGTGGACACCGTCGTCTCGACGCTCGTGCTGTGCACCGTCGACGACCCACAGCGCACCCTGCGCGAGGTCGCACGTGTGCTTCGGCCCGACGGGCAATTGCTGTTCGTCGAACACGTCCGCGCCAACTCACGGTTCCTGGCGGCATACCAGGACCTGATGTTCCGTCCGTGGCGCGGCTTCGCCGGCGGGTGTTGCTGCAACCGGCCGACTTTGAAGCTGATGCGCGACTGCGGGTTCACCGTCACTGCCGACGACGGCGTGTGGCGGGGCATGCCGGCGATCGTCCATCCGATCGTCGTCGGGCGCGCGACGCTGCTGTAGCGGCGCCGTGCCAGGCCGGCCCGGGGCTAAGTTACCTCCCCGGGCACCATCGGTAGGCCGGGTGCGCTGAGGGTGGGGTTGTACTGCGGGCAATACGCCAACGTTGCAGCATTGACCACCTCAAGCGCCGTCGGCTCGTCTCGGACGCTGGAACCGGTGGACAGGCCCAGAGTCACTACTGCGTTGTCGGCCAGCACGATGTTTGCGGCCTGCTGGTCGGTTTCGCCGCGCGCTTTGGCTTCGCAGACCAGTTCCGCCACCGGGATGATCGCCCGAGCTGCCGCTTCCGACACTGGGGGAGTGAACGCGCGTGTCATGTATTCGACGAAGAATGTCTCACCGCTTCCCGGCCCTGGCTCGGCGTGCGCCGTCGGGACGCAGAAGACCGTCGAGATGGCCAGACCTGCCATCACCTTGTGAGCTTTGCGGGACACGTTTCCTCCGGGTTGACCATGGCATTAATCGGCAGAAAGGCTATATCTCCATGTCCGGCGAACGGAAGCCCGGTCGGTTGCTGGACGGCTGCGAGCCGGGGCGGTTCGTTCAGTCGATCGGCTGAAACGGGCGCTCTTCGATGCCCTTGCCGATAACCAGCGCGGTCCCGGCGGGCAGCTCCCGCCACGCACCGGGCAGATCGGTCAGCGGCTCGGAAACCACCACCCGAGCGCGGTCACCGAAGTGGAGCAGTCGCTCGTTGTGCGGATAGAGCATCTGGACGGATTCGAGATCTTCGCTGACAAACAGCGTGTTCACGTCCGGGCCGCTGGCGTAGCGCACCGCATACAGGCGTGTTCCGTCGCTGACTCCCACCGTCATCTGCAACGCCGGCTCGCTCACCCCAGCCGCCGCGGCCGTCGCTTCGACAAAACCTGCCATCCGGGCGATGCCGGCAATCGGGTCTTCGGTCAGACCGAAGGTGAGCGCGAGATGGAACATCAGTTCCGAATCGGTAGATCCCGCGATGTTTCCGAACAAGGCCGGGTCTACCGCTAGCAGCAGATCGCGACGCAACCGCTGATAGCCGGCGATGTAGCCGTTGTGCACGAAAAGCCAGTTGCGGTAACGGAATGGGTGGCAGTTGGTCTGCTGGACAGGCGTCCCGGTACCGGCTCGCACGTGGGCAAGAAACACACGGCTGCGAATCTCGGTGGCCAGCTCCAACAGGTTTGCATCGCCCCAGGCAGGAGTGATGCTGCGGAACAGCGCGGGTTCGGCGCGGTGCTCATACCAGCCCAGCCCGGTGCCATCCCCGTTGGGGATTTCCATATTTGGCGCATGCCGGCGGCTCTGCTCTATCAGAGAGCGTTCCGGGTCATGCAGTAACTCCCGGGGCGCGATCGGTTCGCCCAGGTACCCAACCCATCGACACATCCGACTCTCCTTGCCGCACTTCGCTTTACCCGGATGCGCGAGCCGTCTCGCGGATCACTTTGTGTACGAACGCCAATTTGCGGACGACCGCGGGCGGAATGTCGAAGGGGTAGAGCGGATTCTTGCCCATGGCGGTGTTCACCCGATTGAAGCAGAGGGACAACCACTTCCAGTCCTCCAATAGTCCCTCGATCGGCGTGTCTTCATAGGAAGGCAGCGGAAGGACGTCCCGCTGCATCGAGAATCGGACTCGGTCGGCGTGCAAGATCAGTCCGGACTCCCGGGCGGTGTCGATGGTGCCGGTGATGTGCAAGTAGTGCGCGAAGCACTCGGCGAAGTCCTCCCAGGGGTGCATCGTCGCGTACTCGGAGATGAAGGACTCACCCCAGTTCGGGGGAGCGCCGAATCTGTAGTGTCGGGCCAGCTCGTCTTGATAACTGGCGCGCTCGTCGCCGAAGATTTCGCGGCACTCGTCGAGGTAGCGCTGCGCCCCGGGATCGGTTTCGACCAGCACGTTTTGGTAGTAGTGGCCCACCTCGTGGCGAAAATGACCGAGCATGGTGCGGTAGGGCTCTCCGAGGCGAACCCGAAGTGACTCGCGGTAGGCGTCCAACGACTCGACCAGATCGATCGTGATCACCCCGCCGGCGTGGCCGATCACCACCCGCTCACCGGCGCTGTAACTGGACAGCAGGTCGAAGGCAAGTCCGCCGTCTTTCCGCCAATACGCGTCGACCGGCAGGCCGATATCGATGAGTTGATAGATCAAACGCCGCAACGCAATTCCGGTGGAGACCAGCTTTTCCACCGCGATGGTGTCGTCAGCATCGGGCTCCCGCCGGATCAACGAGTCCGCCAGGCAACGCCCCCGTGCGCTCAGGTCCTGGTCCTCGGAAACCAACCAGTTGCAGCCGAGGTCCGCCCTCTTGGTGCATGCGGTCCACGTCTGGCCGTCGATCACCGCTGCATTCGACGACGTCGCGACCATGGTGCGGGTGGGGACGTGCAAACCCAGTTCCACCAAGCAGTTCGGGCAGTGCCGCGACTCGAACGGAGTGAAACTCCCGCAGACGGGACAGGCGAACGCGCGCACGGACTCCATCGTGGCACCGCAACCGCCGCGCCGGAAGGTTCTCGGGTGAGGCGCCTATCCAGCGGTCGTCGAACCACCCACGAATTCGATCACCGCGGCCGCGACCTCGCGATGCACCGTCTCGTTGAGGATGTCGTGATGCCCACCCGGAAATTCCTTGAGCTGCAAGCACTCTATCTGTTGAGCGTATGCGCGCACCGCGCCGATCGGCGCGATAGGGTCGGCCGCGCCGTGTACCGCCAGAGTCGGGACCGCGAGACCCGGCAGCTCCGATTCGAATCGTTTCCACGCCTTTTCGAGTTCGCGGGACAGAGCCGATCCGTTCGCATCGACGAAGGCCAGCGGATCGTTCTCCAGCGAATCGAGATAGAACGGGTCGGCCGAGAGCCACGCCGGGTCGAGATCGAGGGAGTCCCCGGCCAAGAGTTCGGGCAACGGCGCAAGCGGGGCACCGGAAACGATGCCGGCACGATAGCGGCCTGGGTTATCCAGCAGCCGACACAGCGTGACCACGGAACCGAACGAATGGCCCTGCGCGACCAAGGGTAGGTCGGGCCGTTGCCGTTCGGCGAGCTCGGTCAACGTGTCAGCCAGCTCCGAACTGGCCTCGATCGAGACGAAATTGCCGCGTTCGCCGCTGGTGAGTCCATGGCCGAACTGGTCGACGGCCCACAGGTCAATGCCTGCCGCGTTGAGGGCGTACGCATACCGGTGGTAAAGCCCGGTGTGTTCGCCGAACCCGTGCAGGAAAACGACGGCGGCGTGCGGGTCTGCGGCCGCCCAATGCCGGTAGTAGGCACGGCCCCGAGGATGTTCGAGCATGGGCATGACCGTGAGGTTAGCCCGTCTACGTCTCCTGACGTCTCCGTCGCGCGGACACGCGGTGGTGATAACTGGATCGCCTGGCCAATCTCGATTTAATTGCCGACATGCGCATCAACCCGCTCAGTCTCCTGGCCTTGGTCGCTGCGATTGGCAGCGCGGCAGTCGGCGGCTTGTTCTTCGCGTTTTCCACGTTTGTGATGCGGGGCCTGAACCACATCAACCCGGTGGAGGCGATCCTCGTAATGCGTGGCATCAACGCTGAGGCACAAGTGAATACGCCATTCTTGGTGTTGTTTTTCGGTTCGGCGTCGGCGGCTTTGATAGTCGGCATCGCCGCCGTCGTCCAGCTCCGCAAACCCGGCAGCGGTTACCTGCTGGCCGGTGCGGTCTTGGCGGTGATCGCGGTGCTCGTCACGGCGGCCTTCAACGTGCCTCTCAACGACCAGTTGGAGCAGGTCAAACCCGGCACGAACGCCGCGCGGGCGTGGCACGACTACGCAGGCCAGTGGACGTTGTGGAATCACGTCCGCACCGTCTGCCCGCTGATCGGTGCGGCGCTACTCGTCGTCGGTGCGCTGCGACGGTAGGCGCGTAGGCGCGCGAAATCGCGTTTCGCGAGCCCGGGGAAGATTCATGACGGGTCGCCGGTTCATAGGTTGAGACCACCCGTCTGGAACAGGAACGAGGCCCGACCCATGACCGCAGATCAACCCGATTCCGCCCTCGAGCTGCGCTCGTTGGTGACTTCCGATGGCACGCTTGAACTCTCGCTGCACGACGTCCCCGTGCCGGTGCCCGCCGACAATGAAGTGCTGGTGCGAGTGGAAGCCTCGCCGATCAACCCGTCGGACTTGGGCCTGCTTGTTGCGGGCGCGGACATGAGCAAGGCGACGGTATCGGGCACGCCGGAGCGGCCCGTCGTCACCGCCCCGGTCGCGGCGGCGACACTTGGCGCGCTGTCGGGGCGGCTCGGTCAGTCGTTGCCGGTGGGGATCGAGGGCGCTGGCACTGTGGTTGCGGCCGGATCGTCGCTGGCGGCGCAGGCTCTGGTCGGCAAGAAAGTGGGGGCGGCGGGCGGCGGGATGTACGCACAATACCGAACGATCGACGCGTCCGCATGTCTGGTCCTTCCCGATGGAGCAACGGCACGGGATGGGGCGTCGTCCTTCGTCAATCCGCTGACGGCCCTCGGAATGACGGAAACCATGCGCCGCGAAGGGCATTCGGCGCTCGTGCACACTGCCGCGGCATCGAATCTGGGCCAGATGCTGGTGAAGATCTGCCAAAAAGACGGGATACCGCTGGTCAATATCGTCCGCAAGCCCGAACAGGTGGAGTTGTTGAAGTCACTCGGCGCAGGGCACGTCGTCAACTCGACATCGGCGTCCTTCTCCGAAGAACTCGTCGAAGCGGTCAAGGCGACATCGGCGACGCTTGCGTTCGACGCGATAGGTGGCGGGACGATCGCGAGCCAGATCCTCAGCGCTATGGAAAGGGCCGCCAATGCGACCGCGACGGAGTACTCGCGCTATGGGTCGAACGTCCACAAACAGGTCTATATCTACGGCGTACTCGACACGAGTCCCACGGTCCTCGGTCGGGACTTCGGCCTGGCTTGGGGTGTCGGGGGATGGCTGCTCATGCCATTCCTGCAGAACGCAGGAGCCGAAACCGTCGGTCGACTGCAGGCCCGGGTCGCCGCGGAACTCACCACGACCTTCGCCAGCAACTACGCGGGTGAGGTTTCGCTCGCCGGCATGCTGCAGCCGGAGGCGTTCAACCAATACGTCAAACGAGCCACCGGCGAGAAGTTCCTGGTGACGCCGAACGTCGTCAGTTAGCGCGCTGGGCGGTGGCGTCGTGTGGCGTCGTCGAGTGTGTGGCTTGTGTACCCGTCGGCGGTGTGTGGGGGCCAGAGGGCCCACGTTGGGCGCGGGTGGCTGGGCCGTGGCGCCGTGTGGCGTCGTCGGGTGTGTGGCTTGTGTACCCGTCGGCGGGGTGTGGGGGCCAAAGGGCCCACGTTGGGCGCGGGTGGCTGGGCGGTCGCGTCGTGTGGGGTCGTCGAGTGTGTGGCTTGTATACCCGTCGCCCGGTGTGTGAGGGCCAGAGGGCCCACGTTCGGTGCGGGTAAGGCGCAGCTGTAGCCGCAGGCGAAACGTTAGTCGGTGAAATCGATCCGCACCGACACCGGCGACGTTTCCAACGCCTTGACCACCGAGGCCCCTAGCCGCCCGAACTGGCGGCCACGCGCGACCACGTCGTCATCTGGCCGCATCGTTGCGACTCCGGTGCGCCACCGATTGCCCTGGCGCAGGCGAACATTCGGGTTGTCCACGATATTGCGGCCCCACCCCGAACGGGTGCCGTGCTGGCAAATCACCCACGCCCCGGTGGCATCGAATTGCGCGGACACGGGGACGCGGCGAACCTGGCCCGTCTTGCGGCCGATGGTCTCCAGTTCGGCGGCCAATGCGGTCCGTAAGCCCAGCTTGCTCATCCCCTTCACGAGCGGGTTGAGCACGTAGCGTCCGAGTGCGCGTTCGCGGCGGAACTTTCGCAACGTCTTGTCGGTGGTGCTCGTCATGGTTGTCTCCTCATCTCAACGGTGTCGGACCAGCTGTCGTGGCTTGTTCAATCCGCTCTCCCTACGAACTCCGGTGATCCGGGCGACGGGCGGTGTGGATGCCATCAGAAGAAGCCCCTCCATGCGTTATACCGATTGGTCTATCTAGGGACGATATTAGACCAATCGGTATACTGCAACTGTGACCGCACGCGAGCGTCTGATCGGCAGCGCCATCGAACTGCTGCGCCGCCACGGCGTGGCGGGCACCGGCTTGGCGGAATTGCTTGAACACAGCGGTACAGCGCGCCGGTCGGTCTATGTGAACTTCCCGGGCGGGAAATCGGAACTCATGGCTGAGGCGACCCGGACGGCAGGTCGGCTCATCGATCCCACGCTGGCCGACTTTGCGGCCGACTGCGACGGCCGCCAGTCACTGGCGGCGTTCGTCGAGGGCTGGAAGGAAGCGCTGCGTTCCAGCGAGTACACCGCCGGTTGCCCGATCGTCGCTGCCGCGCTCGGACGCACTGAGTCGCCCGCGGCCGCAGATGCTGCAGGCGAAGTATTCGCCGACTGGCAGAACGCGCTGGCCGACCGACTCAGGGCCCAGGGCGTCGGACCCGACGACGCGGAGTCGCTGGCCACCACCATCGTCGCTGCGGTGGAGGGGGCGGTCGTGCTCTGTCTTGCCGCGAAATCCACCGAGCCGATGGATCGGACCGTGCGGATGCTCGACCAACTCATCGCTCAGCGCATCCGGCGATGAGCAGTAACCAACAGACAGGGGTAGCGCGATGAAGTTCGGTATCGCCACGTTCGTCAACGACGACAGCATCGACACGGTCTCGCTGGCACGAGGGATCGAAGAGCGCGGCTTCGAGTCGTTGGTGGTGGCCGAACACACGCACATCCCGGCCAGTCGCGAAACCCCTTACCCGCGGGGTGGTGAACTGCCGTCGATCTACTACCGGACCCTCGACCCCTTCGTCACATTGGCCGCAGCCGCGGCTGTCACCTCGAAGATCGAGCTCTTTACCGGCATCGCCTTGCTCATTCAGCGCGACCCGATCATCACGGCCAAAGAAGCCGCCAGCATCGACCTGATCTCGGGCGGCCGCTTCGTGTTCGGCGTAGGCGCCGGGTGGAACATCGAGGAAATGCGCGACCACGGCACCAACCCGAAGACCCGCGGCGCACTGCTGGACGAACGCATCGAGGCCATCAAAGCCCTATGGACCAACGAACCCGCCGAGTACCACGGCAAGTATGTGGACTTCCCGCCGTCGTACAGTCGCCCGAAGCCGGTGCGCAAACCGCATCCGCCCATCTTCATCGGCGGCGACTCCGACGCCGTGGTCAAGCGCGTGGCTCGTCATGAGGCGGGCTGGATATCCAACCCGCTCCCAATCCCGCATATCACTGACCGGGTGGCACAGCTGCGTGCCGCCGCCAGCCACGACGTGCCGCTGGCCATGTTCGGCGCGCCCCAGGATCCCGACTACTGGCGCGCCGCGGAGGACCTAGGTTTTGACCAATTGGCGCTGCTCCTACCCACCAAGCCGCGCGACGAGTCACTGCGGCTGCTCGACCAATATGCCGACCGGGTGGCCCAATACCGCGACTGATCGAGCTGCGCCACCTGAACAACTCGATCGTCGCGAAGGGAGTTTGCCCCAGTAGGGTCGGGCGTCATGCGACCAACAATTCGACTGGGCACCGTCATGGGGTGCGCGTGGGCGGCCTGCATCGTCCTACCCCCAACGGCCAACGCCGACATCGTCGGCTTTACCTCTCCGAGCGGAAACATCGGCTGCATCATCGATTTGTCATCGGTTCGCTGCGATGTCCGCGACCGCACGTGGTCACCACCGCCTAGGCCTGCCAGCTGTGACCAGCACATGAACTTCGGACAGGGCATTGTGCTCGACGTGGGGCACTCCGCGCGGTTTGTCTGTGCGGGCGACACCGCGCTCGGCGGCGGGCCGGCCCTCGCGTACGGCAGCACGATCACCAAGGGATCGCTGGTGTGCGAAAGCACCATGTCGGGCGTGAGCTGCCGGGATACCGCCCATGGGGGTAGCTTCGAGATTTCCCGAGACAGCTATCAGGTTTCCTGATCATTCGTCGCGCAGACGCGGAATCGCACCATCGCTGGCGATTGAATGCGATTCCGCGTCTTGTCGCGAGCGAGTGACGGGATTCGAACCCGTGTAGACGGCTTTGCAGGCCGCTGCCTCGCCACTCAGCCACACCCGCGGCAACCCTTACGGTGCCAGCAGTTCACCCGGGATGCCCAGTGTTTTTCTCGCCCTGATCGTTTCACAGTCGCCAGTTGCAAAGGTAGCCAACATTTTTCCCTTAGCCCAGCATGCGTAGTGCCGAAGGCCAGATGGATAACACGCTGTCCCAAAGTGTTTCGGGTAGCTCACGCCCCGCGCTGTCGAAGGTGCGGCCATTGAATACCTGTACGGAGCGAGATGTTTATCGTGGCCCAATGGAGGACTTGCTGATCGTGAACGCGATCGCGACCCGGTTGGACGCCTGAGCGGATCAGACGACACGCAATGTGGATCCCCATTCTGGTCATGGCACTGGCTGTGAGCCTCGAACCGTTCCGGGTCGCCATGACGGTGCTCATGGTCAACAGGCCCAGGCCGGTGCTGCAGTTGCTCGCATTCCTCAGCGGGGGATTCGCGATGGGGACGACGGTAGGTCTGGTTGTCATTTTCGTCCTGCGACGGCGGCTGGTCGCGTCCACCCACCTCACCTTGCCGCGCGTCCAGATTCTGATCGGGGGACTGGCTTTGCTGGTCGCGGCCCTACTGGCAGCAAGGGTCGCCCTTTGCCATTGGCGCCGCCAACCGCCGGAGCGCGCTATCGACGGCGGGATTGTCTCCAAAATGCTGGAAAAGCTGCGGACACCGCTCCGGCGACTCCTCAACGGGCGCTCGTTGTGGGTAGCGGGTGTTGCCGGCCTAGGAATCGCGCTGCCTTCGGTGGACTACCTGGCGGTGTTGGCGGTCATCTTGGCCTCTGGCGCATCGGCCACGACCCAGATCGGTGCGCTGGTCCTGTTCAATGTCACGGCGTTCGCGTTGGTGGAGATTTCACTCGTCGCCTACCTCGTGGCACCCAACAGAACGCGCCAGTCTCTGACGGCGCTCAACAACTGGATCGCGTCCCGTCGCCGCCTCGAGGTGGCCGCGCTGCTGGTCGTGGTAGGAGGCGTCCTGCTCGCGCTGGGAATTGCGGGCATCTGATCGGCTGGGCATCGGTTGCGTAACCGGTGTGGCGAAAATGCACACGCGGCGCGGAGACGTGAATACGCTTCATGCGCACACGGACCGTTCATCGACTCGGAGGAAGTGGGTTGTCATTACTGGTAGCGGCTCCCGAGTTGTTGACCTCGGCGGCGGCGGACTTGGCCGGCATCGAAGCGGCGTTGCACTCGGCGCAGCGGGCGGCCGCCGGCCCGACGACGGCGTTGATGGCCGCAGCCGCCGACGAGGTGTCAGCCGCGGCGGCGGCGTTCTTCGCCGAGTACGGTCAGCAATACCAGGCGCTCAGTGCTCAGGCCGGCGTGTTCCACGAGCGGTTCGTGCAAGCGTTGGCTGCGGGGGCTGGCTCGTATCTGGCCGCGGAGGAGGCGGGCTCGGCAGTGTTGCGGCAGATGCTGGACGGATTCCGGGGCGCGCTCAACGCTCGTAGCGAGGCATTGTTGGGACGCCCGCTCATCAATACCGCCGGTGTAGCCATCCAGGGTGGTGCCGAGGCGGTGGTCGGCGCCGGTGGAACGGGTGGGATCGGTGAAGCGATCAACTATGTGAGCCAGTTCCTTCGTCGCCAACTGAGCATCTACGACTTTCGCGACTGGCGGGGATGGCTGGCCTTCGTGCTCGACTACACCTGGGGAGCGCCGGGTACGTTGATGGGCTACGGCCTGCAAATCGTCAATGACTTCACGCCGAACTCCAATTACGACCCCGTCCTCAGCCAGCTCGCGGGCGCCCACGTCTATCGCGGCGGCATCGGTATACCCGGCTTCGCCACAACGTTGGGGAACGTCACCACCAGCCTGGGATACAGCCCCGGTGCGGAAAACCTCATGATCAATCACGAGGGTGTGCACGTCTGGCAGAACAGGCTATTCGGGCCGTTCTTCTCCGCCTCGTACGCGGCATGGATGAGCGGCGGATTCTTCGTCGGCACCGGCTACTGGCTGATGCACCCGGAGCTCGATTGGTACAAGCTGGTCGAGACGGCCGCCTACTACAACAACCCGTGGGAGGTCATGGCCTACACCCTGCAGGGCAACTGGCCACCGCCGAGCGCGAACCCGGCCCTGCTCTGGCCGTCCTCGGCGGACCCGGTGATTTTCTGGCCGGGTTGGAAGCAACTCTTCGAGCCGTTCCTGTAGCCACCTCAACGCTCGGCCGTAGCGTTAACGTCGTTGAGGTCGTCCAACGGGAGGCTTGGTGCCAGCAAGGGCCGACGAGGTCGAACGTGCCGACCCGACCCGAGGTAAGCGCCGGCCGCTCAAGGCATTCCTCGTCTTCCTCGCCTACCTGGCCGGTGCCATCGTCTCAACGATCGGCGCCTGGAGCGACCCGAGGTCCGGCTGGGCGGGGGGTTGCTGCGATCAGCAGCAAACGATCTGGTTTCTCGGCTGGACGCCGCATGCGCTCGCCAACGGGCTCAACCCGTTCTTCACCACCCAGATCGCCGCGCCCGACGGCGTGAACCTCATGTGGAACACCCCGATGATCCTGCTCGGGTTACTCGGCTGGCTGCCGGCGAAGGTCGGCGGGCCGATTTTCGCGTTCAACGTCCTCATGATCGTCGGCATCGCCCTCAGTGGGCTCACCGCCTGGGTTGCGATCCGCCGCTGGACCGGCGACGGCGTTGCTCCGGCGGTCGGCGGCGCCGTCTACGCCTTCTCGCCCTATGTCGCCTCCCACGCGGCGATGCACCTCAACCTCGCCACCGCCTGGGTGCCGCCCCTGTTGCTGTGCGTCATCGACGACCTTCTCGTGACCCGGCGCCGACCGCCGTGGCAGGCCGGGGTGGCGCTCGGAGTCCTCGCCACCGCCCAACTCCTCATCACCGAGGAGGTGTTGGCGACCAGCGTCGTCGCGTCCGTGGTGTTGGTGTGCGTCATGGCCCTGGTGCGCCGCGACGGAAAGGTCCGGGCTCGTTGGAGTGCCGGAGCCGCCAGGCTGGTTCCGGCGCTCGCGGTCGCCACGATCACGTTCTTGGTGCTTGCGGCCGGACCCCTGTTCGCACAGTTCTTCGGTCCGCAGCGGATCAGCGGGCAGGTCCAGCATCCCGAGACCTTCTCGACCGATCTTCTTAACGTCATCCTGCCGACTCCTTACCAATTGATCGCCCCGGGTGCGGCAACCAAGGTGTCCCGCGAGTTCAGCGGCCTGTATCACGAGGCAACGGCCTACCTCGGGCTGCCGTTGCTCGTGCTTCTTGTCGTGGCCGCCGTTCGGCTGTGGGACGACCTGCGGGCGCGCATCGCCAGCGTCACCGGGGCACTGCTTCTGCTGCTGTCGCTCGGCCCGTGGCTGCACATCGGCAAGGAGAAATTGCCTGTCCCACTACCGTGGCTGCCGATCGGAAAACTGCCGCTATTGCACCACGTGCTGCCGGGCCGCTTCACGCTCTACGTCTGGCTGTCGGTTGCTGTGATCGTGGCGATCGTCATCAAGCGAGCGACTCGCCTTGCCCCGGGGCCGGCGGCACGGTGGCTGCTTGCCGTGGCCGCAGCGATCGTCTTCATTCTTCCCGCTCCTTTGGGACGCCAGCCCTTCTATACCCCGGACTTCTTCCGCAATTGGGCAAGCCAGCACATCGGACCCGACGAAACCGTCCTTGTGGCACCGTATTTCACCAACGGAATGCAGGCCGCGCCGATGGTATGGGCGGCGGAGGCCGACTACGGACTGCGGATGCCTGAGGCGTACGCGTACGTACCTCTGTCCGATGGGCGGACCAGTTCCGGACCGCCGCCGACGCGACTCTTCAAGGTCATGCGGTTGATCCAGGAGGACAAGACCTCCTTCGTGGCGCGGGGCGAGGTACGTGCGCAGATCATCGCCAACCTTCGGTTCGCTCAGGTGCGTCACGTCATCGTCGGACCCATGGAGGGCGTGTCCGAGATGCTGGCCTTCTTCACGGATCTGTTCGGCCGGCCGCCCGAGCGGGTCGAAGGGATCGCGATCTGGCGGGACGTCAACGTTCGGGGCGTTGTTGCCGCACCCGACTAGGTCGTGGCATTCGTCGCATTCGTGTGCAACTCATCGAAGCGTGCGATCGCGCCATCGATGCTTTCCTCGTCGTAAACTTCGCAGCGGTTGAGCTTGTCGCCGTCGATCGTCAGCAGAGTAACATCCCGCCACTCGGCGTCGAAGCCTTCGATGGTTGTGCCACAGTAGGAATGGACGACAACCCCACCCAACTTGCTCAGCCGACAAACGCGTTCGATGCAAATGCTGGTCTGTGGCGTGACATTCCACGTGGCGTTGAAGTAGGCGAGCAGGTCACCAGGTGCAAAGGCGATCCCTCTTCGGTGGTCGACGCTCACCATATCCGTTGTCGTCAAGGGAATTTCCTGCCGGTTGAGTGCGGAATAAGCGTCGCGGATTACCGACCATGCGTGCGAGTGGGCGCTTGCTTCGCCGGCGAGGTAACGCCTGTCCAGCATTTCGAATGCGGTGTCGACGTCGTCGGGGTCGAACAAGAAGGCCGCCGAGATCCGGTTCTCCCCATCGACTTCGAGAACGTTCAGCATGTCGCTGCCGAACTCGCCGTGCTCTAGGTCGCGGTTCGTGGACGAGACGCGGGAGAGGGCCAGGCGTTCGCCGCGAGTGGCTATGACGGTTATTGCGATGTCGGCGCCGAGGTCGGCGGAGGCTCGCGTGTTCGCGATCGCGAGCTCTCTACCGTGTTGCACCCCTGCATTCACCACCCGACGGCGGTCATCTACGCAGACATCGTCAGCGAGTAGCTTCACCATTTCGTCCCAGGCGCGGGCGGTGTAGCAATTCCAATACCTTTGCTTCACTTGGCTTGCCGTGTTTTCCAGCCGCCGGGCCGGAGGCTGTAAGCGCAACTCCTCGAAGCGTGCGATCGCGACCCCGATATCGTCCTCGTCGAACAGTTCGCAATGAGTTATCCGGCCGGCCTCGACACGCATTACTTGGATCATTCGGTATTCGACGCGGAAACCCTCCCGCGATGTCCCGTACGCGGTGGCGGTGATAACCGCTCCGTAACTGTCAAGCCGATGCACCGCCTCGATACGGATGGTGAGGTCGGGGGTGAGATCTCGACTGACCCGGATGATTTCACTTATATCCTTTGGCCCGAATGGCGTACCTCGCCGGCGGTCGACGTTGACCCAGTCCAATCTGGGAAACTCGCCCCGGTTGTACGCGGAGTAGGTTTCGGCGATGACCGACCACGTGCGCGCGTGAGCCGCCGCTTCGCCGGCCAGGTAGCGGGCGTCGATCTCTTCGAACGCAGCGTCGACGTCATCGATGTCGAACCAAACACGCGCTGTCATGCGCTCGTCGGGGTTTATTTCAACAATGCTGAGTACGTCGGTGCGGTACTCCTCGACCGGCTGATGGAGCCATGACCACTGGGTGCGAGTCAGCACGAGGCGGTCGCCACGGATCGCGATCGGGCGTGATGCCCCGAAGATGATCCCAAGATCGGCGCTTTCCCGCATGTTGTCGATCGCGTCATCAGGGCCGTGCCGAACTCCGGAGTTCACCATCGGACGACGGTCATCGCTGCAATAGTCGTCGGACATCATTTCGGCCAATTGGGCCCAGTCGCGAGCTGCGAAGTGCGCATGAGTTCGCTCATCGGCTCTGCTCGCTGCGTTTTCGAGCCGGCGCCCTTGCGTACGCAGCTCGTCAAGTCGAGCGAGCGCCTTGTCGACCTCGTCGTCCTCGTAGACTTCCGTGCGCATACCGCCGGGGGTGAAATCTATCAAAAGTGAACGCGACCATTGCAATTCATTGCCGTGCACGTCGGTTCCTTCGATGACAGCGGTCAGGACGATGCGCTGGGCTTCGATCGCGTGAACGGCGACCACCCGATAGCGGGCGTCGGGTACGAGTGGCCACAGTTCGCTGACGATGCGTTGGAAGTTCGTTACGCCGAAAGAGACTCGTCGATGATCGACAGCTTGCATGTCGTCCCATGGCCACGGTGCTTCATGGCGATTGAGCGCACGGCGTCCGTCCACGACCAACTGCCAGGTCTGTGCATACGGCGCGGCTTCGCCGGCGAGGTAACGGGCGTCAAGCTCGTCAAAGGCGGCGTCGATGTCATCGCAATTGAAACCGAGACCAGCCGTGATCCGCTCGTCGGCGTCGATTTCGACCACAACAAGCAGGTCATATTGATACGCGGGGAAGCAAAGCCGACATAGCGCGAGGCGCTGCCCGCGAATCGCAATCGCCTCGCAGGTAATGCCGTCGCTATCGGTCACTTCCGCAATGGCTTGCAAGTTCGTGACTTCGGCCTCTCGGCCTCGCCGAACTCCGGCGTTGACGACGGGGCGGCGATCGTGAGTGGACACGTCGTCGGCCAGCATCGCCGATACGGCGCTCCAGTCACGTGCCGCGAATGACGCCCAATAACGCTCGTACAGTCGGCTTGCCGCGTTTTCCAGGGTCCGCGCCCGCGGCTGCAGCTCATCGAAGCGGGCAAGCGCGGCTTCAATGTCTGTCTCGGCGAAGACTTCGCAACGGTCGAACCGGTCGCCTTTGGCGGTTAGCACTTCGAGCATCCGCCACTCCGCGGCGAATCCCTCCTGTGAGGTCCCGCTCGCCACGAGGGTGAGTACCGCTCCGGTGCTGCTTAACCGATGCACGGCCGCAATACGGAAGGTGATGTTCGGAACCTGCTCCCACGTGACGCGGATGTACGCGGCGAAGTCACCACCCGGCGGGAACGCTGGGACCCGGCGGTGGTCGATGCTCATCACGTCCGGTGTCATCAGCGGTAACAGCTGCCGGTTCAAGCGTTCGTGGCTGTCGGAGACAAGCGACCAGATATGTGCGTGCGTCGCAGCCTCCCCGTCGAGATAGCGCGCCTCGAGTTCGGCGAACGCGGCGTCAACATCTTCGAGGTCGAATACGACGCGTCCCACAATCAGGTCATCGGCGTTGATCTCGATGATTTCGAGCAGGTCGGTATGAAAGGCCTCGGGTCGCCTGTCGCGGCCCCAGCTTTGACTTCGGTTGAGGACCAGGCGTTCACCGCGGGTGGCGATGGGTTGTGACGTTACGTATTCCACTCCGATGTCGACCATTGCCGATATTTCGGCGAGCGCTGCATCCCGGCCCTGCCGCAAGCCGGAATTCACCACGCGCCGACGATCCTCCGTCGAGATATCCCGGGCCAGCATCGTAGTCATCGCACTCCAGTCGCGGGAGGCCACGCACGCTCGGAGGCGCTCGTAGACGCGGATCGCCGCATTTTCCAGCCGGTGCGGCTGCGGGAACAGTTCATCGAACCTCTCTATGGCAGAGGCGATATTTGTCTCGTCGAATACTTCGCTTCGGTTAAATCGATCGCCCTGGACCGTCATCAGGTGTAGCTCGCGCCACTCGGCGTCGAAGCCGTCGCGAGAGGTTCCCGTGACCTTATGCGTGACGAGCGCTGCAAATTCACTCAACCGGTGCACCGACTCGACATGGAAGTGTATGTTCGGCATCTGCTCCCAGGATGATCGAGCGTACTCGACTACGCCATTCGTCTCGAATGATGTCAGTAGGCGGTGGTCGACGCTGACGAAATCTTGGGCAAGAGCGGGCAATTCGCGCCGGTTGACGCCCGTGTAGCATTCCGCGACGAGCGACCAGACCTGTGCGTGCGCCGCCGCCTCGCCGGCTAGATAGCGGGCGTCGAGTTCGGCGAATGCGCCGTCGGTGTGGTCGAGGTCGAACGTTACGACGGCAGCAAGCCTGCCGTCGGCGTCGATGTCAATTACATGGAGGACTTCGAATACGACCGCTTCGGGTCGCTCATTGCTGCCCAAGCGAGCACGGGTGAGGACCAGATGATCCCCACGCGTCGCAATGGCGACGGTTGTCATATACGTGACGTCCATGACGTCAACGACGGCCTGCAGATCTGCGAGCACGGCATCCCGACCGCGCAAGATCCCCACGTTGACCACTCCGCGCCGATCCTCGGTGAAGACGTCCTCGGCGAGCATTGCGGCCATCGCATCCCAATCGCGGGCGGCGAACGAGGCTTGGAAGCGCTCGACTAATCGACTCGCCGCGTTGTCCAGCCGCCGCGGC
The DNA here is from genome assembly GCF_002086275.1 of Mycobacterium intermedium. Taxonomy (GTDB): domain Bacteria; phylum Actinomycetota; class Actinomycetes; order Mycobacteriales; family Mycobacteriaceae; genus Mycobacterium; species Mycobacterium intermedium. Next base: position 11,803 of record NZ_MVHT01000083.1, on the reverse strand, counting down.
GGCGTACTCAGTTGATCGAACTTGGCAAGCGCGGCGTCGATGTCGCCTTCGTCGAATAACTCGCAACGGTTCACCAGGTCGTCCGCGACCGTTACCAGGCCGACCTGCTGCCACTCGCCGTCGAAACCTTCGGGTGTAAGGCCATGTGCCACATAGCTGCACACCGCACCAAGATCAGTCAGCCGGTGCACCACCAGGGCATAGGCTCGTAAAGTCTGGTCGAGGTTCAGGCCGGCTTCGAGGTAGGCGGTCAGCTCGCCTGGGGCGAACGACGGTCCGCGGCGGTGGTCTTCGGTCGTGCAGTCTGGTGTCATCTTGGGGATCTCGCCCCGGCCGAGCGCCACAAACGTTTCCGCGATCACCGACCAGGTCTTCGCGTAAGCGGCTGCCTCGCCGGTGAGGTATCGGGCCTCGAGCTCCGCGATGGCGGCCTCGAATTGCTCGACTTCGAACACTACGATGCCCACGATGCGTTCGTCGTGGTCGATTTCGATCAGGTGGAGGACTTCGACTCGAATCGCTTCTGGGCCGCGGCCCTTCGCTTGAGTACGCGAGAGCGCTAGGCGCCTACCCCGGGTGGCGACGACGGTCGGCGTCAAGCTCGCGATGCCTACTTTGGCGGCGGCCTGCAAGTCTTTGATCTCGGCGTCTCTACCCCGTCGGAGGCCGGCGTTCACGATCGGACGGCGGTCGTCAACGGAAACGTCGTCGGCCAGGACCTCGGCCGCCCCATCCCAGTCCCGGGTGGTGAAGCAACTCCACAGGCGTTCGGCGACGAGACCAGCGGCGTTCTCCACTCGGCGGGTGTGCGGGTGCAATTGCTCGAACTTCGCGAGCGCGGCGTCAAGTTCCTCTGCTTCGAATAGCTCAGTGCGGCTGATTAATTCGCCTTCGATTGTCGAAACAATGACTGACCGCCACTCGGCGGTGAAGCCGTCGTGCGATGTCCCATACGCGGTGGCGGCGGTGACTGCGCCGAATTCGTTCAATCGATGCACCGCCTCGACGTACGGTTGCATGTCTTGGTCAAGGTCGTGTCCGGCGCGGATGTAGGCGATCAGATCGCCGGGGGCGAAGCCGGCGGCCCGGCGGTGATCGACGTTGATCGCACTAGGCGTAAAGGCGGGAAGCTCACCCCGCCGGAAAGCGGCGTAGCTATCCGTGATGGCCTGCCAAGTGCGGGCATATTGCGCGGCTTCGCCGGCGAGGTAACGGCTTTCAAGCTCCACCATGGCGGCCTCGAAGTCATCGAGGTCGAACGTCACGAGCGCGTCGATCCGCCCCTCGGCATCGACGTGGAGCACATTGAGGACATCGGTGCGGAACGCGTCGGGTCGCGGGTCGTGGCCCGCGGCGTGCGAACGGCTCAGGATGAGTTGCGTGCCGCGGGTCGCAATGATGGTGTCCGAAGCGATCCGCTTGACGCCGATCTCGGCGAGTGCCGACATTTCGGCGATCACCGCATCACGGCCGACCTTAAGTTCCGCCCCGACCACGCTCCGGCGATCGTGGTGGAAAGCGTTGTCGGCCAGCAATTCGGCCATGGCATCCCAGTCGCGGGCTGAGAAGTTTGCCTTGAGGCGTTCGAACGCTTGGCAGGCGAGGGTTGCCGGCTTTCGTGGCCCCTGCTGCGCCAACCGTGTGTGTAACGACTCGAGTTCGGCCATTGCAGCGCCGAGGTCTTCGATGTCAAACCAGTCCTGCAGCGCGAGTCGGCCGTCCTGGTCGAGGCCATACAGTTGGAGGAATTCGTCCCTTGGTGCCCCAGGACTGCGATCGTCGGGGCCTACTTCTAACCGGGTAAGAGCCAGGTGCTCGCCGCGCACTGCCACCACGACGTGGCGGTACCGCACCGGCGCCAACATCTCGCGATAACGTCTAGCGTCGCGCTCCCATTCGCCATAAGGAAGATCGACACGGCTGGCACCGACTACTTTTCGATGGCTCTCGCAGGAGACTACGGCTGCGACTAGCTGTTCGATCTCCTCCCAAGCCTCGCGATCGTATGCTGCGTCCAGTCGCCGAATCGCCCGCACGCACGCGTTGTCCGGCTCAACACCGGGCGTCTCCGCTCGAGGCGGGGGAGCGGGTTGTGGATGCTCGCCCAGAACGCGACGCGCTATCTCCGCGAGCGCTCCCGCCCCCTTTCGCTCATAAAGCGCAACCGCTCGCTCCGCGACGGCTCGCGCCTTTGCCGCGTCGCCAGTGCCGGAAGCCCCCAAGACTTGGGCCAACGTCAGACATGCGTCGGCATGATCGACCAACAAGTCGGTACGCTCGGCCAACGTGACAGCGTTCTCCGCCACCCGTCGAGCCTCGTCGTAGTCATCGGCGCGCCCAAGCAACTGCGCCCGCAACGTTCGCCAAGCGATTGACGCCTTCAGTGCATGTCCGGCGAGAAGCTCGCTCTCGCTGCATAATTCGTCAGCCTCGGCATCTCGGCCAAGGGCAAGGCAGGCGCGCCCCAGCAGCGCCGCGGTCTCTGCGGTATCGGATTCGAGGCCCATCCGGCGAAAGCCGTTGTAGGCCTTGCGTAAATGCGCCTCGGCCGCGCCGGGATCCTCGACCACCAATTCGACGATGCCGGCAAACTGCTCCACCTCACACAGCGCATGACGTAAACCCAGTTCGGTGACCGTGCGCCGGGCCGACTCGATCATCCGCCGCGCGGCAGCGGCGCGGCCACGGAAAGCCTCCAACACGGCCTGGCATCGCGTCGACGTGGCCTCGACGGCCGGCGAGTCGGTGGTGATCCTGAGCAGCCTCACCACGTCAAGACACCGCCCACCGGCGCGGGGAACCGGGTTGGGACCCCACAGCGCGGCCAGCGGCGCACCCGCCAGGACCGCGTTCACTTGGCGGTGTTCGCCCGCGCGCCGCGCCGCGGCCAACGCGGCATCCAACGCGACTTCGCAGTCGCCGATCCGCCCAAGACGGGCCAGGCAGGCGGCGCGGACGGTGTGCGCCTTGGCTTCTCCAGCCGCGTCGTCGAGTTCGGTCAGTCTTTCCGCTGCAGCGCGGACCGCGGCTTCGATGTCGTCCAGTCGCTCGGGATTGACCAGCATCGAGAGTTGTCCGTCAAAGCAGGTCGCCCAGGCCGCCAGTCGCTCCGAGCCGAACGTCGTCTGTTGGAGTTGAGCAACCGCCCCTGCCGCTAAGGTCACATCACCCGCGGCCAACAGCGCCTCGCAGCGGGCGATCAACAGCTGCGCGGCCTGGTCGTCCCGGTCGGGCAACTCGTCGTCGATCTCTTCGAGTGCATGCACGGCGCGGTTATACAGATCGGCGGCGCCTTCGTAGGCAAGTCGTGCCATCGCCTGGTCCGCCGCCCGGCGGCAGTAGTCCACCGCCTTGACCGCGTTGCCCGCCCACGCGCATTCGTAGTAGTGGTGTGCCAGTTCAGCCAGCAGTTCGTCGTCGGCGCCGGGCCGTGCCTCCAATGTGGTTGCGATGCGCTGATGCAGCCGCATCCGTCGCACCGACGCCAATTCGGCCAGCAGCGATTGTCGGACGATGGCGTGGTTGAACCGGTATCGACCGCCCGGCTCTTCGATCACGATGCCGGCCTTGCAGGCCTCGTCGAATGCATCGACAAGGTCTTGGCCCACCACCTGCTCCACCAGATCCAGCGCAAACCGGCTGCCGACGACAGCGGCGGCGGCCAGGGCCTTGTTCGTCTCCGCAGGTAGTCGAGATAGGCGGCGGCTCACGGCTTCCCGGACTCCCTGCGGCAATGTGTTCGGATCCCACCGGCCACCGCTCTCCTCGACGTGGCGCAAAGCCTCGATGAGGAAGAACGGGTTGCCGCCGGTTACCGACGCCAATGCCCGGGCTAGCTCCTCGTCGTCGTAGCCGGCCTCGGCGACATAGGTGGTGACATCGTTTTCGTCGAGGCCGCTGAGCTGGAGCCGGTGCGCGACGCCGTCACGGTGCAAGTCGGCCAACATCGCCGCCAGCGGGTGGGAGCGGTCGAGATCAGTGCTGCGGTAGGTGCCCACGACCTGCACGCGTGCTTGCTCGCCGAAGCGCAGCAGATGCCGCAGCAGCAACAGCGTGGGCTTGGCCGCCCAATGCAGGTCGTCGAGAACCAGGACAACGGGCGCCAACCCCGAGGCGACACCCAACAGCGCGACGACGGCGTCAAAGAGCGCATAGCGCTCGGTGTCGGGGTCGGCGCGGGTCGGCGCGGCGAGATCGGGTAGCACGTCAGCCAATCCGGGAACCAGGGGGAGTAACGCTTCGACGCCGCGCAGCCCCCGCAGCGTCGCAGCATCGAAGCACGGGACGAGTGAACGAAGGGCTTCGGCGAACGGCTGATAGGGCGCGCCGAGGTCCTCGTCGCAGCGGCCGTAAAGCACCACGGCGCCCTGCTCGTAGGCCTGTCGTGACCATTCGCCGGCTAGTCGCGTCTTGCCGACGCCCGGCTCGCCGGCGATCAGCACGGCGTGGGTGCCGTTGGTGAGCGCGGTCTGCCACGTCGACATCAGCCGCGCCAGCTCGGGTGCGCGCCCGACGAACGGCCCCGGGCCGCTGAGCACCGCGGGCAGGCCCGGACGCTGCAGCGCCGCATCGGCTTCGCCGGCTTGGCGGTTGTCGTCGGCGGTCTCCAGGCGGAGCTCGAAAACATGCTCGGGGCGCGGCAAGTTGCGCAACTGGCGCATACCCAGATCGACCAGCAGAACGTCGTCGCGCAGCGAATCGATGACGAGTTCGGCGGTCGCACCCGAGCAGAGGATTTGTCCGCCGGCGGCCAGCGATCGCAGCCGCGCGGCGCGGTTGACGGCACGACCGAAGTAGTCGCCGTCGCGGAACTCGACCTCCCCGGTGTGCAGCGCGACGCGAATCCGCATGGGCTCAGACAGTGCCCACGGCTCGTGCGCGATCGCGTCCTGCAACTCGATGGCCGCGGCCGCGGCTGGCGACGGGCGCTCGAACACCGAGAATGTCGCGTCGCCCTCGCCGCGCGTCTTGATCAGCCGTCCGCCGCGCGAGGTGACGACCTGCTCGACCAGCTCGTCGTGCCGAGCGAGCGCCACCGCCATGGCGTCCGCGTCTGCCTCCCACGCGGCGGTCGACCCCTCGATATCGGTGAGCAGAAACGTCACGGCGCGCATCACGGACGAAAGCTGTTGCACCACAGGGATGTCCAGTGCAGGGTCTTGGGCGACGATCGCCGCCTCGAGCCGGCGTAGTTCCGGACCGGGGTCGACGCCAAGCTCGTCGGCCAGCAGCGATCGCGCCCGCTGATATGCGCCCAGCGCCTCGCCCTGCCGACCGGCCCGATAGAGGGCGAGCATCAGCTGCCCCCAGCGTCGTTCGCGTAGCGGCGCCTCTGCCACCGCGGCTCCGAGCTCGCCGATGATCTCCGCGGCCCGTCCCGATGCAAGCAGCACATCGGCGCGGTCCTCGACGAGGGCGGCGTGACCTTCGATCCATCGGGTCTTCTCGGCCACACCCTGCTGGGAGTCGGGCAGCTCGGGCACGCCACGCCAACGAACCAGCGCCTCGTCGAACCGGACCAAGGCTTGAGCCGTGTCGCCCGCGGCGGCGGCGTCGCGGCCCATTTTGGCGGCGAGTTTGTATCGCGCGGCATCGACCTCGGCGCCGGCCAAGGTCCAGCCGAGTCCCTCGGTCAACACCATGCCATCGCCGAGCGTGCGACGCAGCGAGGAGATGTGAGTCTGCATGGCCTTCGCGGCGGTGCGGGGCGGATGCTCGCCCCAGAGCAACTTGGCAACCGTGTCGGCGGGCAGCACTGACCCGTGATGCAGCCCGAGCATCGTGAGGATCGCGCGGGGTTTGGCGCCCGGAATCGCCACAGGAACGCCGGACTGGCGGACCTGGAGAGGTCCCAAAACCCCCAGCTCCACGCTTGGAAGCGTACTCACGTTTTCATCGTGTGGGGCAAGACTCAACGCATGGTCAAGGCCGAGTAAAGGAGCCGCGCCGGGGGTCGTGTCCAATGGTCGTATGCGAATCGGACTGATGGTCGGTTCCGACAAGGAGCGGTCCCGCGCGGATCGCCTGGCCGGTCTGTTGGATGACGCCCGGGCCGCCGACGCCGCCGGCTTCACCTCGTTCTGGATGCCCCAAGTTCCGGGATATCTGGATGCGATGACCGCGGTCGCGCTGATCGGGCAGGTGACAGAGCGCATCGAACTCGGCACCGCGGTGGTCCCGATCCAGACGCGGCACCCACTGATCATGGCGCAGCAGGCGTTGACGACGAACGCCGCGTGCGCCGGTCGGTTCAGCCTGGGGCTAGGGCCTTCACACCACTGGATCATCAGCGACCAGCTGGGACTTTCCTACGATAGGCCGGCCCATCTGGTGCGGGACTACCTGGATGTGTTGGCAGCGGCGTTCGCCGGTCCCGGACCCGTTCAGGTCACCAACGACACCTACCGCGTCAATGCGTCAATCGACGTTGCCGACGCAGCCGAAACGACGATTCTGCTTGCCGCCCTGGGGCCCGCCATGCTGCGACTCGCCGGCGAACGAGCGGCCGGCACCATTCTGTGGATGGCAGACGAGCGTGCCATAGGGGACTACATCGTCCCGCGCATCACCGCGGCAGCCGTCGGACGGGCGGCACCGCGCGTCGTTGCGGGCGTCCCGGTCGCGCTGTGCTCCAACGACGAGGTCGACCGTGCCCGCGCCTATGCCAGCGAGGTATTGGGCCACGCGGATTTCTCGCCGAACTACGTCCGGCTACTCGAGCAAGGGAATGCCCAAGACGTTGGCGACACCATGGCCGCGGGAGACGAAGCGGCCGTGCTCGCCCGGCTGCGCAGCTACCGCGACGCGGGCGTCACCGATCTTGCTGCTCGAATCGTTCCGCTGGGTGACGACGCTGCCACCCGAACCGCGTCGCGGCTACGGACCCAGAAGTTCCTCGCTTCCGTCTGCCCCGAGCTCTAGGTCCCGGCTCCTGGCGATGTTCTCGACGATGATCTGGCATGCAGTCTCGTAAAAGGCGCTGATCAACGTCGAAAAGGACAGCTCGAAGGGATAAATCATGTGCACCGCGAGCGGTTCCAGTGCCCAGTCGGCAAGCACGGGCACGATGCTGCCCTCGCGCAGTTCGTTGGTGCAGATGATCTGGGTAGGCATGGCGCCGACGCCCAGGCCCTGCAGGATGTACTGCTTGCAGACTTGAAAGTTGTTGGCGCGTGCGCGCACCGGCGGCGACAACTCGAATCGCCGCTTGTTTCTGGCAACCGTGAACTTACGCGGGCCACCGAAGCCGAAGTCGATGAACGGCACGTCATTCAACTGTGACGGGGCGGTGATGGGTTCCGCGAGTCGCTCTACGAAGTGCGGTGCGGCGCAGAGAAACAGGTGCAGATCGAAGACCTTTCGCGCGATCAGCGTCGAATCCTGCAGCGGCCCAGGACCGAACACGACATCGAAACCGTCTTTGATCGGGTCCACCATGCTGTCGACGAGGCGGATGTCCAAGCGCGACTGCGGATAGCGCTGCAGGAAGGTGGCGCCGACCCGGGAGGCGTAGTCGATGCCGATGAATACCGGCATCGCCACCCGCAACTCGCCTTGCGGTTCCTGCTTGCTGCTCTCCACCAGGGCGCGAACGCCGTTGGCCTCGGCGAGGATGTTCACGGCGTGGCTGTAGACCTTTTCGCCAAGGTCGGTGACGGTGAGCTGATGGGTGTTCTTGCGCAACAGCTTGATGCCCAGATCGGATTCCAGCTTGGTCAGTTTGCGGCTGACGGTGGACTTGGGCATGCCCAGCAACGTGGCCGCTTTCGACAGGCTGCGGCTTTCGACCACCTTGCCGAATACCAGCAAGGCGTCAAGGTCGAAGGCGAGGTTCTGCTTCATAGCGGTGTTCCAACTATGCAACAGGGTGTTGCACTTTTGCATCTGTTTTGACTATTTCCGCTGCTGTTACCGTCTGCCCGAGGAGGGGCCCGATGAGTCACGACAGCCTGGTGACAAAGCCCGCGTCGGGGCATTGGACCGACGCGTATCCCGAACTCGGCCGCGGCCCGGTGTCGCTCGAGGATTGTGTATCCGAGGAGTTCTACGAAAAGGAACGCGAGCACGTTTTCAAGAAGTGCTGGCTCTACGTCGGTCGGGTGGAACGAGTACCGCACTCCGGTAGTTACTTCACCCGCGAATTGAAGGTGCTCAACACCTCGATCATCATCGTGCGCGGCAAGGACCACGTGATCCGTGCTTTCCACAACATCTGCCCGCACCGCGGCAACAAGATGTTGTGGGAAGACGATCCGTTCAAGGAGGTGTCCGGGCGCGCGCCGCTCCTGTACTGCCGCTTCCATGGCTGGCGCTATAAATTGGACGGCTCGCTGCACTCGCCGACCCGCAAGGATCTGCTGCTGGACTTCGACGCCGAGAGCTGCCGGGTACCGGCCGTTCAGTGCGAGGTGTGGGAAGGCTTCATCTTCATCAACCTCAACCCGCACAACACCGAGTCGCTGCGTTCCTTCCTCGGTGAACTCGCGCACGGAATCGAGGGCTACCCCTTCGCCGGGCCCCACCAGATCTACAAGTTCTCCGCCGAGCTGCAGTGCAATTGGAAGATATTCCTCGACGGCTTCGCGGAGAGTTACCACGGCCCGTACCTGCACGCGACCTCCTTCGGCAGCGTCACCGCCGAGGCCAGGGACGCACTGGACAAGCCGAATCCATTCACCGATGCGTTGGCCTATCAACTCAGCGGACCGCACCGGATGTTCTCGTTTTCCGGCGAGCCGTCACGAAAGACGCCTTATTCCAAGCCCATTGAGTGCGTCATGGAGGCGAGCGCGGCCGGGCCTTGGAACAAGAAGCTGGATCGGGGACCCATGCCCCCGGGAATCAACCCGACGCGCTCGGACAAGTACGGTTTCGACTCGTTCCAGTTCTTCCCCAACTTCGTGCTCATCTTCGGGTCATCCGGCTTCAGCACCCATGCCCACTGGCCGACCGGCCCGCACTCGCACCTGTTCGAAGTCGAGATGTTCTATCAGCCGCCGAAGACGCACAAGGAGCGGCTCGGCCAGGAACTCACGGTTACCTACCTCAACGACATCATCCTGGAAGATGCGAGTCCGTCCGAGGGGCTGCAGGCAATGCTCAACAGTGGTGTCCTCACCCACTTCACGATGAACGATGAAGAAATCCTGCTGCGGCACTTGCACAAAGTGGTCGCCGACTATGTCGAGGCCGGCGAGAAAGTCAAAGCGAGTCAACGATGAACGTTCTTCTGCCACCGGAGTTCTCGCACCTGGAACATCTCGTGCCCGACTGGGCCATCGAGGACGGCCACGAGCGCTACGTGAAGCGCGTCAACAGCACGATGGAGGAGATTCGCTCGTTTTATGACGAGGTGTTTCCGCACGCCGAGGAAGCGGTCGCCTATATCGACAAGTTCGACTACGCCGAACCGCTGCCCGATGACGTCGCGAACCTGCGCAACCTGCTGTACTCGTTGATCACCGTTTCATTGGCCGTCGAACTGTGGAAGCAGCCGCGGGTAAAGCATTCAGCAAGCGCCATTCTCACGAGACTGAGCTGACTGTCGTGGCACTGAGCTCAGCCCAACTCGAGGTTGTCGACCTGACGCCGTGTATCGGCAGCGAGATCCGAACCGATCTCGACACGCTGCTGAGTGGTCGAGAGGCCGCGACCATCCGCGAGGTTCTCGAGCAGCGGGGCGTGGTGTTCTTCCGGGGGCTGGACATCAGCGACGAGCAGCAAGTCGCGATCGCCAGGACACTCGGCGATCTGGTCGAAAACGAGGGGGTGGGCGGGATCAACAAGATCTCGCTGGATGCCAGGGTGAACCAACGCGCCAAATACCTCAAGGGGTCGATGTTTTGGCACTTCGACGGTTCCCTGCAGCCGCTGCCGAACCTGGCCACCCTGCTGCGGGCGGTGCGACTCTCCGACACCGGAGGACAGACCGAATTCTGCAACACCTACCAGGCATACGAGGACCTTCCGGAGTCGGACAAGGAAGCGATCGCGGAGCTGCGCGTGGTGCACAGTGCGGAGCGCTCCCAGTACTACGTCACCCCGGAAATGAGTTACGAGGAGGTGGCGTTCTGGCAGAAGTCGCCAACCAAGGCTTGCCCACTGGTGTGGACGCATCGGTCCGGCCGCAAGTCCCTGCTGCTGGGCGCGACATCGGACTACGTCATCGGATTGGCGCCGGAGGAAAGCCGCGCTTTACTTGCGCGCCTGCGTGATTGGGCCACGCAACCCCGGTACGTCTACCGGCACGAGTGGCAGTTGGGCGATCTGCTCATCTGGGACAACACCGGAACCATGCACCGGGTGCTGCCGTACCCGGAAGACAGCGGCCGCTTGATGCATCGGACCATCCTGGCGGGCGAAGAGCCGCTGCAGTGAAGCTCGTTATACATAGGCCTCGTCAAAGGTGGGGGAAATGCACCCGTCGCCAACGTTTTTGGGCCAAATGCCCACACTCGGCGAAGCCAACGACCAAAGGAGCGTTGCATGACCGTCACTCCTGCCGCGGACGTGTATTACGACCCGTGGGACGCCGACCTCAACGCGGATCCCTATCCGATGTTCCGTCGCATCCGCCAGAACGCACCGCTCTACTACAACGAGAAACACGACTTCTATGCACTAAGCCGGTTCGACGACGTCAACCGGGCACTCGTCGACCATCAGACGTTCAGTTCGGCGCGCGGTGTGGTGCTGGAAATCATTAAGGCGAACATCGAAATTCCGCCGGGCTTATTGATTTTCGAAGATCCTCCGGTGCACGACATCCACCGCAGCCTGCTGTCCCGTGCGTTCACACCGCGCAAGATCAACGCACTTGAGCCGATGATCCGCGATTTCACCCAGCGTTGCTTGGACCCGCTCATCGGCGGGCATCGCCTCGACTTCGTCAAGGATCTCGGCGCCATTATGCCGCTGCGGGTGGTGGGCATGCTCTTCGGAATTCCCGAGGACTACCAACGCCGTGTGCAAGAGGATGGGGAGAAGTTCATCCGCACCGAGCGCGGCGGCCGGATGACCGACAATCGGGAAGCCAAGCTTGCCGACGGAGAAATCTTCGCCGACTTCATCGACTGGCGCACAGAACATCCCGCAGATGACCTCACGACCGAGCTGCTCAACGCCGAGTTTGAGGACGAAACCGGGCGGACCAGAAAGTTACAGCGCGACGAACTGTTGATGTTCATGAAGGTCGTAGCGGTCGCCGGCTCGGAGACCACCACGCGGTTGATCGGTTGGGCGGGAAAGTTGTTGTCCGAACATCCCGAGCAGCGCCGACTTCTGGTTGACGACCGATCACTGTTGCCCGGTGCCATCGAGGAGATCCTGCGCTTCGAGCCGCCGGCACTGCAGGCGGCGCGTTACGTAACTCGTGATGTTGAGTTCCACGGGACAACCGTCCCCACGGGCAGTGCGATCCTGACGCTGATCGGAGCGGCCAACCGGGATGAAAAGCGGTTCGGCGAGAACGCCGAGACATTCGATGTGACGCGGGTACCGCGCCAGCACCTGACATTCGGCGTGGGGGCGCACTACTGCCTGGGCAATGCGCTCGCACGGATCGAAGGGCGAATTGCGCTGGACGAGATCATGAATCGGTTTCCGGACTGGGAAGTTGATCTTGACGCCGCGGTCTTTTCGTCGTCGTCGGCGGTGCGAGGGTGGGACAGCATGCCGGCCCGCGTTTGAGTGCTACCCAGTGGCCTCACTGAGTTCGTCGAACCTAGCCTCGATTTTTCGTCGAGGGTGATTTCGGTCGGACTTGGCGATGGGGTGCGTGGTGTCTGGGGTTTGTGTGGTTTAG
>NZ_MVHT01000082.1 GCF_002086275.1 Mycobacterium intermedium | reverse complement strand
TGGTGACGACGTCCGGCACCACCGGGCCGCCCAAGGGCGCCTTGCTGACCGCCGCGGCTCTGAGGGCGGGGGCGAGGGCGGGCTCGGCGCCGGGGGCGGCCTCGTGCCGTCGGAACCGTCGAGTCCGGCCGTCAGGTGGCCTTCCCAGTCGGCGTTGACGTTGTTGTGGTCGACCTTGACCTTGCGCGACCGCAGGTAGATGGCTGCGGAGGCAGCGACCAACGCCGAGAAGCCGATGATCGCGCCCGGGTAGCCGCCGACGAGGTGCACGGTCCAGTAGGTGACGGCGCCGACCAACCCGGACAGTGGCAGCGTGACCAGCCATGCGGTGGCCATTCTGCCGGCCACACCCCAGCGCACTTCTGCGCCGGGCTTGCCCACGCCGCTGCCCAGGACCGAGCCAGTGCAGACCTGTGTTGTGGACAGCGCGTAGCCGAAGTGGGCGGACAGCAGGATGACTGCGGCCGAGGACGATTCGGCCGCCATACCCTGCGGTGGGTGAATCTCCACCAGACCCTTGCCCAGGGTGCGGATGATCCGCCAGCCGCCGAGGTAGGTGCCGGCGGCCATGGCGAAGGCGCAGCTCACGATGACCCAGAGCGGCGGCATGCTGGCAGTTTTGCTGACCGTTCCGTAGGACATGAGCGCCAAAAAAATGACGCCCATCGTCTTCTGGGCGTCATTGGTGCCGTGCGCCAGGGATACTAGTGAAGCGGATCCGATTTGGCCACGCCGGAAGCCGGCCGAGGTACGCCCCTCTGGAACGCCGCGCGTGATCCGATAGACCAGCCAGGTGGCCGCCGCTCCGACGAGGACGGCAAGTAATGCGGCGATGACGGCCGGGATGATGACCTTGGACACCACGCCGTGCCAGATCACACCGCGCACACCGACCGCAGCGATCGTCGCCCCAACGATGCCACCGATGAGCGCATGCGACGAACTGGAGGGGATGCCCAGCAGCCAGGTGAGCAGGTTCCAGACGATGCCGCCGACCAACCCGGCGAAGACCAACTCCAGCGTCACCAGGTTGGCGTCGATCAGGCCCTTGGCGATGGTGGCGGCCACGGCGGTGGACAAGAACGCGCCGATCAGGTTCAAGACCGCGGACAGGGTCACGGCCGCCTTCGGTGCGAGCGCGCCGCTGGCGATGGAGGTCGCCATGGCGTTGCCGGTGTCGTGGAAGCCGTTGGTGAAGTCAAAAGCGAGCGCGGTGATCACGACGATGATCAAGAGGAACAGGTCGATGCTCACAGGGCCTGATTCTTGCGGTCGGAGCATTCCGTTGTCGAATGCCCAAATGGGCGAAATGCAGGAATATTTCGAGTGGTCGCTAGATGTTATCTAATCGTTAACCTTCGGTTTGTCGGGCCGGATTCCGGGTGTCGCGACGCAGCGGGTGATCTGGGGGAACCTCGACGAAAATCAGGGTGATGCCGTCCGGGTCGATCACGTGCATCTCGTACAAGCCCCACGGTTCGCGTCGCGCCTCGCGAGCGATCGCTACCCCACGGCTGCGCAACTCGGCCTCGGTGGCGTCGATGTCGCGGACCTGCAGCCACAGCGCGCCGGGGAAGGGTCCGCGGGAGTGGTCGGGTTCGCCGTATCCGGCGAGTTCAAGCAGCGACTGGCCGGCGAAGAACACGGTGCCGGCGCCGTAGTCACGGGCGATCGCGAGCCCGATGTCGTCGCGGTAGAAGCTCAACGACAACTGGTAATTCGCCGGCCGGAGAAGCATCCGGCTGGCCAGTATCTCCATTCACTGTGTCTATCACGATCAGGCAGGGTCATCGCCGCGCCTGCCCATCAGAGCGTCGACCCAGCGCGGGCCGACGGTGTTCAGTGCCTTGGCTGCCAGGGCGATCCGAGGTGCTATCCGTACCGGTCGGGTGCGGGCGGCGGTGACCATCCACTCGCCGGCTTCTTCCGACGTCAGCGCGGGCAATCCCTCGTAGGCTTTCGTCGGCGCGATCATCGGCGTGGCGACCAACGGGTAGTACAGCGTCGTCGAGTGCACGCCCTTGCGGCCCCACTCGGTTTCGATGATCCGGCTCACCGCGGTCAGGGCGGCCTTCGAGGCGTTGTACACCGAGAACAGTGGCGACGCCTCAGACAAGACGCCCCAGGTCGAAACGTTGATGATGTGGCCGTCGCCGCGTTCGATCATCCCGGGGGCCAGCCCGCGGATCAGCCGCAGCGGCGAGTAGTAGTTGAGCGTCATGGTCCGCTCGACGTCGTGCCAGCGTTCCAGCGACTCGGCCAGCGGCCGGCGAATGGACCGACCGGCGTTGTTGATCAGGATGTCCACCCCGCCGATGCGCTTTTCGACGTCGGCGACCAGCGCATCGATGGCGTCCATGTCCGAAAGGTCGCACGGGATCGACATCGCCGTGCCACCCGAGTTGGTGATCCGGTCGGCGAGCTGGTCGAGCAGATCTTTGCGACGGGCGACCGCCACGACCGTGGCGCCCTCACGGGCGAGCAGTTCCGCGCCGGCTGCGCCGATACCGGTCGAGGCTCCGGTCAGCAGGATGCGCTTTCCCTCGAGGTCGATGGGCTTGATCAGGGGCCGGTTGATCAGCAGCTGAGGGTAAGCCGGGGGCCGCATGCTGGCCAGCGTGATCTGGTCGCTCAGCCGGCGAAGCGGGCTTTTACTGGCGTTCTTACTCACGACCGGAGTCTAGGAGTGGGCGCCGTGTGCCCGACGTCACGCTGGGCGCCGCATAGGCACGCTCAGAAGTAGCGCGGGAAGGGGCTCCAGTCCGGGGGACGCTTCTCCAGGAATGCGTCCCGGCCCTCGACCGCCTCGTCGGTCATGTATGCCAGTCGAGTGGCCTCGCCGGCGAACAGTTGCTGACCCACCAGCCCGTCGTCGAGCAGATTGAATGCGAATTTGAGCATCCGTTGCGCCTGAGGCGATTTGGCGTTGATTTCGGCCGCCCATTGGATGCCCACGGCTTCCAGTTCGGCGTGGTCGACGACTTCGTTGACCGCGCCCATGCGGTGCATCTGCTCGGCGGTGTACGGGCGGCCCAGGAAGAAGATCTCGCGGGCGAACTTCTGGCCGACCTGGCGGGCCAGGTATGCGCTGCCATAACCGCCGTCGAAGCTGCCGACGTCGGCGTCGGTCTGCTTGAACCGGGCGTGCTCACGGCTGGCCAGGGTGAGGTCGCACACCACGTGCAGGCTGTGCCCGCCTCCGGCCGCCCAGCCGTTGACCAAGCAGATGACCACCTTGGGCATGAACCTAATCAGCCGCTGCACCTCGAGGATGTGCAATCGCCCGGCGCGGGCAACGTCGACGGTGTCCGCTGTTTCGCCGCTGGCGTATTGATACCCGCTGCGCCCACGGATGCGTTGGTCGCCGCCCGAGCAGAACGCCCACCCGCCGTCCTTCGGTGACGGCCCGTTGCCGGTCAGCAGGACCACGCCCACGTCCGGCGACATCCGGGCGTGATCGAGCACTCGGTACAACTCGTCGACGGTGTGGGGCCGAAACGCGTTACGCACCTCGGGGCGGTCGAACGCCACCCGCACCGTGTCGTCGGTGACGTGCCGGTGGTAGGTGATGTCGGTAAGGTCGTCGAAACCGTCGACGAGTTTCCATTGCTTTGCATCAAATGGGTTGTCGCTCAAGGATCCTCACTCCGTCGTCTGTCTGAACTACACCGGATCGAAGCGGAACACGGCGCAACGGCCGGCCAGAGCTTCGAACTCCTCGGGCCGTCCCTCTTTGACCAGTCCGGAGCGCTTCATGAAGCTCACGCCGGTGGGCACCTCGGTGGGGAAGGACCGCAGCACCGGCTTGGCCTCTTCGGGAGACAACTCCACCATCCGAACGTGTTCCTTCGTGCGACCCCGCTGCAGCGTGACTTCGCCTGCGGCCCTTACGTTTTTGACCCAGTCCGCGCCTGGGAAGCCGCCGACGACGTAGCGCTGGCCATCGAACGTCATGGGGGTTATCGGGGTTGAGCGCGGCACTCCGGACTTGCGGCCGGGCACGGTCAGCACGACCGGGCTTTCGCCGCCGAAGCGCAAACCCAGCTTCGACATCCGGATGAAGATTTTGTTGGCCGGCTTCAGCCACCATGGCGGTTTGATGCGTTCAGCCATGCTTGCCACAGTAGTGGGCCTTCGCGGCCGCGCCCCCGCCGCTGTGCCCGCTGCTGTCGCCGCCGCTGCTGTCACCGCCGAACGTCACCGCTGCTGTCGCCGCCGAACGTCACGCCAGAGTGGCTGTGGGCTGCGACCGCAACGCTGGCGTGACGCTCGGCGGGTTAACCTGGCCGACCGCGCCCCCGCTGCTGCTGTCGCCGCTGCTGGGCCCGCTGCTGTCGCCGCCGAACGTCACGCCAGAGTGGCTGTGGGCTGCGAGTGCCACGCTGGCGTGACGCTCGGCGGGTTAACCTAGCCGACCGCGCCCCCGCCGCTGCTGTAGCCGCTGCTGCCGCTGCTGTCACCGCCGAACGTCACGCCAGAGTGGCTTTGGGCTGCGAGCGCAACGCTGGCGTGACGCTCGGCGGGTCAACCTAGCCGACCGCGCCCCCGCCGCTGCCGCCGCTGCTGTCACCGCCGAACGTCACGCCAGAGTGGCTTTGGGCTGCGAGCGCAACGCTGGCGTGACGCTCGGCGGGTCAACCTAGCCGACCGCGCCCCCGCCGCTGCTGTCACCGCCGAATGTCACGCCAGAGTGGCTGTGGGCTACGAGTGCCACGCTGGCGTGACGCTCGGCGGGTCAAGTGCGCTCGGCGGGTCGACCCTAGCCGACCGCGCGGCCGACGCCTTCCCAGAACCGGGCGCGCACGGCCTTCTTGTCCGGCTTGCCCAGCCCGGTCAGCGGCAGCGAGTCCACCACCACCACCTGCTTGGGCGATTGCACCGAGCCCTTCCGCTCCTTGACCGCCGCCTGGATCTCCGACGTCATGGTCGCGATCGCCGCCTCGTCGCGGGCCGCGTCGGCGCGCAGCACCACCACGGCGGTGACGGCCTCGCCCCATTTGTCGTCGGGTGTGCCGACGACGCATACCTGCGCGACGGCAGGGTGCTCGGCGATGACGTCCTCCACTTCACGGGGAAATACGTTGAACCCGCCGGTCACGATCATGTCTTTGACCCGGTCGACGATGTAGTAGAAGCCGTCCTCGTCCTCGCGGGCCATGTCACCGGTGTGCAGCCAGCCGTCCCGGAATGTCTTGGCGGTCTCCTCGGGCAGGTTCCAATACCCGCCGGCCAAAAGCGGCCCGCTCACACAGATCTCGCCCGGCTCGCCCAGCGGTACCGGTTGACCGTCCTCGCCCAGCAGCGCGACCTTTGCGAACAGCGTCGGGCGGCCGCACGAGGTCAGCCGCTTCTCGTCGTGGTCCTTCTTCGATAGGTAGGTGATCGCCATCGGCGCCTCGGACTGTCCGTAGCACTGGGCGAAGATCGGACCGAACCGCCGAATCGCCTCGGCCAGCCGCACCGGGTTGATCGCGGACGCGCCGTAGTAGACGGTCTCCAGCGAGGACAAGTCGCGGGTGTGCGAGTCCGGGTGGTCCAGCAACGCGTAGAGAATCGACGGCACTACGAACGTGGCCGTAATGCGCTTCTCTTCAATGGTTTTCAGCACTTCGGCCGGGTCGAATTTGGGCAGCACGTACATTTCGCCGCCCTTGACCAACGTGGGTGTGAAATACGCTGCGCCGGCGTGGGACAACGGCGTGATCATCAGGAACCGCGGGTTCTCCGGCCATTCCCATTCGGCGAGCTGAATCTGGGTCATGGTGGCGATGTTCCCGGTGGTGCCGATCACGCCCTTGGGTTTTCCGGTGGTGCCACCGGTGTAGGTCAAGCCGCCGATGTGGTCCGGCGGCAGATCGGCGACCACCAGCGGCGTCGGTTCGTACTTGGCCGCCTCCGCGGAGAGGTCGACGGCCACGTCGCGCAACGACTCGGGGACTGGCCCGATGGTCAGGATCTGCTTGAGCGAGTCCACCTTCTCTAACAACCCCAACGCACGCTCGACGAACATCGGGTTGGGGTCGATGATCAGCGCGCTGGCGCCGGCGTCGGAAAGCACGTAGGCGTGGTCGTCCAACGAGCCCAACGGGTGCAGGGCGGTACGTCGATAGCCTTGGGTCTGGCTGGCGCCCAAGATCATCAACACTTCGGGGCGGTTCAACGACAGCAGCCCGACCGTGGCGCCGGTGCCGGCGTTCAACGCCTCGAAGGCCTGCACGTACTGGCTGATCCGCTCGGCCAGCTGACCGCCGGTCAGCGTGGTGTCGCCGAGGTGCAGCACCGGGCGGTTCTTGTGGCGCTTGAGCGCGCCCGCCAGCAGGTGGCCGTTGTGGGTGGGATTGCGCAGCAGATCGACACTCATATGGTCAGACTAGAACGTGTTGCAATTCTGGTCAGCCGCGCCCTTGCGTACGCCACCGGCAAGACGCCTAACTGCGGTGACCCGCTTCGTGCGGCTTCGCCGCCCTCGCGATCACCGCTAGGTCGAATTGCGGTGACCCGCTTCGTGCGGCTTCGCCGCCCTCGCGATCACCGCTAGGTCGAATTGCGGTGACCCGCTTCGTGCGGCTTCGCCGCCCTCGCGATCACCGCTAGGTCGAATTGCGGTGACCCGCTTCGTGCGGCTTCGCCGCCCTCGCGATCACCGCTAGGTCGAATTGCGGTGACCCGCTTCGTGCGGCTTCGCCGCCCTCGCGATCACCGCTAGGTCGAATTGCGGTGACCCGCTTCGTGCGGCTTCGCCGCCCTCGCGATCACCGCTAGGCCTCATCGCGGCGGGGCGGCCCGTTTCCGTCCACCCGTTTCCGTCCGCCCGTTTCCGTCCGCCCGCATCACCCCCGCGATTAGTGTTACTGCACATGGCCGCCGCCGACCTCGTCATCACCGGAACCGTCCTGACCGTCGACGAAAAGAGGCCCACAGCCGAAGCGCTCGCCGTCGCCGACGGCCGGATCATCGCCGTCGGCGACCGGTCCGATATCGCCCAGCACATGGGCCCGGACACCAAGTCCGTCGACATCGGCGACGGCTGTGTCATGCCGGGTTTCGTTGAGGCACATGGACATCCATTGATGGAGGCGATCGCGCTGTCCGACCGGCTGGTCGACATACGCCCGGTCACCGTGCGCGACCCGAACGAGGTGGTGGACGCGATCCGGCGTGAGGTCGCACGTCGCGGGCCTACGGGTGCATACCTCAACGGCTGGGATGCGCTGCTGCAGCCCGGTCTGCCCGAGCCGACGCTGAGCTGGCTCGATGACATCGCGCCGGACGGTCCGCTGGTGATCATCCACAACTCCGGGCACAAGGCCTTCTTCAACTCAGCCGCCGCTACGCGCGGCGGCCTGAACCGCGACACCCCCGACCCCAAGGGCGCCAAGTACGGTCGCGACGCCAACGGCGAACTCGACGGCACGGCCGAGGAGACCGGCGCGGTATTCCCGCTGCTGGCCGGTGTCATCACGCCCGCCGACTTTCCGGCCATGCTGCGGGCCGAGTGCGCCCGGCTCAACCGCGCCGGCCTCACCACCTGTTCGGAGATGGCGTTCGATCCCAACTTCAAGCCGCTGGTAGCGGGCTTGCACGACGAACTCACGGTCCGGCTGCGCACCTATGAGATCTCCAACCCCCGGATGTCCACCGACGCCAGCCCGGGCGAGGGCGACGACATGCTCCGCCAGGTCGGCATCAAAATCTGGGTGGACGGCTCACCGTGGATCGGCAACATCGCACTGTCGTTTCCGTACCTGGACACACCCGCCACCCGCAGCGCCGGCATCCAGCCCGGGTCCTGCGGCTGCGCCAACTACACCCGCGAGCAGTTGACCGAAATCGTGGGCGCCTACTTCCCGAAGGGCTGGCCGATCGCCTGCCACGTCCAGGGCGACGCGGGCGTCGACACCATCCTCGACGTGTATGACGAAGTGCTGCAACAACATCCGCGCGACGACCACCGGCTCAGGCTGGAACACGTCGGCGCCATCCGTCCCGAGCAACTGCGGCGCGCCGTCGAACTCGGTGTCACCTGCAGCATCTTCGTCGACCAGATTCACTACTGGGGCGACATCATCGTGGACGGCCTGTTCGGACCGGAGCGCGGTGAGCGCTGGATGCCCGCCGGCTCCGCGGTCGCGGCCGGCATGCGTATCTCGCTGCACAACGACCCGCCGGTGACGCCGGAAGAGCCACTGCGCAACATCAGCGTCGCCGCCACCCGGGTCGCGCCGAGCGGCAGGGTGCTCGCACCCGAGGAGCGGTTGACAGTCGAACAGGCCATCCGCGCGCAAACCATCGACGCCGCGTGGCAGCTGTTCAGCGACGACATCGTCGGCTCGCTGGAGGTCGGCAAGTACGCCGACCTGGTGGTGCTGTCGGCGGATCCGCGGACCGTGCCGCCGGAGGAGATCGCCGATCTCGATGTGCGAGCGACATATCTGGCGGGCCGCCAGGTCTACGGGCCGTGACGGCAACCGCCCCCACGCTGGCGGACCTGCTGGACCGCCTGCACGTCGTGGCCCTGCCCATGCGGGTCCGATTCCGCGGCATCACCACCCGTGAACTTGCGCTGATCGAGGGTCCCGGCGGGTGGGGCGAGTTCGGTGCGTTCGTCGAGTACGAACCGCCCGAGGCCGCACACTGGCTGGCCTCGGGAATCGAGGCCGCCTACGGTGAGCCGCCGCCCGTGCGGCGCGACCGGATCCCCATCAACGCGACCGTGCCCGCGGTCCCCGCTGCCGGCGTGCCCGAAGTGCTCGCCAGGTTTCCCGGTGCCCGCACCGCCAAGGTGAAGGTTGCCGAGCCGGGGCAGAACCTGGCTGACGACGTCGACCGGGTCAACGCGGTGCGCGAACTGGTCGGCACCGTGCGGGTAGACGCCAACGGCGGGTGGACCCTCGAAGAGGCGACGCGGGCGGCGGAGGCACTGACGGCAGACGGGCCGCTCGAGTACCTCGAACAGCCCTGCGCCACCATCGCCGAACTGGCCGAGCTGCGCCGTCGAACCAGCGTTCCGATTGCCGCCGACGAAAGCATCCGCAAGGCGCAGGACCCGCTGGCCGTGGCGCGTGCCGGCGCCGCAGACATCGCGGTGCTCAAAGTGGCCCCACTGGGCGGAGTTTTGGCCCTGCTCAAGATCGCAGAGCAGATCGACATCCCTGTCGTGGTGTCCAGCGCGCTGGATTCGGCGGTCGGAATCGGCACCGGGCTCGCGGCCGCGGCGGCCCTACCCGAACTGCACCATGCCTGCGGGCTGGGCACCGGCGGCCTGTTCGTAGAGGACGTGGCGGAACCCTCGCCACCCGTCGACGGCTATCTCCCGGTGCGGCCGGCCACCCCAGACCCGGAGCGATTGCGGACGCTGAGCGCGTCCGCGGACCGAAGGCAGTGGTGGATCGAACGGGTCAAGGCGTGCTACCCGCTGCTGTACCGTCGTTCGGGTGATCAATCTGGCTTACGACGACAAGGGGACCGGTGAGCCGGTCCTTTTCATCGCCGGTCGCGGTGGTGCCGGGCGAACCTGGCACCCGCATCAGGTTCCGGCCTTCCTGGCGGCCGGCTACCGATGCATCACGTTCGACAACCGGGGCATCGGCGCCACCGAAAACGCCCAAGGTTTCACGACGCAAACGATGGTCGCCGACACCGCTGCGCTGATCGAATCCCTCGACATCGCGCCGGTGCGCATCGTCTCGGTGTCGATGGGTTCGTTCATCGCCCAGGAACTCATGGTGGTGCGGCCCGAGTTGGTCAGCGCCGCGGTATTGATGGCGACCCGGGGCCGACTGGACCGAGCTCGCCAGTTTTTTCAAGAGGCCGAGGCGGACCTGGACGCCGCCAAGATCGAACTGCCTGCCTCGTATGTTGCGAAAAACCGTCTGCTGGAGAACTTTTCGCGTAAGACCCTCAACGACGACGCGGCCATCGCCGACTGGATCGCGATGTTCAGCATGTGGCCGATCAAACAAACCCCAGGATTGCGCTGCCAGCTCGATGTGGCGCCGCAGACCAACCGTTTGCCGGCCTATCGCAACGTCGCGGCGCCGGTGCTGGTGCTGGGTTTCTCCGATGACATCGTCACACCTCCGTACCTCGGGCGCGAGGTGGCCGACGCGCTGCCCAACGGACGTTATCTGCAGATCCCCGATGCGGGCCATCTGGGATTCTTCGAGCGACCCGATGCCGTCAACGCGGCCGCGTTGAAGTTCTTTGCCAGCGTCAAGGTCTGACCACACCGCTGGTACCCATGGGGCCGTTGTTACCCAGTGTTGCTCGGTAGCCGCCTCGCCCAGCGATTGTGACACCCTGTAGTGGTGAACCCGTCGACGACACAGGCCCGCGTCGTTGTTGACGAATTGATTCGTGGCGGTGTTCGGGACGTGGTGCTGTGCCCCGGTTCGCGGAACGCGCCGCTGGCGTTCGCGCTGCAAGATGCCGACCGAGCCGGCCGCATCCGGCTGCACGTTCGCATCGACGAACGCACCGCGGGCTATCTGGCCATCGGACTGGCGATCGGGGCCCCCGACGGTCCTGCGCCGGTGTGTGTGGCGATGACGTCGGGCACCGCGGTGGCCAACTTGGGTCCCGCAGTGGTGGAGGCCAATTACGCGCGGGTGCCACTGATCGTGTTGTCTGCCAACCGGCCGTACGAATTGCTGGGTACCGGCGCCAACCAGACCATGGAGCAACTGGGCTACTTCGGGTCGCAAGTCCGCGCCACGATCAGTCTGGGGCTGGCCGAGGACGCACCCGACAAGCTGGCCGGTTTCAACGCGACCTGGCGTTCGGCCACCTGCCGAGTCTTGGTGGCCGCCACGGGTTCTCGCACCGCGAATGCGGGGCCGGTGCACTTCGACATTCCGTTGCGGGAACCGCTGGTGCCCGACCCCGAGCCGCTCGGTGCCGCCGTGCCGCCGGGACGGCCCGACGGCAGGCCCTGGACGTACACCCCACCGGTCACCTTCGACCAGCCGCTGGAGATCGACCTGTCGCCCGACACCGTCGTCATCGCCGGCCACGGCGCGGGCGTGCACCCCAACCTGGCGGAGTTGCCTACCGTCGCCGAACCGACGGCGCCGGCCTACTCGAACAATCCGCTGCACCCGCTGGCGCTGTCGCGGCTGCGTCCCCAACAGGTGATCATGCTGGGCCGCCCGACCCTGCACCGCCCGGTTTCGGCGCTGTTGGCCGATCCCAAGGTGCCGGTCTACGCGCTGACGACCGGGCCGCGCTGGCCGGACGTGTCGGGCAACTCGCAGGCCACCGGCACGCGGGCCGTCACCACCGGCTCGCCCAACCCGGCGTGGCTGCGCCGATGCGCAGAGGTGAATCGCCAGGCGCTCGCTGCCGTACACGAGCAACTGGCCGCCCACCCGCTGACCACGGGACTGCACGTTGCCGCGGCCGTCGCCACCGCGCTGCGACCCGGTGACCAGCTTGTTCTTGGGGCTTCCAACCCGGTTCGGGACGCTGCGCTGGTCGGCCTCGACGCACGCGGCATCAAGGTGGGATCGAATCGCGGGGTGGCGGGCATCGACGGCACCGTGTCGACCGCGATCGGGGCGGCGTTGGCCCACGAGCGGGTCGGCAAGGGTGTCGCCCGCACCATCGCGCTGATCGGCGATCTGACGTTCGTTCACGACAGCTCGGGGCTGCTGATCGGGCCTACCGAACCGACACCGCGAAACTTGACCATCGTGGTGTCCAACGACAACGGCGGCGGCATCTTCGAACTGCTCGAGCAGGGCGATCCCCGGTTCTCGGACGTATCGGCGCGGATCTTCGGTACCCCACACGACGTTGATGTGGGGGCGCTGTGTCGCGCCTACCACGTGGAAAGCCGGCAACTCGAAGTCGACGACCTGCAAGCCGCCCTGGACGAGCCCGCCGCCGGCCTGCGCGTGCTGGAGGTCAAGGCGGACCGGTCGTCGCTGCGACAGTTACACGCCGCCATCAAGGCTGCCCTGTGAGGTTTCAAACCACAGTGAAGTGGCCAAAGCGGTTGCTGCGCATCCTGATTCACGGCACCAGCGAGCAGCTTCCCCAGACCCGGGTCAGGACCGTGGTGCGCT
The DNA here is from genome assembly GCF_002086275.1 of Mycobacterium intermedium. Classification (GTDB taxonomy): domain Bacteria; phylum Actinomycetota; class Actinomycetes; order Mycobacteriales; family Mycobacteriaceae; genus Mycobacterium; species Mycobacterium intermedium. Next base: position 19,149 of record NZ_MVHT01000082.1, on the reverse strand, counting down.
GGGCGCGAATCGGCGTGCTGGTCGTGGTCACCGTTGTCACCTTGCAGTCGGTGCTGCTGGTGGCCGGAGCATGGCGCAACGACCTGGCCATCAGCCGCAACATGGGTGTCGCGCAGGCAGAGGTTCTCAGCGCCGGACCAAGGCGCTCGACCATCGAGTTCGTCACGCCGGATCGGGTGACGTATCGCCCGGAACTCGGCGTGCTGTATCCGTCCGAACTGGCCACCGGTATGCGGATATACGTCGAATACAACAAGAGGGATCCCAACCTGGTCCGGGTGCAGCACCGCAACGCCGGTCTGGCGATCATCCCGGCCGGCTCGATTGCCGTGGTGGCCTGGCTGATCGGCGGGATCGTTCTGGCCGGCCTGGCGCTGCTCGATCGTCGGCTGGGAAAAACAGCGGACCAGCCGCAACAGCACTAGATTTCCGCGTCCCGTAGGCTCCCGTACCCCCGTCGGCAACCTCGGTGACAGCCCGTCCTGACACGGTGGTGGCGTGCGCGTTGCCATCGTCGCCGAGTCGTTCCTGCCGAACGTCAATGGTGTGAGCAACTCGGTGGTCCGGGTGCTCGAGCACCTGCGCCGCACCGGCCACGAAGCGCTCGTCATCGCCCCGGATAACCCGCCGGGGCATCCACGCGCCGAGAGGGTGTGCGACGGTCGTCGCGTGCATCGCACGCCGTCGCGGATGTTCCCGAAGGTGACCACCCTTCCGTTGGGCGTGCCCACGCCCCGAATGGTCCGGGTACTGCGCGGTTTCGATCCCGACGTCGTGCACCTGGCCTCCCCGGCGCTGCTCGGCTTCGGCGGGTTGTTGGCCGCGCGTCGTCTCGGCGTGCCGACCGTTGCCGTATACCAAACCGATGTACCGGGATTCGCGGCCAGCTACGGCATTCCCATGGCCACGCGCGCCGCGTGGGCCTGGTTTCGCCGTTTGCACAGCCGCGCCGACCGCACCCTGGTGCCCTCGACCGCAACGATGGAAGCGTTGGCCGCCCAGGGCTTTCCACGGCTGTACCGGTGGGCGCGGGGTGTCGATTTGGTGCAGTACGCGCCCTCGGCGCGCGACGAGGCCCTGCGGCGCAAGTGGTCTCCGGACGGCAAGCCGATCGTCGGCTTCGTCGGCCGGCTGGCGCCGGAGAAGCACGTCGAGCGGCTCGCGGTGCTGGCGGAACGCGCCGGGGTGCGGTTGGTCATCGTCGGCGACGGGGTCGACCGACACAAGCTGCAAACGGCAATGCCCACTGCGCTTTTCACGGGCGCGCTGTACGGCGACGAGCTCGCCAGGGCGTACGCCAGCATGGACGTTTTCGTGCATCCCGGCGAACACGAAACGTTTTGTCAGGCCGTGCAGGAAGCGCTGGCGTCGGGGCTGCCGGTCATCGCCCCCGACGCCGGCGGCCCGCGCGATCTGGTCACCCCGCAGCGGACCGGGCTGCTGTTGGCGGTCGACGAATTCGAGGCGAGACTGCCCGCCGCCGTCGACCACCTGATCGAGGAGCGCAACCGCTACTCGGCCGCCGCACGCAAGAGCGTGCTCGGCCGCGGTTGGCCGGTCATTTGCGACGAACTGCTCGGCCACTACGAGGCGGTGCTGGCCGGCCCGGGCCGCGGCCGGGCCGGGACATACAGGCGATACGCCTAGAAACGCCTACCCCTGCGCTAATTCGGCAACCGGCTGCCATTTCTCCCAGGTGGCTAGCCGGCTCTCGTAGTCAGCCTTGGCGAGTTCAATTGGGGAAGCGCCGAAGAAGACGCGCAGCGGCGGCTCTTCGGCGTCGATGACCTTCAGCAGCGCCGCCGCCGACGCCGCCGGGTTACCCGGTTTGGCCCACCGCTGGTTGCGCCATTCGTCCTGCGTGGCGTGCACTTCCGCATACTCGGGCAGGCGTTCGGCACGCCTGGACGACGAACCGGCCCAGTCGGTGTCGAAACCGCCCGGCTCGATCAACGTCACGTGCACGCCGAAAGGCGCGACCTCTTGCGCCAACGCCTGGGAGAAACCCTCCAGCGCCCACTTGGAGGCGTGGTAGATGCCGACGTCGGGAAAGGCTGTGATGCCGCCGATCGAGGACACCTGAATGATGTGTCCGCTGCGCTGCTCGCGCAGATACGGCAGTGCCGCCTGCGTGATCCATAAGGCGCCAAAAACGTTCGTCTCGATCTGGTCGCGCGCGTCCTGCTCCGATACTTCCTCGATGAACCCGAACTGCCCGTAGCCGGCGTTGTTGACGACGATGTCCAACCGTCCGAAGTGCTCGTGGGCCTGCTTGACGGCCGCGAAGTCGGCTGCACGATCGGTGACGTCCAACGTGATGGGCAACAGCTTGTCGCCGTAGCGGTCAACCAGGTCGTCGAGGGTGGCGATATTGCGTGCGGTGGCGGCGACCTTGTCGCCGCGCTCGAGCGCGGCCTTTGTCCATTCGCGTCCGAAACCGCGGGATGTGCCGGTGATAAACCAAACTTTTTCAGTCACGCTTTGATGCAACGCAGGCGCAGACGCCTCATTCCCGTTCGGGAGCGCCCGTTCGGTAGCGTCTTCGTGGTGAGTCGCGCGGCACTGGACAAGAACCCCAAAGACGTCGCCTCAATGTTCGACGGGGTAGCCCGCCGCTATGACATCACCAACACCGTGCTCTCGCTGGGCCAGGACCGGTATTGGCGGCGAGCCACCCGCTCGGCACTGCAGCTCACGCCGACCCACAAGGTGCTGGATTTGGCCGCGGGCACCGCGGTGTCCACGGTCGAACTGGCCAAGTCCGGGGCGTGGTGCGTGGCGGCTGATTTCTCGGTCGGCATGCTTGCCGCGGGCGGCGCACGCAAGGTGCCCAAGGTCGCCGGTGACGCCACCCGACTGCCGTTCGCCGACGAGGTCTTCGACGCGGTCACCATCAGTTTCGGGCTACGCAACGTCGTCGATACCGATGCGGCGTTGCGCGAGATGGCGCGGGTCACCCGCCCAGGTGGTCGGCTGGTGGTGTGTGAATTCTCCACGCCCACAAGCCGATTGTTCGCCAACGTCTACAAGGAGTACCTGATGCGGGCGCTGCCCGCTGTGGCGCGTGCGGTATCCAGCAACCCTGAGGCTTACGTGTATCTGGCGGAGTCGATCAGGGCCTGGCCCGACCAGGAGGCGCTCGCGCATCAGATCTCGCGGGCCGGGTGGTCAGCGGTGCGGTGGCGCAACCTCACCGGCGGAATAGTGGCCTTGCACGCGGCGTACAAGCCGCGGCCGGTGTCCCGGCCAGCGTCCACGCAGGTGCGAGGCTAAATTCCCGCGCGCTGTACGAAGCCGACGTTCTCGGGGCAGTAGTGGTCGATGCCCGCGCCGAGGAACTGGAACGCCTGTCCCTGGGTGGTGCCCAGTGGGAGGTTTCGCTGCAAGAACGTGGCGGACTTGTATGCGTCGGTGTCGACGCCCTTTGCAATCCGCTGGCAACTGATCTTGGCCAGCCAGGCGTTGTAGTCCTGTGGGCCGTAGATGCCGAAGCCGTGCAACGTGTTGTTGAAGACCTGGTCGTAGTCGTCAGCCTGGGCGGGCGCGGCCAGGCCGATCGCGGCGACCGCCATAGCGGCGAACGCAGCCAGCCTAGTTCCCTTCATTAGCCAGACTATACACCTAGCCGCACCTCGGCCGCAGGATCGGGAACGGGGGTCTTGGCGGGCGTTCAGCCCAGGTGAGCCGACAGCAGCCATGCGCCGACCGACTTGCGGCCACCGGGCTCGTCGCGGGTGATGAAGGGCGTGACGGACGGAATCTCGGTTATTTCCGCCGGTATCTGCGCGTAGATGCGGGCGGGCCGGATTTCGTCGATCACCCAGTACTTGGCTACCACCTCGCGCAGTTCCTCCTCGGTGACCGCGAAGGGTGGGGTGCCGGGTGTCGAAGCCTTGTCGAAGACGAGCACGTAGTAGCGGGCGCCCGGTGCTGCGGCCCGCACGATCGACTGCTGGTAGCCCTCGCGCAGCTCGACGGGCATCGAGTGGAACAGGGTCGAGTCGACGATGGTGTTGAACCGGCCGGCCGATCCGGCGGGGTAGGCGTTGAAGTCGCTGATGTCGGCTACCGCGAAGCTGGCGTTGGTGATGCCCCGCCTCTCGGCCTCACGTTGGGCCAGCTTGATGGCGGTGGGGGAGGCGTCCACGCCGACGGTGGTGTGGCCGCGCTCGGCCAGCGCCAGCGAAATGGCGCCCTCGCCGCAGCCCGCGTCCAGTACGTCGCCGGTGAACTTGCCCTGCTCGATGAGCGCGGCCAGCTCCGGCTGCGGTTCGCCGAGGCTCCACGGAGGTCGGACCCCCTCGCCCAGCTCGGACTCGCCGCGGTAAACCGATTCGAAGTCGAAATCTGTTGATGAAGTCATGCCATCAGGTATATCAACCAGCCTGATATATGTCAACGAACTTGATATAGGTTGGCTCGCTCAGCTGAAGGGCGGTCTCCGGTCGATCAGCCGGGACGCGCGCCCGCCGCCGCGCCATACCCGCGCCACCCAGTCGGCGTCCTCGTCGGTCACCAGGTTGGCCATCACGCGCACCGCGATCGTCATCAACTTCGTCGAGCGCATGGCGATCGGGCCGGTAGCGGGCAAGAAGCGCTGGAACGTCAGCAGCAATGCCAGTCGGCGCGCAACCGAGAACCCGCGAGCGTAGTGGTCCTGTAGCAGCGACGGCCAGATGTGCGAAAGATCACCCGAGTCGAGCAGTTCGGCGGCCAGCCGTCCCGTCTCCAGGCCGTAGTCGATGCCCTCGCCGTTGAGCGGATTGACGCAGGCCGCCGCGTCCCCGATCAGCATCCAGTTCGGGCCCGCCACGCCGGAAACTGCGCCGCCCATCGGCAGCAACGCCGATGCCACCGCCCTCGGTTGGCCGGTGAAGCCCCATTCCTCGCGGCGCAGGTCGGTGTAGTAGTTGATCAGCGGTCTTAGCGCCAGGTCAGCCGGTCGCTTGGTCGTCGACAGTGCGCCCACGCCGATGTTCACCTCGCCGTCGCCCAGCGGGAAGATCCAGCCATAGCCGGGCAGCACGGCGCCGTCGGGCGAACGCAGTTCCAGGTGTGATGTGAGCCAGGGATCGTCCCCGCGGGCAGTGGTCAGGTATCCGCGTGCGGCGACGCCGTACACCGTCTCCTGATGCCAGCGTCGGCCCAGCTTGCGGCCCAGTGAGGAGCGGGCTCCGTCGGCGACGATCAGCTGCCGCAAGCTGACCTCGGTGCCGTCGGCCAGCACCAGCGAGACCACTCGTCTCGACGAATCATGATGAACACCAACGGCTTTGGTTCCGAGTAGCATGCGGGCACCGGATTCCTCGGCGACCTTGCGAATCCGGTCGTCCAACTCGAGGCGGGCCACCGCGCTGCTGTAGGCAGGGAACGACGGGCCCGGCCATTCGATCTCGACCTCACCGCCGAACCCGCTCATTTTGAGGCCCCGGTGCCGGATGCGTCCGGCGAGCCAGTCGCCCAGCCCTAACCGTTCCATCTCCGCGATCGCGCGCGGCGTCAGCCCGTCGCCGCAGGCCTTGTCGCGGGGGAAGCCGGCCGAGTCGATGACCAGGACGTCCCGGCCGGCGCGCGCTGCCCACGCGGCAGCGGCCGACCCGGCTGGACCGGCACCTACGACTACGACGTCGGCGCTGAGCGGTTCTTTCTCCACGCCCACCAGTATGTTGGTCGAATGAACACTCCGGCGACCGTGGTGGCAGGCGTTGACTTTGGCAACGCTGCGTTCGCTGAGTCCGTGCGCGACGGCGTCGCCCAGATCGAGCGCCTCATCGACACGGAGCTACGCAGCGCTGACGATGTGATGACCGACTCGCTGTTGCATTTGTTCAAGGCCGGCGGCAAGCGGTTTCGCCCGTTGTTCACCGTGCTGTCCGCGCACATCGGACCCGACCCGCACTCGGGTGACGTGGTGATCGCCGGCGCGGTGGTCGAGATGATCCATCTGGCGACGCTGTACCACGACGACGTGATGGACGAGGCGGCGGTGCGTCGGGGGGCACCGAGTGCCAACGCGCGCTGGGGCAACAACGTCGCGATTCTGGCCGGCGATTACCTCTTGGCGACGGCGTCGCGCCTGGTGTCGCGGCTGGGCCCGGTGGCGGTGCGAATCGTCGCCGACACATTCGCCGAGTTGGTGACGGGACAAATGCGCGAGACGAGGGGGCTGCCGGAGGGTGTCGATCCGATCGATCAGTACCTGAAGGTGGTCCACGAGAAAACGGGCAGCCTGATTGGGGCCGCGGGACGGTTTGGGGCGATGTTCTCCGGGGCTGACGAGGAGCAGATCGAGCGCCTGAGCAGGCTCGGCGCCATCGTCGGCACGGCGTTTCAGATCGCCGACGACATCATCGACATCGACAGCGAATCCGACGCGTCGGGGAAGCTGCCGGGCACGGACATCCGTGAGGGGGTGCGCACGCTGCCGATGCTCTATGCGCTGCGCGACACCGGCCCCGACGGTGACCGGCTGCGCGAGTTGCTGGCCGGACCCGTCCACGACGACGCGGAGGTGCATGAGGCGCTGACGCTGTTGCGGGCCTCGGAGGGCATGGCCAAGGCAAAAGACGTGCTGGCGGGGTATGGGGCGCAAGCGCGTCATGAGCTGGATTTGCTGCCCGACCTGCCCGGGCGGGATGCGTTGGGGGCCCTGGTCGACTACACGGTGAGCCGGCACGGATAAGTGTCGCAGGGGGGGCCTGGAACTTCGGGGCCCATTTCGGGCGTTGGGTAATCGAAAGTCAGCAAGACCGTGTCGTAGGAGCTTGGTAGGAGCAACGCAAAAATGACCTGGCATCCCCATGCCAACAGGCTGAAGACCTTCGTGCTGTTGGTCGGAATGTCCGCGATGATCGTGTTCGTCGGCGCCCTGTTCGGCAAGACGGCGCTGATCTTGGCGTGCTTGTTCGCTATCGGAATCAACGCCTACACGTACTTCAACAGCGACAAGCTCGCTCTGCGAGCGATGCACGCTCAGCCGGTGTCGGAGTGGGACCAGCCGACAATGCACCGCATTGTGCGCGAATTGGCAACGAGCGCGCACCAGCCCATGCCCCGGCTGTACATCAGCTACACGAATGCACCCAACGCGTTTGCCACCGGCCGCAACCCGCGCAACGCCGCGGTGTGTTGCACCACGGGCATCCTGGACATCCTTAACGAGCGGGAACTGCGCGCCGTGTTGGGGCACGAGCTGTCGCACGTTTACAACCGCGACATTCTGATCTCCTGCGTGGCGGGGGCGCTGGCGTCGGTGATCACCGCGCTGGCAAACATGGCGTTTTTCTTCGGCGCGTACGGTAACCGTGAAGGCGGCGCGAATCCTTTTGCACTGCTGCTCGTTTCACTCCTCGGCCCGATCGCTGCGACGGTGGTGCGGTTGGCTGTGTCACGGTCCCGCGAATACCAGGCCGATGAGTCCGGTGCGGTCTTGACCGGTGACCCGCTGGCCTTGGCGTCGGCGTTGCGGAAGATCGCCGGTGGCGTGCAGATGGCGCCGTTGCCGCCCGAGCCGCAGTTGGCCAATCAGGCGCACCTGATGATCGCCAACCCGTTCCGTGCCGGCGAGCGCATCGGTGCGATGTTCTCGACGCACCCGCCGATCGAAGACCGCATCCGCCGACTCGAGGCGATGGCGCGGGGTTAGTGGTTTGCGCGCCGCTGCTGGCCCGCCTCTAGAAACCCGCCCCGTGGATTTCGTGTCCCGGCACTTCGGCGACCAACCCCCGGTAAGCCTGCTCGACCGTCGAGCCGTGGTTGACCACCGCATCGACCTCGCGTGCGATCGGCATGTGCAGGCCGAACTCGTTGGCGAATTCCATGATCACGCTGGCTGCCTTGACGCCCTCGGCGACCTGGTTCATCGACGCGATGATCTCGTCGATCGGTTTGCCGGCGCCCAATTGTTCGCCGACGTGGCGGTTACGGCTGCGTTGGCTGGTACACGTCACGATGAGGTCGCCAAGGCCCGCAAGGCCGGGGAAGGTTTCGGCCTTCCCGCCCACCGCCACGCCCAGCTTGGTCATCTCGCGCAACGCCCGGGCGATCACCAACGCGCGGGTGTTTTCGCCGATGCCCAACGAGTACCCCATCCCAACGGCGATGGCGAATACGTTCTTTAGCGCGCCGGCCATCTCGACACCGATGACGTCATCGGTGGTGTACACCCGGAACCTGCGGGTGCGGAACAGCGTCGCCAACCGGGTCGACAGGTGCTGGTCGGGCATCGCCAACACCGCCGCGGCGGCGTAACCCTCCGCGACCTCGCGAGCGATGTTCGGCCCGGCCAGGATCCCGGCGGGATGCCCGGGCAGGATCTCCTCGACGATCTGCGACATCCGCATGTTGGTGCCCTGCTCGAGCCCCTTGACCAGAGACACCACCGGAACCCACGGCCGCAGTTCCGCGCTCAACTCGGTGAGCACTCCCCGGAAGCCGTGGGACGGCACCCCCATGACGACCACGTCGGCGCAGTTGGCCGCCTCGGCGAAGTCCGTAGTGGCGCGCAGGCTTTCGCTCAGTACGACGTCCTCGCCGAGGTAGCGGCTGTTGCGGTGGTTCTTGTTGATGTCGTCGGCAGTCTCTTGGGAGCGCACCCACTGCAAGGTCGGTCCTCGACGAGCGCAAATCGACGCGACGGTGGTACCCCAGGAACCGCCGCCAAGCACAACGACCACGGGTTCGCGTTTCGCAACTGCCATGCGGTTCAGCCTAACCCCAGAGACCCAAAGGACTACCCGGCCAGGGCGGCCCGTTCGCTGACGCGACCAAACACCATGGCCTCATCGACGCGGTCAAATCGGTAGTCGATCGCATCGGCCAAGTAGTTCTGCCGCACATTCCACGGCCGCTTGGTGCCCGACTTGGGCAGCGCGTGCAAATTGCGTAACACGTACCCAGCCTTGATGTCCCAGGACGGCTTTTCGGTCATCGGCTCGTCGCCGAGGTGTGGATACGCATGGGTGTAGCCGTGGGCGGCCATGTGGGCCAACAGTTTTGCCGTCGCCCGCGCGGTGATGTCGGCTCGCAACGTCCACGACGCGTTGGTGTAGCCGACACACCAGAACAGGTTGGGGACGTCTTCGAGCATGTGCGCCTTGTAGACGAACCGGTCGCGGGGGTCGATCTCGACGCCGTCCAGGCTGACCTTTACCCCGCCCAGGGCCTGCAGTTGCAGGCCGGTCGCGGTGACGATGATGTCCGCGTCGAGGTGCTTCCCGGACTTGAGCACAATGCCGGTGGCGTCGAAATGGTCGATGTGGTCGGTGACCACGTCTGCGCGGCCCTCGGCGACCACGGCGTACAGGTCGGCGTCGGGGATCAGACACATCCGCTGGTCCCAAGGGTTGTACTTCGGTTTGAAGTGGGTGTCGATGTCGTAACCCGCTGGCAGGTTCTTGACCGCCACGCGTCGCAGCAACCACTTTATGAAGAGTGGGATCTTGCGGGACAAGAACCACAGAACCGCTTCGCCCAACGCGTTGTAGGTCCGGATGACCAGATGAGAGGCCTTGCGGGGCAATAAAAATCGGGAAACAGCGGCGACCTTGCTGTATTTCGACGCCGATATCATGTAGGTCGGCGACCGCTGCAGCATGGTGACTTTCCCCGCGCGCTCGGCCATCGCCGGGATCAGGGTGACGGCCGTGGCGCCGCTGCCGATCACCACGACCTTCTTGCCGGTGTAGTCCAGGTCCTCCGGCCAATGCTGCGGGTGGACGACGGCGCCGCCGAACTCGTCGATGCCGGGAAACTCAGGGGTGTAGCCCTCGTCGTAGTTGTAGTAGCCGCTCCCGAAGAACACGAACCGACTGCGGTAACGCTTTGTGCCGCCGTCCTCCTCACAGGTGATCGTCCAGGTGTCGGTGGACGAGTCCCAGTCCGCCGAGCGCACGTGGCTGTTGAACCGGATGTGGCGGTCGATGCCGTACTTGCGGGCGGTGGCGGTCAGATACTCGCGGATGTGTTCCCCGTCGGCGACGCCTTCCTTGCGGGTCCACGGCTCGAAGGGAAAGGACAGCGTGAAGATGCTGCTGTCCGAACGCACGCCGGGGTAGCGGAACAGATCCCAGGTACCACCGATCTGCGCGCGCCGCTCGAGGATGGTGTAGGTCAGGTTCGGGTTGCGCTCGGTGAGCCGATACGCCGCACCGATGCCGGAAATGCCGGCGCCGACGATGACGACGTCGACGAAATCGGCTTCCGGGCCGGCCTGGGGGGTCAATGTCATGCGGAACCTCGCTTGAAAACGGCAACCGCCACCAGATTAGGCAGGCTCCATAAGTACGTCGACGTGCAGGGGTGCGCACCGGTCGATCAGCCAGAGTTGGTCGGCGGGGCTGGCGAAGATCCGCGCATGGCTGGGATCCTGAGCGAACGAGTCCGCGCACCGGTCGCCGAAGAACACATATGCCTTGGCGTCATTGCACATACGCGACATCCAGACCAGCCCGTCCAGCCCAGCCTGATGAGCCGCTTCGGCCCACTTGACCGTGTCCCGATAGCTGGACGCCGGACTAGACGTCACGTCGCCGGCCGTCGCCTTGAGGCGTCGTAGTCCGGTGCCGTGCAGCACCGCCACCCGCAGCTTCTTGGTCACCTCGAGGCGCACGAGCACCTTGGTCGCGTACTGGTCGTAGGGGAGGATGCCGCCTTCGACGGGGATGTCGTGCAGCAGCGTCTCGGAGATGGCGGCGTCTTCGGTTCCCGCTGCGTACAGGATCGGGACCACCGGATCGCCGAAGAAGCCGAACCGGGTGGGCGCGCCGATGCCCGGGTTGAAATCGGTGGCGGTGCGGGTGGCCGACAGCACGCGGTAGAGCAGATGACCGACAGGCAGGGTAGCGGTGGCCGGGTCGAAGGGGTCCGGAGGCTTTCTTACCAAGAGATCGCCATGGCCTCCGAGGCCACTGCCACAACGCGGTCCGGGTCGGTGGCGAGGTGATCCACTGGGCGGTCGCCATCGAAGTAGGTGGTGGGCGAGCAGAGCCACTGCACCAGCCCGGCCTCCGACCAGCCGTTGGAATCGGCGACCTCACGCAGCCGCGCGATGACGGGCAGCGGTTTTCCGTCCGGACCGAACTGGAACCCGGGGTAGGCGAGATAGCTGCCCTGTCGGACGGCGAGCAGCGCGTTGTTGCGCCGCGCGGTGGTGGCCAGGTTGCGCGGGGCGCTGGACCGCGACCCCATGCGCTTGCCGGCCTCGGTGCTGGTCAGCATCCCGAACTCGGCCTCAATGCGGGCGTAAAGGTTCTGTTCGGCCTGCACGGCCCGGGCGACGGCGGGTTCGGTGTACACCGTGACCGATGCGAGCGCGGCGCCCACGGCCTGTGCGCTTTCCCGCAGGCGCCGGTTCGCGGCGTCCAGCTCGGCGACAGTCGGGGCCATGGCCAACTCTCCTACATGCAGTTCGTGCACCCCATTCTACCGCACGAACCGAATGCTCATTTCTCCCGCGAGCAGACACAAACTCGTACGAAAAGGCCCCCTGACGTGCAAGTTTACGTCTGCTCGCGAGCAGGATTTCAGCGGTAGTTGACGAACTGCAACGCCACGTCGAGGTCGGCCTTCTTCAGCAATGCCTGGACGGCCTGCAGGTCATCGCGCTTCTTGCTGGTGACGCGGACCTCGTCGCCCTGGATCTGGGTCTTGACGCTCTTGGGTCCCTCGTCGCGGATGAGCTTGGTGATCTTCTTCGCGTTCTCGCTGCTGATGCCCTGCTTGAGGGTGCCGACGACCTTGTACGTCTTGCCGGAAGCCTGCGGCTCGCCGGCGTCGAAGGCCTTCAGCGAGATGTCGCGGCGGATCAGCTTTTCCTTGAAGACGTCGACGGCGGCCTTGACCCGCTCCTCGGTGGAAGAGGTCAATTCGATGGCTTCGTCGCCCTTCCAGGCGATCTTGGTGTCGGTGCCGCGGAAGTCGAATCGGGTGGACAGTTCCTTGGCGGCTTGGTTGAGCGCATTGTCGACTTCCTGCCGGTCAATCTTGCTGACGATGTCGAACGATGAGTCCGCCATTCGATGCCTCTTCCTCCTGTGGTGCTAGCCGTTTGTGAACTGTCTACCCGTTCGTTGTACCCTGCTAGGCGGCAGGTTGCCCGAGCGGCCAATGGGAGCGGACTGTAAATCCGTCGGCTAACGCCTACACAGGTTCGAATCCTGTACCTGCCACAAAGCTTCAGGCCCGGTTTGCGCCGGGCTTACCTGCTGGCCTGCAACGAACCTGCGATCCGGTGGCAACGAACACCGCCGAGGTTCGTTCGCTGACCGCTCCGAGGCACCAACCGGCACTCGTGAGCCTCTACCGGTTGGGTTTCGCACCGTCAGCACCGCACCCACCGACCGCTAGGTTAGCCACGAATCGCCGCGTCCGACTACATTTGGTACCTAGACATTGGGCCCCTGGGCGACAGGGCATAAACCGCGCTGAGGCGACCAGATTAACAAACGCACTCAACATCAAACTGATTCAAGTTTTGAAGGGCGCTCTTCCGATGTCCAATTCTTCGTCCAAATCAAAGTTTGTCGATCTGACCGGTCTGATCCTCGACTGCCGAGGCTGCAAAACGTCTTGGTATTCACCCCAACGCGATTCGCGCTCATATAGCGGCAGGCCACTTGACAGGTTATCAAGTTGGGCGACTGATAAAAGTTGATCCTCAAGATTTCGTCAACTTTATTAAGAAGATTGATAACCGCTGACGCTGCCGTTGGTGTTGTTGTCGGGATCAAAACCGGGCGACCTTGTCCAAGCTTCCAAGATATCGAGAACAAAACGGCGCAACTCAAATAATGCTTTCCGAAGCTCGGTCTCACCTAGTTTCGGTAGATCGCGAAGATTCCCATGCGCCAAATGACTGCGCGTCCCATATATCTCGTCAAAGTACTTCTTAGGCGTCATCCCACTGTATTCGCCTGACAATCGGCTCGCTAATTTCAATCCAAACTGCCGTATCGAGTTCATTTTGGCAGACTCAATAAGCTTTATTGCGCTCGCTTGTGTGTCTTCATCGAAACCCGGCAGCTGTACCACCGCAGGCTTTAAAGCCTCAAGCAGTTCCGATAACTTCTGTTCTTTTTCGCGGTACGGAATGAGTGCTTCAATCGCCGTCACCATCAGGATAAATTTTGCTTCGGGGTTAGTGTCGGCAAGCGAGGCGTGAACCAAGTCGTATGCCAACTTCAGTTCGGGCGACCAGTCACCGCTATAGCGCTCCCGCGCTGCAATAACTGCGGCAGGCACGCCTTTCATTGTTGATTGAACATGACCCGATGCGAGCCCATACAAAAATATGTCGGGCGCCGGTGGTTCCTCGTAAACGAAAAGTCCGATTCGATCTTGGTATATAGAAGCGTCTAGAGGAACGCCAAACATCTCATTAACGGCTTTGGGACGGGAAGGCGGTAACTCTAGCTGGTCATCGTCGTCATCGCCAAAATCCGCCGAAATATCCAAATGCGGCAGTATCGATATGAGTATTTGTCTCCATTTTCGCCCCGCTTGCAGCGCGGAGTCAAAATCTGCATAACCGCGTCCCTCAAGGATCAAGATATCGCAGTTGCAAATCTTGGCCTTATCTGTGTCGGGGCGTAAGCCGTCGGAACGCATCTCACCGGCACGTATAGCGACGCGATTTTCCGCATCGGCTCCGGTGAGCAGATATTTATCGGACTCTACATTCAAAAACTTATTCTTGATAACGAACCGATTGCGGAACATGAACTTACCGGCGCTCTTGCCGTCGACAGGTTCATCTGGCATGTGCACCGCCGTTGCTCTTGGCCGTCGCTAGTTGTCCCTGTAGATGTTAGTCAGGCCACATGGGCAACACCCCGTCCCGGTGGCCCGTTGCCGACAGCGCGAACGGGCGTTGGTCCGTGTGACGTGACCGATCTGCGCCTGAGCCGTGAGCTGGCGCGGATCATTTGACACTACGTGGGCAACACCTTGGCGCTATCGGGGCATCAACGGTCAAATAGATTGCAACACGCTACTTTTGGCACTGATGTCGCGCAGTCGCGGCGTAGGATTCAACGCAATTGACTTCAACGAATTTTCTATTGACAAAGGCATAGGCGGATTTAAGAAATGAACGCACTTACTACACGCGAAACGGCCTTGGCGGCATACCCTATTTTCGGCGGCACTCAACCGCAGTACGGGATCAATGTCCACGGTGATGTTCTCGTTAACCGCCTCAACGATGGCACTGATCTCAACGATATGTGGGACGAGTGGCGCGAACTACTCAACATTTGGAACAGCGAAAAGACGAAGTTGACCGACCTTCTGATCTTCAAGACCACCGTGTCGGGGGAGGCGGTGCCGCAAGACATGACGATTGGATCATTTGAGGAAGCAACGGATCTCGGCGTCCCACGCAGTTTGGGAACACCCAACGCTTTGCCTCTCGGGTACCGCCGTAAGCTCAAGCGGACCCGTAGGGCACGACGGCGGTCAAGGTGAGTGCCTATGACCGGCCAGAGTTGCCGTGTAGCTCCCAACCGGCACCGCTGCGACCTCGATTGAACCGACCACCACGCAACCCCAACAGCACCGCGCCAAGGCCGATCACACGGAACAGGCCGAGCTAAACTTCACCGCGTGCTGATCCGCAAAACTCTGATTGACTGCGTCTGCTTCGTATGCGTGTATAACAACGGAAGATACAAGCCACTTGGAACCGGTTTTTTCGTCGGTATGCCGTTTGGCAAGCCCGAATTAAAAAACTTTCTAGCCCTTGTGATCACTGCCGATCACATAATACAAAAAATCCTAGACGAAAGAAATCCTGATAAGCGAATCTTTTTACGTGTCAACACCAGAGAAGGCGGGGTTGAGCACGTGCACATACCGTTGGAGAATTGGGTCCGCCCTGACATCGAAGATCAAATTCAAAATGGTAAAGTCGATGCCGCGGTTTGTTGGTTTCCAGGGAATAATAGCCCGACAGGCAAATACGATTATCTGCTGATGCCCGCATCTGATGAGATTGCGGATAGGGCGCTTCTGGCCGAAGAAGACATCGGTATCGGTAACGAAGTGTTTTTTGCGGGGCTCTTTATTGGTCACAGTGAGACAACGCGTAACGAGCCAATTATCCGGTCAGGAATCATCGCTGCCATGCCTGAGACAATCGAGTCTGGCGGCCTACGCCAACATGCGTTTTTGATCGAGTCGCGTTCGGTTGGCGGGTTGAGCGGTTCACCTGTTTTCGCGTCTGTTGGGTTCTGGCGGCATGACGAAGATGGCCAATTGAAACTGCGAACAACATTCAGAACTACCTACCTAATCGGAGTTATCAGTGGACACTGGCATGCAGAGGCGGAAATCGAAGGCGCCATCGAAAGTGAATTCGTAAATATGGGAATCGCCAAAGTGACGCCGATGGATAAAGTTCTCCCACTAATGGACCAGTGCGTGAGGAAATTTGAACTGCTTGGCGCAGGGCTGATTATTAAAGACCTCGTCGCCGCAGGCAAAACTCTCGTTGATACGCTCAAATTTGTCTTTGAAGAGGCCGCTGCAGCCTCTCAGCAGGGGGCCGCAGCAGCTCAGCAAGCAGTCGCAGCCGCGCAGCAGGATCAGAGTACGCCGCCTGGTAGTTCTACCGGCCAGACCACTTCGCCTGCCGAAGATCCGTCGACAGAAATTCGCTGAGCGGACCAGCAGCGGTTTCCTGGTGACCACTGTTCGCGTGCCCGTCGTCCTTCTTCTTGTAGAACAGTCCTTGCAGTGACTCCGCAGCTTGGAGCATGCCGTTCTGCATGTTCGTGAGCACCCAGATCGTGTCGAGTTGCGCCGCTACCAGCTTGTCGACAACCTCGGCCGTGAAGGTCGCTGCCCGGTACTGCGGTAACCCGTTGTCGGCGACATCGAGCTGGTGATCCACGAAGGCCTTCCATCCCGGCATCGACTCGGCGATCTGGAACTGTCGTAGATACTCGGCGCGCTCTGGGTTCGGGGGAACTGTCAGATTGGGTTGGGTCATGAGACCTCCTTTGGGTGTTAGTGATCCAACCGCGCACCGTACCCCTGCCCAACCACAACCTTCGGCGATCCGACACGCACGCACGGCGACGAAACCGCCCTGGCCGGTAACGTGACATAAAAGGGGACGCCCCGCCGGGCTGTTTGCGACCCGGCGGGGCTAATAGATCAGAGTAGAGGGCCGATCTAATCGGCAATTAGAGCACAGACCGCTGACAATGGCGAACGTGAAACACTGACTATTCCAAGCGTCGCCCATTTTAGTCGGCTCGATGCCGCCATAGCGTATGCAAATTCAGGTCTTTATGTGTTACCGGTCTAACTCGGCAAGCATCCCGGCAGCATCGTGGGGCGGGACTGGCCGGAACTGTCGACCCGCGACGTTGAGCCGATCGACTGCTACTGGGACCGTGACCCTCAACCGGGCATCGCTGTCCACATCGGCAAGTCAGGGCTGATCGCATTCGATCTGGACGTTGACCTTATCCCTGATGAGTTGGCCTGGATGCGCGATGGGGCTTTCCAGAGCACTCGCGGTGGTCGAGGCCAACGCGGGCATTACGTGTTCGCCACCGACGAGATATTCGTGTCCAACGACCTCAAGACTGCTGGCGGGATTTCCGTTGGCGAAATCCGATCTGGCAATACCGTGATCTTGGCGCAGCCGTCAGTGCATCCTAAAGCCGACCAGGGCGGGCACTACATTTGGATTACGAAAGGTGCCGTTGCGCCGTTACCCGATATTGCTCGGGAGTACCTACGACCTCTCGGGACCACCAAGGCGGGGTGGTCTGGGAGTATTGAAGCACCGAGCGCCCTGGTGGTTGAGGCGTTGGCGGACTGGACCCGGAATAGACGACCGAAAGCCCTGACCGGCCCGGTCAATTTCATTAGGAAAGCCCGCAGCGGCACCCGCAACCTGACCCGTGATGCGTTGCGGGTCGCGGCCAGTGAGTCTCGCGTCGGCTTCTATCCGGTTTCCACAGCGGTTGCGGTTATCGGTGCGGCCATGCTGGAAAGCTACAAGCAGCGCGGGGAGCCGGAGAAGTTCAGCCAGCACGAATTCACGCGCCTGGTCGCTAACCGTGTTGGTTATGCCCTGAGCCGCAGCCGATCTGAGATCTTGACCGAAGCGACCGGCGATTACGGCACCGGGCACCGCAACGGATCAGGCAGCCGGTTTGCCTATAGGTCTGCACGTGGTCGCTTTGGGTATTCGGCCCAGAAACGACGGCGATGATGTCCGTTCAAGATAACGAAAGCGATGGCAATACAAACGATTTCAACTTGGATCGGAAAGCTTTTGCCAGCCTTTTCGATCAATACCCCGGTTATCGTTCATGTCCGGAACTCCTTTCGCGAGTCGTAGCCAAGTCCCGTGCCGTCCCAACGTTGGGAGTCGTCTGCTGTCCGGAGCCACGTGGAGACAAGGAGGCGAGGTGCGCCACGCACAGGTCCGGTTCAACTAACGGGTCCAGTCGGTCGACCGTCACCGGCCCCCGCATCCCTTTCAGTGCGCCCTGCATCAGGCCGAGGTGTAACGCGCAGATCATGGTGCCGTGGGTGTCGACCAAGTCGTGAAATGGGCAGTGGCGCAGCCGGATCGCTTTGGCACTCCGGCCAGAGGGCGGTTCGGGTTCGAATCCGAGGTCATCGAGAACATCGACCAGTTGGATGACGGCCTGTGTCTTGGAAAGCGCGCGGCCGGGACTTGGTTCGACGAGCGAGGGGCCCCACGAGCGACCAAGCTCGGCTGCTGCGGCGGCGGGGTCATCCGTACTGCTGGCGAAATGATTAGTGAGAATGTCAGCGACCAGCCGGTAATTGGTCGGGCCGGCCGGGTCCATCCGGCGTGCGGCCCGGAACAGCACCGGTGGTCGTCCGGGACCGGCGGTGTCGCCGATCAGTTGTTCTACGCGCTGGGCCCGTATCAGGGCGTCGAGATGGAATCGGACGGTGTTGGGATGCACGGCCAACTCGTCGGCGATTTCGGCGATGCTGCGCGGCCGGCTCGAATCGCGCAACAGCTGCAGGATGACGTCGCGCCGTCCCGGCACTCCGGGCGCGCGCTTCGGCGGCGCGGTGCGCATCAGTGTCCCTGCGGGGGCAGGTCGGCCACCATCTGGGTATCGGCGTCAATTGCACCAAGCTTTGCCGCACCTCCGGGCGATCCCAGGGGGTTGGCCTGGCCTGGCAGGGTTTCGGTGAAGAACTTGGCGTTCTCCTCGGCGTAGGGCTGTAGTGCTGCGGGCAGGTCGTCTTCGTAATAGATCGCCTCGACGGGGCACACCGGTTCGCAGGCCCCGCAGTCGACGCATTCGTCGGGGTGGATGTAGAGCATCCGGGCACCTTCGTAGATGCAGTCGACGGGGCACTCTTCTACGCAGGCTCGGTCTTTGATGTCGACGCAGGGTTGTCCGATCACGTAGGTCATACCCGCATATTACTCCAATAATCACTTGTAAAAATTAAATAAATCGGTGGACGTTCCACTCCGCTCGAAACCACGAACTGGGCGACGTTGCGGGGAACGTCGCCCAGTTCGAGGGGTGTCGGCGTTTCGCCGGCCTGCGGATCAAGCCTTGCCGTTGTTTCCGTTGTTGCCCAACAGGATTCCGCCGATGCCGCCGGTGCCTGCGGTGCCCCCGGCTTTGCCGGCGTTGCCGCCGTTGCCGCCGTTGCCGACGGCGACAGCGTTGCCGCCGTTTCCGCCCATGCCTGCGGTGGTGGCGCCGAAGCCGCCGGCGCCGCCGTCGCCGCCGCTGCCGGTGACGCCAGACTTGCCGCCGGCACCACCGGTGCCGCCGGTGCCGGTGCCGTTGGCGTTGGCTGCGGACCCGCCGGCTCCACCGGCGCCGCCCGAGCCGCTCAGCATGCCGGCGTTGCCGCCGGCGCCGCCGGCGCCGCCTTGCAAGGCGTTGCCGTGTCCCCCGGTGCCGCCGGCCCCGCCGGAGCCGAACAGCAAGCTGGCGTTGCCACCCGCGCCCCCGGCTCCACCGGTCGTGTTGCCGCCCCCGCCTGCGCCGCCGGCGCCGCCAGCGCCGAAGGACAGCGCACCGGCGTTGCCACCGGCTCCGCCGGCCCCGCCGACACTGCCGCCGGAGCCTCCGCTACCGCCCGCGCCGCCGAAGCGCGCGCCCGGAGTGCCGGGACGGCGCGACG
>NZ_MVHT01000081.1 GCF_002086275.1 Mycobacterium intermedium | reverse complement strand
CGGCGGGTCATGCCCGGTTAGCCGCGGCGGCGTTCGAGGCAGCGCGGGCCGCGACGGTACATCCGGTGGTGGTGGCCACGGCGGGGCCGGCGGTCAGGGCGGTGCCGGTGGCGCCGGCGGCAACGACACCGCGGCCCTGGGCGCGGCCAATGGCGGCGACGGCGGGGCCGGCGGTGCTGGCGGCGTTGGCGGAGCGGCCGCCGGGCTCGCGGCGGTCGCGGGTAATGGCGGCGCCGGTGGTGATGGAGGGGTCGCCGGCAACGGCGGTGTGGCAACCAACAACGGTCACAACGGCGGTAGTGGGGGTCGCGGCGGTGCTGGTGGGGCCGCCGGGACGGGCGGTAACGGCAGCAATTGGGCCATCAACGGCAATGGCGGGGCGGGCGGCAGCGGCGCGGCCGGCGGCGATGGTGGTCATGGCGCCGACGCCACCGGAACCCTGGCAGGCGGGGCCGGCGGCCACGGCGGTGACGGCGGCAAAGCCGGTGCCGGCGGCAACAACGGCATCGGTGGCGTCGGCGGGACGGCGGGTGCCTACGGCAATGGCGGCAACGGCGGTAACGGCAGCTACGGCGGTAACGGTGGCACCGCGGCCGCTGCCGCGGCCGGGGTTGACGGCAAGGCCGGGCCCGCCGGCGGGGCAGGTGGTAATGGGGGGGCCGGCGGCGACAGCGGGCCAGGTGGCATCAACGGCTCCGGCGGCAACAGTGGCAATGGCGGCACAGGGGGCACGGGCGGGGCTGGCGGCACGGCCGTAGACCAGGGCACCAAGGGCGGCAACGGCGGCATGGGCGGGACCGGAGGCAACGCCGGCATCGCAGGCATCGCCGGGACGGGAGGCACCGGGGGCACCGACGGCATATCCGGCAATGGCGGCAAGGGCGGGTTGGGAGGCAACGGCGGCAACGGCGCCGCCGGAAAAGACGGCACCGCCATGACCACCATCAACGGCGGCACCGGTGGCGGCGGCGGGAACGGCGGCCAAGGCGGAACCGGCGGCACGGCCGGCATCGGTGGCACCAACGGCAGCGGTGGTAACGGCGGCAACGGCGGCATCGGCGGTGCCGGTGGCAACGGCCTGTCCGACGAAGGCACTGATGGCGGCCCCGGTGGCCACGGCGGCACGGGCGGCACTGGTGGGGACGCCGGGAAAGCCGGCCTGGCCGGTGAGGGTGTCGGCGCTGCGGGAACCGCCGGCAAGGCGGGCATCGGCGGGGACGGCGGCAACGGCGGCAACGGCGGCTCCGCCGGCGACGGCGCCGACAACCCGAACGCCGACGGCGGCCCCGGAGGCGCTGGCGGCGCCGGCGGCAACGGTGGGCGAGGCGGTCAGGGCGGCGCCGCCCACGGTGGAACCGCCGGAAACGGTGGCAAAGGCGGCAACGGCGCCAACGGCGGCAACGGCGGTCAAGGCGGCAAGGGTCCCTCGTACGGAATGGGCACCGGCCCGGGGGCCAACGGCGGGAACGGCGGAGACGGCGGAGCCGGCGGTCCCGGCGGCAACGCGGGCCAAGGCGGAGCCGCCGGCATCGCCAACGCCGGTGGGACTGCGGGGACCAAGGGCGCGGGGGGCATCGCCGGCCATGGCGGCCATGGCGGCATCGGCGGCGACGGCGGAAACGGCGGAGATTCTTTTTGGGACTTCATGGGCGACTCCTGGTCCGGCGGCAACGGCGGCAATGGTGGTAAGGGCGGCGCCGGCGGCAACGGCGGCAACGGCGTCGACGGCGTCGGCGGCGGTAACGCCGGCAACGGGGGCGACGGCGGCAACGCTGGATCCGCTGGCGCCGGCGGCGCACCCACTTTCGGCCATGACGGAGGCCCCGGCGGCAATGGCGGCAACGGCGGCGCCGGCGGCAACGGCGGCACAGGCGGCCTCGGCGGTGGCGCGGGTGGCCACGGCGGCTCCGGCGGCGATGGCAACAAAGGCGGGACTGGTGGCTCCGGCAACGAGGCAGCCGGCCAAGACGGAGGTCCCGGTGGCAAAGGTGGGGCCGGCGGCGCCGGCGGCCTGGGAGGCGACGGTTACGGCGCAATAGCCGGTAACGGCGGCAAGGGCGGCAACGGAGGCGCCGGGGGGGCCGGCGGTGCCGGCGCCGACTCGTTGGTGACGGACGCGGACGACGGCGGAAAGGGGGGTAACGGTGGCGTCGGCGGCCGGGGCGGCAACGGAGGCAGTTCGTTCGGCGCCACGGGCACGGGCAGCGGGATCCCCGGCGGCGGTGGAGACGCCGGCGACGGCGGTAACGGCGGCGCTGGCGGTGCTGGCGGCAAAGGCGGCGAAAGCACTGTTTTCAACGCAGGCAGCGGCGGCGCCGCCGGCAGCGGCGGGAACGGCGGCGACGGCGGGAACGGCGGCCCGAACGGCGGCAGGGGCGGACACGGAGGTGACGGCGGTGACGGCGGCAACGGCGGCAAGGGCAACGGCACCAGCAGCCACCGTGGCGGCAACGGCGGCGCAGGTGGCAATGCCGGTAATGGTGGCAACGGCGGCAACGGCAACGGCGACATCGCCGGCATGGGCGGCAACGGGGGCACTGGCGGCATCGGCGGCGACGGCGGCAATGCCTCGTATTCCAACATTGTCGGCTACTCCTATGAGGGCGGCAGCGCCGCTCCTGGTGGCAACGGTGGCAACGGCGGCAATGGCGGCATCTCCCCGGGTTTCGGCGGGGGCCATGGCGGCAGCGGCGGCGACGGCGGCGAGGGTGGCAGCGGCGGCAACGGCGGCGATGCCGGCCCGAGTGCCAACGGCGGCGCCGGCGGCAACGGCGCCGCGGGCGGCAGCGGAGGCAACGGCGGTGACGCGGGCTTTACCGGCGGCGCCGGCGGCCAGGGCGGCAGTGGCGCCGATGGTGGGGCCGGTGGCCACGGCGGCAGCGGCGATGGCCCCGCGTTAACCGGCCTGAACGGTGGCAACGGTGGCAACGCCGGCAACGGCGGTAACGGCGGCAACGGCGGCAATGGCTTCGGCGCCTCCGGTGGCCACGCCGGGTTCGCCGGCAACGGGGGCAAGGGGGGCAACGGCGGCATCGGTAACCCGGATGACGGACCGAACAACGACGGCGGCAACGGCGGCAACGGCGGCAACGGCGGCCACGGCGGCAGCGGCGGCACGGCCACCGGCGGAGGCACCGGCGGCACCCCCACGGCCGGTGGGACCGGTGGAAATGGCGGCACCGGCGGTTATGGCGGGTACAACATCACCGGCGACAATGGCGACGGCGGGGACGGCGGCAACGGCGGCAACGGCGGAAACGGCGGCAGTGGAACGATGCCCGGCGTCTCCGGCGCCAAAGGCGGCCACGGCGGCAGCGGTGGTGCTGGCGGCGGCGGTAACACGAAGGGCGACTCCAAGTACTGGGGCGACGGCGGTAGCGGCGGCGGCGGCGGCGACGGCGGCACCGGAGGCAAGGGCGGCAACGGCGGATCCGGCTTCGTGGGCACCCTAGGAAGCGGGGGCGCCGGACCCAGCGGCACCACCGGTGGCGACGGCGGGGACGGCGGCAAGGGCGGCAACGGCGGCAACTAAGTTTCTCCCGCGAGCAGACGCAAACTCGTACGAAAGCGGCCCGAAAAATACGATTTTGCGTCTGCTCGCGCGGCATTTAGGGACCAATGTCCCAGCGCCAATAGTGTCTTTGCGCCCTATGCCCTGACGGCAGGGAGCGGCAACATGGCCACTGACACATGGCGAAAGGGGTTGTCAGGTCATGAGCGGTCAGAATTTCGGCACGCTGCCGTCGGCGGACGAGTACAGCAAGCCCGACGATAACCAGCTGCAGCCAGAGGACACGCTGATTGATCGCGGTGTCGACGACATGCTCGACGAAGGGTATTCACCGCCGGAGCGACCGTACGGACCGGGCGCCTGGGCGGCCGAAACCCTCGATCAGCAGCTTGCCGAGGAAGAGCCAGACCCCGTGTCGCGCCTCAATCATCCGCTCGACCAAGAAGAACAACAGCGTTCGGACGAAGCCGAACGTGAGGCCGAGTTTCCGGAGTGGCGTGAGGTCGGAGGACCGCGGGCCGGCCGACTCGTCGCGCCGGACATGGGATTTGGTGAAGACACGGAGGCGGAGCTGGTGGCCGAGGATGTGGGTATCAGCGGGGGAGCAGCCTCTGCCGAAGAGGCCGCCGTCCACATCATCGACATCGGCGACGGTAGGGTCAGCTGAGCCCGCTTCGCTCGGCAGCGAGCGAGCCAGCGATGTCGGCGTGGCCGGTGTTGACGGCTTGCCGGGCAAGACGGTCCCGCAACGCATCTGGGATTTCGTCCCGATGTTGAACTAGTGCGTGCCACACCTTCCGCGGGGTTTCGTCGGTGAGCGCTGCGACGACCCCGTCAACGTTGCCCATGCCGTCGATCAGTCCGAGTACGCGGCGTCGACCCTGTGAATCCTGGGCGAGGGCGAGGTCGACCAGGGTTTCGATATTTTCGCCGCGGGCAGCGGCGTTCACCGCAGACACGATCTGCTGATCGGTCAAATCGTCGAGATACGAAGCCAGGACCGGGATGGCGCTGTCCGGGAGTGAAGCGACCAGCGGGAGGGTGTCTGTCCAGAGGTCGTGCTGGGCGCAAGTGGTCAACACCTTGAGCAGCACGTCCGGGTCCTGCATGACAGGCAGCGCGGCCATGCGGCGGCGGTCGTCATCGTTCATTGCCATCGCGATAGGAATCAAGGATTCCCATTCGTCGGCGGCGTCGGCTTCACGAATGAGTTCTCCCAGTCGCTCCGCAGGCTCCTGGGCGACCCGCGCAGCGATGAATTTCCGTTGTGCACAGGGTAATTGAGCCGCCAACGGGAGCAGGTCAAGCCACAACCCTTGGTTCAACGCCACATCGAGAATCGCGGTCAGTGTGGACTCCCGGTGTACCGCGGGATGTTGCGTGAAGACTTCTAGACTCTCTCGGCTCATCGCCCGCGTGACCGGCAGCAGTGCATCCCACGCTTCGAGGCCCTCCACGGCACGAATCAAGCCTTCGAGAACCGCGTCTCCCAATGATGCAGCGATGTCGCCGATCCGGCCTTTGTTGTCGGGACCGACATTGTCGAACAGGTCGATCGCCTCTGCCCACAGATCGTTCTGGTGTGCCGCGCGGACGATCCCAGGCAGTCGGTCGCTGACGATGTCGACCATATTGTCGAGGTGAGACTTGTCTTCGAGAAGAAAACCGATGCGCAGCAGGTCGGCGTCTCCCATCACGGGTGCTGCCGCACGCAGTGACGGATCCGGCAGGACCCCCACGAAGCGACCCATCGTGACATGGTCGTCGCGCTGCAGTAATTGCTTGGCGACCTCGGCAATCACCCGTGGTGGCATGGCGCTGATCAACGACGCCGCCCGGCGCGGATCGAGCTCGATCGAGGTTTCCGCGAGAAACGGCGTCGGCAGTTGCTCCGCAATGGCGACGCCGCGGGACGGGTCCAACATGCCGGCGATGGATGCACACAGCCGTGGCCCGAATGCGTGTCGTGCGGCCTTGGCGCTGATGGCGACTGGCACGAGCTTGCTGGCTGCCGCGACCCGCTTCAGCCGCGCGGTATCGGCGTCAAACAGCCGGTCTGTGACCTGTTCACGGAAGGCACGCAACGACTCGTGGGGCAGGTCCAGCAGAAAGTCGAGGTCGTGCGGGTCCTCGACGTTGAGCAGTCGAGCAAGCTTGGTGATTTCCGCCAACTTGGCCAGATGCTCGCTCACAGCCCAAGCGCCCTTCGTACCGCCGGACGGAGCAACCGCGGGGTGTGGTCGAGCGATGCGTTGATCGATTCGGTCAACTTTTGCGCGCGACGCGCCAGCGTGGTTTCGAGAAGCCTGTTCAGTTCCTGTAGCTGTGCGGCGGGCAGGCTCTCGAACCCATCGGGAAGGGGGGCGCGCAATGTGCGAGAGAGTTCCTCGGCGACTTCAGACATCGTTGTCTCCTGTCGGGTTGCTGGTGGATTGTATCTCCACCATGGGCCCACCAAGTCAGGTAACCGGTGCGGGTGAGTACGCAAGCGGGCAATTGCATCCGGAATCAGGTAACCCACTACTCAAGCCCCTCTGATCGTTTGGCGCGAGGCTGTTCCCACCGGTCGCCGGTGGCGCCGGGATAGCCAGGCAGGAGGGCTCGACGTGGCGAATTTTGCGGTGCTGCCGCCGGAAATCAATTCATTGCGCATGTTCACCGGTGCCGGTTCGGCGCCGATGTTGAACGCCGCTGCCGCATGGGACGGACTGGCCTCGGAGTTGGGTATTGCCGCGTCGTCGTTTTCGGCGATCACTTCGGGCATGGCTGGTCAGGCTTGGCAGGGTCCGGCCTCCGCGGCGATGGTGGCCGCGGCAACCCCTTATACGGCGTTCTTGAACGCTGCGGCGGCTCAAGCCGCGGGGGCGTCTGCCCAGGCCAAAGTGGTGGCCAGCGTGTTTGAGGCGGCGCGGGCCGCCACCATTCATCCGTTGGAGGTGGCGGCCAACCGCAATGCGTTCGTTCAACTGGTGCGGTCAAACTTCTTGGGGCTCAACGCTCAAGCGATCATGGCGTGCGAGAGCCTGTACGAAGGCATGTGGGCTGCGGACGTCTCGGCGATGGCGGCTTATCACTCGGGGGCGTCATCGGCGGCGGCGAATCTGGTGTCGATACCGGCCAGCCTGCAGCAGTTCCTGCAGAGCCTGCCGAATCTAGGCGTCGGCAACCGGGGCAACGGCAACCTTGGCAGCGGCAACACCGGCAACGGCAATGTCGGCTTCGGAAACAGCGGGGTGGGAAACAGCGAACTCGTCCCACCGCAGTCGGGCAACAACAACATCGGCTCGGGTAACAACGGCAGCAACAACATTGGCGGCGGAAACCACGGCAGCTACAACATCGGCTTCGGCAACTTCGGCAACGGCAACATCGGCTTCGGAAATAGCGGCCCCTCCGACCTTTTCAACCCAGACCTGTTCACCTTTCACCCGTCGCCGGGCAACAACAACGTGGGCATGGGCAACTTCGGCAGCAACAATTTTGGTCTCGGAAACACCGGTGACGGCAACATAGGCGGCGGGAACACCGGCACCGGAAACATCGGTGCGGGGAACACTGGCCACGGAAACTTCGGCTTCGGAAACAGCGGCAACAACAACGTTGGGATCGGGCTCAGCGGCGACAACCAGGTCGGTATCAACTTGGCCGGGCTGTTGAACTCCGGCAGCGGCAACATCGGGTTCGGTAATTCGGGCACCAACAACATTGGCTTCTTCAACTCCGGTACCGGCAACATCGGCATCTTCAGCTCGGGTGTCAATACCGTATTCCCGGGCGCCATCAACAGTTTTGGCATCGGCAATGCCGGCACCGGCCTCTTGGGCTTCGGGAACTCGGGTGCCGGAAACGTCGGCTTCTGGAACTCCGGCTTCCTCAACACCGGCCTCGGCAACGCGGGGTCGATGAACACCGGCGGTTGGAACGGGGAAAACCTCAACACCGGCTTCGGTAACTCGGGTGAGGCGAACACGGGCTTTGGTAACTCGGGCCACATCAACACGGGCTTCTGGAACTCCGGCTATGTGAACACCGGCTTCGGGTTTGCCACCGACAACGGTTACGCGGGACTTGGCACCACCGCCAATTCGGGGTTCTTCAACGAAGGCGGCGGGATCTCGGGGTTCGGCAACAAGTTCAGCGGCGGTTCCTTCGAAAGCGGTGGTTCGTCTGGCTTCTTCAACAAGGCCACCGGAGGGTCGATCATCAGCGGCGCAATCTCGGGCTTCTTCAACACCGGTGTCACCGGCGCGATAGGCGCCTTCCCGAGCGGGATTTTCAGCGGCTTTATTTCAGGCTTTGGCAACACGGGGATTGGTATCCCCGGCTTGTTGAGTCTGGCCGCGCTGGCGATACACGGCAACTGACCGCATTGGTTGTCCGGTAAGGGAATTGGCTACGGTCAGGGCCGCGCCAGCGTGTCGGCTTCGATGTTCAACGGATGCGAGCGACGTTCCTGCCGATCTCGAAATAGGTTGGGAGAAAACATATCTAAATCACACTGAAATGTGGTGGCATGCGCCGTAACCCGAGCCTGTGCTCGGCCCGCCGAATCTGAATTTCGCTCCGCCGCAAGCCTAAGGCGCTGTCCTGGTGAACTGCGCTGGCGCGCCTGGATCAGCCGGATTCGTTTCCGCAACGAACAGGGGAGTCGGGGTACGTGAAATTCGAAATTCTTAGATGGACTTAATGCCCTTTCGGGAGTGATATTCCGGACGTAGTGTCAGATTGGTTCGCAGTTTTCCCAGCACGCGGACCACCGGCACACTCGGTAAGGAAGTACGTAGATGTTAAACAGCCCTGCGGTCCAGAACAACGGCTTCTCTGCGCAGCGCGTGCACGACGTTGAGCTGCTAAAGAAGTCTGGGGCACACAAGCTCGTCGTCGCAGACAGCGACGGCAACTGCTTGGCGTTTGTCTTGGCCTGGGACAGCTTCGACTACGACGCTGAGACCGACACCTACATATGCATTGCCGAGACCGACGGCAGAGAATTGATGACTATGTACACCGCCGGTGAAGTTAAGTCGGTGCCTGGTTCGAATCTGTATGTCGTCACTGCACCCACTGAGGTCCATCGCGACAAAGTGTTCAAGGCCTTATGAGTTGCCGGACGGCATGTGGACGCCGACCGTCGGCGTTCGCCAACTCCTAGGCGTGGGGGAATACCGCCGCGGTTCGCACACTGACGGACCTCCGTGTCTCGTGCGGGCACGGCAGGCGACGGACGGCGGACGGCCGTGCCCGGAGCTGGCCAATCGGCTCGGTCATCCGGCGGCCCGGTCATCCGGGCGTCGGCGAGCCACCGGCAGACACGGCATAACGGGGTAGCGCCGAATCAGCGCGCGAAGGGGCTATGATAGACCGTTCGTACGGTTAGTCTGATGATCCCGAAGGGTGACAGATGCCCAGATCGCCCGGCCGGCGTGGTGAGATCCTCGATGCCTTTGTTCGCTATGTCGCCGAACGTGGTTATGACAGAACAAATATCGGAGACATTGCCGACGAGCTGGGCATGTCCAAGGGCACTATCGTCCATCATTTCGGCACCAAAGCGCAGATGCTGCGGGAGCTGGAGGAGACTCACCTGGCGCGCCAACTCGAGGCGCTCCGAATGGCCTGGGACCGCTTGAGCGCGCCGCACGAGCGTATTGCCGCGATAATTCACACCTCGGTGTTGTTTCAGGTGATCGAACGCAACGCGACGGTGGCAAGCCAGCGCGAGGTGGTCCAGCTGTCTGATGACCCGGCCATGCAACAGGTGCGTAAGCTGCGGGATCAGTTGCAGGAAATCACAATTGACGAGATTCGCGCCGGTGTAGATTGCGGGTTGTTCCGCAGTGTGAACGTCGAGCTGGCAGCGCTGCAACTGTGGGGATCGCTGGAGTGGATGTGGGTGTGGTTCAACCCGGCCGACTCCCGGACGCCCGAGCAGGTTGGGGCTGCTTTCGTCGATGTCTTCCTCGGCGGACTACTGCTCGACCGGTTCGAGCTTGGTAAGTGGGCCGACCCTGCCGCCGAATTCGTCTCCGTGGTGCGGGACTGCATTGCCGCGGTCACCGACAAAGCGGAATAGCCAACTCGCTTCAAGAAGCATTGTGCGCGTGCGTATTTAGGGATCGCACAGTACGTGCCCAGTAGCCGCCCCTGCCTCACGGTGCGGTTGGAATCATCGTGCGCGAACAGCGGCTTCGGTGGCAAGCCCCACCTGAATCAAGATTATTGACTGACCGTACGGTCTAATGCGATAGTTGGCCTCGTGTCCTACACGAGGGCGATTTGGAGCCCTGGAACAGACACCGGAGCTGCCCGCCGGCAAGACCATTGGGCCGCCCGGGGAGCAGTCGATGCCCTAGGTCGGAGATCGCTCCGAGGACGGTCGCGCGGGAGCTGGGAACGCCGATGACCGCCTCGAACGCGTTTGTCGGCAAACTAGGCCACCGTCTGGGGCCCGGGGCGGAGGTGGCCGGCGGGTTCTTCCGTATGTGCGTATTGACGGCAAAAGCGTTGGCGCGACCGTTCGAGTGGCGTGAGTTCATCTGGAACGGCTGGTTCCTGATGCGGGTGTCGCTGCTGCCAACCATTGCCGTGGCCATACCGGAAACTGTGCTGCTCATCTTCACGCTGAATGTGTTACTGGCCGAGTTCGGCGCCGCCGACGTCTCCGGTGCCGGTGCTGGGATCGGTGCGGTCACCCAACTCGGGCCGATCGTGACGGTGCTGGTGGTCGCGGGCGCCGGAGGCACCGCGATCTGTGCCGATCTCGGCGCCAGGACGATCCGCGAGGAGATCGATGCGCTCGAGGTGCTCGGCATCGACCCGATCCACCGTCTGGTGGTGCCGCGCGTCGTCGCCTCCACGATCGTCGCGGTGCTGCTCAACGGGCTGGTGATCGCTGTCGGACTCGGCGGCGGCTACCTCTTCAGCGTGTACTTGCAGAACGTGTCGAGCGGGGCGTACCTGTCCACGCTGACAGCGCTCACCGGTCTGCCCGAGGTCGTGATCGCGTTCGTCAAGGCGGCGACGTTCGGCCTGATCGCGGGCCTGGTCGGCTGTTACCGCGGGCTTATCGTCAAGGGTGGGTCCAAGGGGTTGGGCACCGCCGTCAACGAGACCGTGGTGCTGTGCTTCATCGCCCTCTTCGCCGTCAACGCGGCACTGACCACCATCGGTGTGCGGTTCGGAACGGGGCACTGACATGGTTGCGACCACCGCACTGCAAGATCGCTTCCCGCGCACCGCTGCCACCGTCACTCGCTATGGCGACGCCCCTGCCCGCCACATGGTGGAAATCGGGCAGATGGTCTGGTTCGCCGTGAGCGCCATCGCTCAGATCCCGTTCGCCCTGACCCGCTACCGCCGAGAGTTCATTCGGATGATTGCCCAGATGGGGATGGGCACCGGCGCCATGGCGGTAGCCGGCGGCACGGCCGCCATCGTCGGATTCATCACCCTGTCCGCCGGCTCACTGGTCGCCATTCAGGGTTTCGCGTCGCTGGGCAACATCGGCGTCGAGGCATTCACCGGCTTTTTGGCCGCGATGGTCAATGTGCGGTTTGTGGCACCGGTGGCCGCTGGTCAGGCGTTGGCCGCCACGGTCGGTGCTGGTGCCACCGCGGAACTGGGCGCCATGCGCATCAGCGAGGAAATCGACGCGCTGGAGGTGATGAGCATCAGGTCGATCGCCTACCTGGTGTCCACCCGGGTGGTGGCGGGTCTCGTCGTCATCATCCCGCTCTACGGGTTGGCGATCACCCTTGCTTTTCTGTCGGCGCAGGCCACCACCGTGCTGTTCTACGGGCAGTCGCCCGGCACCTACAACCACTACTTCCACACGTTCCTGCGGCTCGACGACGTGGCTTGGTCGTTCGCGGAGGTGATCCTGGTTGCGGTGGTGGTAATGACCACCCACTGCTACTACGGCTACACCGCCAAGGGCGGGCCGGTCGGCGTCGGTGAAGCTGTGGGCCGGTCGATGCGGCTGTCGCTGATCACCATCGTCATTGTGGTCGTACTGACGGCCATGTCGGTCTACGGCAAGAACCCGAACTTCAACCTCACCGTGTAGCCGCCATGCCCGTCCCGCCGAAATCGCACCCACCGCGTATCCCGCCGTACAAGACGGCGACGGTGGTGTTCTTTCTGGTCGTCGCGGCGGTCTTGACCTTCGTATGGTTTCAGTTTCGCGGAAAATTCACGCCCACAACGCGTTTGACGATGATCGCGCCCCGGGCCGGATTGGTGATGGATCCGGGGTCGAAGGTCACCTACAACGGAGTGGAAATCGGACGGGTGGCCGACATTTCACAGATCCAGCGCGATGACGGCACTCCGGGAGCCAAGTTCGCCCTGGATGTCAATCCGAAATACCTCCCCCTCATTCCGGCCAATGTAACGGCGAACATCAAGGCGACCACGGTGTTCGGTAACAAGTTCGTCGCGTTGACCTGGCCGGAAAACCCTGTCGATGAGCGTATTTCGCCGCGGCACGTCATCAAGGCCAACGAGGTCACGACGGAGTTCAACACCTTGTTCGACACGTTGGTCTCGATCACCGAGAAGGTGGACCCGGTCAAGCTGAACTTGACGCTGGCCGCCGCCGCGGAGGCATTGACGGGGCTGGGCGACAAGTTCGGGCAGTCGATTGTCAACGGGAACGCCATCCTCGACGACATAAACCCGCAGATGCCGCAGATTCGATATGACATTCAGCGGCTGGCTGCGCTGGGCGACATCTACGGCGACGCTGCGCCCGACCTGCTCGATTCCCTGAACAACGCCGTCACCACGGCGCGTACGCTGCACCGCCAGGAAGCCGAATTGGACGCCGCGTTACTGGCCGCGACGGGGTTGGGCAACACGGGCGAAGACATTTTTTCCCGCGGCGGGCCCTACCTGCAGCGAGGGTTGGCAGATCTGGTGCCCACCGCCCAGTTGCTCGACACCTACAGCCCCTCCTTCTTCTGCACCATCCGTAACTACCACGACGCCGAACCCGCTGGGTACGACACCTCCGGTGGCGGAAACGGCTATTCGCTCAGGACCATGACCGCGCTGACGTCGGGTTTGGGGGGCATGCTGACCCTCCCCGGGTTGGCCGGCACGGTGCTGACCCAGGGGCTGCTGGGTCTTGCGGGTGTGGTGGGCGGAGCGCCGAATCCCTATGTGTATCCAGAGAATCTGCCGCGGGTGAATGCCCGCGGGGGTCCTGGCGGCGCACCCGGCTGCTGGCAGCCGCTCACCCGCGATCTGTGGCCGGCACCGACTTTGGTGGTGGACACCGGGGCCAGTCTCGCACCGTACAACCACCTGGATACCGGTTCTCCGTACGCAATCGAGTACGTGTGGGGCCGTCAAGTCGGGGACAACACGATCAACCCATGAAAATCGCCGGAACCGCAATCAAATTCAGCATCGTCTCACTGGTGCTGGCGATGATCACTGCCACGATCGTGGTGGTGTTCGCCCAGATGCGCTTCAACAAAACCAACAGCTATGTCGCCGAATTTGACAACGGCAGCGGGCTGCGCAACGGGCAATTCGTCCGCGCCTCCGGAGTGGAGGTCGGCAAGGTCAAGAACGTGCTGCTGATCGACGGCGGCGAACGGGTACGAGTGGAGTTCGAGGTTGATCGGTCGATACCGCTTTATGAGTCGACAACCGCGCAGATCCGCTATCTCGACCTGCTCGGCAATCGCTTCTTGGAACTCAAGCGCGGCACGGGCGATGGCGCAGACCGGATTTTGCCGGCAGGCGGACTGATTCCGCGGTCTCGCACTTCACCGGCGCTGGATCTCGATGCCCTGATCGGTGGTTTCAAACCGCTGTTCCGGGCACTCGACCCGGACAAGGTCAACAGCATCGTGTCGGCCATCGTCACTGTGTTTCAGGGTCAGGGCGGCACTATCAGCGACATCCTCGACCAGACCGCGAGTGTGACCGCGCACCTTGCCGAAAGCGATCGGGCGATCGGCGAGGTGGTCGACAACCTCAACGTCGTGCTGGATACCACGGTCAGACATCGCAAGGAGTTCGACCAGACCGTTGACGACTTCGAGCGGCTCATCAGCGGCCTGAGCAATCACGCCGACCCGTTGGCCGCCGGCACCGCAAACATCAGCAATGTCTCGGGAACCGTAGCCGCGCTACTGGCGGACAACCGCGGGCTGCTGCACAAGGAAATCGGCTACCTCGAGACCTTGCAGCAGCCGCTGATCGATCAGAAAGACCAGCTCCGCGATCTGATCCATAACACACCGACCGCGCTCAACCTGATCGGACGCAGCATCGGCCTCTATGGCGACTGGGTGAACTTCTACGTGTGCGACCTGACCATCAAGTGGAACGGGCTACAACCGGGCGGCCCGGTCCGCACGGTCAAGCTCTGGCAGCAGCCGACCGGTAGGTGCACCCCGCAATGAGGACACTGACGGATTTCAACCGCGGACGGGTCGGGCTGATCGGTATCACCGTTCTGGTCCTGGTCGTCATCGTCGGCCAAAGTTTCACCAGTGTCCCAATGATGTTCGCCAGCCCAAGT
Source organism: Mycobacterium intermedium (assembly GCF_002086275.1). Classification (GTDB taxonomy): domain Bacteria; phylum Actinomycetota; class Actinomycetes; order Mycobacteriales; family Mycobacteriaceae; genus Mycobacterium; species Mycobacterium intermedium. The sequence goes on along the minus strand of NZ_MVHT01000081.1, from coordinate 18,881 downwards.
TACTACGGAGAGTTCACCGACAGCGGCCAGCTGAACAAGGGCGACAAGGTGCGCATCACCGGCGTCGATGTGGGCAAGGTGGAGGCGCTGGAGATCGCAGGCAACCACGTCTTGGTCAGGTTCTCCATCGGAAGCAACACCATTGGCACCGAGAGTCGACTCGCGATCAAGACCGACACCATCCTGGGGAAGAAGGTGCTCGAGGTCACGCCGCGGGGAAACCAAACTCTACGGCCCGGAGGTGTTTTGGCGTTAGGCCAAACCGCCACCCCTTATCAGCTCTACGATGCGGCTTTCGACGTCACCCGAGCCGCAACGGGTTGGAACGTCGACACCGTCAAGCTGTCACTCAACGTGATCTCCCAAACCATCGACGAGACCTACCCGCATCTGAGTGCCGCGCTCGACGGCTTGGCCCGCTTCTCCGACACCATCGGCAAACGTGACGAACAGGTCAAACACCTACTCGCTCAGGCCAATAAGGTGGCCAGCGTCCTCGGCGACCGTAGCGAACAAATCAACCGGCTGCTGGTCAATGCGAAGACCCTGCTGGCCGCGTTCAACGAACGTGGCCGGGCCATTGACGCGCTGTTAGGAAACATTTCCGCGGTATCGAGCCAGGTGCAGGGATTCATCAACGACAACCCGAATCTCAACTTTGTGCTGGAGCAATTGCACACCCTCACCGACGTGCTGGTGGAGCAGCGCGACGACTTGGCCCAAACCCTCAGTTTCGCGGGGCAATTCGCTGCGGGGCTGGGTGAATCCGTAGCTTCCGGACCGTACTTCAAGATTGTGCTGTCCAATTTGCTGCCGTACTGGATGTTGCAGCCGTTCGTCGACGCCGCCTTCAAGAAGCGTGGCATCGACCCGGAGGACTTCTGGCGCAGCGCCGGCCTGCCCGCCTTCCGCTGGCCCGACCCGAACGGCACCCGGTTCCCCAATGGCGCGCCACCGCCCGCACCTCAGGTGCTGGAAGGCACCCCGGACCATCCGGGGCCGGCCGTGCCACCGGGAACGGCGTGCTCGTACGTGCCGGCGGCCGACGCGCTGCCGCGGCCGTGGAACCCGTTGCCGTGCGCGGGTGTTGACGTGGGACCGTTCGGCGGCAGCTTCCCGGCGCCGCTCGATGTTCAGGCGTCTCCGCCGAACCCCAACGGCCTGCCACCGACACCGGGGATCCCGATCGCCGGACGGCCCGGTGCAGCGCCACCGGACGTCCCGGGCACCCCGGCACCCCTACCGCCCAACGCTCCGCCGGGTGCGCGCACCGAAAACCTGCAACCGGCCGGTCCGGTTCCGCCACCCTCGACCTTCGCGCCGGGACTGCCGCCGGGGCCGCCCGCGCCTCCCGGACCCGGGCAGCAACTGCCCGCGCCGTTCATCACCCCAGGTGGCGTCGGAGGCAGCGGCGTCACCGGAGGGAGTCAGAATTGACCAGCGTCTTGGATATCCGCCGAATGCCGGTCGGGAAGATCATCGCGTTGCTGGTGGTGGCCCTGGCCCTCGTTGCCGCGTACCAGGGCTTGCAGTTCTACCAGTCGTTGACCACCAACACCGTCACCGCTTACATCCCTGAGGCGAATGCCCTCTATCCCGGGGACCGGGTCCAGATCATGGGCATCCGTGTCGGCTCGGTCGACAAGATCGAACCGGCCGGCAACAAGATGAGAGTCACGTTCCACTACGACAACAACTACAAGGTGCCCGCGAACGCGTCCGTCGTGATCCTGAACCCAACGCTGGTGGCGTCGCGCAGTATTCAGTTGGAGCCGCCCTACAACGGTGGTCCGGTGCTGGCCGACAACGCCGTCATCCCCATCGAGCGTGCGCAAGTGCCGACGGAGTGGGACGAACTACGCGGCAGCGTCGCCAACATCATCGACAAACTCGGTCCGACTCCCGACCAACCCAAGGGCCCCTTCGGCGACCTGATCGGACGGGCTCGCCGGCAAAGGCAAGCAGATCAACACCACGCTGGAAAACCTGTCGAAGGCGCTTACCGCACTGAACCAGGGCCGCGGCGACTTCTTCGCGGTAGTGCACAGCCTGGCGCTTTTCGTCAACGCCCTGCATAAAGATGATCAACAGTTCGCCGCGTTGAACGACAACCTGGCTCAATTCACTGACCGGCTAACGTCTTCCGATCGCAATCTGGCCAATGCGATCCAGCAATTCGACGGACTGCTCGCCACACTGCGTCCGTTCTTGACCAAGAACCGCGAGGTGCTGACCCACGACATCGACAACTTGGCCACCCTGACCACCACGCTCGTCCAACCCGAGCCGCTCAATGGGTTGGAGACTGCGCTGCATGTACTGCCGACGTTGGAGATGAACCTCAGTCAGATTTACCACCCGGCCCACGGGACACTCATGTCGATCCCGGCGATCCCCAATTTTGCGAATCCAATGCAGTTCGTGTGCAGCATGATTCAGGCGGGCAGCCGACTGGGCTATCAAGAGTCCGCCGAACTGTGTGCGCAGTATCTGGGGCCGATTCTCGACGCGATCAAGTTCAACTACCTGCCGTTCGGGCTGAATTTGTTCAGCACCGCGGAGGTCCTGCCCAAACACGTCGCCTACTCCGAGCCCCGGCTCCAGCCGCCCAACGGATACAAGGACACCACCGTCCCTGGGATCTGGGTGCCCGACACACCGCTGTCGCACCGCAACACGCAACATGGCTGGGTCACCGCGCCGGGCATGCAGGGCGTCCAGGTGGGTCCGATCACGGCGGGCCTGTTGACCCCCGAATCCCTCGCAGAATTGATGGGCGGTCCGGATGCCGTTGTCCCACCGTCGGGGTTGCAGACGCCGCCAGGCCCGCCCAATGCCTATGACGAGTACCCGGTGTTGCCGCCCATCGGTGTACAGGCCCCGCAGGTTCCGATACCGCCGCCGCCACCGGGACCGGGTGTGATCCCCGGACCAGTCCCGCCGACCCCCGCGCCTGTCGCCGGGCCCGCGCCTGGCGGACCACCACTGCCCGCCGAGGCGGCCGTGTCGAGGGGACCGGGCTCATGACCGTCTTTGCCGCCCTTGGTAATTGGGCCGGGGGGACCCGGCGACTGGGTCGGCGCGTGCTGGCTGTGCTGGCGGCAGCCCTGATGCTGACGTCGTGCGCAAACTGGCGTGGCATCGCGAACGTGCCGATGCCCGGGGGGCCCGGCAGTGGTCCCGACTCTTACACCATCTACGTGCAGATGCCAGACACCTTGGCCCTGAACAACAACAGCAGGGTGCGGGTGGCCGATGTTTTTGTGGGCACGGTGCGTGCGATCGAACTGAAGAACTGGGTCGCGACGTTGACGCTAAGCCTGGACAGGAGCGTCAAATTGCCGAAGAACGCCACGGCGAAGATCGGGCTGACCAGCCTGTTGGGTTCTCAGCACGTAGAACTGGGTGTTCCGCCCAACCCCGTCTCGGAACTGAAGGACGGCGACACCATCCCGCTCGCTCATTCGTCCGCTTACCCCACCACCGAGCAGACGCTGGCCAGTCTCGCCACCATCCTGCGCGGGGGTGGCATCCCGAACATCGAATCACTGCAGAATGAGGTCTACAACATCCTGCACGGCCGGGCCGGCCAGATCCGCGCCTTCCTCGACAAGCTGGACACATTCACCGCCCGACTCGACGAGCAACGGCGGGACATCACCCGCGCCATCGACTCGACCAATCGACTGCTGGAGTACGTGGGTTCTCGAGCGGACGTTCTGGATCGTGTTCTCACCCAATTTCCGCCGCTGATAAAACATTTCGCCGCCAAACAAAACCTGCTGATCGAAGCCGTCGACGCGGTGGGCGGGCTCGGTGAGGTTGCTGACCAATACCTGTCCGCCTCGGAAGCAGACCTGCACCAAGCTTTGCTTGCACTGCAGTGCCCATTGCGGGAACTCGGGCGCGCATCGCCAAAACTTATCCGGGCGCTCAAGTTGCTTATCGTCCGCCCGTTCGATGTCGACGCGGTGCCCAAGGCATTCCGTGGCGACTACTTCAACCTGTCGCTGACACTCGACTTGACCCTCAGCGCTATCGACAACGCAGTCCTGACCGGGACTGGATTCTCCGGAGCGCTGCGTGCGCTCGAGCAATCGTGGGGGCGGGACCCCGACACGATGATCCCGGACGTCAGGTACACGCCGAACCCGAACGACGTTCCGGGCGGCCCGCTGGTCGAAAGGGCGGACAGACAATGCTGACCCGCTTCGTCTGGCGCCAGCTGATCTTGTTCGGCCTGATCAGTTTGGTCACGGCGATTGTGTTGGGCTGGTACTACCTACGGATTCCCAGTGCTATGGGGATCGGCCAATACACGCTGAAGGCCGAACTGCCCTCGTCCGGTGGCCTGTACCGGACAGCCAACGTGACATATCGCGGGCAAACCATCGGCAGGGTGACCGCGGTGGAGCCGCTCGAGCGGGGCGCGCGGGTCACCATGAGTATTTCCAACAGCTACAAGATCCCGATCGACGCGTCGGCGAACGTGCATTCGGTGTCCGCGGTGGGTGAGCAGTATGTGGACCTGGTGTCGACCGGCAACCCGGATCAATACTTCCGGCCGGGGCAGACCATCAGAAACGGCACGGTGCCCACGGAGATCGGACCGGCGCTGGACGCCGCTCAGCGCGGACTGGCCGCGATTCCCGCGGACAAGATCGCCGGGGTGCTCGACGAAACGGCCCAAGCCGTAGGCGGATTGGGACCTGCGCTGCAGCGCCTGGTCGACGCGACTCAAGCTCTCGCGGGCGACTTCAAGACCAACATCTCCGATGTCAACGACATCATCCAGAACTCTGGGCCGATCCTGGACAGCCAGATCAATTCGGGCGACTCAATCCGACGCTGGTCGCGCAATCTGGACATCCTGGCCGCGCAGGCCGCGGAAACCGACCCGTCCCTGCAGAGCATCCTGACTCAGGCGGCGCCGACCGCTGATCAGGTCAACGAGGTGTTCGGTGACATCCGCGAGTCGTTGCCGCAAACCCTGGCGAACCTGGCGATCGTGCTGGAGATGCTCAAGCGCTACAACAAGGGCATCGAGCAATTATTGGTGTCCTATCCGCAGGGCGCCGCGGAAGGTGAGACGGTAACGGCGCCATTTCCCGGATACGCGACACTCGACACCGCGCTGACGATCAACCAGCCCCCGCCCTGTCTGACCGGCTTTCTGCCGCCGTCTCAGTGGCGGTCGCCGGCCGACACCAGTCTGGCGCCGATGCCGTCCGGAACATACTGCAAGATCCCCCAGGACACTCCGGCCAACGCGGTGCGCGGGGCACGCAACCTTCCGTGTGTGGATGTGCCGGGGAAGCGGGCCGCGACACCGCGGGAGTGTCGGGACCCCAACCCGTACGTTCCGCTGGGCACCAATCCTTGGTATGGCGAACCCAACCAACTTCTCACCTGCCCGGCGGCTGCCGCACGCTGCGACCAACCGGTGAAGCCGGGTCTCGTGATCCCGGCACCGTCGGTCAACAATGGCCTGAATCCCGCACCAGCCGACCGGGTGCCGGGCACGCCTCCACCGGTCAGTGACCCGTTGTCGCGGCCGGGATCTGGTGTCGTGCAATGTAATGGACAACAGCCCAACCCGTGTGTCTACACACCGGGCGCTCCTCCCGCCGCCGTATACAGCCCGCAGCGCGGTGAGCTCATAGGTCCGGACGGAGTCAAGTACGCGGTTGAAAATTCAACCAGGACAGGCGATGACGGCTGGAAGGACATGCTGTCACCACCGAGCTGACCCTGCGTCGCAGCTCGGCTTCGTTCCAATTGTGCCTGATTCGACGGGGTTTTCGTCTTGGGGTGGAGTTGTCGACGGCGAACTCGCCGTGCGGCTCGCATTGTTCGCCGCCAGGCGATAGGGGCAAAGAGTCGCTGTACTGACCGCACGTACAGTCATATACTGAAGCCGATGATTCCTCAGAGTTTGGCGCCCGCCAAGTGCCCTCATTCGAAGCGCACTCCGGTTCTGTACCCGCTCGTCGATCCTCCGCCACCGACGGGCCGACCCGATCCGAGTGAAATGCGGGAAGTGATTGGCCTGACCCAACTGCGGAGTGACGCGTGTACGTATCTCGAGCGGGTCGCCGCGGGGGAGACGATCGGCATCGTCCGCCGCGGCAAGTTGGTGGCACGCATGGCGCCGGTCGGCGACTGGCGGGGAGCGCCGATCCCCGCGCGGTCTGTCAAGGACACGTCGGAACCCGGCGGGTGGATCGGGCTTGACGAACTACGCAAGCGCGCTGGGCGGTGCTTCGATCGGGTTGCGGCCGGGGAGACGATCTATGTTGTGCGCGGTGGTCGGTTGCTGTCACGCATTGTGTCCGTTGACGACGCGGGGATGACCCCAGGGCCCGCGGACCGCGGTGGACAAATCGACCTCGACGAACTGCGAAAGCGTGCGGGCCGCTACTTCGACCGGGTTGAAGCGGGACAGACCATCGAAATCCGCCGCGGCGGCAAGGTGGTCGCGCGGATCGTCTCGGTGGCATAGAAGGACTGCTGCAGGCGGACACTCGGCCGGACAGGTGGGCTCGTCATCTCGCTGACGATCGACGATCAAATTCGGAACTTAATTCCGCTGACGACCCGCTGCGCTTCGCGATGTGGTCGGACCGGGCCGGCGATCCGCTTGCGCCAACGGCAATTTCGGCAAAAAGCCAACGCTGCTTAAACCACTGTTGAATAATCGATCTCGCTAGGCGCCCCCGACGGGACGTCAGTGCACCGACGCCACAGGGGCGGCGGGCAACGGTTCCCGGGGGACGACTTTGAGTTTTGCGGTGCTGCCGCCTGAGATCAACTCGGCGCGGCTCTACCTCGGCGCCGGTACAGGGCCGATGTTAGAAGCGGCGGCAGCCTGGCGGGGATTGGCCACCGAGTTGGCGGCGGCCGCGACCTCTTTCTCGTCGGTGACCGTCGGCCTTGCGAGTTCCTCGTGGCAGGGCCCGGCAGCGGCCGCGATGGCGGATGCTGCAGTGCCATACCTGGGGTGGCTGCGTGCGGCGGCCGCTGACGCCGAGCAAGCGGCCGAGCAGGTGCAGGTGACGGCGGCCGCGTTTGAGGCGGCGCTGGCGGCGACGGTGCATCCGGAGATCGTTTCCGCCAACCGCGCTGCATTTGCGCAGCTGGTTACGTCGAATCTGTTCGGGCAAAATGCTCCCGCGATCGCGGCGGCTGAGGCTCAGTACGAGCAGATGTGGGCCCAGGACGTGGTCGCGATGTCCGACTACCACGCCGGCGCCGCCGCCTCCGTCTCGGTGTTGACGCCCTTCACCTCGCTGCAGAAGCTGGTTGGCGCGATCCCCTCCAGTGTCCCCAACTTACAGACCATCTTTCGCAACGTCGGCCTGGCGAACGTCGGCCAGGGCAACATCGGCTCCGGCAACATCGGCAGCGGAAATTACGGCAGCGGCAACCGAGGCAGCGGCAACATCGGGTTCGGAAACTCCGGTCCGGCGCTGACGCGAGCGCTGAACAACTTCGGCTTCGGCAACACCGGCAGTGGGAATATCGGATTCGGCAACACCGGCGACGGGAACATCGGTTTCGGGCTGACCGGCAACAATCAACGGGGCATCAATCTCACCGGCGGACTGAACTCGGGCACGGGCAACATCGGCTTGTTCAACTCCGGCACCGGAAACTTCGGCATCGGCAACTCGGGCACTGGGAATACCGGCATCGGCAATTCCGGTGCCGCCAACACCGGCTTCTTCAACTCCGGCATAGCCAACACGGGCTTCGGGAACGCCGGGAGCTACAACACGGGCAGCCTGAACCCGGGTGACACCAACACGGGTGCCTTCAACCTGGGCAGAGCCAACACGGGTTTCTTCAACACCGGCAACTACAACACCGGCATCGCCAACTCCGGCAATGTGAACACCGGGGCCTACAACGCAGGCAACTTCAACAACGGCTTCTTGGCGCGGGGCAACAACACCGGCCACCTGTTCGGCGGCAGCGCGGGTTTCTTCAACTCGACCTCCGTCCCGTCCTCGGGCTTTTTCAACGACGGCTCCGGTAGCTCATCGGGCCTCTTCAACACCGGCGCCAACAATTCTGGATTCTTCAACACTGCGGTCGACGCGATCGGCAACAACTCCGGCCTAGCAAGCAGCGGGACGCGGCAATCGGGCTTCTTCAACGTGGGCAACACCGTGTCGGGTATAGCGAATGAGAGCCTGCTGCCGACCAGGACAGCGGCCTTTATCTCGGGCTTTCTCAATAACGGTGCCAATTTAGCGGGTTTCTCCGTCGGCCCGCCGTCCGGAAACGATAGTAATTACGGCCTCGGGAATGTCGGGGTGGGTAACTTCGGCTTCGGCAACAGCGGGAACTCTAATGTCGGGAACGGGAACTTCGGTGGCACAAACTTCGGGCTTGGAAACGTAGGCAGCTTAAATCTGGGCGCTGGCAACGTCGGCATCCAAAACTACGGCAATGCGAATATCGGATCGTTTAACGCGGGCTCCGGCAACCTGGGCAATCTCAACAAGGGCTGGGGCAACCTCGGCGACAACAACTTCGGCTGGGGAAACTCCGGCAGCTTTAACCAGGGCTTTGCGAATACCGGGAACAGCAACATCGGATTCGGCAATACCGGCAACCACAGCATCGGTATCGGACTCACCGGCGATGGTCAGATCGGGATCGGCGCCCTGAACTCTGGCGCCGGAAACGTCGGCCTGTTCAACTCGGGGACCGGAAATGTCGGCCTGTTCAACTCGGGCACTGGAAACGTCGGGATCGGCAACTCGGGCAGTGGGAACTGGGGCGCCCTCAACGCAGGTACGGGAAACTGGGGCGGCCAGAACCCTGGTGCCGGAAACACCGGCTTCGGCAATGTCGGCAGCGCCAACACGGGTTGGTTCAACACCGGTGCCGTCAACACCGGTGGTTTCAATGCGGGCAGTGCCAACACGGGCGGCTTCAATGTCGGCAACACAAACTCGGGCAGCTTCAACCCCGGCCACGTCAACACCGGGTTTTTCAATACCGGTGATGTCAACACCGGCCTGCTGAACTCGGGGGATTTCAACAACGGCATCGCGCAGCCGCTCGATAACCAGGGCCATATTGGCATCGACCTGACCTTCAGGATTCCTGCTATCGCGATAAACCAGTCGATCGCCATACCGATAAACCAAACGATAACCATCCCGAGTGTGGTCATCCCCGTCACCCAAGCCGGCCAGATCATGCCCAGGACAGATATATTCCCGATCATCGGCGCACTGGGTGAAGGCTTGTCTTTCGGCCCCGTTGTTCTCGGTCATTCCGAGCTATACATTTCCAGCGCGGTAGTCGCTGTCGGCGGACCAGGCAACAGCCTGCCGATCAGCGTTTCGGGCGCCCTGGAGGGTCGCGAAATCGTATTTCTCAGGGTTCCCGGCGGACCGGGCTTCGGGAATACGGTGACCAGTCCTTCGTCGGGGTTCTTCAACTCCGGCGCGGGCGGTGTTTCGGGCTTCCAGAACTTCGGCGCGAACGCTTCCGGCATGTGGAATAGCGGCGTGGTGGGCGCTCTAGGAAGCTCCGGCTTCCAGAACTTCGGCTCGTTGCAATCCGGCTTTTTGAACCTGGGCAACAGCGTGTCGGGCATTTACAACACCAGCGTGCTTCTGGAAGCCGCGGCGGACGGCTCTGGCTCACCCAACGTGGCGATGGCGGGTGTGTTCAGCACCCCGTCCGGTCCCATCTTCACCACCGGACTCGCCAACCTCGCCGACATGAAATTGGGCTGGGGAAACCTCGGCGATGCGAACTTCGGGTTCGGGAACCTAGGCAGCAACAATCTCGGCGGCGGAAATATCGGCGGCACCAACTGGGGCTGGGGCAATACCGGTGATGGAAACGTCGGCTTCGGCAATACCGGCAACAACAACGTCGGCATCGGACTGACCGGCAACAACCAGCAGGGTGTGAACTTAACTGGCGGCCTGAATTCCGGCAGCGGCAACATCGGTCTCTTCAACTCCGGCACCAACAACATCGGAATCGCCAACTCGGGCAACGGAAACGTCGGCATCGGCAACTCCGGCGACTTCAACATCGGGATCGGCAATGTCCACAGCGCCAACCTCGGTTTGTTCAACACCGGCGTTTTCAGCACCGGCATCGGCAATGCGGGCAGCTACAACACCGGCGCGTTCAACACGGGCGACTTCAACACCGGCATCGCCAACGGGGGTGACTTCAACACGGGGTTGTCCAACACCGGCAACTACAGCACCGGTGTTGCCAACTCAGGCGACATAACGACCGGCGCCTTCCTATCCGGCGACATGAGCAACGGCGTCTTGTGGCGGGGTAGTCAGCAGGGGCTGTGGGGGGCCGGCTACGCAATTCACATTCCTTTGATTCCCGCACAATTGACCGTCGACATTCCCGTGAATATCCCCATCACGATCGGTCTCGGCACGTCCGTTTACAGCGGCATCACGTTGTCGGACTTGCACATTGGTTCTAATGGCGACCTCGGCACCTGGTCGCCGATAAGGGCTGCCACCGTCCGAACGCTCGACATCCCGGAGATCAGGATTCTCGGTCCGCTGACCTCGCTGAACATCGGCGCCGCGGATGGTTCGGCACGGATTTTCGTCCCCATCACATTCAGCGTCGGACCCGCCGACCTGACGCTGTTCAACTACCAGGCGACCACCGGCTTCTTCAACACCAGCGCAATGCCGTCCTCGGGATTCTTCAATGGGGGTCCCGGCTCGGTGTCGGGCATCTCGAACATCGGCGCCAACATCTCGGGCTTCCAGAACGTCGCATTGCACGGATCCTCGGGCTTCAACAACTACGGCTCGCTGCTGTCGGGCATGGCGAACCTAGGTGGCCAGGGTGCCTCCGCCACCATGCCGGTGCTCAACGCGGGGTTGGCCAATGTAGGCAACAACCTCGGGTTCGCAAACGTCGGCGACAACAACATCGGCTTTGGCAACACCGGAAACAACAATGTTGGTTTCGGAAACTCCGGCAACAGCAATGTTGGCATCGCAAACCTCGGCACCTTCAACCTCGGCCTCGGAAACCTCGGCGACAACAATGTCGGCCTGGCCAATGTTGGCAACGTCAACGTCGGAATCAGCAACGCGGGCAACTACAACCAGGGAGTGGCCAACACCGGCAACGTCAACGGCGGCCTGGCGAACACCGGAAACAACAACATCGGCATCGGTTTGACCGGTAACCACCAGCAAGGCCTCGATCTCGCTGGTGGGCTGAACTCAGGCACCGGCAACACCGGCCTGTTCAATTCGGGCACCAACAACTCCGGCCTGTTCAACTCGGGCACCGGAAACGTTGGTATCGGCAACTCGGGCACCGGCAACTGGGGCGTCGGCAACACCGGTCTCAACAGTACGGGCCTGGTCAACGCCGGCGACATCAACACAGGTTTGTTCAACGTCGGCAACGTCAACACCGGCATTGCCAACACTGGCGACCACAACTCCGGCAGCTTCAACCCGGGCAGCTTCAACACCGCCAGCTTCAACCCGGGCTTCTACAACACGGGCTGGTTAAACACGGGCAGATACAACACCGGTTTCGCCAACCACGGCAATGTCAACACCGGCGCCTTCAACTCGGGTAACTACAGCAACGGCATGTTCTGGCGTGGTGATTTCCAGGGGTTGCCGGGCGCCAACTACACGGTGAGCATTCCCGACATTCCCATACCGCTGAACCTGCGTGCGCCGGTCTACCTCGACATCCCGATCACGGGCTCGTTCGGCGTCGTCGCGGCCGAGGGCTTTACCCTGCCAGCGATCACGGCCGACGTGGAATTCTCTGGCCTCGGCGCCGCCACGGTCGTCACGATCGCTCCAATCACCCTCCCGGACTTTGTGATTGACCTTGCCCCGGTAGGTACACGTATTGGTGCCGGCGGGCTGGTAACGCCTGTCATCGACATCGGCGGCGCCCCCGGTCTGTTTCCGATCAAGCTTCCCTTCATCGACGTATCGCCAGTTCCGGGCTTCTGGAACAGCACAGAGGGTCCGTCGTCAGGCTTTTTCAACAATGGTCCGGGTACCGTGTCGGGCTTCGGCAACACCGGTACCAACACTTCCGGCTTCTTCAACCTCACCTCGGGCACCTCGGGACTCTCCGGCTACAAGAACTTCGGTGACCAGATATCGGGCTTGTCCAATCTCGGCAGCAACGTCTCCGGTTTCCTCAACACGGGGACACTGAATCTTGCCGCAGTGGACAGCATTTCGGGCTTCCAGAACATCGGTACCAGCCTCGCTGGCTTCGTCAACAACGATCCGATCACCAACCTTGGCGTCGCAAACCTCGGCCTTGGAAATATCGGCTTCGGCAACGTCGGCAACGCAAACTTCGGCGGCGGCAACGTCGGCAGCTTCAACGTCTTCTCCGGAAGCCTGGGCAACTACAACATCGGCCCAGGCAACTTGGGCGACAACAACTTTGGTCTCGGCAACTTCGGCAGCTTCAACCACGGCTTTGCCAACAGCGGCAACAACAACATCGGCTTTGCGAATACCGGCGACAACAACATCGGCATCGGGCTCACCGGCCACAACCAGCGGGGCATCAATATCGCCGGCGGGCTCAACTCGGGCAGCGGAAACGTAGGGCTGTTCAACTCGGGAACCAATAACGTCGGCCTGTTCAACTCCGGCGCCGGGAACATTGGCATCGGAAATTCGGGCATCGCCAACCGCGGCATCGCCAACTCGGGCGACGGCAACTGGGGCCTTTGGAACGGGGGAGCGTTCAACACCGGCATCGGCAACGCGGGCACGTCGAACACAGGTCATTGCAACTCCGGCTCTTCGAACACCGGCATGTTCAACACGGGCAGCACCAACACCGGCAGCTTCAACGCGGGCAACTACAACACCGGTGACTTCAACACTGGAGACGTGAACACCGGCTGGGCGAACGCGGGTGACGTCAACACCGGCGCCTTGAATGCGGGCAACTTCAACAACGGCATCTTGTGGCACGCTGACTACCAGGGCCTGTGGGGCACCCACACCGAGATCAACATTCCGGAATTCCCGATTTTGAACTTGGACATCGTCATCCCGGTCGATCTGCCCGTCCCCGTCGACTTGAGCTCCCTCTCCTTCCAGAAGTTCACGGTGCCGCTGCCCACCGCAAGCACTCCATTTCTCCGTAACTTCGCGCTCGGGCCCATCAACATTCCGATCCACGTCACGATGCCCGTCGTCGACATCACCTTCGGCCAAGTTGATGGTGCGACCTCAGTTCCGATCCATATTCACAGTGGAGTGGGCCCGATCAGGGTGGTGCTGCTGGATATCCCGGCCGCCCCCGGCTTCGGAAACTCGACAACCACCCCCTCGTCAGGCTTCTTCAACTCCGGTCCCGGCAGTTCGTCCGGCTTCGGAAACTTCGGACACAACTCAGGTTTCGGGAACACCCTGGCGGGCGACGCTGGAAACTCCGGAATGCAGAACTACGGCTCGATGCAATCGGGCTGGACGAATCTTGGTCGGACCGGCTCGGCAGTCATTTACTCCGCGACAAACTTTGCGACACCGACGAATGTCTCCCGCCTGTTCAATGTCGGCACCTACCTGCCCGGCATCTTCGACGCCGCCAACGGCGCCGTGTCACAAATCGGCAAGCTTTTTGGCTGATGCGCAGGATGCGATGCGAGAAATCCTCGAGTTGACAGCGCGGTTCACCGAACCTCGTGACGCCCATGCTCTGCTGTCGGATCTAGGGGCCGGGTGGTGCCGATATTTACGACACCGTTGATTTACGGCGAATCACTGGTCAAACTCATTCGAGGTTGTCTCCCAGAACACGGTGGTCGGAGGTGTGGAATGTCGTTTGTCAGTGTGACGCCGGAGCTGGTGGTGACAGCGGCATCGGATTTGGCGCGTATCGCTTCGTCGGTCAGTACGGCCAATGCGGCGGCAGCGAGTTCAACCACGATGCTGCTTGCGGCGGCCGAGGATGAGGTGTCGGCGGCAATAGCGGCGTTCTTGGCCGAGCACGGGCAGGCCTATCAGGTGGTCAGCGCACAGGCTGCGGCGGTCCATCAGCGGTTTGTGCAAGCCATCAATTCCGGGGCGGGCGCTTATGCGGCCGCCGAGGCGGCCAGTGCCTCGCCGTTGCAGCTCCTTGAGGAAGGCGTCTTGGGTGTGATCAATGCGCCCTTCAAGGCGTTGTTGGGGCGTCCGCTGATCGGCAACGGCACCGATGGGCTTCCGGGGACCGGCCAGGCTGGGGGACCGGGCGGAATCTTGTGGGGGAACGGCGGTAACGGCGGATCGGGGGCGCCGGGACAGAACGGCGGTGCCGGCGGCGCGGCGGGATTGTTCGGCCATGGCGGGGCTGGCGGGGCGGGCGGCGCCGGGCTTACCGGTGCGTCGACGTCCGTGCCGGGGCAGACCGGGGGTGCTGGCGGAGTCGGCGGGGCGGGCGGAGTCGGTGGCCGTGGCGGACTGATATACGGCAATGGTGGGGCGGGCGGTGCTGGCGGACTTGGAGGTACCGGCGGGGTCGGGGGCCCCGTAGACGCCTCCGGCTTCTACGGCGCCGGCGGCCCTGGTGGCACCGGTGGCCTTGGTGGTGCGGGTGGTGCGCCCGGGCTTATTGGAATCGCTGGTCAGACTGGCTTCACCGGAGCCGATGGCCTGCCCGGCGGATTTCGCCTCGGTCCCATCGTCAACAACACCGGCCTCAGCGACACGGAGGTCTACCTGACCCTTCTCGGCCAGACCACACCCGGTCATTGGTCCTGGGTCGACCAGAACGGTGTGGCCCACGCGATCGACCACAGCGCCGCCAACGCCCCCGACCACCTCACGCACAACGGAGTGAACTACGCCAATATGTCGTTCACTCTCGCCGACGCCACGAATCTCTCGATACCGTCCGAATTTCAGGGCGCCCGGATATTTGTGTCGTTGAAGAACCCGCTCTATATCGGTATCGCGCCCGACAATTCGGGCTGGGCGGGTCTCGAGCCCTACAACCCGGTCGATCCGAACTACTACACGGTCTACGACTGGTACGAGATGACCTACAAGTACGGCGAAGTCCACTTCGGGGGCAACACCACGCAGGTGGACCAGTTCGGCTTGCCGTTCACATTCACGCTGGCGCAGGAGGCCACCGGCTTTGCCGAAACGCGTGGCATTACCTTGTCGCGGGCCGACGTGTTCCAGCAGTACGCGGCCACACTCCCGTCCGAGTTCCAGTCACTGGTTCTCACCGATACCAATGGCGACCTGTTGCGGATTGTTGCCCCGCGGACCGCTCAGCCCGGTGGCCTGGCAACCTGGCTGGATCAACCGATCGACGACTTCTGGACGCACTATCAGGCCAACACATTTATCTACGACGGCCCTGGCTACACGGTGACTGGCGGCGTCGACTCCAACACCCACCAGTTCGTCTACACCGTGACCCCCGACGGGGGTACCGGCTCGACATTCACGATGGCCAAGCCCACCACGGCGCAAACCTTCGCCGCCGATGGCCCATTCGTCGGCTCAGACACCCAGGGGGCTTTCCTCGCCGAACTCAACGCGGCGTTCAACCGCGGTGTGGCGCTCACACCGGATCAATGGGCCAACGTCGCCGCCTACTATCCGACGGGTGGGCGGTGGAACAACTGGGCACAGTTCTTCCACACCATCAACCTCGACAACCTTGCCTATGGCTTCCCCTATGACGACGTGAACAGCCAGAGCTCGGTGCTGATCCTCAGCAACTCTCAGCCCCCGACTCAGCTGTCATTCGTTCTTGGGTAGTGCGCGCCAACACTAGCTGGCCCGTCCCTGCGCAGGTCACGACACCACGGCATCGAACCCGCTGACGCCTTTTACGCCCTGCTGCGACCCGGCTACGACTCCGGCTAAGGCCCGGGCGGTCCATCGGCTCCAGGGGCCCCCAACAGGAGTCCGGCGCTGCCGCCGGCGCCACCGGCACCGCCCGGCCCTATCGCATTTGCGCCGCCTTCGCCACCGTCGCCGCCATTTCCGAACAGGCCCACTGCGTTGCCCCCGGGCCCCCCGGCGCCGGGGGCGTTGAAGACCGACTGCCCGCCGGTGCCGCCGTCACCGCCGTTGCCGAGAAGGGACCCACCATTGCCGCCCGCGCCGCCCGCACCTCCCTGCGGGGATGTGGTGAATCCGGCTCCGCCAGTGCCGCCTGTACCGCCGCTTCCGATCAGGTGGGCGCTGCCCCCATTGCCTCCCTTTTGGCCCAGGGAGCCGGCACCGCCGTTGCCGCCATCGCCGAACAGCAGACCGCCCGCGCCGCCGGAACCGCCTACGTTTCCGAGCTTGCCGCTTCCCGCGTCGCCCCCGTCGCCTCCGTTTCCGTACAGCAAGCCACCGCTGCCGCCGCTACCGCCCGCCCCACCGGTAGAGGTGGTGGCCGAATTGCTGAAACCGCCGTCACCGCCCATGCCGCCACTGCCGAACAGCCCTATGGCGTTACCACCCGCACCGCCCGTGCCCCCAAAGCCGCTGAGGAAATCATTCGCCCCGCCTCTGCCGCCGACGCCGCCGTTCCCGAACAGCAGGCCACCGGTACCACCCATGCCGCCGTTGCCCGAGATGCCGGCGCCGTCCCCGCCGCCGGTGCCGCCGGCCCCGCCGTTGCCGAACAGTCCGGCAGGCCCGCCGTTGCCGCCGTTCTTGCCCGGGGCGCCAGACCCGCCGTTTCCGCCGTTGCCCCACAGGATGCCGCCCGCGCCGCCGTTCTCCCCTGTTCCAACCCCTCCGTCGGTGCCATTGCCGATTAGTGGGCGGCCCAACAGTGTCTCGGTGGGCGTGTTGATCAGGTTGAGCACTTGTTCTTGAAGAGCCTGCAGCGGGTTGGCCGTGGCCGCGGCGTTGACCGCCTCGGCGCTGGCATACGCGCCGGCGCCAGCCGTGAGGGCTCGTACGAATTGCTCATGAAACGCGGACGCTTGTGCGCCGATGGCCTGATAGTCCATGGCGTGCAACCCGAACACCGCCGCGATGGCCGCCGATACCTCGTCGGCGCCCGCAGCCATCACGTCTGTGGTTGCGAGCGCCGCGGCGGCGTTGGCTTCGCTGAGTGCCGAGCCGATATTCGCCAAAGTTGTTGCTGCGGTTGAGACTACGTCAGGTATTGCGAATAAGTACGACATTTCTGCGCCCTCCCGCCGGTGTTGCAGCTTGTCGGCGGTCATTCGGCTGCTCGGACGATCGTCGAGCTGTGGGCTGAGAATCAAATCTTATCGCTCATTGGGAGCGCACGTCAGAATCCGAGCAATTCATATACATGATTGTGGGAACACACTTGCATTCCACAATTAGGTTGTTGGGTGCCCGTTCATCGCAGCGGCACCCAAGACCCACGGTTACTCAAGCGGCGATGACTGCGACATCGTAGGCAGACAACTGATCGTCCGCGGTGATGATCGTCAGATCCAGCAACTGCGCCTGAGCTATGAGGATGCGGTCGAACGGATCGCGATGATGGTCCGGAAGGTCCGCGGTCCTGAGCGTGTGCGCATGGTCGATCGACAGTGGAGATGTGCCGGAGCGGCGCATGCGGTCGGGGACATATGAGGCCGGCGGTTCGGGCAGTGCGAGTTTGCCGAGCCGGTACTTGATCGAGATCTCCCAGGAACTTGCCGCTGACAAGAGAACGCTGTTGCGGACATCCTGAACGATTGCACGTGTTTCGTCGCATAACCGGTCGGGGTCGGACAGCATCCACAGCCAAACGTGGGTGTCGATGAGGTACCGCTTCACCGATGAAAGCTTTCGAGAACATTGTCCGGCAACGGCGCGTCGAAATCGTCTGGCACGGTATATACGCCGCGGTCTATGCCCAGGCGGCGGGTGTCCTGGGTGTGGAACGGCACAAGCTTTGCGACGGGTTCGCCCCCGCGGGCGATCTCCACTTCCTGCCCGCTGTCAACGAGTCGCAACAACTCCGACAGGCGGGTTTTCGCTTCATGTACGCCGACTCTAACAGCTACGGACTTAGTCATGAACTTAGTTTAGTTTACTCCATGTCCGACGCTCCCTGTGCGGCGTGCGTGCCCACGTCCGCGCGGCCAAAGCTGTCGTGCCGGAATGGCTTGAGCGTGCCGGCGGACATTTCGTCGCCGTCGCCTCGGCCGCCGGCCTGCTGACCCAGCTCAGTGCGGCGCCCTACAGCGTGACAAAGCACGCCGCCGTCGGGTTCGCCGAATGGCTGGCTATCAACTACGGCGACAAGGGAATCGGCGTGAGTTGCATGTGTCCGATGGGAGTGGACGCCGACTACGACCGGTGGATCGCCGGGATGCGTCGCTATCAACGCACCCTGGGGTAGCGGGTCACAGGCGGCCTCCGCGCAGCAGTCGCCGACTTAGTCGGCGCTGGCGGAGTGGCCGGCACCTCCGGACCAACTGCCTTGCCCGCCGGCGCCGCCGCCAGCGCCCCCGCCACCGCCGACCGCGCCGCCATTGCCGCCCTTGTTGCCCAACGAATTACCGTTGGCGCCGGGGCCGCCCGACCCGCCGTTCGTCCCATTCAGGCCGCCGCCACCGTTGCCGACAAGGTTGCGGGCGTTGTCGGCGTTGGCGCCGCCGCCACCACCGCCACCTGTGCCGGCACCGCCTGTCCCACTGCTGCCGCCGACAGTGCTGTTGGGAGTGGGAAAGCCCTCAGTGGCATCGCCGCCACGGCCACCGCTGCCAGCGGCGCTGCTCGGGTCGCCGGCACCGGAGGGAACGGCGGGAATGGAGGCCGGGGTGGCGATGGAGGCACCGCATCCACCACAGGTCTCGGTGCGGCCACCGGTTCAGGCGGTTCGGGCAGTGCGAGTTTGCCGAGCCGGTACTTGATCGAGATCTCCCAGGAACTTGCCGCTGACAAGAGAAC
>NZ_MVHT01000080.1 GCF_002086275.1 Mycobacterium intermedium | reverse complement strand
CACCAACTACACTGAGCCCTGCTCACAGGTGAGGACTTTCAGCGGGCACACCTGAGGAATTTCGATGAGCGTGATCAGCCTAGCGGCCACGGCGCTGCTAGTGCGGCGGTTCGATGGCGAACCGTCGTTGGCCGCTGCGCAAACGACAGCGGTTCGGGCGCAGAGTTAGTCCCGTACGCCACCGGCCGTCTGGGGAACGCACTGTCGGCCGGCTGGTCGAGTCGGGCTTAGTCATCTGATGCTGTCTGGTCTCGGGTTGGTCAGGATTGGGGTTGCGCCACAACGGCATCGACGCGGCCGCCGGGTTGTTGGGTGAGCGGGTCGACACCATCGGCGACTGGTTCCTCGCCGACGGTAATGGCTGAAACAGAACCTTCGCCCGCGGGAAATAACCCTGCCTAACGGTTGTTGCGCTCTACCTCTATAACTTCGCACCCGCAGGACAACCCTTGCCTGACCTGTCCGCTGTCACCACGAGTGCGGCCGGATCGAAGGACAGCCGCGTTCACTGGTCTTGCCGGGGTCGATCGTCAACCCTTGCGGTGCAAGGCCTTTGCGCCGGTGCTGAGCTTGTCCGCCGTCGCGCGGAGCTCATTGATATAGCGGTCACGCTCCGATCGGCCGACTTCCGGCAACAACGGCCCGAGCTGCAGCTCGTAACTTGCCTTGCCGTCAGCGAATACCGCAGCCGATAGGAAACCGATTGACAGTGGCCGCTCAGAGGCGAGTTGCTCTTCGGTGTAAGGGATTGGGGCGAGCTCGGAGAACAACCTGAACATTCGCCGCCGTAGCGAGCTGCGCTGCGGGTTCTCCGTCAGCAGTTCGGCTACCTCGCCAAGCAAGTCAAGCACCATTGGGTCTGACTCACCCAACCCGTAAACCGCCACGCCGCTCGAATGTATTTGTGACAGCACATCCTCAAGGATGGGCTTATCACCAGGCTTCGCCGTGTCCAGCCACTCGCGGCGTGCGTGCGCATCGCGGTGCGCGATCACCGCCGCGCAGGCGGGCGCGCCTACGGGCAACCGGAGGCCGACACTGACCCCGGCCGGCATCTTGCGCCTGCCGGGGACGCTGGCGAGGAAGGTCATGTCAGTGGTACCGACCCAGGCCAGCGTTGCTCCGCAACCCGCGCGTTGCGCCAATTCCTCGAGGGTGTGGCTGATATCGGATGAAACGGGGAACGCTTGGTGCACTGCATCGGCGACGGCGATAAGCCCCGGCCCCAAGGTGTATCGGCGATCCGACTGCCGAGTCACCCACCCGGCCTTTTCAAGCGAGAGCAGGATCGATGTCGCGGTCGATCGGTTGAGCTCCAGTCGGGAGGCGATTGACGCGACCGAACTCGGCTCGTGCTGGGTCGCCAGGACTTCGAGGACTGCCACTACTCGGTCAGTCGGCGGCGATCCGGGCCGCTGACTGCCGTCGTCTGGGCGGGGTTTGGGCATCTCGCTCCTCGTCGAATGTCAGAAATGCATCAATTCTACGTCAGATATTTGTCAATTAACTCGGCATCGCCCGATCATGCCGCGCAGACGTAAAGTCATTCATTTCACCACGAAAGTGGGGGACTTTTACGTTTTTCGGCGGGTCTGGCCGGCGGCGGGGGCGGTGCCGCCGACGGGCATAGACGGCAGGCCGAGCTTGCGGTGATGTAGCGCTCCCATACGCTGACGCGCACGCGCGCCGTTCTTCGATGCCAACCCAGCCAGCCTTATCGCGCTCAGCCCAGCGCCCTCCCGCTAGAGCCGGCGGGTGAGTGCGTCGGCGGCGGCCAACAGGTCGGCGGCCCAACGCGCCCCGGGACGCCGCCCCATTCGGTCTATGGGGCCGGAGACCGAAATCGCCGCCACCACAGTGCCACGGCTATCGCGCACCGGCGCGGACACACTGGCCACCCCCGGTTCACGCTCGGCCACACTTTGCGCCCAGCCGCGTCGCCGCACTTCGGCCAGCACGCGGTCGGTGAACGTGGCTGACGGCAAGACCGCCTGTTGGGTTTCAGTGTCGCTGTAGGCGAGGAGCACTTTGGCCCCCGAGCCCGCCGTCATCGGCAACCGCGCCCCGACCGGGACCGTATCGCGAAGCCCCGCCGACGGTTCCAACGCGGCCACACAGACTCGTGTGGTCCCTTCGCGGCGGTACAACTGCACGCTTTCTCCGGTGGTCTCTCGCAACTGAGACAGCACTTCCGCGCTGGCTGCCAGCAGCGGATCGGTGACGTGGGCCGCAAGCTCGCTGACTGCGGGCCCCAGATGCCAGCGGCCGGCTTCGTCGCGCCCCAGCAGGCGGTGGACCTCGAGCGCGGCCGCCAATCGATACGTCGTGGCCCGCGGTAGGCCCGTTCGCTCACACAGTTCGGCTAGTGCGCAGGGGGATTCCGCGATCGCGTGCAATACGACGACGGCTTTGTCGAGGACGCCGATACCGCTATGCTGTCTCACAGAGAGATACTAGCGTCTCGCATTCTGAGATCACAGCCTGATTGATCGGCGCGGCGCGAAGGAACGAAGTGAGGCAGAGATGGCGCGCACGCTGGCTGAGAAGGTTTGGGACGACCATGTTGTGGTTCGCGGTGAAGACGGCGCACCCGACTTGATCTACATCGATCTCCACCTCGTGCACGAGGTGACCAGCCCACAGGCTTTCGACGGTCTGCGGTTAGCCGGGCGACCGGTGCGGCGGCCGGACCTGACGATCGCCACTGAGGACCACAACGTCCCAACCGTCGACATCGACAAGCCGATCGCCGATGTGATTTCTCGCACACAGGTTGAGACGTTGCGCCGCAACTGCGCGGAATTCGGTGTCCGCCTGCATCCCATGGGTGACATCGAGCAAGGCATCGTCCATGTCGTCGGACCGCAACTGGGCCTGACGCAGCCGGGAATGACGATCGTGTGTGGCGACAGCCACACCTCGACCCATGGCGCTTTCGGTGCAATCGCAATGGGAATCGGCACTTCTGAGGTCGAGCACGTGCTGGCCACCCAGACGTTGCCACTGCGGCCGTTCAAGACGATGGCGGTCAATGTGGACGGTCAATTGCCCGCCGGCGTATCGGCCAAAGACATCATCCTTGCGTTGATCGCCAAGATCGGCACCGGCGGCGGACAGGGGCACGTCATCGAATATCGGGGCAGCGCTATCGAATCGCTGTCCATGGAAGGCCGGATGACGATCTGCAACATGAGCATCGAAGCCGGTGCTCGCGCCGGCATGGTGGCCCCGGATGAGACCACCTACGAATACCTCCGCGGCCGTCCGCACGCGCCCAAGGGTGCCGAATGGGACGCCGCACTGGCCTACTGGCAACAACTGCACAGCGATCCCGACGCGGTCTTTGACACCGAGGTGTACCTGGACGCGGCCTCGCTGAGTCCCTTCGTGACCTGGGGCACAAATCCCGGCCAGGGTGTGCCGCTGGCGGGTGCGGTACCGGATCCGGAGCTGATGACCGACGACGCCGAACGGCAGGCCGCTGAAAAGGCATTGGCGTACATGGACCTTCGACCGGGCACCGCGATGCGCGATATCGCGGTGGATGCCGTGTTCGTCGGGTCATGTACCAACGGTCGTATCGAAGACCTACGGGTGGTGGCCGAGGTGCTGCGCGGTCGCAAGGTCGCCGACGGCGTACGAATGCTGATCGTCCCGGGCTCCATGCGGGTACGGGCGCAGGCCGAAGAAGAAGGCCTCAGTGAGATTTTTATCACCGCAGGTGCCGACTGGCGGCAAGCGGGATGCTCGATGTGCTTGGGGATGAACCCCGATCAACTCTCTCCCGGAGAGCGGTGCGCGGCGACTTCCAACCGCAACTTCGAAGGGCGGCAGGGTAAAGGCGGCCGTACGCATTTGGTGTCGCCGGCGGTTGCTGCCGCGACCGCGGTGCGCGGCAGGCTGTCCGCGCCGGCTGACTTGAATTGAAACCCAGGCAAATAGGGCCAAGAACGAGACCGAACGAGAAAGAACCGGGCAGAACATGGAAGCTTTTCACACCCACACCGGCATCGGAGTGCCCCTGCGGAGGTCCAATGTCGACACCGACCAGATCATTCCGGCGGCCTTCTTGAAGCGCGTAACCCGAACGGGTTTCGAGGACGGCTTGTTCGCGAGTTGGCGCTCGGATCCCTCATTCGTGCTAAATCTCAGCCCATTTGACCGGGGTTCAGTGTTGGTCGCAGGACCCGATTTCGGCACCGGATCGTCGCGAGAGCACGCCGTCTGGGCGCTCATGGACTACGGCTTCCGGGTGGTTATCTCCTCCCGATTCGGCGACATCTTTCGCGGCAATGCAGGCAAGGCCGGCCTGCTGGCGGCCGAAGTCGACCAGGACGGTGTCGAACTTCTCTGGAAGCTCATCGAGCAGAGCCCGGGCCTGGAAATCACTGCCAATCTTCAAGATCGAAATATCACCGCGGGAACAGCGGTGCTGCCGTTCAGGATTGACGATCACACCCGGTGGCGACTGCTCGAGGGTCTCGACGATATAGGCCTTACGCTGCGGAAACTCGATGAAATCGAAGCTTTCGAGGCGGCGCGACCGGACTGGAAACCGCGCACTTTGCCCATCCCCTGACGGGTCCAATTCTGCCCTGACAGCCTTCCGAAGCACACCTAAACCAAGCCGATATTGAGGGCGCGCCACCGGTCAAGGGCGGCAATCGGATTCCCAAAATGCCGATTGCGCGGTCCTGAAATTGCGCGTGGCTCTTGGCAATTTGCTGGGTAAGGGTTTACCGTAGTTCCCTAGTCGGTTCCAAAACGTGGACCACTTGCTTCGGAGGGTTGGATGAACAAAGCAGAGCTCATAGATGTGCTCACACAGAAATTGGGCTCGGACCGCCGACAGGCGACCGCCGCTGTCGAGAACATTGTCGACACGATTGTGCGCGCTGTGCACAAGGGCGACAGCGTCACGATTACCGGGTTCGGTGTTTTCGAACAGCGTCGCCGCGCGGCTCGTGTGGCCCGTAATCCGCGTACCGGTGAGACGGTGAAGGTGAAGCCGACATCGGTTCCGGCTTTCCGCCCGGGCGCCCAATTCAAAGCGGTTGTGTCTGGCGCACAAAAGCTCCCGGCTGACGGGCCCGCAGTCAAGCGCGGCGTATCGGCTGGCGGCGCCAAGAAGGCGGCCAAGAAGGCTCCGGCGAAGAAGGCCGCGACCAAGGCTCCGGCCAAGAAGGCCGCGACCAAGGCTCCGGCCAAGAAGGCCGCGACGAAGGCTCCGGCCAAGAAGGCCGCGACCAAGGCTCCCGCCAAGAAGGCCGCGACCAAGGCTCCCGCCAAGAAGGCCGCGACCAAGGCTCCCGCCAAGAAGGCCGCGACCAAGACCACGGCGAAAAAGGCTGCGACGAAGGCTCCGGCCAAGAAGGCCGCAAGCAAGGCTCCGGCCAAGAAGGCTCCGGCCAAGAAGGCCACGAGCGCGCGCCGCGGTCGCAAGTAAGTCGACGCAAACGCAAATACCCTTCGGGTGGCAGCGATGCCACCGAAGGGTATTTGCGTGTTATGACCGCACTTTGCCGGCCAACGCGCCACCGATGTGATCGGCCGCAATGAGTCGGTCGTTCGCCAGCGACATCACCCACGTACTGCCTTTGAGGTTGCGAGCTTTGTCCGGGAGTACACCGTCGCGTTCCGCCCACCAGGCGATCAGGTCAGGAATTACCTTGCCCTGGGAGCAGATAACCGGGGTGCCTTTGCGGGCGGCGATTTGCAGAACCCGATGCCGGCCGCGTTTTGGGTTCTTCGCATAGGCCTCTTCGCTGAGGCTGGGCTCGTCGCGAATTGCCACACCGAGTTCCGCGGCTAGCGGTTCCACCGTCTGATAACAGCGCACGCGGTCGGCCGAATAGACGTCGGTGGCGCCGAACGCCAGCAACTGGCCGACCAGCGCCTCCGCCTGCGCACGGCCCTTCTTGTCCAGCGGCCGTTTGGTGTCATCGCCGCGGAAACGTGCTTTGCTGCCTGCGGTGCCGTGTCGGACTATCAACACCGTTTTCGTGTCGGCGGGATGTTTGGTGAACCGGCGCAGAACCTTTCGGTCTTGCGGGTATTCGAGCGTTTTCATTGCGTCGGCAACCGGCAGCCAGACCAGTTCATCGACTTCATCACCGGGGGTGAAGATTCCGCCGGTACTGCGCGCGGCCCAATAGTGGACTTTCTTGACGCCTTGGTCGACCGGGTACGTCACGGTGGCGAGCCGACGGCCAAGGTGCGCGTTGTGCCCGGTCTCCTCGAGTATCTCGCGCACTGCTGTCACCGGCGCGGTCTCACCCGGGTCCACCTTGCCCTTGGGCAGCGACCAGTCGTCATAACGCGGCCGGTGGATCAGGGCGACCTCGACGGTCTTACCCTTGGCGTGCCGCCACAATACCGCGCCTGCGGCATACACAATCCGGCCTTCCGAGCACCGTCGGGCCGACGAGTTCTGGATCGACACCTCAACTCCTGCAAGTCAATTCGGCCTTTTTCGGCACTCAGAGTCAGCTGCGGTGTCGCTCCATCAATGACACCTGGTGATCGCGAACGCTCTGGCCCTCCCGTGGCGAGGCCGTCCACTGGCCGTCCTTACCCAGTTCCCAGCACCTCGTGGCCGGGTCCAGCGCCGACTCGAAAAGTTCGTCCAACTGAGCGGTCAGGCGCGGATCTTTGACTTGGACCATCACCTCGACGCGGCGGTCCAGATTGCGGTGCATCATGTCGGCGCTGCCGATCCAAAACTCGTTGATCGCGTTGAAATGGATGATTCGCGAGTGTTCCAGGAAGCGACCGAGAATCGAGCGGACCGAGATGTTTTCGGAGTAGCCTTCCGCGCCGGGGCGCAGCGCACAGATGCCGCGTACCACGA
The DNA here is from genome assembly GCF_002086275.1 of Mycobacterium intermedium. Classification (GTDB taxonomy): domain Bacteria; phylum Actinomycetota; class Actinomycetes; order Mycobacteriales; family Mycobacteriaceae; genus Mycobacterium; species Mycobacterium intermedium. The sequence goes on along the minus strand of NZ_MVHT01000080.1, from coordinate 26,164 downwards.
CCTCTACCCGCACTCCCTCCTGCGATGCACGGTAGAGGGCGTCGATGACCTGTTCGTCGACCAGAGCATTCATCTTGAGCCGGATACGGCCCTGTCCCTGGGCGGGACCGCTTTGTTTGTGAGCGGCCACTTCCCGCTCCACCCGCTCGATGATGCCGGTGCGAATTCCGTGCGGCGCCACCAAGAGGTTGCGGTAAGACAACTTCCGCGAATACCCGGTGAGCGAATTGAACAAGTCGGTGAGGTCGGCCCCGATATCCGGCGCCGCGGTCAGCAGGCCGACATCCTCGTAGAGGCGGGCTGTCTTGCCGTTGTAATTGCCGGTCCCGATATGGCAATACCGGCGGATGATCGGACCTTCGCGACGCACCACCAGGCACGTCTTGCAGTGCGTCTTGAGCCCGACGAGCCCGTAAACCACGTGCACGCCCGCTTGCTCCAACGTGCGTGCCCACCGGATGTTGGCCTGCTCGTCGAAGCGCGCTTTGATCTCCACCAATGCCACGACTTGCTTTCCGGCTTCCGCGGCGTCGATCAGCGCCCGCACGATCGGGGAGTCACCCGAGGTGCGGTACAGGGTCTGTTTGATCGCAAGCACGTTGGGGTCGGAGGCGGCCACCTCGATGAAGCGCTGCACGCTGGTGGAGAACGAGTCGTACGGATGATGAACCAGCACATCGCCTTCGCGCAGCGTCGCGAAGATGCTCTTGGGTGTCTCGCGGTCGGAGAACGCGGGATGGGTTGCGGGAACGAACGCCCGGTCCTTGAGCGCCGGCCGGTCGACAGCATAGATCTGCCACAGCGACGACAGGTCGAGTAATCCCGGAACCTCGATGACATCGCCGGGATGCACATCCAGTTCGCGCAACAGCAACTCCAACATGCTCTCGGTCATGTCATCGGCGACCTCGAGTCGCACCGGCGAACCGAAACGCCGGCGGGCCAACTCCCGCTCCAGCGCCTGCAGTAGGTCTTCGTCCCGGTCCTCTTCGACTTCGAAGTCCGCGTTGCGGGTGATGCGGAATGCGTGGTGCTCGACAATTTCCATGCCGGGGAACAGCACCGGCAGAAAGGCCGCGATCAATTCTTCCATCGGCAGGAACCGGAGGGGTGCTGGGCCTTCTGCGTTTTCGGCGTTGCGGTTCGTGCGGAGTTGGACGAAGCGCTCGACGTTGTCGGGGACCTTGATCCGGGCGAAATGCTGGGTTCCGTCCTCGGGTTGCTTGACGGTGACCGCCAGGTTCAGGCTCAACCCGCTGACGAAGGGGAACGGGTGGGCCGGGTCGACGGCCAGTGGTGTCAGGACGGGGAAGACTTGTTCGTTGAAATAGGCGGACAGGTCGTCGCGCTCGGCTTGATCGAGATCGTTCCACGTGACGATGTAGATGCCTTCCTCGCGGAAAGCCGGTAGCACCACATCGTGGAACACACGCGCGTGGCGGATGGCGATCTGCTGGGTCTTTTCGCCGATGAGGCGCAGCTGCTCGCGCGGTGTCAGACCGTCGGCGGAGCGAACCGACAACCCCATCTCGTCACGCCGTTTGAGGCCGGCCACCCGAACCATGTAGAACTCATCGAGATTGGACGCGAAGATCGCCAGAAACTTCGCTCGTTCGAGCAGCGGCAACGAACTGTCGGCAGCCAGCGCCAGGACCCGAGCGTTGAAGTCCAGCCAGCTCAGTTCCCTGTTGAGATAACGATCTTCTGGAAGCCGGTCGTTGACCGCGTCGGCTGTCGCTGCGGGCGGCGCGGCAAGGCCCGAGTCGTCTGGATGCCAGGCGTTCTCGTCGGCGCGCACTTGAGCTTCGGTATCGGTCACTCTGCGATCATTGCGTATCACGGGGTGGTGCTGCCAGCTTCGTGCCGACATCGATGGGTCATCGGTACGCCGTCGGCGAGATTCAACCCGCCGGCCGCGCTAACGATGCGACAGAGCGCGTGCGGTCGCGGGGCCCACGCCGAGGCGGCGCGCGGCGGCGAGGTCGGCCGGAGTGTCGACATCGCACCGCAGTCCGGGCCACGCGCCGGTCAGCTCGATAGCACCCGAACGCCGGTGCCGCGCGGCCGAATCCGCGCCGAACTGCGGATCCAGCTTGGCGCCGAAAGCGCACAGCACCGACGTGCCGGTTCCCAGCCGGTCAGCGACGAAACTTCGCTGGTGGTGACGCGCGGCGGCGATGGCTTCGGCGAGTTCCTGTGTCTGTAGCGCGGGCAAATCTCCTTGCAGAACAACGATATTGGGAGAGGCCTCGGCAAGGGCGCGCTCGGCCGCGCCAATCGCGTTGTTCAACGGATCCGGGTCGCCTTCCGGCGTCGGGTCGGCCAGCACGTTGGCGCCGAGCTCGGTGGCTGCGGCCGCCGCCGCATCGTCGGGGGTGATGACGGTGATCGATTGCAGTGCAGGTACGCGCGCCGCCGCGGCCAGGGTGTCCATCAGCATCGCCAGCACCACGCTCTCCCGGGTTTGCGCCGAGAACACCGGTGCCAGTCTGGTCTTGGCGGCGGTTAACCGCTTCACGGCGATGATCAACCCCACATCACCCTTACCCTCGGCCCGGGTGCCGCTCACGCCCACGAGCGCCACCCTAGCGCGACGGTGCCGGTGAGGCGCCGCGCTAGCGTGATGAACGACTGGGCGCTGGAATGGTGTCAGCGGCTGCCGTGCGAAGGGAAGTGGTGGATGGCCGGCTCGGAAACTATTGCAGTGATGGGCGCCGGCGCATGGGGCACGGTGCTCGCAAAGGTGCTCGCCGACGCCGGGCAACAGGTCACGCTATGGGCGCGACGGGCGGAAGTCGCCGAGCAGATCAACAAGACCAGCCGCAACCCCGACTATCTCCCGCAGATGTTGCTGCCGCCCGGCGTCCGCGCCACGTCCGACCCGGAAGAAGCGCTGAGCGGTGTGACGACGGTGCTGCTGGGTGTGCCGGCGCAGACGATGCGGAGCAATCTCGAGCGCTGGGCGCCGCTGTTGACCGAGGGCGCGACGCTGGTCAGCCTGGCCAAGGGGATCGAACTGGACACCCTGATGCGGATGAGCCAGGTGATCATCTCGGTGACCGGCGTGGACGCGGGACAGGTCGCCGTGATCTCAGGGCCCAACCTGGCCAGCGAGATCGCCGAGGGGCAGCCCGCGGCCACCGTCATCGCCTGCAGCGACTCCGGTCGCGCGGTCGCGTTGCAGCGCTTCCTGAACAGCGGCTACCTCCGGCCGTACACGAACTCCGACGTCGTCGGCACCGAGATCGGCGGGGCCTGCAAGAACGTCATCGCGCTCGCGTGCGGGATGGCCGCCGGGGTCGGACTGGGTGAAAACACCGCCGCGGCGATAATCACCCGCGGCCTGGCCGAGATCATGCGGCTGGGACTGGCTCTCGGGGCCAAGGGCACGACGCTGGCTGGCCTGGCCGGGGTGGGCGATCTGGTGGCCACCTGCACGTCGCCGCATTCGCGCAACCGCTCGTTCGGCGAATTGTTGGGCCGGGGGGAGACCATGCAGTCCGCGATGGAACGCAAGGACGGCTACGTCGTCGAGGGCGTGACGTCGTGTCAGTCGGTGCTGGCGCTGGCGTCCAGTTACGACGTCGAAATGCCACTCACCGACGCCGTACACCGGGTCTGTCACAAGGGACTGTCGGTGAACGAGGCGATAGCGTTGCTCCTCGGTCGCAGCACGAAGCCCGAATGATCCCATGACCGCGCAAAACCGCAGCTCGGACCGCCAGGCCCGACCTCCCGGCGCCCCACCCGGTAGCCTCTCCAGGTTGTGAATGCCAGCCAGTCCGGTGATGGGCGCGTGCGCGTGGCCGTCGTGTTCGGCGGACGCAGCAACGAGCACGCCATCTCCTGCGTGTCGGCGGGCAGCATCCTGCGCAATCTGGATCCGCGCCGGTTCGACGTACTGGCCATCGGCATCACCCGGGAAGGCTCGTGGGTGCTCACCGACGGAAACCCCGATGCGCTGGCCATCACCAACCGGCAATTGCCGGAGGTAAGCGCCGAATCGGGCACCGAACTCGCGCTGCCGGCTGATCCCCAGCGCAGCGGCCAACTGGTGTCGCTGCAGCGCTCGACGGGTCCCGACGCGCGAGAAGTCCTGGCCTCGGTCGACGTGGTGTTTCCGGTGCTGCACGGGCCCTACGGCGAGGACGGCACCGTTCAGGGCCTGCTTGAACTCGCGGGTCTGCCCTACGTGGGTGCGGGCGTGCTGGCCAGCGCCACCGGCATGGACAAGGAGTTCACCAAGAAGTTGCTCATCGCCGAGGGGCTGCCGGTGGGTGCGCACGCCGTGTTGCGACCGACGCGGGCATCCCTTGATCCCGAGGAACGCGAGCGGCTTGGGTTGCCGGTCTTCGTCAAACCGGCCAGGGGCGGCTCGTCGATCGGCGTGAGCCGCGTGACGAGCTGGGACGACTTGCCCGCCGCGATCGCCGAGGCCCGTCGCCATGACCCCAAGGTGATCGTCGAGTCGGCGATCAACGGCCGTGAGCTGGAATGCGGTGTGCTCGAAATGCCCGACGGCACAGTGGAAGCCAGCACCCTGGGCGAGATCAGGGTGGCCGGGGTACGCGGCCGTGAGGATTCCTTCTACGACTTCGAGACCAAATACCTCGACGACGCAGCCGAATTGGACGTTCCTGCCAAAGTCGACGACGAAGTCGCCGACGCGCTACGGCAGTTGGCGATCCGGGCCTTCACCGCCATCGACTGCCAGGGGCTGGCCCGGGTGGACTTCTTCCTCACCGACAACGGCCCGGTGATCAACGAGATCAACACCATGCCGGGCTTCACCACGATCTCGATGTATCCGCGGATGTGGGCGGCCAGCGGCGTCGACTATCCCACCCTGCTGGCGACCATGGTGGACACCGCGTTGGCGCGGGGCGTTGGCCTGCGATAACTGCGGGGCTAACGGGGCGGACCCGGGCGGAGGGGCACTGCGGCCATGGTCCGGTCAATCGTCTCCGACACTTCTTGGATCGGCGTGGGTCCTGATTCCGCCGGCAGCGTCAGCGCCACGTAGACCGGACGATCCACGGCGTACCAAGTGAATTGCTTTTCACCGGACCCGGCCGCCGTCTGAAACCACTGCACGCGGTCGACGACTTGGATGGGGGAGCCGATGACGAAGTCGGCCGGACGTTCGAGTCCGCAGCGCAGGATCACCGGTTCGCTGCGCCCGCCGCGCCACGCCGCGGCGCCTTCGGGTGCGGGCTGCGCAACCGTCGTGCGCTGGTAATCCCCGAGTTGCCGCGGCAGCGCGGCCAATAGCGCCTGGCACGCCGGGGCGCCGGCATCCGGGGCGGCCACGGCCGGAAGCTCAACGGGTTTCGCCGGTTCGTGCCGGGTCGCAATGGCCAGGATCACACCCAAAGCCGTCACAGCCAGCGCTATCGCCGCGATGATGAGGGCACGTGGCGGCCCGTCGGGGTCGGGCACCTGCCACCTCCTAGGCTCATAAACTGGCTGGCTCGCAAACACAGCGCCGGGCCAGGGACTCAACTTAACGTTCGCGACCTGGAGAGCGCCGAAGGAGGTGGCGTGCGCGACGACACTCCAGCGGATTCTCCGACGCTGGAACAGCTGGGGGAATTCGCCGTCATCGACCGGTTGGTGCGGGGGCGCCGTCAGCCCGCCGCGGTCGAACTCGGACCCGGCGATGACGCGGCGGTGGTATCCATCGGCGGTGGCCGCACGGTGATTTCCACCGACATGCTGGTGCAGGATCGGCACTTTCGGCTGGACTGGTCGACGCCGCACGACGTCGGCCGCAAAGCGATCGCGCAGAACGCGGCCGACATCGAGGCGATGGGCGCACGGCCGGTGTCGTTCGTCGTCGGGTTCGGCGCACCGGCTAAAACCTTGGCCGGGTGGGCGGCTTCGTTGGCAGACGGGTTGTGGCACGAGGCCGGCCGGATCGGTGCGGGCATCGTGGGCGGTGACATGGTCCACTGTCCACAGTGGGTGGTTTCGGTGACCGTGTTGGGCGACCTGGACGGCCGTGCGCCGGTGCTACGTTCCGGGGCCCGGAGCGGGTCAGTGCTCGCCGTCACCGGTGAGTTGGGTCGGTCCGGGGCAGGTTATGAGTTGTGGCACAACGGAATTGAAGGCTTCGACGAGCTGCGGCGTCGCCATCTGGTGCCAGCACCTCCCTATGGGCAGGGTGCGGCGGCCGCAGCCGCGGGCGCCCAAGCGATGATCGACATCTCCGACGGCTTGGTCGCGGACCTGCGGCACGTTGCGCAAGCCTCGGGTGTCGGGATCGAGGTGTCCACCGCGGCGTTGGCCACAGACCGTGACGCGTTGGCTGCGGCGGCCGCCGCGGTGGGGGCCGACCCGTTGTCGTGGGTGCTGGGCGGGGGCGAAGACCATGCGCTCGTGGCCTGCTTTCCCGACGCGGTGCCGCCCGGTTGGCGAGTGATCGGAAGGGTGACTGACGGGCCGGCACGGGTGTTGATCGACGGCGAGGAATGGACGGGTTATGCGGGCTGGCAGTCGTTTGCGCAATGACCGGGACGTTAGGGTGGCGCAGTGACCGCACGCCCCCTCAGCGAACTCGTCGACCCCGGGTGGGCGACCGCGCTGGAACCGGTGACCGGCCAGGTGGCGCAACTGGGCCAATTTCTGCGGTCGGAGATCGCAGCGGGCCGCGGATACCTTCCAGCCGGCCCAAACGTGTTGCGCGCGTTCACGTTCCCATTCGACCAGGTGCGGGTGCTGATCGTGGGCCAGGATCCCTACCCGACGCCCGGACACGCGGTGGGGCTGAGCTTTTCGGTGGCTCCCCACGTGCGTCCGCTGCCCCGCAGCCTGGCCAACATCTTCGACGAATACACCACCGACCTGGGCCATCCGCCACCGTCCTGCGGCGACCTGTCACCGTGGGCGCAGCGCGGAGTGATGTTGTTGAACAGAGTGCTCACCGTGCGTCCCAACAACCCGGCCTCCCACCGCGGCAAGGGCTGGGAAGCCGTTACCGAGTGCGCGATCAGGGCGTTGGTTGCGCGCAAACAGCCGCTGGTCGCGATCCTTTGGGGCCGCGACGCGTCGACGCTCAAGCCCATCCTGGCCGCCGGCGACTGTGTCTGCATCGAGTCGCCCCACCCGTCTCCGTTGTCGGCGTCTCGCGGGTTCTTCGGTTCACGACCGTTCAGTCGCGCCAACGACCTGCTCGCCGGCATGGGTGCCGAACCGATCGACTGGCGACTGCCCTGACCCCGAAAGGGGCGCCAAATGTACGACCTCGACAAGACGATCCGCGAGCGGCGCTCGTCGCGCATGTTTCTGCCGGACCCGGTACCGCGGCAGCTGCTCGAGGAGGCGCTGGATCTTGCCGTGCGCGCGCCGTCGAACTCCAACGTCCAGCCGTGGCACGTGGTGTTCGTCTCGGGCGCAGCCCGCGACCGGCTCGTTGCGGCTCTGCTGAGCAAGGCCCGCTCCGAGCCGCCGAAAGTCCCCGAACTGCCAGCCGCTTTCGCTCATCTGCGACGTGAGCTGGGCGCCCAGGTATACGGCTCGATGGGCATCGCCCGGGAAGACACTGAGGCCCGGCGTATCGCGGTGCTGCGCAATTGGGAATTCTTTCGCGCGCCCGTGGGCGCCGTGGTGTCCATGCGCGAAGATTTCGGCCTGGTCGACGCCATGGGCGTCGGGATGTTCTTGCAGACGCTGGTGTTGGCTTTGACGGCCCGCGGTCTGGGGACGTGCGTTCAGGTTTCGATCGCCGGTTATCCCGAGATCATCCGGGAGCAACTGGGGATCGGTGCCGAGATGAATATCTTGTGCGGTCTGGCGATCGGCCACCCGGACCCGGCCTTTTCCGCCAACAGTTTGCGCATCGGTCGCGATGCAATCGACAAGCACGCAACGTTTCTCGACGAGTAAGGGCGAGTAAGAGCGTCACGCACCTGGGTCGATCTTCAGGTGGTGGCTCAGGTCGCCGATCTGGTCGATGAACATGGTGCGGCTGTCGAACCGCCAGACGCCGTCGATCCGCCGGAATGTGTCCTTGTAGTGTCCGGTCACGATGATCTGCAACGGCAGTTCGGGCGTGGCCTGCGTGACGCTGTAATAAGACGTCGCGCGTGCGGTTTCACGATCGTCGTCGATGTCGAGTTGCACATTGGTGGTGTGGTGTTTGGTCTTCGGCGTGCCGTCGTCGTAGATGCGGACCAGCGCTTCGTACATGCCCCGCACCGCGGCGTGGCCGGCGAAAACGGTCTCGGGTGGACCGTTCTCCACAGCGTAGATGTGGCCGTGTTCGAAAAGCTTTCCCACCCCGTCCAAGTCGCCGCCGTCGATGAGTTCGGCGTACCTATATATCAAGTTGGTGATCGCAATTGCGCTGTCGGTCATCTCAAATCACCTGTCCGTGAAACCGGCGCGGCCGATTACTCTGATCGCGTGACGTTACCTTGGACACCGAGCCGGCTCGGCGACCTGACCGGCAAGCGGATCATCGTGACCGGTGCGACCAACGGCGTCGGACTGGGTACCACCCGTGCGTTGGCCAAAGCGGGCGCGCACGTGATCATGGCCGTGCGCAACACCGAACTCGGTGAGCAACGCGCGGCTGAGGTGGGGGGTTCGACCTCCGTGGTCAAGCTCGACCTGGCCGACTTGTCTTCGGTGCGCGCGTTTCCCGATTTGCTCGACGGTGAGATAGACATCCTGATCAACAACGCGGGTGCAGTCATCAATCAGCGAACCGTCACGGTCGACGGCTTCGAATTGACGCTTGCCACCAACTTTCTCGGGCCCTTTGCGCTGACCAATCTGTTGTTGCCCCGGGTGCGCTCGCAGATAATCAACGTCGGTTCCGAAGCGCACCGGGGCGCGACACTGCGGCTGGACGACATGCATTTGCGCCGCAACAAGTGGACGAGGCTGGGCGCTTACACGCTTTCCAAACTCGCGGTGATGTTGTGGGGTTTGGAACTCGACCGCAGGCTGCGCGAAGCCGGATCGCCGATCGTCACCCAACTCACGCATCCCGGCTGGGTGGCTTCGAATCTGTCGCACCTCTCCGACTCGCGCGTGATGTCCTTGGCGCACAACGTCGCCAAGGGTCTGGCAGGCCGGCTGGGTAATGACATCGATCAGGGTGCGGCGCCCACCTTGTTCTGCATCAGCGAACCCGTCCCGCCGGGTAGCTACATCGGCGTCAGCGGCAGGGGTGGCTTGCGCGGCCATCCGGTGTTCATCGGACGATCGGTGGTGGCCGGCGACTACGACACCGCGGCCCAGCTGGTGGCCTTCGCCGAAGCGGAAACCGGTACCGCGTTGGCGGCATCACCGAAATTGCCGTGATGGCTGTGGGCGCGCGCCGAACCGCAACCGTGGCGGCAATGTCGACGGCACATGGCGCGGCTACTAGCCGCGGCTGACCTTGCCCGCCTTGATGCAGGACGTGCAGACGTTGAGGCGCTGCTTGTTGCCGCCGGGACGGGTCACGGCGTGCACGGTCTGGACGTTGGGGTTCCACCGGCGGCTGGTGCGGCGGTGGGAGTGCGACACCGACTTACCGAAGCCGGGGCCTTTCCCGCAGATATCGCACACAGCGGCCATGGTTCTAAACTCCTCAAAGTCTGTTGCTTGGTCCCGGCGACCCCCGGATGGGTCAGCCAACCTGAGCTGAAAGCCCAGGCGAGCCCAGGCTGTCCCAGGATACCGACTGGGGTCGGTAACCACCAAAACGGTGCCGGCTTTCGGTGCTGACCGTTGCCGTGACCAGTGCTGTCACTGTCGCTGGCTAGGCTCTTGAGCAGTCTCGAGCGCCGCGCGGACCAGGCTACGCTGGCGCTCACCGGGGGCTTACCGGCGGCCTTGGGCAGAGGAGGTGGAGTCGGTTGGGCACGTCGGAACGTCTGCTGGACGCCTCCGCCCTGCGAGATTGGGCACACACCGCCGTAAGCGACTTGATCACCCACATCGACGAGATCAACCGGCTGAATGTCTTTCCGGTAGCCGACTCCGATACGGGCGCCAACATGCTGTTCACCATGCGGTCCGCGCTTGCCGAGGCGAATTCGGCCGCCAGGACCGAGACCGTCGCCGGGGTGGCGGCGGCGCTCTCGGCAGGCGCGCTGAACGGAGCGCGCGGCAACTCCGGTGTGATTCTGTCCCAGATCCTGCGCGGCATCGCCGATGCGACGGCGAGCGCGGCGACCGAATCAGGCGAAGAATTGCCCGCCATCGACGCCGCCGTCCTGGCTGCCGGGTTGTGGCGCGGGGTGGAGCTCGTCGTCGTCTCCATGGGAGGCACCGAGGTCCCCGGCACCATCGTCTCGGTGTTGCGGGCCGCGGCCGGCGCCGTCGAGCAATGCGCTCAGGGCGGGGAGGGGCTGGCCCAGGCGATCGCGGCCGCCGCCGATGCGGCCGTCGTCGCGTTGGAAAAGACCCCTGAGCAGCTCGATGTGCTGGCCGACGCCGGCGCGGTGGACGCCGGCGGGCGTGGCCTGCTGGTGCTGTTGGATGCGCTGTCGTCGACGATCACCGGTCAGGCACCCGCCCGCGCGGTCTACGAGCCGGCACCTCGCGCCCTGCAGCCAGAACCCCCCGGCCAGGGTCGCGCCCCGCAATTCGAAGTGATGTACCAGTTGGCCGGGTGCGATGAGGCCAGCGCGGACGCACTGCGGGATCGGCTGGGGGAACTCGGCGATTCGGTGGCCATCGCGGCCGCGCCGTCGGGGTCTGACGCCAGTTATTCGGTGCATGTACACACCGACGACGCCGGCGCAGCGGTCGAGGCGGGACTGGCGGCCGGGCAGTTGAGCCGGATCGTGATCTCGGCGTTGAGCTCCGGTGCGGCGGGACTGCCGCCCGGTGGGTGGACCCGGGAACGCGCTGTGCTGGCCGTGGTCGACGGAGACGGCGCCGAGGAGTTGTTCACCAGTGAGGGAGCCTTGGTGCTGCGACCGGAGTCGGACGCCGAGATCACCGCACATCAGCTGATGCGGGCGGTGGTAGACACCGGCGCCGCGCAGGTGATCGTGCTGCCCAACGGCTACGCGGCCGCCGAGGAACTGGTGGCTGGATGCACGGCGGCCATCGGGTGGGGCGTCGACGTGGTACCGGTTCCGACGGGCTCGATGGTCCAGGGATTGGCGGCACTGGCCGTCCACGAGCCGAGCCGGCAGGCCGTCGACGACGGATACACCATGGCGCGTGCCGCCGGCGCCACCCGGCACGGCTCGGTGCGGATCGCGACCGAACGGGCATTGACCTGGGCGGGTACCTGTTCCCCCGGGGACGGCCTGGGTATTGCCGGCGACGAGGTGCTGATCGTCGCCGACGATGCGGCCTCGGCGGCGATCGGACTGTTGGATCTGCTGCTGGCCTCGGGCGGCGAACTGGTGACGGTGCTGTTCGGCAGTGAGCTCAAGGAGGACGACGAAGTCGCAGGCATTCTGGAAAAGCACGTACACGACCACCATCCGGGCACCGAGTTGATCACCTACCACACCGGACACCGCGGCGACGCACTGCTGATCGGGGTCGAGTAGCCGTGGTGTCGTTGGGTGATTCGCTGAAATTCCTGCTCACCGACAAGTCCGTCGTGTTGCTCGACGAGTGCTTCGGGATCCGAACGGTCGATGACCTGCTTCGGCACTACCCGCGAAGCTACGTCGTGGGCGCAGCCAGGCGCGGGGCCGAGGACGCGCGACCCGAGGTGGGTGAGCACATCACCGTGGTCGATGTCATTACCGCGACGAATTCCTTTTTCATGAAAAAGACGGGGAGGAAATGTCTCCGCGTCACGCTCGGGTCCGGCCGCGGCAAGGTGACCGCCACTTTCTTCAACGCGGAATTCATCTCGAGAGGCCTAACCAGAGACACGAGGGTGATGCTGTCCGGGGAGGTCGGATACTACAAAGGCGTGATGCAGCTGACGCATCCGGCGTTCCTCATCCTTGACTCGCCGGACGGTCAGCGGAACAAAGGCTCGAAGTCGCTGAAAAAGATTGCGGAGGCGTCCCACGCCACCAGCAGTGAAGACGTGGTGTCGGCCTACGAGGGGCAGTTCTTCCCGATCTACCCGGCCTCGTCGAAGATGCAGAGCTGGGACATTTTCGGCTGTGTACGGCAGGTGCTGGACATGCTTGATCCGGTGCCGGACCCGTTGCCCGCCGAACTGCTCGCCGAGCACGGTCTGATGTCCGAGGACGAGGCGTTGCGCGCCGTCCACCTTTCCGAAAGCCCGGCCGTGCGGGCTCGCGCCGTGGAGCGCCTCACCTTCGACGAAGCTGTCGGATTGCAATGGGGGCTGGTCGGTCGGCGTCATAGCGAACTGGCGCAATCCGGGCCTGCGGCGCGGTGGCGGCCCGACGGGTTGGCGGCCGAACTGTTGCAGCGCTTGCCGTTTGAGCTCACGGGCGGACAGCGTGAGGTGCTCGACGTCCTATCCAGCGAGCTGGCGGCCACCCGTCCGATGAATCGCCTGCTGCAAGGTGAAGTCGGGTCGGGCAAGACGATTCTCGCGGTGCTGGCGATGCTGCAGATGGTCGATGCCGGCTACCAGTGCGCGTTGCTGGCCCCCACGGAAGTGCTTGCCACACAACACTTGGCATCGATCACCGACATCCTGGGGCCACTGGCGATGGGTGGCCAGTTGGGGGGGTCGGATAATGCGACGCGGGTGACGCTGCTCACCGGGTCGATGACGGCTGCGCAGAAGAAGCAGGCCCGGACCCAGATCGCCAGTGGCGAGGCCGGAATCGTCGTCGGAACGCACGCGCTACTGCAGGAGACCGTGGAATTCCACAGCCTCGCCATGATCGTCGTCGACGAACAACACCGATTCGGTGTTGAGCAGCGAGACCAATTGCGTGCCAAGGCAATTCCGGGAATCACCCCGCACCTGCTGGTGATGACGGCGACACCGATTCCGCGCACGGTGGCCCTCACCCACTACGGCGACCTGGAAACCTCGACGCTGCGCGAGTTGCCGCGTGGCCGCCAGCCGATCACCACCAACACCATCTTCGTCAAGGACAAGCCGGCCTGGCTCGACCGTGCCTGGCAACGCATCATCGAAGAGGTGGGCGCCGGCCGGCAGGCATACGTGGTGGCGCCCCGGATCGACGAGACAGAGGCCGACAACGCCGACAACGAACCGGGAGTTCGGGCTTCGGAGACGGCTGAGGGACTGTTCGCCAAATTGCGTTCCGGAGTGTTGTCCGAACTTCGGTTGGGGCTCATGCACGGGCGCTTGCCGGCCGATGCCAAAGCGGCCGCGATGGACGGTTTCCGCAACGGTGAAATTGATGTGCTGGTGTCCACCACCGTCATTGAGGTAGGCGTCGACGTCCCCAACGCCACCGTCATGCTCATCATGGACGCCGACCGGTTCGGGATCAGCCAGTTGCACCAGTTGCGCGGCCGTATCGGGCGGGGCCAGCATCCCAGCCTGTGTCTGCTGGCCAGCTCCGTGTCGCCCGGGTCGGCTGCGGCGAAAAGGCTCACCGCGGTGGCCGACACCCTGGACGGCTTTGCCCTGGCCGAATTGGACCTGCGGGAGCGCAAGGAAGGAGATGTGCTGGGGCGTAACCAGTCCGGCCGGGCCATCACGCTGCGGCTGCTCTCGTTGCTCGATCACCTGCCGGTCATCGAGGCCGCCCGCGACTTCTGCACCCGCGCCTACGAAGATGGGCGCCCGCAGCCAGGATTGGACGTGATGGCGGCACGCTTCATCGACACCGACCGCATCGAATACTTGGACAAGTCGTGAGCCGGAAGACGCTGCTGTGGTTGGTGGCCGCGGTCGTGGTCTCCCTGGTGGTCGCCTACCAGACGTTGGGCTCGACGGCGGCCAGGCATGCCAATGACTTCGCTGCGCGCGCCGACGTTCCGACCGTTCAACCCGGCGTCGATGTCCTGGCCGGCATCTCGGTGCTGCCGGTGCGGATGCACCGCTACGACTACCGCAGGGCGGCGTTCGGGGAGGCCTGGGACGACAACAACGACGCGCCTGGCGGACACAACGGGTGCGATACCCGCAACGACATCCTCGACCGCGACCTGGTGGACAAGACCTACGTCGTCACCAAACGATGTCCCCACGCGGTAGCAACCGGCACGCTGCACGACCCGTACACCAACACCGTGGTCGTTTTCCAACGGGGCGCAAAGGTGGGCGAAGCGGTACAAATCGACCACATCGTCCCGCTTTCCTACGCCTGGGACATGGGCGCCTACGACTGGCCGCAGCCCCTGCGGGTGCGGTTCGCCAACGATCCGGCGAACCTGCTGGCCGTGCAGGGGCAGAGCAACCAAAACAAGGGAGATTCGCCGCCTGCCGAGTGGATGCCGCCGAACGCCGCCTTCGCCTGCCAGTACGCCCTGCAGTTCATTGCCGTGTTGCGCGGCTATTCGTTGCCGGTGGATCAGGCATCCACCGATGTGCTGCGGCAGGCTGCGGCGACCTGCCCGACGGGTTGAGCGCGGGGCCGGGTCCCGGCAGGGCGCCTAACCGGCGTAAGTCAGTGGGTCCTCGCGCAGTCGGGTGCCGTCGTTCAGCCCGTTCAACACATCCATGTGCTCGGCGGCCAGTTCGAAGTCGAACACGTCGAAGTTGCTGGCGATGTGTTCGGGATTGGTCGAGCGGAACACCACGGCGTTGTCCAGCTGCAGGTTCCACCGCAGCAAGACCTGTGCGGGAGTCCTGCCGTACTCACTGGCGACCGACGTCACGGTGGGGTGGTCATTCAACTTGCCCAGCGCCAGCGGGGTGTAGGACTGCGTGATGACGTCCTGCTCGACGTGCGATTTGCGCAGGTCGGCCTGGTTGAGCAGGGGATGCAGCTCAATCTGGTTCACGGAGGGAGCGACGAAGGTCAAATCGGTCGCGATCTGTACGTGCTCGTCGGTGAAGTTGGAAACACCGATCGAGCGGGTGAGTCCATCCCCGCGAAGCTGGATCAGTCCTCCCCAGGAGTCCACGTACTTGCCGAGCTGCGGGGCCGGCCAATGAATGAGATAGAGGTCTACATAGTCCAGGCCGAGCCGCTCCAGGCTCTCGGCGCAGGCCTGCTGGGATCGGGTGAACCCTTGGTCGGCGGTGGCCAGCTTGGTGATGACGAACAACTCTGCGCGCGGTATGCCGGACGCTGCGATTGCGCGGCCCACGGCTGCCTCGTTGCCGTATGCGGCGGCGGTATCGATCAGCCGACAGCCGATCTCCAGCGCCGCCGAGACCGCCCGCTCGGTCTCGGCGTCGGACAAGTCGGCGACCCCGAGGCCCAGCACCGGCATCGTGTTCTCGTCATTTAGCGTTATCGAGGGGACGGAGAGGTTCGAAGCGCCCGACTCGCCAGTCAACGTCAATCACCTGCCTGTGAATTGAAGGTCCTCGGGTCGCGATAAGTGTGATTCAGCGACTCTGGGGATCACATACTACCGAGTTGGATATGCCGCCTAAGCAACGGCTGGTCCGGGTGTCTATGGTTTCTGCAGCGCTCCGCGCCTGCAGTGCGCCATTTGGACGGACGTAGAGTTGGGCCAGGGGGTCGCGTCAGGGTGGGCCGCCGCCTGTCCGGCCCGCCCGAGGACCTGAAAACTCCGCCCACATCTGTCGAGGGAGCAGCCGTGACCAAGAGTCTGCCTGGCGAACAGGACCTCCGCTCGGGAGCAAGTGGCGTGCGCATTGGACTGGCCAGCCGCGTACAAAACGCGGTCACCACCGCCGGCGTCAAGGTCATTCCGTGGATTCCGGTCCGCGCACGACGGTTGCTGACCGGCGGCCGGTCGGTTGTCATCGACGGAAATACCCTCGATACCACGCTGCAGGCAATGCTGACGGGCATGCGGGCCGTCGGCATCGACGGCCTGGTGGTCGACGACGACCCCGCGGCCTCCCGGGCGCTGATGGCAAAGACCACGAGAGAGATGCCCGGCCCGCAGATTCATGTCGAGGTTCGTGAACTTTCGATACCTGGACCGGCCGGTGAGATCCGGGCCCGGCACTACGTCGCACCCGGTGACGGGCCGGCGCCGCTGCTGGTCTTTTACCACGGCGGTGGCTGGGTGCTCGGCGACTTGGACACTCATGACGCGCCGTGCAGGTTGACCTGCCGCGATGCGGGCGTCCACGTCCTCTCGATCGACTATCGCTTGGCGCCCGAGCATCCGGCCCCCGCCGCATTCGCGGATGCTTACGCCGCTTTCAGCTGGGCGTACGAGCATGCCGAGGAGTTGGGTGCGGTCCCGGGGCAAGTCGCGGTCGGTGGCGACAGCGCCGGAGGCAACCTCGCCGCGCTGGTGTGTCAACGGGCGCGCGACACGGGCGGCCCGACCCCGGTGCTGCAGTGGCTGCTCTACCCGCGCACCGATTTCGCCGCGCAGAGCCGGTCGCTGAGTCTGTTCGCGCGTGGCTTCCTGCTGACCAAACGCGACATCGACTGGTTCACCTCTCAATATCTGCGGGGTACCGGCATCGAGCGGACGGATCCCCGGGTCTCGCCGGCGCGGGCCGAATCGTTGCACGGGCTTGCTCCCGCACTCGTCGCGGTCGCGGGGTTCGATCCGCTGCGCGACGAGGGTCAGGACTACGCGAACGCGCTGCGGGCGGCCGGGACGCCGGTGGACCTGCGTTACCTGGGTTCGCTGCCGCACGGTTTCTTCAACCTGTTCCAACTGGGCGGCGACAGCGCCGTAGCGACGAACGAGCTGATCTCCGCGTTGCGTGCGCACCTCAGTCGGGTGTGAGCAACCCGCCGGTACTCTAGAGGCGCGCCGCAGCCCCGGCAGAGCGGCATCTCGGAAAATCAAACGGAGGATCAGCGAAACTGTGGCCGACAAGAAGAAACCTCCGCGGATCGACATGAAGTCGCCCGACGGCAAATTCGGCCGGCTGATCCAGATCGGCGGAACCGCCATCGTCGTGCTGTTCGCCGTCGGCTTGGTGTTCTACATCGTGACGTCGCACAAGAAGGACGCCGCGCCCGGCCATCCCGTCCGGGTGGCGGCGAACAACGTGGTGACGAAGCCGGACAGCAAGGAACCCAAGGCAGTGATCTCGTTGTACGAGGACTTCCTGTGCCCGGCTTGTGGCGTGTTCGAGCAGACTTTCGGGTCCACCATCAACAAGCTCATCGATATCGGCGCCGTGGCGGCCGACTACACCATGGTCGCGATACTGAGCAAGGACTGGAACCAGCATTATTCGTCGCGGGCCGGCGCCGCCGCCTATTGCGTCGCGGACGAGTCGATCGACGCCTTCCGCCGCTTCCATTCGGCGTTGTACAGCCCGGGCATGCAGCCGTCCGAAAACGACAAGACTTTCCCCGACAACGGACGGCTCATCGAATGGGCGCGCCAAGCCGGTGCTGCCGGCAGTGTGCCCGACTGCATCAACAGCGGCAAGTACGTCTCCATGGTCGACGGGCTCGCGGCTGCCTCGAACATCAAGGCAACGCCCACCGTCCGGATCAACGGCGAAGATTACTCGTGGTCGACTCCCCAAGCACTGGTAGCCAAGATCAAATCGATCGTGGGCGACGTTCCTGGCATTGACGCCGCCGCCGCCGCCGCGGCAGCTTGACGCCGTGTCGGCACAACCTGCCGAAGAAGCCGGCGACGGCACCGCCCGGGAACCGGCATCGGCCCCGGCATTGCAGGTATCGGCACTCAGCGCATGGTGGGTGCTGATCGCCGGCGTCGTCGGCCTGATCGCCTCGTCCACACTGACGGTCGAGAAGATCGAGATTCTGATCAATCCCGCCTATGTCCCGTCGTGCAGCATCAATCCGGTCCTGTCGTGCGGTTCGGTGATGGTGACCCCGCAGGCGTCGTTGTTCGGCTTCCCCAATCCACTGATGGGTATCGCCGCCTTCACCGTGGTGTTGGTCACCGGAGTGCTGGCACTGACGAAAGTGCCGCTGCCCCGGTGGTATTGGATTGGGCTGACGGCCGGCACGCTGCTCGGTGCGGTGTTCGTGCACTGGCTGATCTTTCAAAGCATCTACCGCATCGGTGCGCTGTGCCCGTACTGCATGGTGGTCTGGGCGGTCACCATCACGCTGTTGGTGGTGGTCGCGGCGATCGCGTTTCGCCCGTCACCTGACACCGGCGGCGTACTGCGGTTCCTGTACCACTGGAGATGGTCGATCACCACATTCTGGTTCACCGCGGTGTTTCTGCTGATCATGGAGCGCTTCTGGGATTATTGGTCGACACTCATCTGAGAGGAGTCGAGGATGATCGCCAAAGTGCTGGTGGCCAACCGCGGAGAAATCGCGATCCGGGCGTTCCGCGCGGCCTACGAACTCGGCGTCGGCACCGTGGCGATCTACGCGTACGAGGACCGCAATTCGCTGCACCGCACCAAGGCCGACGAGTCCTATCAGATCGGGGAGGTCGGACACCCGGTGCGGGCGTACCTCTCCGTCGACGAGATCGTGGGGACCGCCCGTCGGGCGGGCGCTGACGCGATCTACCCGGGCTACGGGTTCCTGTCGGAGAACCCGGACCTGGCCGCGGCGTGTGCAAAGGCGGGCATCACGTTCGTCGGTCCCAGCGCCGAAGTGCTTGAGTTGACTGGAAATAAGTCACGCGCCGTCGCCGCAGCCCGCGAAGCGGGACTGCCGGTGCTGAAGTCGTCCGCACCGTCTTCTTCGGTCGACGAGTTGGTTACGGCTGCACAGGACATGCGGTTTCCGTTGTTTGTCAAGGCGGTGTCGGGCGGAGGAGGGCGCGGCATGCGCCGCGTCAGCGACGCCGGGTCCCTGCGCGAAGCTATCGAAGCCGCCAGCCGTGAGGCGGAGTCGGCCTTCGGCGACCCGACCGTCTATCTCGAGCAAGCCGTGTTGAACCCGCGGCACATCGAGGTGCAGATCCTCGCCGACGCTCACGGCAACGTGATCCACCTCTACGAACGCGACTGCAGCGTGCAGCGCCGCCATCAGAAGGTCATCGAACTCGCGCCGGCCCCGAACCTGCCCGCCGATTTGCGGGAGAAGATCTGCGCCGACGCCGTCGCCTTCGCCCGGCACATCGGCTACAGCTGCGCCGGCACGGTCGAGTTCTTGCTCGACGAGAGCGGGGACTACGTCTTCATCGAGATGAATCCACGAATTCAGGTGGAGCACACCGTAACTGAGGAGATCACCGATGTCGACCTGGTGTCGAGCCAGCTGCGCATCGCGGCCGGCGAGTCGCTCGATGACCTGGGTCTGACGCAGGAGGCGGTCCAGCCGCACGGTGTCGCGCTGCAATGCCGCGTCACGACCGAGGATCCGGCCAACGGCTTCCGCCCCGACACCGGGCGCATCAGCGCGTTGCGCACCCCCGGTGGGGCCGGTATCCGCTTGGACGGCAGCACTGTTCTGGGTGCGGATATCAGTGCGCATTTCGACTCGATGCTGGTCAAGTTGACCTGCCGGGGGCGGGACTTCACGACTGCGGTGAACCGGGCGCGTCGGTCGATGGCCGAGTTCCGCATCCGCGGTGTATCGACGAACATTCCTTTCCTGCAGGCGGTTCTGGATGACCCGGACTTCCAGGCGGGCCGTATCACCACGTCGTTCATCGACGAGCGTCGGCACCTGCTGACCTCGCGCACCTCCGCAGACCGGGGCACCAAGATCCTCAACTATTTGGCGGACGTCACGGTGAACAAGCCGCACGGCACCCGGCCGTCCAGGGTGTACCCGCAGGACAAGCTGCCCGACATCGACTTGCAGGCCGCGCCGCCAGCGGGTTCCAAGCAGCGGTTGGTCGAGTTGGGTCCGGAAGGGTTTGCCCGCTGGATGCGGGAGTCGCCGGCGGTGCTCGTCACCGACACGACTTTCCGCGACGCCCATCAGTCGCTGCTTGCGACGCGCGTCCGCACCAGCGGATTGCTGATGGTGGCACCGTTTCTGGCCCGGACCATGCCGCAGCTGCTGTCCGTGGAATGTTGGGGGGGTGCGACTTACGATGTGGCGCTTCGCTTTCTGAAGGAGGATCCGTGGGAGCGGTTGGCCGCGCTGCGCGAACGGATGCCGAA
The DNA here is from genome assembly GCF_002086275.1 of Mycobacterium intermedium. Classification (GTDB taxonomy): domain Bacteria; phylum Actinomycetota; class Actinomycetes; order Mycobacteriales; family Mycobacteriaceae; genus Mycobacterium; species Mycobacterium intermedium. The sequence goes on along the minus strand of NZ_MVHT01000080.1, from coordinate 6,180 downwards.
CATCTGCCTGCAGATGCTGTTGCGCGGCCGGAACACCGTTGGCTACACGCCCTATCCGGAGGTGGTCACCTCCGCGTTCATCGAAGAGGCGACGGCGACGGGGATCGACATCTTCCGCATCTTCGACGCCCTCAACAACCTGGACTCTATGCGTCCGGCGATCGACGCCGTCCGCGAAACTGGTTCTGCGATAGCAGAAGTCGCGATGTGCTACACGGGCGATCTGTCCGACCCCGACGAGCGGTTGTACACGCTCGACTACTACCTCAGGCTCGCGGAGCGCATCGTGGACGCGGGCGCACACGTACTAGCCATCAAGGACATGGCCGGATTGCTGAGGCCCCCGGCCGCGCACACGTTGGTCAGTGCGTTGCGCAGTCGTTTCGACCTGCCCGTGCACGTGCACACCCACGACACCCCCGGCGGCCAACTGGCCAGCTACCTGGCGGCGTGGCACGCGGGGGCCGACGCGGTGGACGGTGCCGCCGCACCGATGGCGGGAACCACCAGTCAGCCGGCATTGAGCTCGATTGTGGCCGCCGCCGCGCATACCGACCACGACACCGGTCTGTCGCTGTCGGCGGTCTGCGCGCTTGAGCCGTATTGGGAGGCACTGCGAAAGGTCTATGCGCCCTTCGAGTCTGGGCTTCCCGGGCCGACGGGACGGGTCTATCACCACGAGATCCCCGGTGGTCAGTTGTCGAACCTGCGCCAGCAGGCGATCGCGTTGGGTCTGGGGGACCGGTTCGAAGAGGTCGAGGAGGCCTACGCCGGTGCCGACCGGGTGCTGGGCCGGTTGATCAAGGTGACCCCTTCGTCGAAGGTGGTCGGCGACCTGGCGCTGGCATTGGTGGGGGCGGGCGTGAGCGCCGACGAATTCGCCGCTGAGCCGAAACGATTCGATATCCCGGAGTCGGTGCTCGGGTTTCTGCGGGGCGAGTTGGGCGACCCGGCCGGTGGGTGGCCCGAGCCGTTGCGCTCTCGAGCGCTGGAGGGCCGCGGACCCGCCAAGCCGAACAAGGAGTTGAGCGCGGACGACGAGTCGGCGCTGGCTGCGCCGGGACCAAAGCGTCAGGCCACGTTGAACAGGCTGTTATTTCCCGGTCCGACAAAGGAATTCGAAGAGCACCGGGAACTCTACGGCGACACGTCGCAATTGTCGGCCAACCAGTTCTTCTACGGCCTGCGGCAGGGCGAAGAGCACCGTGTGAAGTTGGAGCGCGGCGTGGAGCTGTTGATCGGACTGGAAGCCATTTCCGAGCCCGACGAACGCGGCATGCGAACGGTGATGTGCATCATCAACGGTCAGCTGCGGCCGGTGCTGGTGCGTGACCGCTCCATCGCCAGCGCCGTTCCGGCCGCCGAGAAGGCCGACCGAAGCAATCCGGGACATATCGCGGCCCCGTTCCTCGGGGTGGTCACGGTGAGCGTGTCCGAAGGCGACAAGGTAAGTGCCGGTCAGACCGTCGCCACCATAGAGGCGATGAAGATGGAAGCGCCGATCACCGCCCCGAAAGACGGCACCGTGGAGCGCGTTGCGGTGTCCGACACCGCCCAGGTGGAAGGCGGTGACCTTCTGGTGGTGGTGAACTGACGCGCCGCCGACGATGCAGTGCGGAGCTATGAGGAGGAGCGGCGCAGGTGACCAGGATCATCGGCGGCGCCGCCGGCGGACGACGAATCGCCGTGCCGCCGCGGGGGACCAGGCCGACCACGGATCGGGTGCGTGAGTCGCTGTTCAACATCCTCGGCGCGCGACTCGACCTGACCGGGCTGGCCGTGCTGGACCTCTATGCCGGATCGGGGGCGCTCGGGTTGGAAGCCCTGTCCCGCGGCGCCGCGTCGGCGTTGTTCGTGGAGTCCGACCCGCGCGCTGTTGCGGTGATCGGACGCAACATTGACGCGGTGGGTCTGCCGGGTGCGACGGTGCGCCGGGGAGGGGTTGCGGCGGTCTTGGCGGCGGGAACGTCCGCTCCGGTCGACTTGGTTCTTGCCGACCCGCCCTACGATGTGGCGGCCGCAGAGATCGAGGTGGTGCTGGCGGCGCTCAGCGCCCATGGCTGGGTGGGCGAGGGGACCGTCGCGGTCTTTGAGCGCAGTGCCGCCGGTGCATTGTTGACGTGGCCGGACGGTTGGTCGGTGTGGTCCGAACGGGTATATGGCGACACCCGTTTGGAGCTGGCCGAGCATGACTGAGCTGTCCTGCTACCGTCTCGCCTATGACTGGTGCGGTATGCCCCGGATCCTTCGACCCAGTGACGTTGGGCCACATCGACGTTTTCGAACGCGCGGCGGCCCAGTTCGAGGAAGTGGTCGTCGCGATCCTGATCAACCCGGCGAAGAAGGGCATGTTCGACCTGGACGAGCGGATCGCGATGATCGAGGAGTCGACGACGCACCTGCCGAATCTGAGGGTGGAGTCCGGGCAGGGGTTGGTGGTCGACTTCGTCCGCTCGCGCGGGATGAACGCCATCGTCAAGGGCCTTCGCACCGGAACCGATTTCGAATACGAGCTGCAGATGGCGCAGATGAACAAGCACATCGCCGGCGTCGACACCTTCTTCGTGGCCACCGCACCGCGGTACTCGTTTGTATCGTCCTCGTTGGCCAAAGAGGTCGCGATGCTGGGCGGCGACGTGTCGGAGTTGCTGCCCGAACCGGTCAACCGCCGGCTGGCCGAAAGGTTGTCCAGCCGAGGGTGACGGCGCACAAGAAACGGACCTAGTCCCGGGGAGTAGGACTAGGCCCGCTCGGCTGTGCCGTGCTTGACTGTCGCGACTAGTCGGGGTCGAAGCAGGTGTAGAACGTCTGCGTCGAGTAGTCGTAGCAGGTGTAGGTGCCGTACTCCGGCTGGTGTGCCGGCGCTGCGTTGGCGCTGCCAACGGAGACGAAGGTCGCCAGGCCGATGGCCGAGGCCAGCAGGGACATCCCGGCGAGGGCGCGGATGCGGGCGGTGAACATTGGTTCCTCTCTTTCGGGTCGTTGCTCTGGTTGTTCCCGGCGTTTGCCGTTGCAAGAAGAATGGCGGCAGTGCCTTGGTGAAACCTTGTGGCTTTCTTGGCGCTACGGTGTTGCGGTGGCGATCTGGTTCTGCTTGCTGCGAGGTGAACCTCGGCAAACCGTAGCGCTGCGGCGTCGCCTTGGATTACCGTCCCATTTACAAGAGCGATGCGGCTTTGAGCGGGGCTACCATGTCGCAGACAGTGCTGATAACCGGTGCCTTCGGCCTGGTCGGAGCCGAGACCGTCAGACGCTTCGCAGCGGACGGCTGGCGGGTGGTCGCCGCCGCGCATCGCAATGCCAAGGCCGCCTTTCCGCGCGGCGTCGAAACCCTTTGGGTCGATTTGACGGATCCCGATCAGGTCGAGCGTTCGGTGCCGCAGCTGGCACCGGATGTGATCGTTCACTTGGCGGCCGTCATCCCGCCCATGATCTACTGTGATGCCAGACTCGCCCGCAAGGTAAACGTATGCGCCACAGCAAATTTGGTGCATACCGTCGAAAAGCTACCGAACCCGCCACGTTTCCTGCATGCGTCGAGCGTGGCCGTGTACGGTGCGCGCAATCCCTACCACTATTCCGAGCGGCTAAGCGTGGACACTCCTTTTCATCCGTGTGAGTTGTACGGCGGCCACAAGGCCGAAGCCGAAGAAATAGTGCGGTTGTCGAGCCTGCCCTGGGTGGTGCTGCGACTCGGCGGCGTGTTGAGCGCCGACCCGACCGCCATGCCCTTCAGCCCCGAGATTGTGTTCTTCGGCAGTGTGCTGCCCAATGACGGACGGGTGCACTGCGTCGATACGCGTGACGTCGCAACGGCATTCGCAACTGCCGCGCATGCGGACGTCATTGGAGAGATATTCTTGATCGCCGGTGACGACTCGTTCCTGCTCCGGCATGGCGTCATCGCGCCGGCGCTGGCGGCTGCTCAGGGTATGCCGGGAGTTCCCCCGGAAGGGCGGCCCGGCAACCCGAATGACGACCTCGGCTGGTTTCCCTACGATTGGATGGACGTCAGCCGCGCACAGCAGCTGCTGAACTTCCAACACCATTCGTGGCCGCGGCTGCTGGCCGACCTTCGTGCCAATGCCGGCTGGAAGCGTTACGCGATGCGGCCTTTCGCCCCCGTGGCGCGCCAATTGCTGCGGAGGCATCGGGCGTATCACCAGATCACCGGCAAGTACGCGGATCCTTGGACAGAGCTGAGCAAGCGCTTCGGCCAGACGGCTTTGGACACCGCAAAACTCGACTAGCGCGTCGGCCGGTGCCTCAAAAGACGATGGTCTGGTTGTCGTGCACGATGACGCGGTCCTGGCAGTGCCAGAGCACCGCCCGGGACAGCACCGCGCGTTCCACGTCGGCACCCACCCGCACCAGGTCGTCGACGGTGTCGGTGTGGCTGACCCGAACGACATCTTGTTCGATGATCGGACCCTCGTCGAGCACTTCGGTGACGTAGTGCGCGGTGGCTCCGACGAGTTTGACGCCGCGTTCCCGTGCCCGCTTGTAGGGATTCGCACCGACGAAGGCCGGCAGGAACGAATGGTGAATGTTGATCAACGGACAACCCACGGCGGCGAGGAAATCCGGGGTGAGTATCTGCATGTAGCGGGCGAGGATCACCAAATCGACATTGCCGCTGAGCAATTGAAGCTGACGCTGTTCGGCTTCCGCGCGGGTGTCGCGGGTGGCCGGGATGTGGAAGAACGGCACCCCGAAGGGGCGTACCCGCTCGGCCAGCTCGGGATGGTTGGCGATCACCATGACAACAGACATCTCGAGCTCGCCGCGGCGGTTGCGCCACAACAGATCTAGCAGGCAGTGGTCTTCCTTGGACGCCATGATCGCAACGCGTTTCGGCTTGGCGGCCTCAGTGAACCGATAGTCGATGCCGAACTGGGCGGCGACGGTCCTGCTGAACTCGCGTTCGAGTTCGTCGATGGCGGCGGTCAGGCCTGGCAGGTGAAAGATCGCACGCTGCAGAAACGTGCCATCCTCTGGTGCGGTGGAGTGCTGGTCCAGCGAGATGATGTTGGCCCCGGCCCCGGCCAGGAAGGCGCTGACCGCCGCGATGATTCCCGGCCGGTCGTGGCAGCGCAGCAGCAAGCGGCCGATGTCTGCCGGTGGTGGCGGTCCGGCCGGCCGCTGCGGGAAGTTGGCAGGCTGGGGCGGCGTTGCCGACGTGGAGTTCGTGATGATGCCCTCCTGCTCGCGATCGCAATTTCGCAGGGTCAGGATAACCGTATGCGAGTTGGTCGGTGCGAATTTGAACCCGTGCCTGCCCGGGTGCGTGACTGTAGGTAACCGCCGACCAGAACGGCGACTTCATCGGGTGCGCAAGTGCGTTCACGTCGCCATGGGCTGCCACCGAATTGTGTTGTTAAGAACAGTGTTTCAAGTGTGCAGTGCCACCCGCGTCCGACGCCGCCAACCGCTGGATATACGACCCCCAGCGCACCGATCTACGTCTTCTGACTGACGTTCGCCGTCCCCTGAGCCCGCATCTTTGAGTCAATCCGATGACTTAAGGGAGGGCAAGTGATGTCGTATTTAGTGGTAGGTCCCGAGCTGGTGGCTGCGGCTGCAACCGATCTGGCGAGCCTCGGATCGACGCTGAGCGAGGCGACCGCCGCGGCGGCCGCTCCTACGACGGCGATTCTGGCCGCCGGCGCCGATGAGGTGTCAGCCGCCATCGCGGCGCTGTTCGGCGCGCATGGCCAGGCCTACCAGGCGCTCAGCGCCAGGGCGGCGGCGTTCCATGACGAGTTTGTGCAGGCGATGCGCGTCGGCGCCGCAAGGTACGCCGGCGCGGAGGCGGCCAACGCTTCCCCCATGCAGAACCTGCTCGACGCGATCAATGCTCCGATCCAGGCGGCGACGGGACGTCCGCTGATCGGCAACGGTGCCAACGGCGCCCCAGGTACCGGGCAGAACGGCGGGGCCGGTGGGTGGTTGATCGGCAACGGCGGCGCCGCCGGATCCGGCACCAACGGCGGCGCGGCCGGAGGGGCTGGCGGCAACGGCGGGGCCGGTGGGCTTATCGGTAATGGCGGAGCGGGCGGCGCGGGCGGATCCCCGCTGGCCCTGGGTGGACCCGGTGGCTCCGGCGGTCACGGTGGTGCTGCGGGTCTGTTCGGATCCGGCGGCGCCGGCGGGGCCGGCGGAAACTCGAACGGGCCGGGC
>NZ_MVHT01000007.1 GCF_002086275.1 Mycobacterium intermedium | reverse complement strand
GAGTTTCAGGCCGTCGTCGGCCAGGTCGAGGCGTTCCAGACGCAGTTCCAACGGACCTTGGCCGCGGCCGCAAACGCTTACGTACAAACCGAACTCGCGACCGTGACTGCACTGCAGGATGCATTGGGCGCGGCCGCGGTTCCCAATGCGTTTGCGGCCGCCGTTCCGCCGCCGCCGTTCCCGGCGCTGGACACCGCAGTCTTCATCGGACCCACCGGCGTGCCCCAGCCGTCCCCCGCCTACGTCCACTATGCAAACGAGCTGTACGTCCACGCGAACGGGATTCTCACGACCCTGTTCACGCCCGAACAGTTGTACCCGATCACGGGCGTCAAGAGCTCGACGCTGAATCAATCGGTGAGCGAAGGTCTCACGATTCTCGACAACTACATTCAAGCGCAATTCGCCGCCGGCGAGTCCACCACCATTTTCGGCTACTCCCAGAGCGCCATCATTTCCTCCATCGAGATGTACAAGCTCGCCGCCATGGGTTCGCCGCATACAGACCTGCTCAATTTCATACTTGTCGGCAATGAGATGAACCCCAACGGCGGTTTGCTCTCGCGCTTCCCGAACCTCACCCTGCCCACCCTGGGCCTGACGTTCTACGGCGCGACGCCGGCCGACACGCTCTACAACACGGCCATTTACACGCAGGAGTATGACGGCTTCGCCGACTTCCCGCGCTACCCGCTCAATTTCATCTCCGACCTCAACGCGGTCATCGGCATCGCGACCGTACACACCAAGTATCTGGACCTGACCCCGGCGCAAGTGGCCAACGCCATCCAGTTGGAGACCTCGCCCGGCTACTACGAAAACGGCGGCAAGACGTACTACTACATGATTCCGACGGAGGAATTGCCGCTCCTTGCCCCGCTGCGGGCGATCCCCGTCATCGGCAGGCCGCTCGCTGCCCTGATCGAGCCCAACCTGGAAGTGATCGTCAACCTCGGCTACGGCGACCCCTACCACGGCTACTCCACGAGTTACGCCGACGTGCAGACGACGTTCGGCTTGTTCCCCGAGGTCAGCCCGCAGACCCTGGTCGAAGCGTTCAGCGCCGGGACCCAGCAGGGCATCCACGACTTCAACCTCGAGTTGCAATCCCTGTCCGCGAATCCGCCCACGGTGCCCGCATTGATACCGCCGCAGCCGGTCGACTTCGTCAACGCGGTGGCCAAACTGCCGACACCCGAAGAATTGGTGAACACCACAGCCGAGATCATCTCGACCGACTACGCGGTGCTCCTCCCCACAGCGGACACCGCCTTGTCCTTCCTCACGACACTGCCGCTGTACAACGCCCAGCTGTTCCTGAGCGAGCTCGCAAAGGGCAACCTGATCAACGCACTCGGCTACCCGCTGGCGGCCGACGTCGGATTGGCCACCGTCGCGGGCATCGTCGAGCTCCTGGTCATCGGGAAGGCGGTTTCCGAGAACATCACCGCCCTCCAAGCCCTCTTTGCCTGACGCGGCCTGGCTTGGTGGCCACCGGCTGCCAGGCCAGAAACTGTCAGTGCAGTAACTGTGCCGCGTTGTTGGCCAGGTCGAGCACCGACTGCGGCAGGATGCCCAAAACCACTGTGACCAAAGCACATACCGCAATGGCCGCCTTGCTCAACACGCCAGGCGCCACCACTTGGGGTGTGTCGTCGGTCGGTTCGGTGAAGAACATCGAGACGATCACCCGGACGTAGAAGTAGGCGGCCACCGCACTCGAGATCACACCAAGGATGACCAGCGGCACCGCGCCACCCTCGGCCGCCGCCTTGAACACCGCGAACTTGCTGACGAATCCACTGGTCAGCGGGATACCGGCGAAGGCCAGCAGAAACATCGAAAGCATCACGCCCACAATGGGGGAGCGCTGTCCCAGTCCCGCCCAGTTCGCCAGCTTGGCGTCCTCGACGCCGTTGGCGTCGCGGACCAGGCCGACGATGGCGAATGCCCCGACAGTGCTGAAGCTGTAGGCGACCAGGTAGAACATGGTGCCGGCGAGTCCCGACTGGTTGTCCGCGATCACGCCGGTCAGGATGAACCCGACGTGGGCCACCGACGAGTAAGCCAGCATGCGCTTGACGTCGGTCTGGTTCACCGCGGTGATCGTGCCGACCGTCATCGTCAGGATCGCGATCGCCCACAGCACCGGACGCCACTGATCGTGCAGCGGCGGCAGCGCCACATAGACCACCCGCAGCAGGGCTCCGAACGCCGCGACCTTGGTGGCCGCTGCCATGAACCCGGTGACGGGCGTGGGCGCGCCCTGGTACACGTCGGGAATCCACGAATGGAACGGAACGGCGCCGACCTTGAACAGCAGGCCCACCGACAGCAGCCCCACACCGACCAGCGCCATGGACGAATCACTTTGTGCCGCCAAGGTATCGCGAATACCGGTCAGCGTCAGGGTGCCGGTCGCGCCGTACAGCAGGGCGACGCCGTAAAGGAAAAATGCCGACGAGAAGGCGCCCAGCAGGAAGTACTTCATCGCCGACTCCTGCGAGAGCAGACGACGGTGCCGGGCCAACCCACACATCAGGTACAGGGGCAGCGAGAGAACTTCCAGCGCAACGAACATCGTCAGCAGGTCGTTGGACGCGGGGAACACCATCATGCCGCCGAGCGACAGCAGCGCCAACGGGAACAGCTCGGTTTGCGCGTTGCCCGCACGCTCCGCCTCGTGCTCCGCATCACTTCCGGGCACCGCGGAGGCCTGCGGCGTAAAAGAGTCCAAACCGCCCGAGCTACCCACCGCTACAGGCGTTTTGGTTCGAACGGCGGATGCCTGGCGTTCGGCCATGAAGATGATCGCGAGAATGGCGACCAACAACAGTGTGCCCTGCAGAAACAGGGTTGGGCGATCCACGGCGATGGAGCCCACGACCGCCCGTGTGCCGGGGGACGAGGTCGGGATGGACTTGGCCACCGCGATCACCGCGACAAATGCTGCGACGATCCCCGCCAGCGACGTCGTCACCTGCGTGATGTATCGGAAACGCCGCGGCACGAACGCCTCCACCAGCACACCCAGCACCGCCACGGCGAAGATGATGAGCATCGGCGACAGCTTGAAGTACTCAACTTCGGGAGGAGGAAGGATCATTGGTGCGGTCCTTGGGCTGTCCGGGAGCCGCCGACACCGGAACCCGGGGGCGTCACCGTGGGCGAGGGATCGTGTTGGTTGATGGTCTGCATGGTGCTTTCCACCGCGGGGTTGATGACATCGAGTACGGGTTTGGGGTAGACCCCGAGCACGAACAGCAACGCCAACAGCGGTGCGACGACAACCATTTCGCGCGGCACCAGGTCACGAATCTTTTCATTGCCCTCGGCCACCGGCCCGGTCATCGTGCGCTGGTACAGCCACAACATGTAGATCGCCGCCAACACCAGCGCGGTGACCCCAAACGCTGCGGCCAGCCAGTAGCGGTTGAAAGTGCCTAGCAGCACCAAGAATTCGCTGACGAACGGGGCCAGGCCGGGCAGTGACAAGGTGGCCATGCAGGAGACCAGGAACGTACCGGCCAGGACGGGAGCCACCTTCTGCACGCCGCCGTAGTCGGCGATCGCTCTGCTGCCGCGGCGGGACACCAAGAAGCCCGCGATCAAGAAGACCGCCGCCGTGGAGATGCCGTGGTTGAGCATGTACAGCGTCGACCCGCTTTGTCCCTGGGTGGTCATCACGAAGATGCCCGCGATGATGAAGCCGAAGTGTGAAATCGAGGTGTAGGCGATCAGGCGCATCATGTCGGTCTGCCCGATCGCCACGATCGCGCCGTAGATCACGCCGATGATGGCCAGCGTGACGATCACCGGACGGAAATACGTTGAGGCATCCGGGAACAGCTGCAGGCAGTAGCGCAACATGCCGAACGTGCCGACCTTGTCCATCACCGCCGTGATCAAGACCGCGGTCGCCGGGGTGGACTCGACCGCGGCGTCGGGCAGCCAGCGGTGGAATGGCCACAGTGGCGCCTTGACCGCGAACGCGAACATGAACCCGAGGAACAAAGCCTTGAATACCGCCGGATCCACGTCGGCAAGGCGGCCGCCGCCGCGCACGGCCTGGACGATTTCGACGAAGTCGAACGTGCCGTCGCCGTGCTGCGCGGTGATCACGTACAGCCCGATCACCGCCGCCAGCATGATCAGGCCGCCGAACAGGTTGTAGAGCAAGAACTTCACCGCGGCACGCGAGCGGTTCTCGCCTTGTCCGAAGCCGCCGATCAGGAAGTACATCGGGATCAGCATCGCCTCGAAGAAGACGTAGAACAGCAGCACGTCCAGGGCGACGACGGAGATCAGCACCATCGACTCGATGGCGAGCGTCAAGGCGACGTAGGCGTGCACGCCGCGCGGATTGCGCTCACCCCCATCATTCCAACCCGCGATGAGCAGCAGCGGGACCAGCACGGCGGTCAGTATCACCAGCACCACCGCGATGCCGTCCACGCCCAGGGTGTAGCCGGCGCCGAAAGCCGGTATCCACTCGTGCTTTTCGTAGAACTGATAGTGGTCGCCGCCGGGCTGGAAGCCGACGGTGATCTTGGCCGCCAGCGCCAGGGTCACCAGACTGACAACCAGGCCGGTCCACTTGGCAGCCTGCCGCAGCCCGGGCGGCAGCAGGATGATGACGATCGAGCCGGCCAGCGGTGCCAGCCACAGCCAGGTCAGCCAACCGAAGTGCGTCACCACAGGTTCACCGCCAGCAGCACCGCGGCGACGGCGGCCGCGCCCACGAGCATCGATAACGCGTAGTTGCGGGCGAACCCGGTTTGCAGTTGCCGCAGACCATTCGACGTTCGGCTGATCAGCGCGGCTAGCGAGTTGACGGAGCCGTCCACGCCCGCGTCGTCGATGGCGACCAGCGCCTTGGTCAGTTGCGCGCCTGGGCGCATGAACACCTCCTCGTTGAAGGCATCGCCGTAGGCGTCGGCGCGCGCGGCTGTGGTCAGCGGCGAGACGCGAACGGGGGCCACCCTGGGGATCTCAGCCTTGCCGCCGTACATCCGGTAGGCGACCGCGACACCGACGACCACAACCGATAGGGCCAGGGTGGTGCTGACCCAGGCGGGTACGGCATGTGCGGACTCTTCGTGGGCGCCGACGACGGGTTCCAGCCAGTGCGCCAGCGTGCCGCCGATTGCGAACAGGCCACCGGAGAACACCGAGCCGACGGCAAGCAGGATCATCGGCCACGTCATCAGGGCCGGCGCCTCGTGGGGATGGGATTGCGGCGCCCAGCGCTTCTTGCCGAAGAACGTCATCAGCATCACCCGGGTCATGTAGAACGCGGTGATCCCCGCACCCAGTAGGGCGGTACCTCCGAGCACGTAGCCGCGTACACCCCCGGCGCCCAGCGCGGCCTCGATGATGGCGTCCTTGGAGAAGAAGCCGGCGAACGGCGGCACACCGATGATGGCCAGGTATCCCAGCCCGAAGGTGACGAACGTGATGGGAAGTGCCGCACGCAGACCGCCATAGCGGCGCATGTCCTGCTCTTCGTGCATGGCGTGGATCACCGCGCCCGACCCGAGGAACAGTCCGGCCTTGAAGAAACCGTGCGTGAGCAGGTGCATGATCGCAAACGCGTACCCGGCCGGGCCCAGCCCGGCGGCCAGGACCATGTAGCCGATCTGGCTCATGGTGGAGGCGGCCAGTGCGCGCTTGATGTCGTCCTTCGCGCAGCCGATGAACGCCCCGAGCATCAGCGTGACGGCGCCGACGATGACGACACCCAGTTGAGCGCCGGGGGCCAGGTTGAACAACGGGTTGGAACGCACGATCAGGTACACGCCGGCGGTCACCATGGTGGCCGCGTGGATCAGCGCCGACACCGGGGTGGGGCCTTCCATGGCGTCACCCAGCCAGGCCTGCAGGGGCACCTGGGCGGACTTCGCGCAGGCGCCCAGCAGCAGCAGCAGTCCCGTCACGTTGAGCACTGCCTCGCTCGCGGCCGGTACGCCGGCGAACACACCGCTGTAGGAAACGGTCCCGAAGGTGGCGAACATCAAGAACATGGCCAGTGCCAGGCCGGCATCCCCGACGCGGTTCATCACGAACGCCTTCTTGGCCGCGGTGGCCGCCGACGGCTTGTGGTACCAGAACCCGATCAGCAGGTAGGACGCCAGGCCGACGCCTTCCCAACCGACATAGAGCAGCACGTAGTTGTCGGCGATCACCAGCAGCAGCATCGAGGCCAGGAACAGGTTGAGGTAGCCGAAAAACCTTCGGCGGTCCTCATCCTCGGCCATGTAGGCGACCGAGTAGATGTGGATCAGCGACCCGACCCCGGAGATCAGCAGCACGAAACACATTGAGAGCTGGTCGATTTGGAGGCCGAAGTCGACCTGCAGCCCGCCGGCGGGTATCCAGGTGAACACCTTCTGGTGGATCACCCGGTCATCCGCGGCGCGGCCGAGCAGGTCCGCGAGCAGCGTGGCGCCCACCCCGAACGCCGACAGGGCAGCCAGGCAACCCAACCAATGTCCCCACGCGTCGGTTCGCCTACCGCCGAACAGCAAGATCGCGGCACCAGCAAGGGGCAGCGCCACCAGCAGCCAGGTGTAGTCAGTCATCTTGGCGTTCTTAGCCTTTGAGTAGATTCGCGTCGTCGACCGACGCCGATTTACGGGCACGGAAAATCGTCATGATGATGGCCAGGCCGATGACGACCTCGCAGGCGGCCACCACCATCGTGAAGAACGCGACCATCTGTCCGTCAAGCTTGCCGTGCATGCGGGAAAACGTGACGAACGCCAGGTTGACGGCGTTGAGCATGAGCTCGACGCACATGAACATGACGATCGCGTTGCGTCGCAACAGCACGCCTGATGCGCCGATGGTGAACAGCAGCGCCGAAAGGTAAAGGTAGTTGGCCGGGTTCATGATTTTCCGCCTTTGGAAACGCCGGAGATAGCCTCGCGCGAGGGGGCTTGCTTGCCGTCGGCCCCGCGAGTCTGCAGGAGCCGCGAGACGGACAGCTCTGAGTAGGAGCCGTCAGGCAGTAGCGCGGCGACGTCCACCGCATTGTGGCGCGCGTAGACGCCAGGGCTGGGCAGGGGAGTGGGATGGCCGCCCGGCCGGAAACGCTCCTTCGACAGTTCTTTCTGGGTCTTGCGGCGCTCGAAGCGCTCGCGGTGGGCCAACACCATCGCCCCGACCGCGGCGGTGATCAGCAGCGCGCTGGTCAATTCGAAGGCCCACAAATAGCGCGTGAAGATGAGCACCGCCAAGCCTTCGACGTTGCCTTGGCTGTTGGCGGTGGCCAGCCCGTCGAAACCGCCTGTCGCGTAGTTGCCGATCCCGCCGATCAGCAGGATTCCGAACCCGATGCCGGTCGCGACCGCGGCTACGCGCTGGCCGCGCAGCGTCTCCTTCAGCGATTCCGCCGAGTCCACGCCGATCAGCATCAGCACGAACAAGAACAGCATCATGACCGCGCCGGTGTAGACCACCACTTGGACGACGCCCAAGAACAGTGCGTCCTGCGCGATGTAGAACACGGCCAGGATGATCATGGTCACCGCCAGGTACATCGCCGAGTACACGGCGTTGACCGCCAACACCACCCCGAGCGCACCGAGCACTGCGATCGTTCCCAGCACCCAGAACATCACGGCTTCGCCGGTCGAGGTGCGCACGATGACGTCGTGGGCAACTGCGGTGATCACTGCGCTGCTCCGGCTTCGACTTCGGCTTCTGCTTTGGCTCCGGCTTTTGCGTCAGGTCCGGCGCCATCGCGCCGCCGCAAGCCCTCAGCGGTCACGTTGCCCAGGTAGTAGTCCTTGTCGGTGGCGCCCTCGGTTCGGGGATGCGGAGGCGGTGTCATGCCGGGCAGCAGGGGCGCCAGCAGTCGGTCCTTCTCGTAGATCAGGTCGGCCCGGTTGTCGTCGGCCAGCTCGTAGTCGTTCGTCATGGTCAGCGCCCGGGTGGGGCACGCCTCGATGCACAGGCCGCAACCGATGCAGCGCAGGTAGTTGATCTGGTACACCCGGCCGTAGCGTTCCCCGGGCGAAAACCGTTGCTCTTCGGTGTTGTCCGCGCCCTCGACGTAGATCGCATCGGCCGGGCAGGCCCAGGCGCACAGCTCGCAGCCGATGCATTTCTCCAAGCCGTCGGGGTACCGATTGAGTTGGTGCCTGCCGTGGTAGCGCGGTGCGACCGGACCGGGCTTCTCCGGATACTCCTCGGTGACGGTCTTCTTGAACATCGAACCAAACGTGAGGCCGAAACCTGCGATGGAGTCTAGAAACTTAGCCACGGACTTTCTCCTTTGTCGGCAGCGGCGGGGTGGGGAAAGCCGGCCCAAGATCGACGCCAAGGTCGGCCAGTTCGGCCTCGCGTTGCTTGAGTTCCTTGCGTTCCCGCCGTGCGGATGCGCGAGCACTCGGTGCGCTGAACGGCTTTCGCAGCCAGAACAGCAGCCAGATCGCGACGACGGCGCTGCTGACGACCAAGGTCGGGGTCCAGTGCTGGAAACCCTCGTTCTTAGCCGCGCGGATGACGCCCGCGATCATCACCCAGACCAGGGACGCCGGAATCAGCAACTTCCAGCCCAGCGCCATGAATTGGTCGTAGCGCAGCCGGGGCAGCGTGGCGCGCAGCCAGAAGTAGATGAACAGGAACAGCCACACCTTGCCGACGAACCAGAGCACCGGCCACCAGCCGGTGTTGGCGCCGGCCCACATGTTCAGCGGCCACGGTGCCCGCCAGCCGCCCAGGAACATGGTTGCGGCCAACGCCGAAACCGTTGTCATGTTCACGTATTCGGCGAGCATGAACATCGCGAACTTCAGCGACGAGTACTCGGTGTGGAAACCGGCGACCAGCTCGCCTTCGGCCTCGGGCAGGTCGAAGGGCGCCCGGTTGGTTTCACCCACCATCGAGACCAGGTAGACGACGAACGACGGTGCCAGCAGGAAGATGTACCAGACCCGGTCTTGTTTGGCGATGATCTCCGAGGTGGACATGCTGCCTGCGTAGAGGAAAACCGCCGCGAACGACAGCCCCATGGCGACCTCATAGGAAATCACCTGTGCTGTGGACCGCACCCCGCCCAACAGCGGGTAGGTGGACCCGGATGCCCAGCCGCCCAACACGATCCCGTACACGCCGATCGCGGACATGGCGAGGATGAACAACACGGCCACCGGTAGATCGGTGATCTGCAAGGGGGTGCGGTGGCCGAACACCGAGACTTCGGGACCGAACGGGATGACCGCGAAGGCGGTGAATGCCGGGATCGCCGAAATAACCGGTGCCGCAAAGTAAACGAACTTATCGATGCCGCTCGGGGTGATGCTTTCCTTGAGCGCCAGCTTGACGCCGTCGGCCAAGCTCTGCAGGGCGCCCTTCGGGCCTACCCGGTTCGGGCCCGGACGCAACTGCATCCGGCCCAGCAGTTTGCGTTCGGCCAGGATCGCCACCAGCACTGTCAGCATGAGAAACGCGAAGACGGCCAATACCTTGGCCCCCACCAGCCACCAGGGGTCGTGTCCGAAGATCGGGGAAGTCATGACGGCACTCCAATATTCACGATGCTGCCGATGCTGACGCCGAGCTGGCGGTGCACCGCTGAGCCCTCTGAGTTGAGCGGAAGCCACACCACCCGGTCAGGGAGGTCGGTGATCTTGAGCGGCAAGGTGATTGAGCCGCGTTGCGTGCTCACCGTCACCTCATCGCCGTCAGCGGCATTGATCTCGGCCGCCGTATCGGGGGACAGCCGCACCACGGGTCTGCGTGCGGTACCGGCCAGGTGCGGTTCACCGTCCTGTAGGCGACCCTTGTCGAGCAGCATCCGCCAGCCGGTCAAGACGGCTTGGCCCGCCTCAGGTTGGGCCGGGTTTGGCGCATCGACGTTCGGGGCTGGTGGGCGCCGGCCGTCCCAGGGGCCCAGCGCGGCCAGTTCCTCTCGGGCGGCTTCGACGCTGGCCGTGCCGAGGTAGATGCCCAACTCGTCGGCCAGCGAGTCGAGCACCCGGTGATCCGACTGTCGGGCCGTTTGGGTGGTTCCGCGCAGCGCGGGCTCGAAACCGCGGTAGCGACCTTCCCAGTCGACGAAGGCGCCGGCTTTTTGCGACGCGGGCGCGATCGGGAACACCACGTCGGCGCGTTCGGTGACTTCGCTGTGCCGCAGCTCCAGACTCACCACGAAGCCGGCGGCGTCCAGCGCGGCCAGCACCGCGTCCGGGTCGGCGAAGTCGCCCGGCTCGATACCGCCCACGACCAGGGCCCCGAGCGAACCGTCCGCGGCGGCGGCCAGGATGCCGTCGGCGTCGCGGCCTGGCGCGGTGGGCAATTCGTCGACATGCCAGGCGGCAGTCACTTGCGATCGGGCGTCGTCGTCGGCCACCGGACGGCCGCCGGGCAGCAGTCCCGGCAGGGCCCCGGCTTCCAGGGCACCGCGTTCGCCGGCCCGCCGTGGCACCCAGGCCAGTCGGGCACCGGTAGCGTCTGCCAACCGTGCGGCGGCGGACAGCCCGCCGGGCACCGCGGCCAGCCGTTCCCCGACCAGGATGACGGCGCCGGGCTTGGCCAGCAGTTCTGCCACCTCACCGGTCGCGAGTCCGTCGAGCGCCGAAGGCTCTTCACCCGGGCGAGTTTTCAGCAGCCGGCCGGACATCTTCTGCAGCGCGCGGGTGGCGAACGGTGCTATCGCGTACACCGGGAGCGAGCGTTTGCGGGCCGCCTTGCGCAGTCGCAGGAAGACGATGGGGGATTCTTCTTCCGGTTCGAACCCGACGAGCAAGACCACCGGCGCCGACTCCAAGTCGGAGTAGCTGACGCTGACCGGGCGCCCGGCGACCCGCGCCGCGAGGAACTCCGCCTCCTCCGCCGAGTGGGGACGGGCCCGGAAATCGATGTCGTTGGTATGCAACACGATTCGCGCGAACTTGGAATACGCGTAGGCGTCCTCCCAGGTGACCCGTCCGCCGACCAGGACACCCGCGCGGCCGCGCGCGGCCTCGAGCCCTTGAGCCGCCGCCACCATCGCGTGCGCCCAGGACGCCGGTTGCAGCGTGCCGTCGCTGTCGCGGATCAGGGGAGTGGTGATCACATCCGGCTGGGTCTCGTAGGTGAACGCCCACCGGCCCTTGTCGCAGTTCCACTCCTCGTTGACTTCCGGGTCGTCACCGGCGAGTCGGCGCAGCACCTTGCCGCGGCGGTGGTCGGTGCGCTGGGCGCAGCCGGACGCGCAGTGCTCGCACACACTCGGACTCGAAACCAGGTCGAACGGGCGGGCCCGGAATCGGTAGGCCGTTCCGGTCAGTGCCCCGACCGGGCAGATCTGCACCGTGTTGCCGGAGAAGTAGGACTCGAAGGGCTGGTTGGCGTAGATACCGACCTGCTGCAGCGCGCCGCGTTCCTGCATGTCGATGAACGGGTCTCCGGCGATCTGCTCCGAGAACCGCGTGCAGCGCGCGCACAGGATGCAGCGCTCACGGTCCAGCAGGACCTGCGAAGAGATGTTTATCGGTTTGGCGAAGGTGCGCTTGGTGTCGGTGAAGCGAGAGTCGGCGCGGCCGTTGGACATTGCCTGGTTCTGCAGCGGGCATTCGCCGCCCTTGTCGCACATCGGGCAGTCCAGCGGATGGTTGATCAGCAGCAGTTCCATCACGCCGTGCTGGGCCTTGTCGGCCGCACTCGAGGTGAGTTGGGTGCGCACCACCATGTCGTCGGTGGCCACGGTGGTGCAGGAGGCCAGCGGCTTGCGTTGTCCCTCAACCTCGACCAGGCACTGCCGGCAGGCCCCGACCGGGTCCAGCAGTGGGTGGTCGCAGAACCGGGGGATCTGGATGCCCATCAGCTCGGCTGCGCGAATCACCAAAGTCCCCTTGGGGACGCTGATTTCGACGTCGTCGATGGTCAATGTGACCATCTCGGGCTGAGCCACCCGGTTTTCCGTGTCGGCAGGCTGTGTCGTCACCCATTAGCTCCGTTCGGCGTCAACATCGAGTCTCGGGGGTCGAAGGGGCAGCCGCCCTTTTCGATGTGGGCGATGTATTCGTCCCGGAAATGCTTGATCGACGACATCACCGGGCTGGCGGCGCCATCGCCCAACGCGCAGAACGACTTACCCAAGATGGCGTCGGCGATGTCTGACAGTTTGTCGATGTCTTCGCGGGTGCCGCCGCCGTTTTCCAGCCGCGCATAGATCTTGTCCAACCAGAACGTGCCCTCCCGGCACGGTGTGCACTTCCCGCACGACTCGTGCTTGTAGAACTCCGTCCAGCGCCGCACCGCGCGCACCACGCAGGTGGTCTCGTCGAAGATTTCCAGCGCCTTGGTACCCAGCATCGAGCCGACCGAGCCGACTCCCTCGTAATCCAGCGGTATGTCGAGGTGCTCATCGGTGAGCAACGGCGTCGACGACCCGCCCGGCGTCCAGAACTTGAGCCGATGCCCCGCCCGAATCCCGCCGGCGTAGTCGAGCAACTCGCGCAGCGTGATACCCAGTGGTGCCTCGTACTGGCCGGGGCGGGTCACGTGTCCGGACAACGAATACAGCGTGAAGCCAGGCGATTTCTCGCTACCCATGGACCGGAACCAGTCGACGCCATTGAAGATGATGGACGGCACGCTGGCGATGGTCTCGACGTTGTTGATCACCGTGGGCGAGCCGTACAGCCCGGCCACGGCGGGGAAGGGCGGCCGCAGCCGCGGCTGGCCGCGCCGACCTTCCAGTGAGTCCAGCAGCGCCGTTTCCTCGCCGCAGATGTAGGCGCCGGCTCCCGCGTGGACCACCAGTTCCAGATCGAAGCCGGAGCCCTTGATGTCGCGCCCGAGGTAACCGGCGGCATAGGCCTCGGCGACCGCGTTCTGCAGCCTGCGCAGCACCGGCACCACCTCGCCGCGCACGTAGATGAACGCGTGGCTGGCCCGGATCGCATACGAGGCGATGATGACGCCCTCGACGAGCACGTGCGGCGTCGCCAACATCAACGGAATGTCTTTGCACGTACCCGGTTCCGACTCGTCGGCGTTGACCACCAGATAGTGCGGCTTGGCCGCGGGGCCGCTGTCGCCCTGCGGAATGAAGGACCACTTGGTGCCGGTCGAGAAGCCCGCTCCGCCGCGGCCGCGCAGGCCCGAGTCCTTCACCGCGGCTATCACGGCGTCGGGCTCCATGGCCAGGGCCTTTTCCAGGGCCTTGTAGCCGTCATTGCGCAGGTACGTGTCCAGGGTCCACGACTGCGGGTCGTCCCAGAAGCGGCTGAGCACCGGGGTCAGTGGCGTCGCCGGGGCGCTAGTCATCGCCGGCCTCCGATTTGTCCTGTCCATCAACTTCGGGTGCCTGCATCCCGTTCTCCTGCGCCACGCGCAAGCCGGCCAGCGTGGCGTCGCCGGCGCCGCCCTGCCCTTCGTCGGGACGGGGGTCGGGCAGGCCGGCCAGGATGCGCGAGGTCTGGCGGAAGGTACACAGCGGGGCGCCGCGAGTGGGCGCTTTGGGCTGGTCGGTACGCAGCGAGTCGACCAGTTCGCGCGCGGACTCGACGGTCTGGTTGTCGAAGAACTCCCAGTTCACCATCACCACCGGCGCGTAGTCGCAGGCGGCGTTGCACTCGATGTGTTGCAACGTGACCGACCCGTCCTCGGTGGTCTCATCGTTGCCGACGCCGAGGTGTTCCTTGAGGTCGTCGAAGATGGCGTCACCGCCCATGACGGCGCACAACGTGTTCGTGCAGACGCCGACCAGGTATTTGCCGGTGGGACCGCGGCGATACATGGTGTAGAAGGACGCCACCGCCGACACTTCGGCGCCGGTCAGTCCGAGTTGTTCGGCGCAGAACTGCAGACCCGCCGGCGTCAGGTAGGAATCCTCGCCCTGGACCAGATGCAGCAACGGCAGCAGCGCCGAGCGCTTGCTCGGGTAGCGGCCGATGATCTCCTTCGCCTCGACCTCGAGGCGGGCCTGCACGTCGGGCGGATACGACTGCGGTGCGCCCTCGACCACGAACTGGTTGGGTTCCTCCGGCGGCGGTCCCAGGCGGATGAAGACCCGCTCCCCGGCCCCCCCTTTTTGAACAGGCCCCGTACCCGGCTCTGTCATCGGTCCACCCCGCCCATGACCGGGTCGATGCTCGCGACCGCGGTGATCAGGTCGGCAACCATCCCGCCCTCGCACATCGCGGCCACCGACTGCAGGTTGGTGAAGGAGGGATCCCGGTAGTGCACGCGGTAGGGGCGGGTACCGCCGTCGCTGACCATGTGCACGCCGAGTTCGCCGCGTGGGGACTCCACGGCCACGTAGACCTGGCCGGCCGGGACCCGGATGCCCTCGGTGACCAGCTTGAAGTGGTGAATCAACGCTTCCATCGAACCGCCCATGATCTTGGCGATGTGCTCGGGTGAGTTGCCCATGCCGTCGGGTCCGACGTACAGGTCGGCCGGCCAGGCGATCTTGCGGTCCTCGACCATGGTCGGCCCCGGCCGCAGCTTGTCCAGACACTGCTCGACGATCTTCACTGACTCCCACATCTCTTTGACGCGAATCATGTAGCGCCCGTACGAATCACACGAGTCGTCGGTGATCACATCGAAGTCGTAGTTCTCGTACCCGCAATACGGTTCGGCCCGGCGCAAGTCGTGCGGCAGACCGGTCGAGCGCAAGATCGGGCCGGTGACGCCCAGTGCCATGCAGCCAGCCAGGTCCAGGTAGCCGATGTCCTGGGTGCGCGCTTTCCAGATGGCGTTTTCGTTGAGCAACTCGCCCATCTCGCGCAGCGGGACCTTCAGCGCCTTGAGCTGTTCGGCAATGTAGTCAACGGCATTGGGCGGCAGGTCCTGGGCCAGCCCGCCCGGGCGGATGTACGCGTGGTTCATCCGCAGACCGGTGATGTGCTCGAAGATGGTCAGCACGATCTCGCGCGCCCGGAAACCGATGAACATGGCGGTCATCGCGCCAAGTTCCATGCCGCCGGTGGCCAATGCGACCAGATGCGACGAGATTCGGTTGAGCTCCATCAGCATCACCCGGATGACGTTCACCCGCTCGGGGATTTCGTCGGTGATGCCGAGCAGCTTCTCCACGCCCAGGCAGTACGCGACCTCGTTGAAAAACGGTGACAGGTAATCCATCCGGGTCACGAACGTGACGCCCTGGGTCCAGTACCGGAACTCGAGGTTCTTCTCGATTCCGGTGTGCAAGTAGCCGATTCCGCAGCGGACCTCGGTGATGGTCTCGCCTTCGATCTCGAGGATCAGCCGCAACACCCCGTGGGTGGACGGATGCTGGGGCCCCATGTTGACGACGATGCGTTCGCCGGGATCCGCATTGCGTGCGGCTTCGATGACTTGGTCCCAGTCCTGGCCGCCGGCCAACAGGACTGTCTCGGCGGTATCGGTCATTCTTCTTTTCCGTCGTTTCGGGTCATTTTCCGTCGTTTTGGGGTCACTAGTTGTAGCCCCTGCGCTCGTCGGGCGGAGGTATCTTGGCGCCCTTGTATTCGACCGGGATGCCGCCCAGGGGGTAGTCCTTGCGCTGCGGGTGGCCGTGCCAGTCGTCCGGCATCTCGATGCGGGTCAGCGACGGATGGCCGTCGAAGATGATTCCGAAGAAGTCGTAGGTCTCGCGCTCGTGCCAGTCGTTGGTCGGGTAGACGGCGTAGAGCGACGGGATGTGCGGATCACTGTCTGGCGCAGACACTTCCAGCCGCAGTCGGCGGCCGTGGGTGATCGACCGCAACGGGTAGACGGCGTGCAGTTCCCGGCCCGTCTCGTTGGGGTAGTGCACCCCGTTCACACCCAGGCAGAGTTCGAAGCGCAGTTCGGGTTCGTCCCGCAGGCGCTGAGCAACGTGAGGCAGTCGGTCCCGGGTGACGTGCAGGGTCAACTCGTCGCGGTAGACGACGACCTTCTCTATCGTCTCGTCGAATTCGAGTCCGTCACGCTGCAGCGCTTCTTCCAACCGGTCGACGACCTCGTCGAAGTAGCTGCCGTACGGTCTCGGCGTGCCACCCGGGAGGGTGACTTTGCGGACCAGGCGCCCATATCCGGAGGTGTCGCCGGTGCCTTGCACGCCGAACATGCCGCGGCGGACGTTGATCACCTCTTCACTGGGGGGTCCTCCGGCAGGCGGGACATCCGTTCCCGTCGGAGTCAGCGTCGCTCCCTGCGGGTCGTGGTCCGGTGAGCTCATCGCAGCAACCCGCGCATCTCGATGGTGGGCCGGGCCGACAACGCCGCCTCTTCGGCTTCGGCGATGGCACGCTCCCGGTTGACACCCAGCGGCATCTCCTGGATCTTCTCGTGCAACTTCAGGATTGCGTGCAGCAGCATTTCCGGCCGGGGTGGGCAACCGGGCAGGTAGATGTCCACCGGCACGACGTGGTCTACGCCCTGCACGATCGCGTAGTTGTTGAACATCCCGCCCGACGACGCGCAGACGCCCATGGCCAGAACCCATTTCGGCTCGGCCATCTGGTCGTAGACCTGGCGCAGCACCGGCGCCATCTTCTGGCTGACGCGTCCGGCGACGATCATCAGGTCCGCCTGCCGCGGTGTCGCGGAGAACCGCTCCATTCCGAACCGCGCGATGTCGAACCTCGGCCCGGCGGTCGCCATCATCTCGATGGCGCAGCAGGCCAACCCGAATGTGGCCGGCCACAGCGAGTTCTTGCGAACGTAACCCGCCACCTTTTCGACGGTCGACAGCAAGATCCCGCCGGGTAATTGTTCTTCGAGACCCACGTCCTTACCTCAATCCCAGGTCAGGCCTCCGCGGCGCCACACATACGCGTACGCCACGAACACCGTGAGCATGAAAATGACCATTTCAACCAGCGCGAACCTGCCCAGGAAGTCAAAGGTGACCGCCCACGGGTAGAGGAACACGATTTCGATGTCGAACACGATGAACAGCATCGCGGTCAGGTAGTACTTGATCGGAAAACGCTGGCCGGCCGCCGCCTGCCCCGCGGGCACACGGGAAGTCATGTCGGTGGGCTCGATCCCGCATTCGTACGCGGCCTGTTTGGACCGGTTGTAGCGGGACGGGCCGACGATGCTCGCGAGTACCACCGAGCCCACTGCGAAGACGGCGGCAAGCGCGGCCAGGACCAGAATGGGTACGTAGACGTTCAACTCGCTCCAGATCCGTCGTATGGGGGCCGCCAGCACGGCGGCCGGGCGGTAGCGGGGCTGCTGCGACGGACCCGGGCGTGTGGGCCGTCACAATAACCATCAACATAGTCGTGCGTCACACAGCGCACATGTTGGGGGTCAGCAACTGGACACCCGTCGAATCCCGGGTTGCGCGTCCGGCTCGGAGGAGGTATCCGCAGCTGGGATATATGATTGGCCAAACCAGCGAATTGCGGAGCATATGTTGTTACGCTCTGAATTCACCGGTTAGTCAGCTGGGAGGAATGGAGCTGTGAGCTTTTTCACGCTGCCGCCGGAAATCAACTCGTTGCGCATGTTCTTGGGCGCCGGTTCCGGGCCGATGTTGGCTGCAGCCGCGGCCTGGGAGGGACTCGCCGACGAGTTGTCCGCCGCGGCACAGGCATTTCAGTCGGTGACCGCTGGGTTGGCTGGTCAGGCGTGGCAGGGACCGGCGGCGCAGGCGATGGCCGCCGCAGCTGCGCCCTACGCCGGGTGGTTGTCGGCGGCGGCGTCGCAGTCGGCCGGGGCATCGGCGCAGGCGCGGGCGGTGGCCAGCATGTTCGAGGCGGCCAAGGCCGCAACCGTGCTCCCGCAGGCGGTCGCGCAGAACCGCGACGCCTTCGTGCAGCTGGTGATGACGAACCTCTTCGGTCAGAACGCGCCGGCGATCGCTTTCGCCGAGAGCTTGTATGAGGAGATGTGGGCCGCGGACGTGGCCGCCATGTCCGGTTACTACTCCGGGGTCTCGTCGGTGGCGGCGCAAGTCGTGCCGTGGAGCGCTGTGCTCAAGGGGCTTCCCGGTCTGGGCGGGGCCAACGGCGCCGGTGCCGAGACCGGGGGCGGGGCGCTGGCCGCAGGTGCCGCCGGCACCGGTGTCGCCGGGGGTGGCGGTGGCGAGCAGGCTGTCGCCAGTGGCGGCGGCGGTGTTGCTGCCAGCGGCGGTGGACCCGTCGCCGGCGGCGCGCAGGACCTGCTCGGGGCGAATACCGGCGCCGGCCTCACCCAGGGCGACCCGTCCGCGGGGGCGGTGAGCGCGGGCGGCTATACGGCGGCCGCCGGCGGCGGAATGACCGCGGCCAACCCCGGCATGATGATGAGTCCGGCGATGATGGCCGGCCCGATGGCCATGGCCGCCATGGCCGCCAACAGCGGCCAGTCGGGCGTCATCAATGCCGGTCCGGTCAAGGGGCCCAAGTCCAAGGAAGAAGAAGAAGCCGAGGCCAAGCGGGCTGCAGAAGCGGAAGAAGCCGCGTTGGAAGCCGAAGCGGCCGAAGAAGGCGTGGAAGTCACCCCAGAGGTTCCGGCGATGAGCGTGCTGGCCACCGCGGACCCGGAAGCTGCGGCCAAGGCGGCGCCGGGAGCGGCGACCACGCAGGCAACCCGCACCCGAGTCTCTGGAATTCCGGAGGCGGGTTTACGAGTCGGGGCGAAGGCCAAGGACGAAGAGGCTGCCGAGGAGAAGGCGCCTACGCTCCGGCCGGAGCCGAAGGAATTCCGTCCCCAGGTTGAGGAAGAGGAAGAGCAGCAGCTGCAAATACGCGGCGGCTAGTGCGTCGGCGTCTTCAGCAGACCCAGCACGGTGCGGCCCAGCACGATCGGGTCGATCGGATGGGGCACCGCAGCCTCGGCTCGTGACCAACTGGCCAGCCAGGCATCGTCCGGGCGACCGGTGAGTACCAAAATGGGCGGACACGTCGTCAACTCATCCTTGAGCTGCTTGGCGATTCCCATACCTCCGGTGGGCGTGGCCTCACCGTCGAGGATGGCCAGATCGATGCCACCCTCGTCCATAAGCCGGATGACCATGGGCCCGGTCGCTACCTCGACGTAGCTCAACTCGGGTAGATCCGGGTGCAGGCGCTTGCCCAATGCCTGTATCACCTGCTCGCGGGTGTGGACGTTGTCGCTGTATACCAGGATCCGCAGTTTCTCAGTGGAGTCGGGCACGGTGCTAGATGCTACTGCGCCGCCTGCACGAAGATCAGTTCGGCCGTTGTAGTCACGATCGGGGCGATCATGCCGAGCTTGTTCCAGTCGACGCCGAACTGAGCCCGATCGATCTTGGCTTCCCCGAAGATCCGCACCGAACCATCGCTGAGTTCGGTGATCGTGGCCGGCAGCGGAACCGGATCGGTGACGCCTTTGATGGTGAAGGTTGCCTTCAGGTCTGCGCCTTTGCCTTGGGTCGGCCGCAGCGCGCTGACCACGACGCGGATCTGCGGATAGCGGTCCGCGTCGAAGAAATCGGCCGACAGCAGGTGCTTGTCTCGGGCCTTGATACCGGTGCGCAGCGACGCGACCTCGATTTCCAGGTGACCGGTGACCGCTCCGTCGCTGGACAGCTCGCCGCGCCCGCTGAGCTCGTGGAACTCGCCCTTGACGGGGATGAGGCCCCACATGTTCTTGATCTTGAAACCGACGACCGAGCGGTCTGCGACGAGATTCCATGCACCGGTCGCGTCAGGATCGCTGAGCAAGGTTTCCAGCGTCGTCATCGTCTGCCTCGCTGTCTATCCGTTGAAGCCTAAGTAAGTAGCACCGCGATGTCGGCGGGGTCGAAGTACTCGTCGATACGGTTGATAAAACCATCTATGTCCAGCTTGATCACGATGCAAACCCGCAGGGCGATCGTCTGGCCCGCGGTACCGGTCGCATGCAGCACATGTTGCTGGACGAACCCCCTGCCGGTGCCAGTGGGGCCGTTGTCGAAGACCTGGCGGTCGAGAATCTCATAGCGACGCTCGGTGGTGACCGAGATGAACCACTCGATCACCCGCAGCGCGCGCCGCTTGTCATCGTCGCGACGGGCGCCCGGCCGCCACACCAAGATGTCGTCGCTCCACATCCGTTCGACCGTCGCAATGTCGGTTTTCTCGATCGCCGCGAACAGCCTGTCGGCCACGTCGAGGATTTGGGCCTTGCTCGCGTCGTCGCCAGCGGGCATACGAGTCACTCCTATTCGCTGTCGTAACCGGGGTGGGCGGCCGCCAACCGATGTCGTACCAAGGCGCTCAGGCAGTTCAGGACCGCCTCGTCGCGGCCGTCGAGCCGGCCGGCCCGGATCGCGGCGGCCAGGCTGGCCTCGTCGGCGAAGCCGAGTTCGACGAGCGACGACCGGACCTCGGAGGCTTCGGCGGGGCCGAGAAGTTCGCGTTCCACGATGCGTAACGCGTTGGCGGCCACCCTGGCGTGGAAGTTGACCTGGCCGCTGGTCGCCTCTCGGACTTCGCCTTCCAGGAACTCGGCGACGGCTGCCACCAGTTCCGCCGCGGTCGGACGGCCATGAGTCATGCCCGGTCCTCCTTGAGCAGCTGGATCAGATCCCACTCGTTCTCACACACCCGCCGACCTATCGTCGCCAATTCCACCGATCGAGTCTGCCCGCTCAAGTGGCGCTCCGCCTGGTATCGGCAGATGATTCCCCAGCGCAGGGTGGCCAGCACCAACCACCATCGAAATGCCTTGCGGTCTATCGCCGTACCACCGGCGTCCTCGTAGGCGCGCAGAAAGCTTTCGATGCTGCCCAGACCGCCGGCCCCGAGACTGGCGGGCGCGCCGAATCGCCAGGCCCGCACGCAGAACCAGGCCAAGTCCTCGTAGGTCTCGCCGACGTGCACCAGCTCCCAATCCAGCACCGCGGCGAGGTCCGATCCGTCGACGATGAGATTTCCCATCCGGAAGTCACCGTGCACCAGAACCGGCGGCGAGGGGGCCGGTCGGTGCGCGGTCAGCCAGCGGAAGGTCCATTCGAAAGTGGCGGTGGTGTCGCCCATCTCGTCCAGTCGCTCCCGCCACTGCGCGACCGGGTCCTCGTGGACCAGTTCCGGGTCGCCGGCAGCCGCCCGGTGGATGGCCGCCACGGCGCGGGCGCACTGGGTCAGCAGCCGCTCACGGCCCGGGTCGTCGAGCTGACGCTGGATGCGCCGGACGATGGTCTCGCCCTTGATCTCGTCGCAGATCAGAAACGGATTTCCCAGTGTCGCAGGGGAATTGTCGGCGACCAGGACATGCGGCACGGGCGCCCCCGCCGCCGCTGCCGCCGCCTGCACCCGCGCTTCCAGTTCCATGCTCGCGTGCACGTCATCGGGCGGCCCGGTGCGCAGGATCAGCGGTCGACTGCCCCCTTCGGTGACGGCGTCGAACGCCCACGTCGTCCTGCTGGCGCCACCGGTCAGCGGGCGCAGGTTGGCCACCGTCACGTCGGTGCGCATCACCGAGGTGAGCAGGGCAACCAAGCTGTCCGTCAGCGTCACGGTGGTCACTTCTGGGGTCACTTCCTGCCGAACTTGAACAGCCGCTGCGCAACTCGGCGGATCTGGATTTCTTCGGCGCCCTCGGTGATGCGGTAGCGACGGTGGTGGCGATAGATGTGCTCGAACGGCTCGTGTCGGCTGTAACCGACGCCGCCGCAGACCTGCATCGCGCGGTCGGCGGCTTCGCAAACCAGACGATTCGCCCGGTAGTTGGCCATCGACACCTTGTCGGACACCTCCATGTGATGGTTGCTGTCCAGTTGCGTGGCTGCGTAATACACCAATAGGCGCACCATCTGCGCCTCGGTCTGCAGCTCGACCAGCGGCCACTGCACGGCCTGGTTCACCGCGAGGGGCTTGCCGAATACGATGCGTTCGCCGGCGTAGGCCACGGCTCGCTCGATGCAGTGCTGCGCGGCGCCGAGGCTGCTGGCGGCCTGGCGAATCCTGTTCTCGTGCAGGAACGTCTGACCCACCTCGAGGCCGCGGTCGACCTCGCCCAGCACCGCGTCGCTGGGGACCCGGACGTCCTTGAGTTCGACCTCGGCGTGGTCGGTGGGCATGTTGAACGTCCACCAGTAGTACGGCACGGTGAAGCCTGGGGTGTCGGTGGGCACCAGGAACGCGGTGATGCCCACGGCTTGCCCGGGCTCACCCGAAGTGCGGGCGAACACGAGGTCGTGGGTGGCACGGTGTACGCCGGTGTTGAACCGCTTGGCGCCGTTGATGATCCAGCCGTCACCATCCTTGACCGCGGTGGTCTCCAGCCACGTGGCGTCCGACCCGTGCTTGGGTTCGGTCAACCCGAATGCCATCGACCGCTCGCCGGTGATCAGCGCCTCGGTCCACTCCTTCTTCTGTTCTTCGGTGCCGAATCGGTCCATCATGATGACTTGCGGGAAATTGCCGACGATCGACGACTCGTCCTGCAGATCGTTGTGCAATCCAAGGCCTTTGTGCGCCAGGTGTTCCCGGATGACCGCCATGTCCAGGTTGGTTCCGTCGCGGCCACCGAATCGCGACGGCAGGCCATAACGCAGCCAGCCGGCCTTGTCGGCGCGCCTGCGCATTTCGGCGAGCAGATCTTCCCATTCCCGCCGCGGGATGCCGCCATTGTCCCAGTCGGTGCGGGCATTTTCCCGACGATGGTCGAAGAACTGGATGTTTTCGCGCTCCAGCGGTTTGATCTCGGTCTCGATGAAGTCGTCCATCTCCGCGAGTAGACCCGGAAGGTGTTCGGGGAGGGTGAAATCCACGTTGATATCTCCTCTGTTAGCGGTGCGGCTTATTCGTTTTGGTATCCGGGATTGGTGACCAACAGCCGCTGTCTTGCCAGGGTCCGCAAGCATGAGCTGACCTCGGCGGCGCGGTCATCGAGATCGCCATTGCGAATCGCCGTTGCCAGTTGGGCTTCGTCGGAGAAGCCGAGGCGGGCCAGCGCGGCGCGGGAGGTTGCGTCGCCGGCCGGGTCGCTGAGCATTTCGCGTTCGACGATGCGCAGCGCGTCCACGGCCGCGGCGATTTCGTCGTGGCTGTGCGGGCTGGCGGCGGCGGCCGGCAGGACATGGTCTTCCAGGAACTGGGTGACCAACGCCAGCAACTCGGTGGCAGTGCGGTCGCGGAACGGGGACTCGGCCGAACTCATTTGCCCGTTCCCTCGCCGATGAGGTTGAGCAGATCCCATTCGGTTTCGCAGATCCGGCGGCCCATGATGGCCGCCCTCATCGAGGGAATCTGAGCCGTCCGCCCGATCTGGGCCTCCGAGCAGTTCACGATTCCCCGCAGCAGCGCCGCCATCACTCGCCACCAGTGAAACTTCACCTGGTCGACGGTAGTCCCGCTGGCTTCTTCGTAGGCACGCAGGAAGGTGTCGATGCTGCCCAGACCTCCTGCGCCCCTGGTCAACGGGGCGCCGTAGCGCCACGCCCGGTCACAGAACCAGGCCAGGTCTTCGTTGGCGTCGCCGACGTGTAGATATCTCCACCCGAGTACGGCGCTCAGCTGCATGCCATCGACCGCGAGATTTCCCATGCGGAAGTCGCCATTGACCACGACCGCGGGCGATGGAGGTGGCTGGTGGGTGATAAGCCAGCGGTAAGCCCATTCGAAGGCGGCGGGCACATCGTCCAGGGCGTCGAGTGATGCGCGGTAGATCGCGAGGCGGTCCTGGCGGGACTTCTCCGGCTCAGCGGTCGGGATCCGATGGATGCGGGACAGCACGAGCGCACACTGTCGCAGCAGTTGCGCGCGCCCGCCGGCGTGTCGGCCGGCACGGTCGAGCTGGCGCACAATCACTGAGTATTCCGTTTCACCCCTGGGCATTTCGATGATCACGTAAGGGCGACCCAGCGTGGCGTCGGAGTCGTCGACGGCAACTACGTGCGGCACCGGAACCCCCATCACCTTGGCGCTGAACAGGGCGTGAGCCTGCAGTTGCGGGGCGGCCTCGACGGAACTGCGATTCACGGGCTCGAGGCGCAGTACCAGCGTGCTGCGCCCGGCCGGGCTGGTGGCGTCGAATGCCCAGGCGGCGGCCCCGTAGTTGCGATGCACCGGGCGCAGGTTCTCAATCGTGATGCTCGCCGCGTCCAACTTCAGCGCGCCGGCTATCACCGCACGCAACTTGACGGGTAGCTCTTCGACCCCGGTCAACGATCTCCTCACCCGCCGTACAGTGTCTTCTTCCAGACCGTCGACAATGTCTTGATGGCATCCTCATCGCTGATCGTGACCCCCAGCCCCCGCGGGCCGTCCTGTCCCGATGAGCCGACGAAGACGGTCGTGAAGTTCTCGAAGAGCAAGGCTATCGCGGCGGCGATGTGTTCGGCGTTGAGGTCGGCCGCATAGCCCTGCTCCTGCGCCCGGCGGACCGAGGCGGCCACTATGTCCATACCGAACCGCCGGAACTCGTTCTGGACGGCAGCGAAACGCTGCTGGGTGGCGGCCAATTGGGCGACGGCGATCATGATGCCGATGTTCTGTTTGAACATGTTCCAGTAGCCGGTGACCGCCGCGATGAAAAACGTGTCGTCGTTCGGCGACCCCGGCAGCGACACGTTTCGGCCGGACGGTGCGACGACCTCGTGCAGAAACGACTCCGCCAGCGCGGCCAGCAGATCTTCCTTGTCGGTGAAGTACCGGTAGAAGACCGCTGACGATTTTCCCGCGGCCGAGGTGATGTCGGCCAATGTGGTTCCGTGAAAGCCACGCTCAGCAAACAGCTTTCGGGCTGCCTGTTCGATCGCCTCCCGCGTTTGGCGACCCTTGGCGCTGAGCGTGCTGGCGGGCATCAGCTGCGAATCCGGTCGCCCGCACGCAACAGTGCGCTGGGCAAGTCATGTCCGACAACCGATTTCGCGACTTCGGCGGCAGCGATCGCGGCGGCCAGGTCGATGTCGACCTCGAACCCGCTGTCGACCAGGAGATACACCAGATCCTCGGTGGCGATGTTGCCGGTGGCGCCCGGCGCAAACGGGCAACCGCCGAGGCCGCCGGCGGAGGCGTCCAGTCGGGTAACGCCGGCGGTGACCGCCGCATAAGCGCTGGCCAGGCCCGCTCCACGGGTGTTATGGAAATGGCCGCCCAGCGGGAGGTCGCCGATCACCGGACGAAGTTGTGCGATAAGCGAACTGACTCGACCGGGGGTGGCGGTGCCGATGGTGTCGGCGATGGAGAAGCGGTCGACACCCTGGTCGCGTGCCGCGGCGGCGATATCGAGCACGCGCTGGGGCGGGGTGGGTCCCTCGAAGGGGGAGTCCCATGCGGTGGCGACGATGACCTCGACGGCGACATCGCTGCCGTGCGCGATCGCGACGATGTCCGCGATCTGTTCGGTGGCCTCGGCGCTGGTGCGCCCGACGTTTTTCATGCTGAACGTATCGTCGGCGGCCACCACGTACTCGATCGAGCGGAACCCCGCCGCGATCGCCCGCTTGGCGCCGTTCGGGCTGGCCACCAGGGCCGAAAAATCGATGTCGGGGTAGTTGTGCAGTTCGGCCGCCAGTTCGGCGGCGTCGGCCATCGACGGCACCTTCGAGGGGGAGACGAACGCCGTCGCCTCCACCTCACGGACCCCCGTGGCCGCCACGGCTGAAAGCAGTTCCAACTTGGCCGACAACGGGATTGGTTTCTCGATCTGCAGACCGTCGCGTAGCGCCACCTCGCGAATGACGATATGCGTCATTTCAGATCACCTCTTCGGCACGCAATTCGGCAAGCTCATCGTCTGTCTTGCCCAGCAGTCCGCCATAGATGTCGTCGTTGTGTTGGCCCGGATAGGCGGGGCCGGCGTTGCGGACGCCGCCCGGGGACTCCGACAACACCGGCACGATCCCCGGTCCCAGCACGGGGCGCTGCAGGCGCTCATCGAAGTGTTCGACCAGCATGCCGCGGGCCCGCAGTTGCGGATCGTTGACCACTTCGGCGACGGTGTTGATCGGCCCGGCGATTACGCCTGCGGCGGAAAGGGTTTCGATGATGTCGGCGGGCTGTCGCTCGGCCGCCCACGCGCCGATGATCTTGTCCAGCTCATCCTGATTGCGTCCGCGGGCGCCGTGGGTGGCGAATCGCTCGTCGGTGGCCAGTTCCGGGCGGTCCATCGCCTGGCAGAGACGCGCGAACACGGTGTCTTGGTTGGCCGCGATCACCACCCAGGACCCGTCGGCGCTGCGGTAGATGTTGGACGGCGCGATACCTTCCAGTCGGGTGCCCGACGGTCCCCGTACCACGCCGCCCACGTCATAGTCCGGGATCGTGGATTCCTGCACGGCCAGGCATGATTCGGTCAACGCGACGTCAACGACTTGGCCGTGCCCGGTCACGCTGCGGCGATAGAGGGCAGCCAGCGCGCCCTGTGCGCCGAACATGCCGGCCAGGCTGTCGCCGAGTGACAGGGCAAGTCGCGGCGGGGGGCCACCGGGAAACCCGTTGAGGTGGCGCAAGCCGCTGGCCGCCTCGGCGACAGAGGCGTAACCGGCCTTGCGCGCGTCGGGTCCGGTCTGTCCGTAGCCCGACACCCGGACCAGGATGATGCCCGAGTTGCGTTGGCTGAGCACGTCATAGCCCAGGTTCCACTTCTCTAGCGTGCCCGGTCGGAAGTTCTCGACGACGATGTCAGATTTGTCCACCAGCTCGAGAAACAACTCGCGCCCACGCGGCCGGCGCAGGTCGAGGGTGATCGCCTTCTTGTTGCGGGCATGGACCGTCCAGAAGACGTGCTGCCCGTCCAGTTCGGCTTGGCCCCAGGTGCGTAGCGGATCTGGGGCGCCGGGTGGTTCCACCTTGATAACCTCGGCACCCATGTCGCCGAGCAGTCGTCCGGCGAACGGGCCCGCGATCAGGGTGCCCAGCTCGAGCACCCGGATACCGTCCAGTGCTCCGGTGGGACCTGTCACTCTGCCCCCGCGAAGTCGTGCCGGGTCAGCCAGTCGGTGACGATGCCGACGGCCTCCCGCAACTTGTCCCGTTGGTCAGGACCCGCGTAATAGTGTGTGGCTCCGGAAATTTCGTACATCTCCTTGTCCGGATGACCGATCGCTTCGAAGAGGCGTCGGGTGTGGCTGGGTGTGCACGCGTCATCGGCAAGGTTACCGATGACCAGCGCGGGGACGGCGATGTCGGGGCCGCAGGCCACACCGTCACCGCGCGCGTCGTCGTAGCTCCATTGCGACAGCCAGCCGCGCAGCGTCGAGAACCGGGCCAGCCCGACCGGGCTCATGTTCACTACCCGCGGGTCGCCCAGGTAGCAGGTGCCCGGGGTGCGCTCGTTGGGGTCGACGTTCGGGTCCAGCCAGCGCGGGTCGGCCATGGTGCCGTGTACGACGAAGCAGAACTCTTCCTCGGGCCGGCCGGCAGCGCGCAACTCGTCCAGCTTGTCCTTCACCCAGGCGGTGATGCGGCGATTGCGGTCGATCTGCGCCTGGCGATACCGCTGCAGGAACTCCTCGCTGTATGGCGGCTGGTTGGGGTTGTCCGGGTTGTAGAGGTCTAATTCGGGATCGCGCTTGGTGGGGTCGGATTCGTCGAGTATCGACGCGTCCAGCCACTCCGTCAGCGTGCCGTGTCGGCTGATGTGGGCGGCGAGCAGCATGATGCCGTCGGCCGGAATCAGGTCCAGTTGGGTCAGGTCAGGTCCGTCGCCGGACGGGCTGGCCGTGATCGTGGGCTTTTGCGCCTGTTGCTGATAGAACACCGACAGCGAGCCGCCGCCGCTCCAGCCGGCCAGCACCACCTTCTGGTAGCCCAACCGGTTCTTGGCGTCTTTGATGCACTCGCCGAGATCCTCGACGACCTTTTCCATCATCAGGGCCGAATCCGTCCCGCGGAACCGGCTGTTGCAGTAGATGACGTGGTGGCCGGCGCGGGCCAGCGCATTGATCATCGGCAGGTAGGCGCCCCCGCCGATGGGGTGCATGAACACCAGCACGGTGTCTGACGGCTTGTCCTTGGGCTTGAGCAGATAGCTTTCCAGGACGGTGATCTCGGCCAGCCCACCGTAAACGTCGCGGACACCGGAATTGTTCTGGAACGCAACCAGGTACGGGATGCGTTCGTAGTCGTGCTTGACGGCTTGTTTCATTTCAAAGTTGTCCTGGTTTTCCTCAGTGCTGTCCTAGATCGTTGGCCAGAATTTCGGCCGAGGGTGTCAGTCGCCGGCGGGTGTCGATGGCGATCACCTGCCAGTCGACGCTGGAGTATTCGTCGAATTTGCGACGGGCGCGTTCGCGTGCCTTCTCCGGGGCTCCGTGGTGAACTCCTTGCGGCGCATGCGAAATCAGGCCCGGCGGCATCGGTATGCCATACAGCGAGCCGCCGTGGAAGAACGCGATCTCGTCATAGTCGACGTTGCGGTGATACCACGGTGTGCGTTCGGTGCCGGGGACCGTTTCGGCGGGTTTGGGCAGGAAGTTCATCACGTAGACGCCCGTGGCCTGCATGAACAGGTGCACGGTCGGCGGCAGGTGCACGCTGTCGGAGGTGACGACGGTGTAGTCGGCGATGTTGAAGGTGAAGGCGAAGTTGTCACCGCGCCAGCCCTCGACGTCGATCGGATTGTGTTGGTAGTACAGCGTTGTCGAATCGCTACCGTCAATTTCCCGGTGCAGGAGCCGGACCTCGTACTGGTCCCGGCCGTCGTCCTCGATGGGTTCCGGGTCGGGGATGGTCGCCTGTGCCGGGTCGAACGGGAAGTGGCGGCCCAGGGTGCCCGGGGGAGGGACGCGGAACTCGTCGGTCGCCTCGATCATCAGCAGGGTCGTCTCGCCATCGGGTATCTGGCGCCAGGTGCATGCCTTGGGGAGGTAGACCCAGTCGCCCTGCCGGTAGCGCAGCGGGCCGAACTCGGTTTCGAGCAGGCCGCTGCCGTTGTGGACGAAGCAGAGCAGATCGCCGTCGACGTAGCGGGTGTAGAACGGCATCTCTTCCTGCCGGCGACTCAGCAGAATGCGGCAGTCGGTGTTGCTGAACATCAGCAGCGGTCCGCCATTGGCGTCGGTGGCGTCACTGGGCTTGAGCTGGTCGGCGAGCACGTCGGTGGGCCGCAGCGGGCCGACCGCCCGGAAGGCGGTGGGGTCGTGGCGGCGGTACATGTTGGCCGTGCGGCCGGTGAAGCCGCCGCGGCCGAGTTCGTCATCCTTGAGTCCGTCGAGGTCGGCGTGGACGCGCTTTGGCGTCTTGCCTTTTCGCAGGTGGATGAACGATTCCATGGCTGGCTCCCAGGGGTCTCCGCTACAAAACTAAAAGTGACATTACTTTTTCTTTTGTGCGGAAACAAGGCCGGTCCGGCGGCCTGCGGTTAATCGCGGACGCGCAAGACGACCTTTCCCTTGGCGGAGCGGTTCTCCAGCGAAGCCACCGCGGCCGCCGCCTCCTCGATGGGGAAGACCTCGGGCTCCGGCGGGGTCAACTTGCCGGAGGTGAACAGCTGCTCGAGGGCGGCCCACTGCTCTTGCAACGCCCCTGGGTGCCTGCCGGCCCAGGCTCCCCAGCCCACACCGACGACGTCAATGTTGTTCAGCAGCAACCGGTTTACCTTCACCGTGGGTATCTCGCCGCCGGTGAAGCCGATCACCAGCAGCCGTCCTGCCGGGGCCAGGGAGCGCAGCGAATCGGTGAACCGGTCGCCGCCGACAGGATCCACCACGATGTCGACGCCCCGGCCGCTGGTGAGCTCTTTGACCGCATCCTTGAACCCGTCGGCGAGCACGACGTCGGTGGCACCGGCTGCTGTGGCAATCCGCCCCTTCTCCTCGGAGCTGACCACCGCAATGACCCGCGACGCCCCGAGCGCCGGCGCCAGTCGCAGCGCCGACGTGCCGATCCCGCCGGCCGCCCCGTGCACCAGCACCGTCTCGCCCTGCTGCAATCGGCCACGTACCGTCAGCGCGAAGTACACGGTCAGGTCGTTGAACAGCACGCCGGCGCCCGCCTCGAAGCTGACGTTGTCGGGCAGCTTGAACACCCGGTCGGGTGTCAGCAACGCGACTTCGGCCATGCCGCCGGTGAGCATGGTCAGGCCCAGCACCCGGTCGCCGGCGTGGAAGCCGCTGTCGTCCGGCGCCGATCGGACCACCCCGGCAATCTCGGCGCCGAGGGTGAAGGGCGGGTCCGGACGGTACTGGTAGAGGCCGCGGGTTAGCAGCGCGTCGGGGAATGCCACCCCGGCCGCGTGTACGTCGACCACGACACCGTCGCCGGTGGGTTCGTCGACGTCTGCCACCTCGATGGCTTCTGGACCATCAAGCCGTGTCACTCTTACCGCGCGCATGCCGCTCCCGTCGTAGATCCCTGCTGCCTCAATCTAGAACTCGTCGGCTCGGCGCTAACCTCGGGGCATGGATTCATTTCCACTCGGTCGATTCACCGTCTCGCGTATCGGCTTCGGTGCGATGCAGCTGCCCGGCCCCGGAGTGTTCGGGCCGCCGCGGGACAGGGACGAGGCGTTGGCGGTGCTGCGTCGGGCGGTCGAACTGGGCGTCACCCACATCGACACCGCCCAGTTTTACGGTCCCGATGTTGCCAACGAGCTGATCCGGGAGGCGTTGTATCCCTACCCGGAGAACCTGGCTCTGGTGAGCAAGGTGGGCGGCAGGCGCGACGAGGCCGGAGCTTGGTTGGAGCTCGACGAGCCCGCCGAGTTGCGCCGCGACATCGAAGCCAACTTGCGCACGCTCGGGGTCGACCAACTCGCGGCGGTCAACCTGCGAGTGTTTGAGAGTGGGGCGCCCGACCAGCGCTTTGATGATCAACTGGCAGTCTTGGTCGCCGCTCGCGACGAAGGGCTGATCGGCGACATCGGCCTGAGCAACGTCAGTTCGGAGCAACTGCTGCATGCTCTGGAAATCACCGAGATCGCCTGCGTGCAAAATGCGTTCAACCTCGTCCACCGGAATTCGACACCGGTGCTTGATATTTGCCGTTCGCGGGGCATCGCCTTCGTTCCATTCTTTCCCTTGGGATCGGCGTTTGCGGGGTCGGACAACCCGGTGTTGGGCAACGAGTTGATCCAGCGCGTGGCCGCCGAACTCGGCCGGACCCCGGCACAGATCGCATTGGCCTGGACCTTGGGTGTGGCGCCGAACGTCCTGCTGATCCCAGGCACGTCGTCCGTACAGCACCTCGAGGAGAACATCGCCGTCGCCGACATCGAGCTTGATGAGGAGACCCGCGAACAGCTGAATGCGGTTGCCGGGTAATGCCGGTCGTACGTTCGGTCGTTCGTTCGGCCAGGGCCGCTGATGCTGCGGCGTGCGTGGAAATCTTCCGTCCGTACGTGTTGGACACTGCGATCACCTTCGAGACGGAAGTGCCGACGATCGAGCAGATGGCGGCGCGGATCGCCGCAGCGCAGGTGATTCACGAATGGTTGGTGTTAGAGGTCGATGGTGACGTCGTCGGTTACGCCTACGCGCAGCAACTGAATCCGCGTGCCGCGTACCGCTGGGCGGTGGAAACGAGCGTCTATGTGGCGATGGACCGGCGGCGCTCGGGTGCTGGACGCTTGCTCTACCGCGAATTGCTGGATCGGCTCGCCGGCCGTGGCTTCCGGCGGGCGATCGGTCTGATCGCCCAACCCAACGACGCCAGCAATGCGCTACATGCGTCATTTGGGTTCCGGCCGGCTGGTCTGTTGACGCGAGTGGGCTGGAAGCTCGGCGCCTGGCACGACGTCCAGTGGTGGCAGCTGGATCTGGTGGACCCGGACGAGGAAATCGACCCACCGCCCGCCATCCTCGATTGACCGCTCGCCGGCCAGTTGGCCCAGCCGACTAGCCGCCCAGGCGCGGGAACAGTGCGAGCGCGTTGGTGCGCTCGATCGCCGCGCGAACACCGGCATCGATACCCGGACAGGTGTCCAGTTCAGTCGCGAAATACTGGGCGACGAACAACGGTGCGAACGGTATGTCTGAACCAAAGGTGATGTGACCCGGTTTGGCAAAGGCGAGCAGCGTCGGCAAGGCCGCCTCGGTCGAGGACAGCGCGGTATCGAAATAGAAGCTCGAGAATTCGTCGAGTGCCTCGGCAGGATTGCGGCCGGTGTCCAGGGTGATTCCCATTGCCAAGCGGTGACTGGCGTAAGGGACGAAGCCGCCGCCGTGACTGAGGATGAACTTGATGTTCGGGTAGCGCTGCCGTATTCCGTTGCGCACCAGCAGATACGCGGCACGGGTGGTGTCGAGCAAGAAGTCGGTGACGAACGGCGTAATGCCGGGCACGGCCGGCCCGGGCAGTTCGGTGGGGTGGATGAACACCACCGCGGAGCGCGCATCGAGGGCCGCGAACAGATCGTCTTGGCCTTCTTCGCCGACGTAGATACCGGAGTGGTTGGCCAGCAGTATCACACCGTCTGCATGCAAGTCGTCGAGCGCACGCGCCGCCTCAGTGGCGGCTTGCGCCACGTGCGGCATCGGCACGGTCGCGAAGAAGCCGAACTTGCCGGGGTTGTCGGCCACCACACCGGCCGAATAGTCGTTGAGATCGCGCGCCAACGCGGCGGCATCCGCAGGGTCGGATAGGAATGTGGTGCCCGGCGCGGACACCGACAGAACGGCCACGGCGACGTCGAGTTCCGCCATTGCCTGAAGTGACACTGCGGGACTCCAGTCCGGCAGTTCGCGCCCGCCCGCGTCATCGATACCGGCCGCGCGCAGTCGCTTCCGATACTCGGGCGGAATCATGTGGTGGTGGGTGTCGATTCGGGGCATCATGCGCTCCTGGCCTTGCAGAGGGCGGGCACGGTGTCCTCACGGCGAAACAACGACCGACCCGCGGTTTTGAATTGCGCCAGCCTATCGCTGAGGTGCTGACCTTCGCGAGTGTGACCCCAGATGCTGATGCCTTGATAAGTAGTTGGCTCCCAGGTACTTTCGTCGACGACAATAGGATTCCAGCCGACCTCCCATTCGAACCCCGACGGTGTCACGGCGTAGTAAGACAATTCGCGGTCATTGGTGTGTTGGCCGACGCTCAGCGCCATGTCGAACCCGAGATCCTTGACGCGTTGATAAGTCGCGGTCAGGTCGTCGAGGTCGGCGACCTGGATGTTGACGTGCTGGACGCGAGTTCGAATCGGGTTGATGGGCAGTCGGTTAACGGACGCGATGGCCACCGAGTGGTGCCGCTGGTTGACGCGCAGGAAGCGGATCTTGAATTTGAGGCCGCTCATCGTTTCGTCGATGTAGTCGCTCAGGCGGGCATCGAAGACCGTGCCGTAGTAGTTATGCACCTGGGCGGGCTTCTTCGATATGACGGCGACGTGGCCGATGCCGGCCTCGCCCGTGACGAAACCACCGCACACCGCCAGGTCGAGTGGCACGGCGCTGCGCCGGGCGCCGGTGAAGATCTCCTGGGTCAGACCGTTGGGTCCGGGGAAGCGCGCCATCCGTTCCGCGCCGCGCAACGCGGCCTCCTCGGCCGAGCCCTCGGTGACCCCAACGCCGTGACACCGCACCCG
Organism: Mycobacterium intermedium; assembly: GCF_002086275.1. Classification (GTDB taxonomy): domain Bacteria; phylum Actinomycetota; class Actinomycetes; order Mycobacteriales; family Mycobacteriaceae; genus Mycobacterium; species Mycobacterium intermedium. Next base: position 86,992 of record NZ_MVHT01000007.1, on the reverse strand, counting down.
ACGCAGGACTTCGTCAAAAGTTTCATGGTCGTCGAGTTCCCAACCGAGAGTCGTCACGTCCTCGGCCGGACCTCGCTGCAGCAGGAAGCGACATTCGTTGTCGTCGAGGCGAAATCGCATCACGTCGGACGGCGTGTCGTCACAATGCATGCCGATGGCCTCGCTGCCGAAGCGGCGCCAGTCGGCGAACTTGTCGGTTTCGACGACGATGTAGCCCAGGTTTGCCTTGCCGAATATCTTCATCATGCGAAAGCCGATCGTTCGGAGAGGAATTCGGTGACGAGTTGGTTGAACAGCTCGGCGCGCTCCCACTGCAGCCAGTGGCCGGTGCGGGAGGTCATGATCAACTGCGCGTTGGGCAAGGTATTGAGCAGTAGTGGCCCGCCGGACGGGCGGTTGACCTTGTCGTCGCGGCCCCACAGCACCAGGGTCGGTGTCGCCAGCCGCTTGAGCCGACTGTCGCGGGTGAGGTCCATACGCCACAGAGTGCGCAGTGCGGTGGGACCCGATGGGCGGCGCAACGGCGGATTGGCGACCACGTCGGGCTCGATAGACGCCGCATACCGCAGGTCGATCAACTCGTCGGGCACCGATGTGCCGTCATAGACAAGATAAGTCCGGATGAAGGCCGCGAGCTTGTCCCGGCTGGGTCCGTCGCCGCCGTAGTACGACAGCAGGGCCCTCAACCCTTCGGTCGGTACACCGCGGGTGGTCCCGATGCCGCCGGGGCCCATCAGCACCAGCTTGTCGACTCGGTGCGGCGTATCGAGCGCCAGGCGCAGCGCGGCGGCGCCACCGTAGGAGTTGCCGACCAAATGTGCCGACTCGACATCGAGTGCATCGAGTAGTCCGCGAATCATGTTGGCCAAGTAGCCAAATGGGTCAGACTGGTCGATGTGCTTGTCGGAGCGGCCATATCCGGGCAGGTCGGGAACGATCACCCGGAACCGCTGGGCGCCCGCGTCGATGTTGCGTGAGTAGTTCGACACGCCGGAGGCTCCGGGTCCGCCACCGTGCAGCATGACGACGGCCGGGCCACTGCCCGTCTCGGTATAGAAGATTGGCTTGCCCGCGACCGTGACGGTGTGTTCGCGAAGTGAGGTGGTGGTCATGCGGTGACTCCAATCTTGGTAGTGGGGGATACGCCCACGCCCAGATACCCGGCCGGCGGCGGTGGTAGCGGCTGGCCCGATTCGGCGGCCGCATAGATGAATCCGTCGGGACGCATCACGACGGCGGCGGCCTTCTTGCGTCGCAGCCAGCGTGAGAGGCTGCCGCTGAAGTCGCGGATGTCCGCCGGCGCCGTGGGTTCTTGCGGGCCGACCACCCGTATTGCCGGTACACCCAGTTCGGTCCAGGCTTGTGCGCCGGTCGGCGGTGCCCCGGTGTAGAGCAGTGTCCACCGCTGGGCCAGAACATCATCGAGACGCACCCTGGTGCCGGCGGGATCGGCCACCCACGGCTGGGGGATCTGCCATCCGGCCGCGCGGTGGCCCGTCACCAGGAAGCCGTCCCGATACCGCGCCTCGGGTACCCACATGAATTTCTGCAACCAGCGTGTCGCGGCGGGCAGTCGCATGAGGCCTCGACCGACGCGATTGCGCAGTGCGGCAGCGGCTTCGTTGCGCTCGGTGATGAGTCTCCCGACGCACACCGCGCGTCGGGTTACCTCGGCGACGTGCGGTTTCCGTTCGGCCTCATAGGAAGCAAGCAGCGATTCCGGCGCCTGCCCGCGCAGCACGGCGGCGAACTTCCAGCACAGGTTCGCCGCGTCGCGCACGCCCGCCGACATGCCCTGACCGAGCCACGGCGGCATGGCGTGGGCGGCGTCGCCGGCCAGGAAGATGCGGCCGGCGCGCCAGCGGTCGGCGACGCGGACGTGGTGGTGATATATGACCGCGCGCAAGATTTCGACGTTGTCCTCGGTAATGCCCTGGGCGTTCAGGACTTTCCACACTTCGGTCGGCGAGACGAGCTGCTGGTCGTCCGCTGCGGTGTGAGCGGGATATTCCCAGCGGTGATGGCCAAGCGGTGTAGGGCAATCCACGGTGGGCCGCGTGGGGTTGCAGTGGAACCGCAGCCGGTCGTGGGCATCCCATTCCCGAATTACCTTGGTGTCGATGACCACCCAGCGCTCGGCGTAGGTACGTCCCGAGTAGCCGATTCCGAGCTGTCCGCGGGTGGGGGACGAGCCACCGTCTGCGGCAATGACATACGACGCGCGCAGCCGCTTGAAGGTGTCGATGCTCAGATCGGCAAGCATCAACTCGACGCCGTCTTCTCGGTTGATCGCACGCAGGCACTCGTGCTCGAGCAGGACCTCGACATTGGGGAAGCGCTGCACGCCCTCGCGGAGCGCCCGGTCGACCGCGGGCTGGTACAAGAACTGCTGCGGCGGGTGCCCGGCACCATGTGCCGCGATTTTCAGGTGGATAAAGGGCGCGCCCTCGGCGTCGACGAACGCGATCGGCCGGTCGGGCAGCATGTCCTGCTGCAACCGCTCGGCCAGGCCGACCGACTGCCAGATGCGCATGACTTCTTCGTCGGTCGAGATCGCCCGTGCCCGTCCGTATATGTCCGGGTCGCGTTCGATGACGACCACTTTCAAGCCCAGTTGGCCTAACAGGTTGGCCGCGGTGGCACCGGTCGGGCCGTAGCCGATCACCGCGACGTCGTAGTCCGTGTTGAGCATCGCGGGCCTCCCTGCCGACGCTTGTACTGTAGCGACCACTACGGTAATGTAGTGATCGCTACAGCGTCAAGAATTTCCTGCGGAGGAGGTCCGGTGGCCAAAAAGGACGGCCCCAAGCCCCGCCGGCGTCGGGCCGACGGCGAACTGTCCCGAGTCCGGATCCTCGACGCGGCAACCGAAATCGCGGCCGAACGAGGCTACGAGGGCACCAGCATCGGCTTGGTGAGCGCGAAATGCGGGCTGCCGGCCAGTTCCATCTACTGGCACTTCAAAGACAAGGACGACCTGATCGCGGCCGTGATCGAGCGCAGCTTCGGCACCTGGCGGTCGGCGTGGCACATTCCCGCGGGGGGAAGTCCCGAGGAGCGGCTAGTGGCGATCGCGATTCAGACCGCCAAGACCTTGCTGGACTCGCCGGATTTCATCCGATTGGGGTTGATGCTGGCGCTGGAACGCAGACCCACCGAACCGCGCGCCCGCACCATGTTCCTTCAGGTCCGGGCCCGAGCATTTGAGCAACTGGTCGACAACTTCGACGAGTTCATACCGGGGCTCAGCAAGGCCGACATCCACCAGTTGGCGACGTACGCGATGGCCGGCGCCGACGGCCTGTTCATCGCCAAGGAGATCGGCGGTGACGCAGTCGATCTCGTCGCGCTATTCGAGTTGCACGGCCGTGCGATCTACGACGCCGCGGTGCGGCTCGCCGAGAAGAACGGCTGACACCATGGCGACGTTTGCCGGTCAAGCCGGGGCGCCCATCGTCGCCGCGATCGCGAGGAGCGGGGACGTGACGTACGCCGAAGCCGTATCGTCGATGCCCGCGAAGTCGGTCACGTCGGAAATGCGGGCCGCCATTGACGAGTTCAACGAAAGGACCGCGGTGGCTTTGCGCGGCGCGGGCGCCCGGCGCGCCAAATCAGTGTTTCTGGTCAATCCAGCGGATCCACCGATGCCAATACGAATCACGTTGTACTGCCTCGTCACTGACGGGCCCGCAGACGAACGGCGCATCGAGGCGGACGTGCTGGCGACGGTGGACCGGGTTCGGAAAGATGTGCCGGGTTGCCGGGTCAAGCACCGGGTGCAATGCGAAGGGTGCTCGTTGCACATCCCCGAATCCGGCGACTTCAGTGGCACCAGGGTCACCGTCTTGCTGGAAATTGCCGACGCCGAGCACCACGCTGAATTGGCGGGCGCAACAGGATGACTCGAGGCCTCTACATCAGCGACGTCACGTTGCGCGACGGCATGCACGCGGTGCGCCACCAGTACAGCATCGAACACGCCGTCACCATCGCCACGGCATTGGACGACGCTGGGGTGGACTCCATCGAAGTCGCGCACGGCGACGGCCTGGGCGGGTCCAGCTGCGTCTACGGCTTCGGCGCGCACACCGACCTGGAATGGATCGAAGCCGTTGCCGACGTGGTGCGCCGCGCCAAGATCGCCACATTGTTGTTGCCCGGCATCGGCAGCGTGGCGAACCTCAAGGACGCACACCGCGCCGGGGCCCGCGTCGTGCGGGTGGGAACACACTGCACCGAGGCCGCGTTGGCCGGCCGGTACATCGCCGCTGCGCGCGAGCTCGGGATGGAAGCCGTCGGCTTCTTGATGATGAGCCACCTGGCGGCGCCGACGAGGTTGGCCGAGCAGGCCAGGCTCATGGAGGGCTACGGCGCAACCTGCGTATATCTCGTCGATTCCGGCGGCGCGATGACCATGCGCGACATCGCGGACCGGGTGGATATGATGCGTCAAATCCTCGATTCCTCGACGGAATTAGGGATTCACGCGCATCACAACTTGTCGCTGGGAGTGGCGAACTCCGTGGTCGCGGTGGAGCACGGCGTGCGCCGGGTCGACGCCTCCCTGGCGGGCATGGGCGCTGGAGCCGGTAACGCGCCCTTGGAAGTGTTCGTCGCCGTTGCGGAGCGGTTGGGCTGGGACCACGGCTGCGACCTGCACGCGCTACAAGATGCGGCCGACGACCTGGTTCGGCCGTTGCAGGAGCGGTCGGTGCGGGTCGATCGCGAAACGCTGACCTTGGGTTTCGCCGGGGTGTACTCCAGCTTCCTACGTCACGCCGAAGCCGCCGCGCACCGCTACGGCATCGACGCGCGTAGCCTTCTCGAAGAGGCCGGCCGCCGCGGCATGGTCGGCGGCCAGGAAGACATGCTCGTCGACATCGCCTTGGAAATGACGGACGCGGCGAAAGGGGACCGGGATTGCCGGCCTTCGACTCTGGTGAGCTGGCCGGATTGCGCCGTTGGGCGCACGCCATCCTGACCCGCCACCGCGAAACCGAGATCTTTCAGACGTCCACCATGGGGGCGCTCCTCAACGGGGTGTACGAGGGGGACCTCACGATCCGGGAGTTGCTGCGGCACGGCGACTTTGGTCTGGGCACCTTCAACCGGCTGGACGGGGAGATGCTGGTGCTCGACGGGGTCTGCTACCAGTTGCGCAGCGACGGCAGCGCGACCGTCGCCGATGCCGACGAACGCACGCCGTTCGCCGCGGTGACCTGGTTCCACCCCGAGCGGCGCATCGACATCACCACCCCGTGCGACCGCGCCGCGCTCAAGTCCATCATCGACGCGAACCTGGACAGCGCGAATCTGATGGTGGCCGTTCGGGTTCGCGGTCACTTCAGCACCGTTCGCACCCGTACCGTCAGCGAGCAGCGCCCGCCGTATCGGCCATTCACCGAAGCCACCCAGGACCAGCGGGAGGTGACATTCACCGACGTGACCGGGACGCTGGCCGGCTTCCGGATGCCGAACTACGAACAAGGCATCTCGGTGGCCGGCTATCACTCGCACTTCATCGACGAGGACCGCCGGCGTGGCGGACATACGCTGGACTACCAGTTGGTGCGCGGGACCGTCGAGATCGCCATCCGCTCCGAACTGCATCTGAGCCTGCAGCACACCCAGGGGTTCCTCGGCGCGGATCTAGACCAAGCGGACGTGGACAGTCAGATCCGGCAGACGGAAGGGTGACGATGGGCCCACCCGAGGTGCGTGCGGCGCAAAGAGTCGTCGAGACGTTGAGCGCCTTCGGGGTTCGTTACGTCTTTGGCGTGCCGGGCGCCAAGATCGATTCAGTGTTCGACGCGCTGCTCGACAGTGACCTCGAGTTGGTGGTGTGTCGCCACGAACAGAACGCCGCGTTCATGGCCGCGGCGATCGGTCGCCTCACCGGCACGCCGGGAGCCGCGTTGGTGACGTCGGGTCCGGGCACCACCAACCTGGCCACCGGCCTGGTGACCGCGACCACCGAGCAGGACCCGATGGTCGCGATCTGCGGCGCGGTAGCGCGCGCCGACCGGCTCAAGCGCACCCACCAGTCCATGGACGCCAGCGCCGCGCTTAAGCCCTTCACCAAGTACACCGGAGAGGTCACCGACGCCGACAACGTTCCCGAGGCAGTCGCCAACGCGATCCGCGCCGCGATGACGGTGCCACGCGGCGCCGCGGCCGTAGTGCTGCCGGCCGACGTGACCAGCGCTTCGACCTCGGCCGCCATCGTCCGGCCGACACCGGTCTGCCGGCTCGGCGCCGCGCCGTCGGCGTCGATTGCCCAGGCCGCCAAGCTGATTCGCGCCGCACAGCGTCCGGTGCTGTTCGTCGGCATTCGCGCCGGCGACCCGGGGCCGTGTGCGGCGCTGCGCGAGCTGCTGGCCGTCACCGACCTGCCCGTGGTGGAGACTTTCCAAGCCGCGGGCTTGGTGTCGCGGGAGCTCGAAGATCGGTTCGTGGGTCGGGTCGGGCTGTTTCGCAACCAGCCCGGCGACATCCTGATCAATCACGCCGACGTGTTGGTCACCGTCGGTTACGACCCCGTCGAGTACGACCCACGATTGTGGAATGCCGATCCGACTCGGACGATCGTTCATATCGACGAGGTCCCCGCCGACCTCGACAACTACTACCAGCCGGCCATGGAACTGCGGGGCGACATCGCGGCGACCCTTGCCCGGCTGACGCCGCAGCTTTCGGGTCTGCGCCTGTCCGATGAGGTCGCGGCCAAAGTCGCCGAGCAGCGGGAGGCGCTGCGCCGCATCGACGACGACGCGCGGGCTCACCCCGACGGGGATCGGGTGCTCAACCCCGCGGCCGTCGTCCTCAAGATCCGCGAGGTGCTGGGCGACGACGCCACCATCGCGTGTGACGTCGGATCCCATTACATCTACATGGCCCGGCACTTCCGGGTCTATGAACCACGCAGGCTGTTGTTCTCCGACGGCCAGCAGACCCTGGGTGTCGCGCTGCCGTGGGCCATGGCGGCCACCATGGTGCGGCCGGGAACTCCGGTGGTGTCGGTGTCCGGTGATGGCGGATTCCTGTTCAGTGCACAAGAATTGGAGACGGCGACGCGCCTGGGCCTGACATTCACACACATCATCATGCGCGACAACGCCTACGACATGGTCGCATTCCAGGAGATGCTCAAGTACGGGCGCACCTCGGGCGTGCAGCTCGGTGACTACGACACCGTGCAATACGCCGCCGCGTTCGGCGCCAAGGGAATCCGGGTGAGCCGCATGGACGAGTTTCACCACGCGCTCACCCGGTCGCTGACCGAGCCCGGCGTCAAGCTCATCGATGTCCCGGTCGACTACAGCCGCAACACCGAGCTCTTCACCGAGCTGCACGAGGGTGTCCTCGATTGACCGCGAGCAGACACAAACTCGTACTATTTCAAGCGATTTCGTACAAGTTTGCGTCTGCTCGCCCAGGGTTATTTGAGCTCGGCCGACGAGAGGCCGAGTAGGCGGCGGGCGACCACCAGCTGCTGAATCTGTTGCGTGCCTTCGAAGATGTCCAGAATCTTGGAGTCGCGGCCCCACTTCTCCAGCAGGGACTGCTCGGAATAGCCGGTGGTGCCGGCCAATTCGACGGACTTGAGCGTGACGTCACTGGCCATGCGGCCGGCCTTGGCCTTGCTCATCGACGCCTCTTTCGAGTTCGGAATGCCGTTGTCGGCCTGCCATGCGGCGCGCAGCGACAGCAGATAGCTGGCCTCCCAGTCGGCCTCCATCCTCAGAAACTCCGCCGCGGCGGCACTTTGGACATGCGCGGGCCGGTCGTAGTCGATGTCCACGCCGGCCTCGGTGAGGATCTTGCGAATTTCCTCCAGCGCGGCGCGGCCGATACCGACAGCCATCGCGGCCACGATGGGCCGGGTGTTGTCGAAGGTCTCCATCACACCGGAGAACCCCTTGCCCTCCTCGATTTCGGGATTGCCCAGCAGGTTCTCCTTGGGGATGCGGGCGTTGTCGAAGCGAATCACCGCGGTGTCCGAGCCCTTGATGCCGAGCTTGCGCTCGAGGCGCTCGACGGTCACCCCTGGGTGCTCGCGCGGCACGATGAACGACTTGATCGCCGCCCGGCCCTTCGACTTGTCCAGCGTGGCCCACACGACGATGTGGCTGGCGCGCGATCCGGCCGTCACAAAGATCTTCTCGCCATTGATGACGTACTCGTCTCCGTCCAACGTGGCGGTTGTCGTCACCGCCGCCGAGTCGGATCCGAATCCCGGTTCGGTGATGGCCATTGCGGCCCAGACCTTTCCGAGCCGTTCCAGCTGCTCGTCGGTGGCCACCGCCGAGATGGCCGCGTTGCCCAAGCCCTGATAGGGCAGGGACAGCATCATCGCGACGTCACCCCAACTGGCTTCCATGGTCTGCACCAGCGCGGCCATGTTTGCGCCGTTGTGGTTCTCGTCTTTGCCTTCGTCGTCGTCGCGCAACGAGTCTGCGCCGGCGAAGTTGAACGATTCGGAGGCGCCCTCGAACAGCTTGATCAAGGTGTCGAGTTCGACCGGGTAGGCGTGTTCCTTCAGGTCATACTTCCGCGCGATCGGCCGCATCAACTCCGCCGCGCCCTGGTGGGTCTTGACGATGACCGCTTGCAGCTTGCGGGGAAGCTCCAGATTGATTGCCATGACTAAACTTTCAGCTCGTATGAGGTCTCGGGTGAGGTAACCGCTCAGATGACTACGACGCCCTCGGCCACGCCGATGGCTCGCAAGTCGCGGTACCAGCGCTCGACCGGGTGTTCTTTGGTGTAGCCGTGGCCGCCCAGCAGCTGCACGCCGTCCAAGCCGATCTGCATGCCTTTGTCGGCACCGAGGCGTTTGGCCAAGGCGGCCTCGCGGGCGAACGGCAGGCCTTGCTCGGCGCGCGACGCGCCGCGCCAGGTGATCAACCGCAACCCATCCAATTCAATGGCGATGTTGGCGCACATGAACGCCACCGCTTGACGTCGGGCGATCGGCTCCCCGAATGCGTGGCGTTCCTTGACGTAGGGGATGACGTAGTCGAGCACCGCGTGCGAGGTGCCGACGGCCAGCGCGGCCCAGCCCAGCCTGGCCAGGGCGATCGCCTCGGAGTAATCGTCGTCGGTGGCCTGATCTTCGCCCAGCCGGGCATCGAGTGGCACCGAAACCCCGGAAAGCTCAACCTGGCCCAGCGCCGCGGCGCGCACGCCCATGCTCGGGTCGGGCTTGACGGTCAGGCCCGCGGAGGAAGACTCGACGATGAACAACGCCGGCTTGCCGTTCAATTGCGCACCGACGATGAACAATTCGGCGTCGGCCGCGGCGGGAACCAGGGACTTCACGCCGTCGAGCCGGTAGCCGGACGGCGTGCGTACGGCGGTGGTCTTGAGCCGGGTGGGGTCGAACAGCGGATGCGGCTCGGCGATGGCCACGCAAGCCTGCGGCACATTCTCGCCGGCGAACTCTTTCAAGTAGGTCGCCTGCTGATCGGCGCTGCCCCAGTGGGTTAGCGCGGCCGCGACGCCGCCGGGCGCCAGAATCGGAAGCGCCAGGCCCATATCGCCGTAGGCCAGGGCCTCGGCCACAAGCACGTTGGTAACGCTGGAGCGATGCTCGGCGATGCCGTCGAAGTCTTCGGGAATGTTGATCGCGGTGATGCCGAGTTCGGCCGCCTTGGCGATCAGGTCAGCCGGGTAGGCGGCGGCTCCGTCGGCGTCGGGCGCGGCCGGCCGCAGTACCTCTTCGGCGAATTCGTTGACGGTCTCGACGATCATCTTCTGGTCGTCGTCGGGGGTGAGGTCGAAGTAGTCCTTGCCGCTGGACTTCAGGCGGGTCGGCCCGCTACCGGTGCTCTGCACCCGTTTGAACTGACGCGTAGCGGCGCCCGCGGTGGAGAACATCGTCTTCACCCCGTAGCGCAGGGCCCGGTTCATCGGATCGCGCAGGTGGTACTTGTCCAAGAATTCCTGCCCGACGATCGGGGTAAGCAGGGCTATGGCTATGTCGATTCCGGTGCGTTTGTGGGGCTGCAATCCGACGCCGGACTTGGGGCTCGTGCGCCGAGGTCGCCTCGGACCGGAGCGGGATGGTTTCAAATTGGGCTGGGTCTGGGTCATGTCAAAAGCCTCTGTCGTTGGGGCGATGCCATCAACGTTATCTTACTCCGGAGTAAGATAGGTAGGGTCCTGTTAGTTAATTCACAACCCGCAGCCTGCTCAGCACCTGCTCGTGCAGCAGGCCATTGGTCCCGACGGCACTGCCGCCGTGTGGCCCCGGGGTGCCATCGAGGCTGGTGAACTGTCCACCCGCCTCGCGCAGCAGGATGTCCAACGCAGCCAGGTCCCACACGGAAACCTCGGGTTCCGCGGCGATGTCGACGGCCCCCTCGGCCACCAGGCAATAGGACAGGAAGTCGCCGTAGCCGCGCACCCGCCACACCGCATCGGTGAGCTCGATGAAACGGTCGCGTATCCCGAGTTGCGCCCAGCCGGAGAGGCTGGAGAACGACAGGCTGGAAGACCCCAGGTCGGCAACCGCCGAAACCGTCAGCCGGCGTGGCGCGCCCCCGTCGACCGACGCGAACGCGCCCTGCCCGCGTGCGGCCCACCAGCGCCGTTGCAGCGCGGGCGCGCTCACCACACCAACGACCGGGACACCATCTTCGAGCAACGCGATCAAACTCGCCCACACCGGAACTCCGCGCACGAAGTTCTTGGTGCCGTCGATCGGGTCGACAATCCACTGCCGTCCACTGAAAGTCGTTGTGCCGCCGAATTCTTCGCCTAACACGCTGTCGTTGGGCCGGTCGCGGTCAAGGGCCTCGCGTACTTCGGTCTCGACCGCCCGGTCGGCGTCGGTGACCGGCGTCAGGTCAGGCTTGGTGTCGACGCGCAGATCCAGCGCCCCGAACCGGGCGCGCGTCACGGCGTCCGCCCGGTCTGCCAGCTGCAGCGCGAAAGTCAGATCGTTGCGATCCATGCAGCAGTCCTACCATGGCCGTATGTGGGAATTCCTCGTGCTGGTCCTGTTGATAGGGGCCCTGTTCCTGTTGATCGGGCCACGGTTCTTTGGACGGGGCCCACGGGGCGACATGGCGAGCGGCACGCTGCTGGTCACCGGGGTCAGCCCGCGACCCGACGCCACCGGCGAGCAGTTCGTCACCATCTCCGGCGTCATCAACGGACCGACGGTCAACGAGTACGACGTCTACCAGCGGATGGCTGTCGACGTCGACCAGTGGCCGGTCATCGGACAGCAGTTCCCCGTCGTGTATTCACCGAAGAATCCGGACAACTGGACCTTCGCGCCGCCACAACAGGCGCCGCCAGGGCCCGACTTTCCGGGCTAACCTAGCCCGGACGCAGGTGGTTGAACGCCCGACCCGAACAGATACCTGTCGGCGATCGCGTGTTCGTTGCGAATCGACATCTCCTGCGCGGTGTTCAGCCACAGTCCGTCGAAACCCGCGGAATGCATGCCGGCGTGGATTGCGCCGATGTTTGCCAGGTCTTGGGACGGGAGCTCACCCCATCCGTCGTGGTCCTGCCACCGCTGGAAAACCTGCCATTGCGTCTGGGGGACATCCCCGGGCGCGAAATGCTCCAACGAAAACATTTCGAAGGTGCAGCGGTTCGGATCGTCGGCATCCGGCAGCATGCGGTAGCCGAGCAGGCAGGACTTTTCCACGAGGATGACCATCGTGGGAAACATGTGCCAGTCGCCGTTGCCCGCGAAGTACTGCTCCATCGACATCTTCGGAAAGTCGACGCCCTCGGCCCGGGCGAGCTCCTCGCACAGCTGGTGATAGCGCACGAAGGGCGGAACTTCGCTGGGCTCCATCGTGGCCAACTGTTGCGCGGCGCGGTAGTCACGCTCGGTGACCAGGGAGCCGACCTCGAGGTACTGATATTGCATCGAGTTCGCGAAAACCTCAGGGCGAGCGGAAAGTTCCTGACGTCCGCTGTCGCGTTCGGCATGTTCGGGGCGCTGTGTATAGACGAATCGGGAGTGATTCTGATAAGCGATGGTCGGTGTGTAGGGAGCGTAGACGTACTCCTGCGGTGCGGCGGGGGCGGTCGACGGCCGCGGGCCCTCTGCGGACCGCATCGTCTGCGGGTGGGTACCGGGGGTGTGGTAGCCCTCGATGAAGGCGTCGATCACGGTCTTCCAATTCGCCGGCAGGAAGGTGCGCTTGCGCCAGCGGTACCGCATGTCCTGCAAACGAAATGGTGCAAGTGCCGTGGGCAAGGGGTCCAACCACTCGAGTAGGTCCGGTGGGTCTGCCGCCATGCTTACGAAGACCCACCCACCCCATGTTCCGACGCTGACCGGGCGCAGGCCCCATTCTTCGCGTGGACGGGCGGCGAACTCGTCGCGGCACGGGACGAAGGACGATCGGCCGTCGAGCGCATAGCGCCAACCGTGAAAACCACACCGGAATTCGTGCTCCGGTGTGCATCCGCTACCCAGGACGATCTTCATGCCGCGGTGGGCGCAGGTGTTGTGAAAGGCCTTGATGCCGCCGTCCTTCTGCCGTACGACCATGATCGACTGGCGGCCGATCGTGTACTCGTAATAGCAACCGGGTTCAGGGATCTCCTCTTCGCGACAGGCCGGCTGCCATACCTGAGTGAACAGCCGGTCCAGTTCGAGCTGTAGATATTCGGGGTCGATGTACCGGCTTTTCGGCACGAAAGTTTCACCGCAGGCGTACTTTTCGGGAACTTGCACAGTGGCAGCCTCGGTCATGTCACCCTTTCCGTCTACTAGCTGGCGGGTGGTTTATCGAAGATGTTGGGATACAGGACCGCTTCCTTGAAGGAAGTCTCGATTTCGGCGAAGGCGGTAGGAATATCCCAGGTCCCCGACGCCGACACGATCTCGCGCTCTATGACGGGGTTGGACATCAGACTGATCCGGCCGTTGCCCGCGAAGATGACTCGGCGATTGAGCCAATCCGACTGCACGCTGGCCAGATACACCACGGGAGGCACGCAGTTCTTGGGGGACAGACGAACATTGCTGTCCGAGTAGTCCATGCTGCCGCCACCCTTGATGCCCTGGGTCATGCGGGTTCCGGCGATCGGTGCGATCGCGTTACTCCTGACCCCGTAGTTGCGCAGCGCGTTGGCGCAGGAGAAGGTCAGACCGACGATGCCCATCTTGGCCGCCGCGTAGTTGGGCTGGCTCGGCGCGCCCTGCAGCCCCGACATCGACGTGAAGGTGATCAGTCGGTACTGGCCACCCCGGTTTTCGCGCCACCAGGCCGCGGCATGGCGGGTGACGTTGAAGGTGCCCTTGAGGTGCACCGAAACCACCGCATCCCAATCCTGCTCGCTCATCTTGAATACCATTCCGTCGCGCAGGATTCCGGCCGCATTCACCACGACGTCCAAGCCGCCGAGTGTTTCGGCCGCGCGGTCGATGAGGTCCGCGCAGGCAGCGAAATCGGTGATGTCGGTGGTGTCGGCGAATGCCTTGCCGCCCCGGCTCGTTATGCCGGCCACCACACTCTCGGCCGGACCGGCGTCACGGCCGGTGCCGTCGACGCTGACGCCGGCGTCGGACACCAGGACCGTCGCACCTTCGGCCGCCAGGCCTTCGGCCACCGCGGCGCCGATTCCTCGCCCCCCGCCGGTTACCAGCGCGGTACGTCCGTCCAGCACACCCATCGTCATCCAGCCCTTCGTAACGACGTTCGCATCCTCAGCATACAGAACAAAAATACACCATCTGTATAGTTGTTCGCTGGTGGCTAATCGAAGCCCCATTCCGAATAGCGGCGCTCCAACTCCGCCAGCGCTTCGCGACCACCCCGTTTGCCGCGTTCTTTCATGAAGTTGTACTCGTCCTCGCGCCAGGACAGGTTGCTGAACACCGTGTGGCCCATCGGGACCCAGTCAGCGAACTGCGCCATGCCGACGGCATGCCAAAACGCGATCAGCGCGTGCTTTCCGACCATCAAACCGTCCGCGGAGTGGTGGGCGATGGCGCGGGCGTAACGCATCGCTTCATCACGCAATGACTCGGTCGGCACCACCGACGCGGCGACCCCCCAGTCGTGCAGTTCGGTCGCGGCCACCTTGCGGCCGGTGATCATGGCCTCGTAGCCGCGATTCGGGCCCAGCTTGAGCAACGCCAGCGGCATGGCCGTGGAGAAACCCGCGAACCCGATGCGCGCCTGCGGTCGGGCGAGGTACATGTCCTCGGACACCACCAGGATGTCGGCGGCCAGTGCGAGATTCATGCCGGCGCCCAACGTGGCGCCCTGGCAGGCGGCGATCACGGTCTTGGGGAACTCCAGCCAGTTCGTCAAGTGACGGTGCAGCCGTCGCGCATTGCCCAGCCGTGCGGTCTGCGGTAATCGCTGTCCCTTGCGCAGCCCGGCAGCTTCGACGGGTAGCCGGCGGACATCGTCGCCGCTGCAGAAATCCTTGCCCTCGGCGAGCAGGACGACCACTTTGACATCGTCGTCGTCCTCGGCGCGACTCAGTCGTTCCTTGAACAGGGTGTGCATGTCCGGAGACAGGATGGCGTTGCGCCGCTCCGGGCGGTTGATGGTGATGTGGGCGATGTGCGGCTCGACGACTTCGTAACGGACCCAGTCTTCTTCGACCGTGAACTCGCCTCCATCGGGGGCGTCGTTGCTCATGTCACCCTCTTCCCGCTAGCGATACACAAGTACACTAGTCGACTAATTGTCACATCGTGGTGATACGGTCGGCGAATGCCAACGATTACTGTCAGCAAGCGGCTCGCGGCGCCACCAAAAGCGGTGTGGGCGACTCTTGCCGATTTCGGCAACGTCGACTGGATCCCGGGGGTCAGCGACGTTCGCGTCGAGGGCGACGGTCCGGGCATGCGGCGGCTCATCGGCACCAGCGGTGGGGACCCGGTGATCGAGACGCTTATCTGGATCAAGCCGGAAGAACGCGCCCTGTCCTACGAGATCGCCAACAATCCAATGCCGGTCAGCCGTTTCGTGTCCGTGGCTCGCGTCTCCGACGCCTCGGATGGCGCAGCAGAATCGACCGTCGTCTGGGAGGTTGACTACGAACCGACCGGCGACGACACGGCCGCCCGCGACGCGATCGAGGCGATTTACGGACTCATGGCCGACTGGATCGCGGACTATGCCAATGCGCATGCGACATGACTGAACACTTAGACAGATTCTGTTTAGAAGTTTAGGATGTACGGGTGATTGATCCTCTCGATTTGGTGCTGATCAGCGTGGACGACCACACCATCGAGCCACCCGACATGTTCGCGGGACGAGTGCCGAACCGCTATGCCGACGACGCTCCGCGCATTGTCGAGGACGCAGATGGCGTGTGCTTTTGGGTTTACGACGGCCTGCAGCTACCCAATATCGGACTCAACGCCGTCGCAGGCCGGCCCAACGATGAGTGGGGCTTCGAGCCGTCGCGTTTCACCGATATGCGGTCAGGATGCTATGACGTCGACGCGCGGGTCGCCGACATGAACGCTGCCGGTGTGCTGGCGTCGGTGTGCTTTCCGTCGTTTCCGACCATTTCGGGAGCGCTGTTCACCTACCGGGGCGACCGTGAGGTTTCGGCGGTGATGGTGCGCGCCTACAACGACTGGCACATTGAGGACTGGTGTGGGCGTCATCCCGACCGATTCATCCCGATGGGCATTCTGCCGCTTTGGGATCCGGCGCTCGCCGCCGCCGAGGTCCACCGGCTGGCCGGATTGGGCTGTCGTGCGGTGACGGCACCGCAGCACATCGCCAATTACGGTCAGCCGCCCTGGCAGGACCCGCACTGGGATCCGCTGTGGGAGGCGCTGTGCGAAGAGAACGCGGTGGTGAACATCCACATCGGCACCGGCGGTGGGTTGCCCGTGCCGTCGGACCAGACCACCTACCTCGCTTACAACTCGATGATGCCGATCGACACCCAGCGGTTCACCGCTGATCTGCTGTTCTCCCCGGTACTCACAAAGTTCCCCACGATCAAGTTCTCGCTCTCCGAGGGAGGCATCGGCTGGATTCCGTTTCTGCTGGAGCGATTCGAGGACATTTACTCCCGGCAGCGAGCATGGACCGGTGACGATCTCGGAGACGGATTGAGCCCCACCGACGTGTACCGCCGCAACTTCCTGTCGTGCTTCATCCGCGACCGGGTGGGCATCGAGATGCGCGAACGCATCGGGATAGAAACCATCTGCTGGGAAATGGACTATCCGCACTCCGACAGCAGCTGGCCCGACGCGCCCGAGCAACTCGCTGCCCAGCTGGAGGGCTGCACCTTCGACGAGGTCGAAGCCATCACGTGGAAGAACGCCGCTCGCGAGTTCGGCTACACCGGGGTAGAGCGCCTCGGCAGAGCGAACTGCACCGTTTCGGCGTTGCGGGAGAAGAATACTGGCCTGGATCTGTCCGCACCAAAAGTAGCTGCGGGACGCGCGCCGAAAGCGGGTGCCACCGCGATCACCTACGGAGACATGAAGGTGCGGATGGCCTCGATCCTTCGTGGTGGGGCGTGACCGAACCGGATTACGATGCCGTCCTCGGCGACGCCGACCGCGAGTTCCGCGACGAGGTCCGCGCCTTCCTGGCATCGACATTGGCTTCTGGCGTCGGCGCTGCCGGCGACGACAAGAGCCCTCTCGCACGGATGCGATGGTGGCAGGGACAACTACACAACGCGGGTCTGGCTGCCATCTCGTGGCCCGTGCAATTCGGCGGCCGCGCGGCAACTCCGCTGCAGCAGTTGATCTTCAACGCCGAGATGGCGACTGCGCGGGCGCCCGAGCCCATCAACCGCAGTGCCATCAACCAACTGGGACCCACCATCATCCAGTGGGGCACCGATGAGCAGCGTGCGCGCTATCTTCCGAAAATCCTGTCCGGAGAAGAGGTGTGGTGCCAGGGGTTCAGTGAACCCGAAGCGGGCAGCGACCTGGCCGCGCTGAAAACGCGGGCCGAAATCGACGGTGACGACCTGGTGATCACCGGTCAGAAGATCTGGACCTCGAAAGCCCAGTACGCGGACTGGATCTACATTCTGGCCCGCACCGACCCGGCTGCGGACAAACACGCCGGGATCAGCTATCTACTGGTGCCACTTCGGACACCGGGCATCGAGGTGCGCCCGATCCGCCAGATAACCGGCGCCGCCGAATTCAACGAGGTGTTCTTCGATGCGGTGCGGGTGCCGCTCACGCATGTGCTCGGACCGCTGCACGGCGGTTGGACCGTCGCGAAGTCCACTCTGGGTTATGAGCGCGTCGGCCAGAGTCGCACCCACCGCATCGAGCGGCGACTTGCGATCCTGGCCCGCCTGGCGCAGGAACCTAATGCGCTGACAACCAACGGCTTTGGTGACAGCTATGTCGCGGACCGGATCGTAGGCTTCGCGGCCCAGGTCGAGGCGCTGCGGCAGATCGCGGCGCAAGCGACCGCCGCCGGGGTTCGTGGAGTCAGCCCCGGACCGGAGGCGTCGGTGGCCAAGCTGTTGACGTCGGAGGTCGACCAGGCGATGGCCAACTTCGGGTTGGACCTCGCCGGGCCCGCCGGAACGCTGGAGCGCGGCTCACCGGGCGCGGCCAAGAACGGCAATGTCGCGAAGAGCTACCTGCTGATGCGGGCCGCGACCTTTGGGGCGGGCACCTCAGAGATCCAGCGCAACGTCATCGCCGAGAAACTGCTGGGGCTGCCCCGTGACCCGTAATGACATGCGGCTACTGACTGAGATCGCCGACACCGCAGCAGAACTGGCTGAACTACGGCAGTCGGCCGGCGAGATCCTACGGCGGGCGTGGTCACCGGCCGCTTTCCGCGGTTTGCTCGACGGACCGAGTCCGGCCTTCGACGCCGGGCTGTGGCAAACCATAACCGGGTTGGGCTGGCCCGATGTCCTGGTGAGCGAGGCGAATGGCGGGGGAGGAGGGGGTGTACGCGAACTTTGTGTGCTCGCCGAACTAGCCGGCGCCGTGGCGGCCCCGGTTCCATTGCCCGCAACGGCCGCGGCGAACTGGTGTGAGGACCGCAGCGGCGACGGAATCAGCCTGCTGCTGCCCGGGCGCGGTGAGCGCACTGGTGACCGCGTCTCGGGGGTATGGCCAGTGGTGCCGTTTGCTGCGGTCGCGACCAGGTTGTTGGTCTGCGCGGGCGCGGGCGATCAAACCGTTCTGGGGGTGGTTGATCCGACCGCCACAGGCGTGGTGCGCCAACCGGTGACGCCATTGGATCATAATCCGGCCGCACGAATTGAGTTGCGGGCAGTGCCAATTCGTGCCCTCGATGAGGGCGAAGGCGCCGGTCGACGTTTTCGCGACGCGATCTTGCGCGCGCAGGTCGCGCAACTGGCCGAACTCGTCGGCATCGCGTCGGCCGCCAACGACGCCGCAACCGAGTACGCCAAGCAGCGCATCGCATTCGGTCATCCGATCGGCGCCTATCAAGCCATCAAGCACCGCCTTGTCGACCAGCGGTGCGCAATCGAGATCGGACGGGCTCTGGTCAACCGTGCCGCGGACGCGTGCGAGCAAGGGCATCCCGATGCACCGGCATTGACATCGCTTGCCGCATTTTGGGGCATCGATGCGCTGCGCGCGGTACCTGAAGGCGCCACCCAGGTATTCGGCGGCATTGCCTACACGTGGGAGCACGAAGCTCACGTTCACCTTCGCCGTGCGGCGAGCGCCGTGGCCGCACTGGGCGCCCGAGCCCAGCACCGGGACGCCGTGACCCGCTGGCTCAGCAGCCGCCATCCCGTCGCCCAGAACGGGGAGCGTGAATGAACACCGGCGCTCGCGACTCCTTTCTGACGGGAATCAGGGTCCTCGAAATCGGCGACGGGATCGCCGGATCCACGGCGGCGGCGCTGTTGGCCAGCCTGGGAGCCGAGGTCACCAAGGCATCTCACCACGACACACCCAGCCGCGTCGGGCCGATCATCAAGACCGAGACCGGGCCGGTTGCGGCAGTGGACCTGACGCTCGACCGTTCCAAACGCATCCTCGGACCGTCAACGGATGCAAGCGCTTTGGCGAGTGACTATGACATTTATGACATCGTGATCGTCGACCGCGGCACCGCCTTGACGCCGCCGGAAGCCCACGACGCCGTGGTGGTCGTCGTCAGTCCGTTCGGTCTCGATGGACCACGGTGCGCCGAATCGGGTGGCGAGTTGGTTGCCCAGGCCACCGGCGGGATGCTCGCCACCATCGAAGGGTCTGACGGCACGCCCGTGCCAGCACCCGGCTACGTCGCGTCCAAGGCCGCGGGCGCGGTGACCGCCCTGGCGGCACTGCACGGTCTCGATCAACGCAACAGCACCAAGGCATCGGTCCTGGTGGACGTGTCGGTGCAGGAAGCCGTGGCGTTCACCGCCGCTCTGCCGGAGTGTGCCCACGTGCTGTACTCATGCCCCGGGCGGGCGGGCAGCGGTCGTTATCTCGCACCGTCGGGGCTGTTCGAGTGCCGCGACGGGATGGTGCGGATCACCGCGGTGGAGAACCACCAGTGGAAAGGACTGCTGGGCGCCCTGAATCATCCTGCGTGGGCCGCCGGCCTTGACGAACGATCCGCCCGCATCGATCACGCGGACCTGATCAACCAGCACGTCGCCGCCTGGGCGGCAACTCAGGCCAAAGAGGGATGCGCCGCCCTGCTGCAGGCCCATGGCGTGCCGTCGACCCCGGTGAACACACCCGAGGAGATTCTGACATCACCCCAATTCGCCGCCCGCGCTGCGGTTTCGGCGGCTCGGCTCGGCGGTGTCCCGTTGTCCGTCCTCGAGGCACCGTGGTTGACGCAACTCGGTGGTCCCGGTGTTGGCGACCGCGCGTCCCGGCTCAGCGACGTGCGGATCGTCGAGCTGACCCACGTGCTCGCCGGACCCATCGTCGGGGCACTCCTGGGTGCAATGGGGGCGCCGGTGGTGCGCCTGGAAGACCCTGACCGTCTCGATATCTACCGCCGTACCGGCCCCTTCGCCCACGGGAAGCCGGGAATCGAGCGCGGTGCCTACTTCTCGGTTTCCAACCACTCCAAACAGAGCAGGTTGATCGAGCCGAGTCGGGCCACCCAGGATGTCGCCGCAGCGCTGAAAGATGCCGACGTACTCATCGAGAACGTCGGTACCTCTCGACTGACTCGGTTGGACGTGAACCCCGTGGCGCTCGCGGACTCGGGCAAGTTGGTGATGCGGGTCTCCGGCTTTGGTTCGACGGGACCGATGGCCGGGTATCGGGTGTACGCCAACAACGTTCAGGCGTACGGCGGACTGGCGGGACTGACCCTGAGCGCCGACGGCACCCCGGCGAAACTGGGCACGGTCATCGCCGATCCGCTGTCTTCCGTGGTGGCGGCAACCGTGATCGCCGCTTGGGCCTTGGGTCCGGGGCGTAACACCGGCGCGATTATCGATCTGTCGATGGCAGAGGTCGTCGCATCCACCGTGGCGGAATTCGTCAGTGCGGCGTCGGCCACCGAACAATCGGTGGTCGACAATGCGACCCCACCACACCGGGGGATCTACCGAGCCGTCGACGGGCGCTGGGTCGCGGTTGAACTCAGCGGGTCGGACGACCGGACACATGCGGCGGATCATGCTGCAACGCAAAGTTATTTGACGTCCGTCATTGCCACCATGTCGGCGCGCGAAGCGAGCGCGCGATTGGCGACGGAGGGCATCCGCGCCGTGCCAGTGCTGCGGGCCGAAGACCTGGTCGCCGATCCTCATCTGGCCGCACGCGGATTCTTTCCCGAAATCGCCCACCCAGACCCTGAAATCGGTACCGCCCGGCTGGTCGGCCTGCCGTGGCGGTTCGTGGGCCGCGGCCCCGTGCCGCTCGCGCCCCCACCGGCGCTGGGAAGCACGAACCTGCACCAGGAAAGGATGACAAGTGCCCGTTGACGTATCCGATGGTTTGACGGCGACCGTGTGGTCGGCGTCATTCGTGCCGGCGAAGTCGCCGATTCCCGGCTACGGCGAGAACGGCTACAGCGTCGCATGGGTCGACACGGACGGTGAGCGGCTGCAAGTGTTGGTTTCGGGGCCACGTCCGGCCCCCGGTACCACGGGTCGCCTCATCCGAACGTCCCTGTCGGACGAGACAGTCCTCCTCTTTCACGAGAATCCGGCATGACCGGCACGCACATCGCCGGCGTCGGGGTGACACCGTTCGGCAAGCGTAGTGAGGCCCGTTTGGCCGACCTTGGTGTCGAGGCCGCGGAGCTGGCTCTCGCCGACGCCGGGCTGGACTATGACGCCGTGGGTGAGGTGTTCACCTCGTCGTCGATGGCGCCGCCGCAGACCGCCCTGAAAGTGGCCCATCGGTTGGGCCGCACCGCCATTCCGGTGACCGCAACGGAGAGTGCCTCCGCGGGCGGCATGGTTGCATTGCGCCACGCGGTGTGGGCGGTGGCGTCCGGCCGCTGCGACACCGCCCTGGCGATCGGATACGAGAAGACCACCGCGCTGGAACCGGGCGGCGTCGTGCCGGCCGCCGTCGAATTCTGGGATCGCTTCCCGCCGCAACTGCATTACGCCATCGAGGCGAATCGCTGGCTGTACGAGACGGACTCGAAGCCGGAGGTCATCGCCGCGGTCGCGGCCAAGGCGTACAACCAAGCTCGGCTCAATCCGTTGGCCGCGCGACGAAGCGACGCCGAAGTGACCGTCGAGCAGGTCATGTCGGCCCGCGTGGTCGCCGAGCCGCTGACGAAGATGATGTGTCATGCCTCGGCCGACGGCGGAGCGGCGATTGTGGTGACCGCCAACACCTTCCCACGGTCGGTTTCGGTCGCCGCGATCGAACAGACCAGTTGGCCGCATGACCCGCAGTGGCCGTTGTCCGGTCCGTGCGTCGGTCCGCCGTCGCAAATAGCTCTCACCGCCAACCGGGCTTTCGCCGCAGCCGGAAAGGCGCCCGCCGATGTCGGTATCGTCTCGCTGCACGACATGTGCGCCAGCGAGGAGATCACCGCCCTGATCGCGCTGGGTCTCGTCGACGCCAAGGGAGCAGCCGAACTGGCGGTCTCAGGCGGACTTGCCAGTGGTGGGCGGCTCCCCACCAACACCGACGGCGGGTGTCTGGCCCGTGGTCACGCGTTCGGCGCCACCGGTCTGGCCCAGGTGGCCGAAGTCGTCAGCCAGCTTCGGGGAGAAGCTGATTCGCGCCAGGTTGCGGATCCTCGGATCGGCCTGGCGCAGGCCATGGGCGGCGGAGGGTCCTGCGTGGTTGCCTTGTTGGAAGGTTAAAACGGCTGAAAGCCGACCTGAAAGCCGACCTGAAAGCCGACGTTGTGTGTGAGGGCTTCAGCGGTAGTCCAGGACGACGGGCAAGTGGTCGTGGGTGTGGACCAGCGCGGATGCCCGCGGCACGCGGTCACCGACCACGTGGATTCCCTTGGCGCGTTTGGTGACTTCTTCCAGCAGTAAACGTGCTTCACGCCGGGCAAGGGCGGCGCCCATGCAGAAGTGCTCCCCGACGCCGAATCCCAGATGGCTCGCGGCGTCTTCGCGGGTGATTTCGAACCGCTCCGCGGTAGGTCCCCAATGGTCCTGGTCGCGATTCGCCGAGGCGTAGGCGAGCAGCACGCCGTCGCCTTCTTTGATGGTTACGCCGCGCAGCTCCACATCCTGGGCGGCCTGGCGTGCCATGCTCATGACCGGTGTCCAGTATCGAAGGACCTCCTCGACCGCGTTGCCGCTAAGACTCGGTTCGGCGAACAACTTTGCGGCCTGATCGGGATGACCGTCGAGGCAGTCGGCCAGTCCCGCTATCAGGCTTTGTGTCGTCTCGCTGCCCGCCGCCAGTAGCGTCAGCGCGTAGATCATCACCTCCATGTCGTTGAAGGGCTCGCCGTCGATGGTGACGGTGGACAGCATGGTGAGCAGATCGTCCCGCGGTTGCTCCTTGCGTTCGGCGACCAAACCCATGAGGTAGGGGCCGATGTGTTCGAAGATGAACGTGTAGTCCTCATCGCTGGCGACGCCGCTGCCGACGTTTGCGATCGTGGTCGCCCACCCGGCGACCTTTGGCCAGTCCTCTTCGGGCACCCCCAGCAGGTACGCGAACACATAGACGGGAATGGGCTCGGCCACTCGCTGAATCCAGTCGAACTCACCGTTCGGCAGATCGTCGAGGACGTCGTGTACGACTTGGCGGACCCGCGCTTCCAGCTTCGCCACCGCGGATGGCGTGAACCGAACCCCGATCGCCTTCCGGTGTGCGCGGTGTTCCGGGGGGTCCATGAACATGATGCCGCGAGTGCCGTAACCCTGCGGGTCTCGGCCCTCACGGTGGGCGATCAGATCCATCATGATGCCGATCCGCTCCGACTTGAACTTCTCCGGGCGAGCCGAAATCCCCTTGATATCATCGTATTTGGTGATCACCCAGAACTTGCCCTCGTCATACCAATGCACGGGGTCGGTGTCGCGCAACTGCGCGAACGTCGCGTTCGGGTCGCCGAGGTAGAACGCCGGTTCGTCAAATCGGGCGGCTGCGATCGTCACCATTCTTTGAACAATAGAACATTTGTTGTCACTCTGCGAGCGCCTCCCTGCCGCTTCTGCCGCGGGATGCACCGTTGGCAGCAGAACAAATTATGTCTTATTGTTGCATGATGACCCGCGGTCTATCCCATCTGCGCGTGTGCGATCTGGGCGGCCAGTTGGCCGGAGCGGGCGCCACAAAGATCCTGGCTGCCTTCGGAGCCGAGGTGATCCGCGTCGAAGACCCGGTCACTCGCGGGATGTGGGACGCACTACGCGGTGTCGGCCCATTCGTCGACGAGCGAAGGGGGGTCAACCTGGGCGCCGGCTTCAACAACCACAACGTAGGCAAGCTCGGCGTGACCATCAATCTGCGTGTCGATCCTGGTAAGCAACTGTTGCGCGAGCTGATCGCGCTGTCAGACATCGTGTGTGAGAATTTCGCGGCCGGCGTGCTCGCCCGGATGGGTTTCGGCTACGACGAGCTGCGGCGGATCAAGCCCGACATCATCTACGTCTCCAACTGCGGGTTCGGCCACACCGGCCCGTACCGAGATTTCAAGACGTGGGGTCCGATTGTGCAGGCACTCAGCGGCCTGACCTTCACCTCCGGGCTGGCGGACAGCGAGCCGGCCGGATGGGGTTTCTCCTACATGGACCACATCGCCGCCTACTACATGGTCATTGCGATTCTGGCGGCCGTGCACCATCGGGAACGCACCGGCGAGGGTCAGCACGTCGATTTGGCAACGGTGCCGGCCGGTATCGCGATGCTGCCTACCGAAGTGCTCGACTGGACCGTCAACGAGCGGTCGAGCCGCCGAGCGGGGCAGCCAAACGGCAACCACGCGGCCTTCGGGGAAATGGCCCCGCACGGGATCTACCCGTGCCTCGGCGAGGACCGGTGGATCGCCATAGCTTGCCGCGACGACAGTGATGTCGCCGTACTGGCCAAGGTCTTGGATGAACCCGAACTGGTCGCCGACCGCTTCGCCACCCTTGAACAGCGGCTTACGTGCAGTGCTGAACTCGACGGGCTGGTCGCCGCGCGCACCCGCACCCGGGAGCCCGCGACTTTGGCGAGTGAGCTGGTCGGTGCCGGGGTCCCCGCGAGTGTCGTGAAATCTCCTCGGGAACGGATCGACGAGGATCCCGACCTCGCCGAATGGGGACTTTTCCCCGCGGTGCAGCACCCAGAGATCGGCACGGTGCGGGTCGAGGGCATTCCGCTGCGACTCTCCGCGTCGCCGTGGCGTATTGAGCGCGCGGCGCCGTGCCTTGGTGAACACAATCGCCGTGTGCTGGGCGGCCTGCTCGGCCGCAGTGATCGGGAGCTGGAAGAACTGACGAAACAGGGTGTGATCTGAACGCGCTGCAGGGGATACGGGTAGTCGAGATCAGCGACCAATTCACCGCCGTAGGTGGCCGGTTGCTCGCTGAGCTCGGTGCCGACGTGGTTGTCGTGGAACCTCCTGGTGGGGCTGCGGACCGGGCGCGACCGCCGTTCGCCGGCGGCGGCTCCGGATCCGACTCCAGCCTGCGTTGGTGGAGCGGCAATGTGGGCAAGCGCTCGGTGACCGTTGAATTCGGCTCGGGGGAGGGGACGAACGCGCTCCGGCGCCTGATCGCCACGGCAGACGTGGTGATCTCGGGGGCCGGCGCGGTCAAAGACATCAGGGCGGCGACCAACCATCCGGCGCTGATCTGGGTGGCGGTCAGCCCGTTCGGCTTGGATAGCGTCCGCGCCGACCACCCCGTTACTGACCTCACCATGCTCGCCGGGGGCGGGCCGGTGTGGAACTGCGGCTACGACGACCACTCGCTACCGCCGATCCGCGGCGCGGGCGAACAATCGGCCAATATCGCCGGACTGTATTGCGCGATTGGCGCCTTGGTTGCCCTCGCACACCGCGACCAGACCGGCGAAGGTCAACTTGTCGACGTCAACGTGAATGCGGCGTGCAACGTCACCTCGGAACAGACCACCTACCACTGGCTGGTGAACAACGAGACGTGTGTACGCCAGACCGGGCGCCACGCCTACTTCACCCCCAGTCAGCCGACCCAGGTGCGTTGCGCTGACGGTGCCTATGCCACCACGGGGGTGCTGCCCAGAAAGCCCAGCGAATACGCCGACCTGTTGGCCTGGCTGGTCGATCTCGAGCTCATTGACGAGTTGCCCGAATCGGTATTCCTAGAACTGGCCGCGTCGCGCGAAGCGCCGGTGGACATAGCTCTGATCGGTGCAGATGACGAGACCACCGCGATCCTGACCGCGGCCCGGGATGCCATGAGGCTGATTGCCTCCCGGTTGCCCGCCAAAGAGTACTTCTTGGAGAGCCAACGCAGGGGATTTCCGGCCGGTGCGGTGCTGTCGCCCGACGAGGCCTTCGAGGACGAGCACATCGCCGCTCGGGGTTTCCGGGTTCCGGTGCGCCACGAGGAACTGGGCGAAACGTTCGAATATCCGGGTGTGCCATACGTTTTCAGTGCGACGCCCGCCGGTCCTCGTAGTCGTCCACCGCTGCTCGGCGAGCACAATGACCTGCTCGACGAACTATCGGGCGACGGCCGATGACCGCCCGCCTTGCGCTGACCCACATCGGGCTGTGTGTTTCCGACATCGAAAGGTCGACTGTTTTCTATTGTGCGGCACTCGGTTTCGAGGAAGTTCGCCGCATGCGCGTGGACAATCCCGAGACGGCGACATTGCTGGGCGTGCCGGGTCTGGTGCTGGATCTTGTTTACCTGCAGCGCGACGGATTTCGGCTGGAGTT
Organism: Mycobacterium intermedium; assembly: GCF_002086275.1. Taxonomy (GTDB): domain Bacteria; phylum Actinomycetota; class Actinomycetes; order Mycobacteriales; family Mycobacteriaceae; genus Mycobacterium; species Mycobacterium intermedium. Next base: position 60,761 of record NZ_MVHT01000007.1, on the reverse strand, counting down.
GCTGGGCTACCCGGTGCCGGGGGTGCACGGAGACGGTCAACCGCGGCAATTGAATGCGCTGGGATTCACCCATCTGTCGTTTCGCGTCGACGACCCCGACGGACTCGTCTCGCTCATCGAACGTTACGGGGGAAAGGCGTGGGCCGATCGGACGGTGGCATTTGCGGGCGGGAGCCGCGGACTCATGGCAACCGACCCCGACGGAACCTGGATCGAGTTGATCGAGAGTCGTCCGGCGGCTGCGGACTGAGCAACTAGTCAGATTATGTTTGATTGTTCATGCAACTGATAGAGTTGGTACCGTGCGGGCAACCAGGGAGTTGATGTATTCGCCGTTCTCCAAGGCGGTCTTCGACGATCCGTACCCTGTGTATCGGCGCTTGCGTGATGAGGCGCCCGTGTACCGGGATCCCGACGACCGTTGGTGGGTGCTGTCCCGGTTCGACGACGTCTCGCAGGCGCTGCGCGACTGGGAAACCTTCTCGTCCAAACGGGGCCCGGCGCCGGAGAACCCCGACAACGACGGCCGCAAATACTCGGTGATCTCCATGGATCCCCCCCGCCACGACCGTATCCGCGGTGTCCTCAAGGGCTTCTTCACACCCAAAGCCGTCGCGGCGATGGACGCGGCCCTACAAAGGGTTGTCGCCACACACTTGGACCGGCTGCGCCCGGGTACCACCGTCGACGCCATGGAGGCCTTCGCGTTCTCGGTTCCCACCGACGTCATCGGTGACCTGCTCGGGGTGCCGCACGGCGACCGTGCGCAACTTCGCGTCTGGTGGGAAGACTTCCTCACCCGCGAGGAAGGCGAAGTCGCCATGCCGGCCAAAGCGATCGAAGCCAACCGGCTGATCAGCCAATACATCGGCGACCTGATCGACCGCCGGCGAACCGAACCGGGCGACGACCTGATCAGCATCGTTTTGGGGGCCACCTTCGACGACCCCGAAACGGGTGGTGAGCGTTCGCTGACGGGGCACGAGGTGCTCATGTTCTGCAATCTGCTGTCGGCGGCCGGATCGGAGACCACACAGAAGTTGATCTCCAACGGCTTGGTGGCACTTGCGGAGCACCCGGATCAGTGGCAACGAATCGTCAAGGACCGCAGCCTCATTCCGATCGCGGTCAATGAGGCACTGCGCTACGACACGCCCAGTCATTGGGTGGCGCGCACCCTGACGCGGCCCATCGAGCGCCACGGCGTGACGATGAATGCCGGTGACTGGGTGTTGCTGCTGCTGGGCAGCGCCAACCGGGATGAACGCCGCTATCAGGATCCCGACCGTTTCGTCATCGGCAGGCCCCGGGGCACCGACGTGTATTTCGGTTGGGGCATCCACATCTGCCTTGGGCAATGGCTGGCGCGTCGCGAGGCGCAGCTCGTCTTCGACTATGTTGCAAGAAAGTTCCCGGACTACACCATCGGGGCCTGCGAGCGGGTGTTGACCGCGACAGTGCGTGGCTACACCAGCGTGGAGATGACGTTGCGCTGACATGGAAATCTGCCTCACCGACGAGCAACAACTGTTGCAGGACACCGCGGGCCGGCTTGCAAAGACGCTTGGCGTCGAAGGTCCCGAGCAGCTGCCCTCCGCGGAGGCACTCGCCGCCCAGTGGCACGACGTCGTCGAACTCGGGGTGCCGACGCTGCGTTCGCCCTCGCACTGTGGTCTTGAGGCAAGTGGCGTCGAAACCGTCATCGTCATCGAGCAACTCGCGCGCACGCTCAGCGTCGTGCCGGTGATCGGCCAAGCGGTGCTGGCCGCCGAGCTGCTCGAGGCGGCCGACGCTGAGCGCGAGTTGGACCTGGTCGCCGGCGGCAGCCTGCGGGTCACGCCCGTATTGAACACGGCCTTAACCGAATTCGGTACCGCAGGGGAGGCGGCACTGGCATTCGACGCCGCGGGAGCCACTCATGCGCTGATACAGATCCGGCTGGACGGGCAACGCCGGCTGGTCTGCGCGCCCTTGGGCGGGGCAAAGTCGGATGCCTTGGATCTCACCCGCGAGTTCCGCAGCGTAGCAGCGGATCTGGCAGACACCGGCACCGTCATCGGCAAGCCGATCAGCGACGAGAGGTGGCAGCGGGTGACGTCGCTGGCACTGACGGCGATCGCCGCCGATCTTGTCGGGGTCATGCAAGGGGCGCTCGATGATGCGGTGCACTACGCCGGCGAACGCACCCAGTTCGGCGTGAAAATCGGCTCGTTCCAGGCCATTGGACACTTGCTCGCTGACGCGCTGGTGCAGATCGAGGGCGCCCGGAGTTGCCTATGGCATGCCGCGTGGGCCATCGACCACCTCCCGGTCGACGAGGCGCGTCTGGCCGCGATGACGGCCAAAGCATATGCCTCTGCGGCCGGGCGCGAGGTGGTGGAGACATCGGTTCAGGTGTTCGGCGGAATCGCTATCACCTGGGAGCACGTGTCACATCTACGGCTACGTCGCGCGCTGCTTGATCGGCGGTTGTTCGGTGACGAGACGGTCCACTACGAGGCCATTGGGGCGATGCGCCTGGCGAATCGGGAGCTGGCGTAACAATGGACTTCAACGACACCGCACCAGAAGCGCAATTCCGCGCCGAACTTCGGCAGTGGCTCGCCGAACATGCCGCCGAAGCCACCATCCCAGCGGATCCCGCCGCCCGTGCGGACGCCCAGAATGCCTGGCATCAAACGCTTTACGAGGCGGGGTATATAGGCCTTTCCTTCCCCGTCGAGTATGGGGGACATGGCAAGGCGCCCATCTACGAGGCGATCCTCAACGACGAACTCGGCCGAGCGGGCGCCCCGCCCATCGAGGGTGTCGGTCACCTCAGCAACGCATTGCGGTTGTTCGGGAACGACCGACAGCGAGACGACCTATTACCCGGCTTGCTGTCCGGCCGCGTGCGGTGGTGTCAAGGGTTCTCCGAACCGGAGGCGGGCTCCGACCTGGCCGGTCTGAAGACCCGGGCTGAGTTGGTCGAGGTCGACGGCCGTCCAGTGTTCCGTGTCAACGGACGCAAGATCTGGACCAGCTTCGGGGCCGTTGCCGACTGGTGCTTCCTGCTGTGCCGGACCGAGGCTGACGCGGCCAAGCACGCCGGCATCTCGGTGCTGCTGGTTCCCATGTCCACACCGGGCATCGAGGTGCGGCCCATCGTGAACGCCGCCCGGAACCGCGAATTCACCCAGATCACCTTCGACGACGTAGACGTGCCGGTCGAGAACCTGCTCGGCGAACGCGGCCAGGGCTGGACCATCGCCAACCAGCTGCTGGCTTACGAGCGGGGACCTAGTGACATCAACTGGATCAGTCGCCTCTCAACTCAGCTGAGGCGGTTGGAGGACGACATCCGCACCGGCCGACTGGACGACTCACCCGCGGTTCGGGCGCGTCTCGGCGAGTCATATGTTGCGCTGCGCGCGTTGCAGATCAAGGTGCAGCGATCTCTCACCGAGCGGCAGCAGGGAAAGCTTCCCGGGCCGGAGGGATCGATCGACAAGCTGCTCCTGACCCGCGCGGACCAGTTGTTCGCCCACACCATGATGGATCTGCGCGGCGCCGCCCCGCTGCTCACCGAGGGTTTGGAGTGGGACGTCTACGTGTGGTCGCGCTCGGCGAGCATCTACGGTGGGACCGCACAAATCCAACGCAACATCGTCGCGCAGCGCGTGCTCGGCCTGCCGCGCGGCTGAGCCGCCGGTGTCTCGAATATCCCCGCCCTAAGTACCCTCGGTCAGGTGCTTGTGGGCCTCTTTGAGCCCATTCAGTCGACGCTCGAGCATCTCTCTTGCCGCGCCGGACCCGGCATCGGGCCCGCTGAGCTTGGCGGTGACCTCGGTGATCTCGGCCGCGAGCCGCTCTGCCGCTTCGCTCTTGGTGAGCAGGTCCTGGTCGGCCCAGTCGTCGTGGGGGATGCGTCGGCGCGGATCCATCGTCTCTCCTCACCGCCCGCCTGCATGTTTGAGGACGGGCCAGCACGAGCGGTATAGTCAATTGAGCACAAGTTGTCTAGTTGTACCGTACCGCACAGACGAGAGTCGAGGACGCCGACGATGCCCCTGCAGCCATCGATGAAGCTTCTATCTGTCGACGACCACCTCATTGAACCGCCCCATGTGTGGCGGGACCGACTCCCGAAGAAGTATCTCGACCAGGGCCCTCGCATTGTCGACTTCCCGCGGGAGGGCGCTCCGCCGATGCAGCAGTGGGTCTACGAGGGCAGAACGTATCCGAACATCGGGTTGAACGCCGTTGCGGGCCGGTCGCCAGAAGAGTTCGGCGTCGATCCGATTCGCTACGCCGACATGATCCCCGGATGTTACGACCCCAAAGCGCGCCTGGCCGACATGGACATCGACGGTGTGCACGCCATGTTGTGCTTTCCGTCATTTCCGCGGTTCTGCGGCACAGTGTTCCTCGAGGGTGAGGACAAGGAACTGGCCCTGCTCAGCGTCAAGGCGTGGAACGACTTCTCGCTCGACGAGTGGTGCGCCACCGACCCAGCCCGGTTCATCCCGATGGCCATCACGCCGCTGTGGGATGCGTCGCTCATCGTCGCAGAGATCGAGCGGGTGGCCGCCAAGGGTGCGCGCGCGATCGGCCTGCCCGACAACCCGACCAACCTGAAACTACCCAGCTACCACACCGCTTATTGGGAGCCGGTGTGGTCGGCGTTGGAGGAGACCAACCTGACGGCGGTAATGCATTTCGGCAGTGGCGGATTCCCGCCCCAGACCGCGCCCGAGGCGCCGTTCGCGGTGATGATCACATTGATGGGCACCACCTCGATGGCGGCGGCCACCGAGCTCATCTTCTCGCCCGTGTTTCACAAGCATCCGAACCTCAAGGTCGCGTTCTCCGAGGGTGGTGTCGGCTGGATGCCCTACCTCGTCGAACGCGCCGACTACGTCTGGCGCAAACACAAGTACTATCAGAACATCCACCCGACCGTCGCGCCGTCAGAACTGTTCCGCCGCAACATCTCCGGATGTTTCATCGAAGACGAGGTCGGGATGGGGATGCGCCACCAGATCGGGATTGACAACATCACCTGGGAATGCGATTACCCGCACTCCGACTCGTTCTGGCCGAAGAGCCGTGCGCGCGCCGAGGAGATGCTGGCCGATGTCCCCGACGAGGAGGCCGCCAAGATCGTCGAACTGAACGCCCGTCGGTGGTACGCCTTCCCAGAAGAGGGATTCAAGTCCTGTACCGCAGACTCCGGCTGGCGTCCGAACGGCGGCAACCCGCCCGAGTACGACTATGACGAGATCATGGCAGCGCACGGCGGGATAGGCTTTGAGGCCTTCATCAACAAGATGGAGGAGCAGAAGGCTCAGAAAGCCTGACGGGTCAACCGGCCAAACCCGCTGCCTGCAACCAATTCTCGACTGCCATGAGACGGCCCGTCGACGCGAGGGTCATGAACAACGTCTTTCCGTCGCTGCTCAATGTCACGTTGGTTGTCATGGGGTCGTCGGCCGGGAGGGAGCCCAACAGCTCACCGGTGGGGGAGAAGACCGTGACACCGCCCGTCCCGAGCGTGGCGACCAGGACGCGACCGGCTTCGTCGACGCAGACTCCGTCCGCCCCGCCGATGTTGAGCGGGCCGCCACTGGGCACCGTCGTCAGTCCGCGGGCCGCGGCAACGACTCCGGGACGCTCGAGTTCGAACTCCCAGATGCGTCGCGTCCGTGTCTCCGCCACATACAGCACCGCGCCGTCGGCCGAAAGCGCCACGCCGTTGGGCATTTCCAGCGGATAGACGATTTCGCGCAGGCCATCCTCGACGGTGCCGTAAAGCAGCCCGGTCATGCTGCGCATGCGGCCTCGCGTGGTTCCGCCGTCGGTCACATAGAAGCCGCCTTGGCCGTCAATACAGATATCGCTGGGTCGCACCAGCGGCAGCACCTTCCCCGAGCGCGTGGTGAATTCTGTGACCAGCGTGCTGACGTGACCATCTGGGGCGACGATTTGCAATGCGGGCGGTACCGGGTGATCGGGCGGACCTACCGGGCGGTAAAGCCGCACGCACCCCTCGAACTCATACGGCCACGGCCCGAGGCCGAACCGCGATCCTCCGTTCTGGCACACCACCAGTCGCCCGTCGGGGAGCCTACCGACCCCGTTTGGTCCGCCTCCGGTGACGGCGACAGTCTCGGTTGCCCCGTCGGGGAGAACCCGGGTGATGCGGCCGGCCGCCATCTCCGACACGATGACCGAGCCATCCCCGTAGGCTATCGGGCTCTCGGGAAAAGCCAAGCCCTCGGATATGCACCGGATCATCGCGATGGCTCGTTGTGCTGCGGCGGCGCAACAACTTTGGTCGCGTCGTGCCAGGCGAGGAAAAGTGGATCGGACAGCGGCAGATCTCCCACGCCGATTTGGTTTGCTGGCCACCCGGCGGCCCGTTGCGTCAGCGGCGATGTCTCTCGGCGGGCACCGTAGTAGAGGCGGTGCCTGCGGTGCAGGAAACACCACCGCCCCGCATGCTTCTCGTAGCGGTCGTCGTACCTGATGAGTTGTTCGACGAACCCCTCGGAGCGGGTCTGTGCGAAGCACTGTGCCCAGACCTGCCCGTGTCCGCGGTCCTCACCGTCGAGCTCGATGAGGTGGTTGGCGACGAGAATGACCGCGAAGACACTTTCCTCGAGGCTTCGTGTCATCAGCAACCGCAGCCCGTCACGGCCCCCGCCGTACTCGCCGAACCGGGCGTGCGGAACGAACAGATCAGCCATCGCCTCAACATCGCGGGTCTCGATCGCGGCGGCGTAGCGATAGGCAAGCTGGCGAATCTCCTCGCGTGCCAACATGTCCCGCACCGCTGCTGCGCCGAGCACCCCTTCCTCTGGCAAGGTGCGACCTCGAATCACGTAAGCTGGCGTAAGTGACAGATTAACACTGAGTGTTCTATCATCCAATGAGTTCGCGGGGTTTGCGCATCCGCAGATGGAGGAGCATATGCAGCGTCTGAGCGGCAAGGTGGCCGTGATCACGGGAGCGGCGCGAGGACAGGGGCGAAGCCACGCCGTGCACCTTGCGGATGAGGGCGCCGACATCATCGCGCTGGACATCTGCGCCGACATCGAGACCAATCAGTATCCACTGGCTACCCGCGAGGATCTGGACGAGACCGTCAAGCTCGTCGAAAAGTCAGGTCGGAGGGCGATATCTGCTGTCGTCGATGTACGTGATCGCGTTTCGTTGAAGAAGGCGATCGACGAAGCTGTCGCGGAGTTGGGCGGCCTGCACGTTGTCGTGGCGAACGCGGGAATTTGCCCACTGGGCAACAATGTTCCGTCGCGGGGATTCGCGGACGCGTTCGACGTCGACTTTGTCGGTGTCGTGAATACGGTGCACGCGAGCATCGACCACTTGCGGGCGGGTGCCTCGATCATCGTGACCGGTTCGGTGGCGGGGCTTGTCCCGCAAAAGGATCTGGCCACTGGGGGTGGGCCACAGGGGCCCGGCGGCGCCGGCTACGGGCTCGCCAAGAAGATGCTGGGGGAGTACACCAAGGGGCTTGCCCTGACATTGGCGCCCGAGCAGATTCGCATCAACACCGTTCACCCGACCAACGTCAACACCGGGATGTTGCACAACTCGGCGATGTACCGGACATTTCGTCCGGACCTGCCTGAACCGAGCAAAGAGGACGCCGAAATCGTCTTCCCGCTGCTGCAGCTCATGCCCGTCCCGTGGGTAGAGCCCGAGGACGTCTCCCACATGGTGGTCTACCTGGCCTCCAACGAATCCCGCTATGTCACCGGTCAGCAGCTGTTCATCGACGCGGGCGCGGGCCTGAAAATGGGCATTTAACAGCCGAACTCGTCAAAAGCCCGTCAGCGGCCGCGGAATTCGGGGTCGCGTCGTTCGACAAAGGCTGCCATTCCTTCGGCAACATCGTCGGTGGCGGCGACCTGTTCCACGAGCAGCGCCTCGGTTCGAAAGGCCGCATCACGATCGACGTCCAGTGCGTGATTGAGCATCGCCTTGGCGGCAGCGAAAGCGCGCGTCGGTCCTTGCGCGAGGCGTTGTGCCCAGGCGGTCGCCTCGCTAGGGAGATCGCCGTCGGGCACCACTTTGTTGACCAGGCCGATTCGGTAGGCTTCGGGCGCGGTCAGTGTTTCGCCGAAAAACAGCAGTTGTTTGGCGACGTTAAAGGGCACCTTGCGGGCCAGCAGATAGGCGGCGCCGCCGTCGGGCGCCAGACCGCGGCGCGTGAAAAGCGCCATCAGACGGGCGCTTTCGGTGGCAACTATGAGGTCGCAGGCCAGCGCCATACTGGCGCCGATTCCGGCGGCGACGCCATTGAGCGCGCAGAGCACCGGCTTCTCGCAATCGAGCAGTGCCGAGACCACCGCTTGTGAACCCGAACGCAAGATGCGCGCCGCGTCGCCGGCGATGCGGTCTTTCCTCGGTTGCATCCCAGGGTCGCGCAAATTTGGTCCAGTACAGAAGTGTTTGTCTCCGGTGCCGGTGAGCACCACGGCCCGCACGTCGGGATTCTCGGTGGCATCAGCGAGATTTTCGATCAGGCTGCGCTGCATGGCACGCGTGACCGAGTTGCCGACGTCTGGCCGGTCGAGGATCAGCCAACGCACCCCATCCTCGGTGCGTACGACCACATCGGGAGTGATCACAGTCGGATGGGCACGCTGGCCGGGCCGCGCACCGAATTGGTGTGCACATATCGCACCGCATCTTCGTCGACGTCCCACGTGGGAAACCGCGCAAGCGTCTCCTCCAGCGCCACTCGGGCTTCCAGGCGCGCAAGTGCGGCACCCAGGCAGAAATGTGACCCGTGGCCGAAGCTGATGTGGCGGATTCCGGTTCGTTCAACATCGAAAACATCCGGGTTCTCGTACTGGCGCTCGTCGCGACCGGCCGACCCGGTCAGTAACGCCACCCGCGAGCCCTTGGGTATGAGCTGACCATGGAAGGTGACGTCGCGTTCGGTGTAACGGCCTTGTACCGGCGACGGCGCGTCATAACGAAGCAGTTCCTCGACGGCGTTGCCGATCAACTGGGGATTGTCGACCAGCTTGACCCGCTGCTCTGGATTGCGCCAGAGCGTCAGAGCCGCCCAGCCCAGTAGCCGCGCCACCGTCTCGTTACCCGCGACGTTGATCATGGCGATGAACATCAACAACTCGGTGTCGTCCAGGCGACGAGTCTCGCGGTCGGGCTGGACCAGGTCGGAAACCATCAGATTGCCGACGATATCGTCGGTCGGGTTGCCCCGGCGTTGCTGGATCTGGGCGGTGTAATAGCTGAACAGCTTGACGTTGGCCTCCCGGCCCGCCTCGCTGAGCTGCGGCGAGCCGTCATCGCGGTGGACCTGGGCATCCGACCATTCCCGGAGGTTGTCGTGATCCTCCTCGGGAAATCCTAGTAGGGAGCTGATCACCATCACCGGCAACTTCATCGAGAAATCGCGCACGTAGTCGAAGCCGCCGCTCCCGACGAAGGGGTCCAGGTAGCCGCGACACAGCCCGCGGATATGCTCCTCGAGTTCTGCGATCTTGGTCCGAAAGAACGTGCGGTTGACCATCTTTCGCAACGCGGTGTGATCGGGGGGATCCATCATGATCATCGCTCTGGGCGATGGCCAGGGTTCATCAGTGATGGCGTCCAACGTGATGCCGTGCTGCGAGGAGAAGGTCTCGGTGTCCAGTGACGCCTCCAGGACGTCGGAGAACCTGCTCAACGCGTAGAAGTTGTATTCCTCGTTGCGATACACCGGCGCTTCGTCGCGCAATCGTTTCCACACCGCGTACGGGTCAACATGCAGGGCACGGTCGAAAGGATCCCAACGCAAGTCCGTCGTGGTCATCAGCACCGCCCTTCCGCAAAGAACAGTAATACATTATATGTGTAGTTGCACTATCGTGGTGCTAAGGGCTCCCCGCCCTGTCGAGAGGACGAACAGATAACGTGGAAACGCAAGAGCTCGAGCATGTCGTCTACGAAAAAGACGGTCCCATCGCGCGGATCATTCTGAACAATCCGGATGCCGCCAATGCCCAGACCTCCGAAATGGTCCACAGCGTCAACCACGCCTTAGACGATGCGCAGTACGACTACAACATCAAGGTTGTCATCATCAAGGCCAACGGCAGGGGCTTCTGCTCGGGTCACGTGCCCACTGGCGCCTACCCCGAGTTCAAGGCCGAGTTCGAAGCATCGGGGAAAATTTGGCGATCGGCCGCGCAGTTGTTTTTGTGGCCGGTCCTCAAGCTTTGGGAGTTCCCCAAGCCGGTGATCGCTCAGGTGCACGGTTACGCGATCGGCGGAGGCACCACCTGGGCGCTGATCCCCGAGATCACCGTGTGCTCGGAGGACGCCTGGTTCCAGATGCCACTGGTTCCCGGATTCGGACTGCCGGGCGCCGAAACGATGTTCGAGCCATGGGTATTCATGAACTACAAACGTGCTGCGGAGTACCTCTACACCGCACAGCGGTTGACCGCCGCCGAGGCGCTGGAGTTTGGTTTGGTCAACAGGGTGGTTCCCGCTGATGAACTCGAAAGCACCGTCGAGGAATTGGCCGCGCAGATCGCCAAGGCCCCGCTGATCACGTTGCAAGCGGTCAAGTCCGGCGTCATCCGGGCCTGGGAAACCATGGGCTTCCGCACCCATCAGCAGGCCAGTAATGATCTGCAGGCAATGGTGACCGGTAGCGCGGAGTTCCAGCAATTCCTGGCACAACTGATGAAGAAGGGCTCGAAACCCACTGATCGGATCTGAGCATGCCCCTTAAGCCGATCATCCGTTTTGGCGGGGACGAGAAGACCGAATCGCTGCGAGCTTCGGTCCGGGAATGGCTTGCCCGTAACCTGCCCGACGAATTCCGCCGTACCGCAGCCAATCCCGACTACCTACCGCGCGACGCGCACGAACGCGCCGTCTCGTTCTGCCGGGAACTACACGCGCAAGGATGGTTCGTGCCGCACTGGCCGGCCGAATACGGCGGGGGCGGGCGAGGCGTCGTCGAACAGGTCGTCATCCGCGAGGAACTCGCCTATGCGGGGGCGCCGCTGGTGAATACCAACGGCGTGAACATGCTGGCGCCCATATTGTTCAGATACGGTACGGCCGAACAGAAGGCGGAACACCTGCCGGCCATCGCGCGCTCGGAACGTATGTGGGCACAAGGGTATTCCGAACCCGAGGCCGGATCGGATCTGGCGGCGCTGCGTATGACCGCCCGACGTGATGGCGACCATTACATCCTCGATGGGCAGAAGACGTGGACCAGCAACGGGGTTCTCGCCGATTGGATTTTCGTGCTGGCCCGCACAACGCCGGTCGGCGAAAAGCGCCAGGCGGGCATCTCCTTCTTCTTGGTCGACCTGAACACTCCCGGTATCACCCGCCGGCCGATCAGGTCGATGACCGGCTATCCCACTTTTGCCGAGGAGTTTTTCGACGGCGTCCGGGTACCGGCTGCCAATCTCGTTGGGGCCGAGGGACAGGGTTGGACGGTTGGCAAAGCGCTGCTGGACGTGGAGCGATCGAATATCACCCGGGCCGCGCAGGCGCAGCGCTATCTCGACGAACTGATCGACTGGTGTCACGCGCAACGAGGCGCGCCGCACGATCCGCTCGCTGATCCGAACACCCGCATCGCACTGGCCCGGGCCTTCGAACGTGTCGAAGTTGGTCGCGCGCTGTCCTATCGGGTGGCGACCCTGCAAGCCGCGGGCGCCCTGGATCCCGCCCTGCCGTCCCTGTCCAAGCTGTACCACTCCGAACTGACCGCCGAACTTCGCTCGCTCGGAGCCCAGATACTCGGTCCCGCAGGCGAACTCCTGCCCGATGATCCGGACGCCCTGCTCCACGGCCACTTCTCCGAGGGACTGTTGCTGTCGTTGCTGCACTCGATCGGTGGGGGGACCAGCGAGATCCAGCGCGATTTGATCTCGACGTCCGGCTTGGGCCTGCCCCGCTGAGGCCCCTGAGGCCCCTGAGGCCCCCTGAGGCTAGGAGAAGGCGGTTCGCGCGTCTGCCGCGGCCGAGCGTTGCTGTGCCACGGTCGCCATCGCCAGTTCGAGCGGCAGGAACGATGCCAGTTGAGCGCTTTCGGCCGAATTGATAAGCCTCTTGGTCATTTCCACCGCACCGGGGTCGGCCTTCATCAACTCGATGGCGATGTCACGCGCACGGTCGATTGCCGTCCCTGGTTCCACCAAATCGGTAACTAGTCCGATCCGTTCGGCTTCGACGGCAGGCAATCTGCCACCGCGAAGCAACAGCGATGCCGCGCGGTGGCGACCCAGTTGCTCCGTGAGACGCCAGGCCAGTCCGCCGTCGGGCACCACCGCGCGTGCCACGAACGGCGCGGCGAAGAACGCGTCGGAGGCACACACCACGAGGTCGCACGACAGGGCCAGGCTCCAACCGAGGCCGACCGCGGCGCCCTCGACCGCAGCGATCGTCGGCACTGGAAGTGCCCTGAGTTGCGCCATGACCCGTTGTGCGTGTTCGACGCGGCCGGCGGGCGCCAAAGGTCCATCACCGTGTGCCGGGCCGGTTTTCAAATCCCCACCGGCGCAGAAGAATCCATTTGATCCGGCGAGAACCACGGCGCGGCTGCGGTCTTCGACGGCAGCGCCGAGCAGCGCCGACAGCTCGGTCCACGACTCGTAGCGCAAAGCGTTGCGCTGGCGGGGCCGGTTGAGCAACAGTGTCGTGACACCGTCGTGGTCCTCGCGCAGGATTAATGCAGCGTCCGCGGTGTCGTCCATGGCCTGTGCGTTACCGGTTGAGGAACTTGTCGATCGCGGCGCGGTGCTCGGGAGTGGTGAAACACTCCGTCTCGGCCGATATTCCGTACTCAAGAATGCCGGTAATTGCGCGCTGCGCATGTAGATTCAAGGTCCGCTTGGTGTCCTGAACCGCCCGCGCGGGTAGCGCCGCAAGGCGGTGTGCCACCGCGAGGCCCTCTTGCTTGATCTCGGCGTGCGGCACCACCCGGTTGGCCAGGCCCAACTCGACGGCCTTCTCCGCCTTGATGCGCTCGCCGAGCATCAGGTACTCCTTGGCCTTGATCAGGCTCATCAACAATGGCCACAGCACCGACCCGCCGTCGCCGGCGACCAGGCCGCTCGCGACGTGGGTATCGGCGAAGAATGCCCGGTCGGAGATCAGCACGATGTCACACAACACGGCGATGCTGCAGCCGAATCCGACCGCCGGCCCGTTCACTGCAGCGACAACGGGCAGCGGAAAGTCGATCATGTCACGCACAATTCGCCGAGCGTCACGCATCCCGGCGCGGCGAGTGACCGGGTTGTTGACATGAGTTTCCAGCCACTCCACCAGGTTTCCGCCCGCGGAGAAGTAGTCTCCCGTGCCGGTGATCAGGACCGCGCGGGCGTCGGGGTCCTCGGCGAGCGAGGCCCACAGTCGGGTGAACGCGGTGTGCATCGTGTTGTTGACCGCGTTGGCGTTGTCCGGGTTGTTCAGCGTCACGATCCGGACTGGCCCGTCCGCAGCAACCAGGATTTCGTTGCATCCGGTCAGTTCCGAGGTGCCGCGCGGTATGTCCGTCATCATGCTGAATGATAGAACAAATAGTGTCTATTTGTCATGCAGGCCATGTTGATTCACGTCGATGTGACGTCAGTCGGGCTGGGGTGGCAGGTAGATCGGACGACGTGTCTGCACGAAGGCGGCACGGTCATCATTGGCCGGCGGCCATTCCGGTGATCTCTTCTGCAGGAACGCGGTAAAGGCTTCGATCTGCTCGGCGGTGCCGATGGACGACCAGTAACCGGTGACGTCGACGGGGGGTAAGGCGCGGGCCATCTCGCGTTTCATTGCTGCCCGTGCGGCGGGGCCGGTCTTGCGAACTCGATCGAGCAGAGTGTCGACCTCGGAAAGCAGCGTGTCGTGCGGCACGACCTTGCCGACCAGACCGAGTCGCTCCGCCTCGACCGCATCGATCCAATCATTGCCGTAAATAAGGTGATTGGCCCGTAGCGTGCCCAGTCGCTGTGGCAGCCGTGCGGCAACGAAGGCCTCGTACACGCCGCGGGTGAGGTCTGGCACGCGGAATCGAGCTTTGTCGGAGGCGATAACCAGATCCGCGAACAACGTCATGACCAGACCCCCACCGAGCGCGATGCCGTTGACGGCGCATACGACGAGTTTGGGGATCTTGCCCAACGTTTCGAACGGCGTCCCGTCATAGGACTCGGTGAAGGCATCCCACCGCCGGTCCGGGTTATGGTCGGCGTTCATATCTCCGCCGGCGCAAAAGGTTTCGCCAACGCCGGTGATTACCAGGAAATTCAAGGCGGGCTCGTCGGCGACGATCATGGCTGCCCGTTTGATTCCGTGATAGCCGTCCGCGGTGACGGCGTTCTTCTTTTCGGGCCGGTTGATCGTGACGGTCAACGTGTCGCCCTCGATCCGTCCGACGAGCTCAGGCGCGGCCAGGTCCACCTCGGTCGAATGCGGTAGCGCGGTCATTTGTCGTCGATTACCGCGAGGAGGGTACCTACGTCGTAGGACTGGCCGACGTCGACCTTCCAGCCAACCACGCCGCTGGCCGGAGCTTCGATGTCCATCTCGACCTTGTCCGTGGCAATTTGATAAAGCAAGTCGCCCTCCGCAACTCGCGCGCCGTCGGCCACGTAGCGCTCGATCAATTCGGCTTCGGTGATCGCGTCACCCGGCTTGGGCATACGCACCTCTATCACACGATCCTCCTGACGGCGTCGACGACCCGGGCGGCGTCCGGGCGGCAAGCGGCTTCCAGGGTGGCCGCCCGCGGCACCGGTGTGTAGCTGCCGGCCACCCGTTGAATGGGTCTTTCGAGAACGCCGAACAATTCGGCCCCCACCGCGGCTGCGATCTCAGCGCCGGGTCCGCAGAACCCCACCGACTCGTGTGTTACGACCAGGCGGCGCGTCTTGCGGACCGATTCGAGCACTGTGGTCAGATCCAACGGCACGAGGGTCCGCAAGTCGACCACCTCGACCGAGACACCCTCGGCCGCAAGGCGATCAGCCGCATCCAACGCCGCGTGCACCATAGATCCGTAGGTGCAGATGGTCGCGTCGCTGCCGACGCGCTTGATGTCGGCCTGCCCCAACGGGATCACATAGTCGGCGGTCGGCACCGGTCCTTTTCCGCCTCCGTAAAACAGCTTCATCGACTCGACGAACAGGCAAGGATCGTCCTCTGCGAGACACGCATTGAGCAGCCCGGCGGCGTCTGCGGCGGTACTGGGCCAGACGACCTTGATGCCCGGGGTGTGCATCGCCCAGGCTTCGAATGCTTGCGAGTGCTGCGGGCCCGCGGCGGTGCCCACCATGACGCGGATGATCATCGGCGCGCCCTGCCGGCCGCCGGACATGTATCGAATCTTGGCCGCATGGTTGGCGATTTGGTCCATGGCGACTCCGAGGAAGTCCATGAACATCAGCTCCGCGACCGGCCGCAGTCCGCCGAGGGCTGCCCCGATTGCGGCGCCGATGATCGAACTCTCGGCGATCGGGGTGTCGCGGACCCGGTCGGCACCGTACTTCGTCGATAGCCCTGCGGTGATTTTGAACATGCCACCCGCTGGGTCGGCGATGTCTTCCCCGAGCAGCACGATCGATTCGTCCGCGGCCATGGCGCGGTCCAGCGTGCGGTGAATCGCTTGCACCAGGCCGAGATTCTCGGTGTCGCCGTCCGGCAGGCTGGCGCGCTGGGCCACGGGTGGGGCCAATTCGGTGCCGTCCGCGGCGAAGACGTCGCGGTCGAGTTCGTCGACCGCTGTCGGTTCGGCGTCGCGCGCAGCGGCGAAGGCCGCATCGATCTCGGCTATCAGCTCGGCATCGACGCGGTCCAGTTCGGCCTCAGTGGCCGAACCGTTGTCGATGAGATGTCGCCGGTACCGCGCGAATGGGGGGTCGGCGCGCTTGGCCGCAAGCTCTTCGGGGTCGGCATAGGTCATCTGGTCGCCGAAGTAATGCCCCTGGAGGCGGTAGGCGACGGCCTCGACGAAGGACGGGCCGCCACCAGAGCGCGCACGCTCGACGGCCTGCGCCACCGCCTGGTAGACGGCGTGCGGATCGGTGCCATCGACGGTCACGCCCGGCATCTGGTAGCCCGCGGCGCGATCGGACAGTCGCGTCGAACGCGTATAGCCAGCCACGGGGGTGCATTCGGCCCACGCGTTGTTCTGGCAAAAGAACACCACGGGTAGCGCCCACAACGCCGCCATGTTCATCGCTTCGTGGACGTAGCCGATACTGGTCGCGCCGTCTCCGAAGCTCACCAGCACGATTCGTCCGGTGGATTGCATGGCTTGGGCCAGGGCAATTCCGTTGGCGATCAGGGGTCCCGCGCCGACGATGCCGGTGGTCCAAGCGATTCCGTGGTCAGGGTCGAAGATGCCCATCGCCCCGGCCTTGCCTTTCGACAAGCCGGTGCTGCGCCCGAGAATCTCGGCAAAATATTTCGGCAGGTCGATCCCTTTGGCAACCACGTCGCCGAGGCCTCGATAAGTGGTGACCAGCTGATCGTCGTGTGCGAGGGCCAAAGCCGCGCCCGCCGACATCGCTTCCTGGCCCTCCACGGGCCAGTAACTCATCGCGATCTCGCCCGATGACAGCCCTTTTCGGACCCGTCGGTCACTGTGGTGCACCTTGCTCATCAGCCGGTACAACTCCAGAGCTGGGTCGCTGCTCAACGATGGAATCCCGGCATCTACCTGCGTGGCCACCACTTGCTCCTTCGCGATGTGCGCTCAGCGGCGAGTTTACAATATTACGAAGTTTGTTCATTCGTCCGACCGGCTGCCGCCAGTTGCTCTGCCAGCAACATCCGGTCGAAATAGCAGCGCTCGAGGATCAGGTCGGGTCCGGCGAAACCGAACAAATTCACACTCAACATGTCGATCGAAGTGCCGGGTGCGGTTGTTCGGGTCTCCACGATCAGTCCGTGTTCGCCGTGATAGATCGCCTCGGCGGTGTAGTGCAGCGACGGCAGGTCTTCCCACTGCTTCAACAGCATGGCGCGCACCGCGTCATGTCCGTCGAAAACCACGCCGGTAGGGATGATCTCGTAGCGCGGTCGGGTGAAGGTGGCCAGCGCCGCGTCCGCGTCCCGCGCATTCTCGGCGGCGACGTGGCGTAGCACCAGGTCCTCGCGAACCCGTTGCAGACCGGCATCCGGAATCATCGCTGCCGCTCGAACACCGCAAGATTGCGACCGTCATCCAGCGGTACCCACGCCAGTCCGACGCGCTCGCCCACCGCAGGCGGCGGGCCAAACACATTGGACATCAGCCGAACTCCCTCGTCGAGATCCACCAAGACCACCGAGTAGGGGACCTTGTCGGCGAGCGCGGGTAGCGCCGCGCGGTGGTGCACGCTCACCGCGTACACGACACCGCCTCCGCTCAGTCTTTCCCACTGTAGCGACGATCCCCCGCAGTGCGGGCAGACGAACCGTGGGTACCACACCAGGCGACTGCATGATTCGCACCGCTGCATCGTCAATTCGTGTCGTCGGGTGGCGTCCCAGAACGGTGCCGAAACAGCACTCGGTTCGGGGACCGGCAGTGCAGCGCTCACAGTGTGTCCTCCGTTCCGAGAATCACGGTCGAGGTCGCCGACAACACCCCGCCGGTGCCGTGTGCTACCGCGGTCTTCGCGTTGGGCACCTGTCGTTCGCCGCACTCACCCCGCAGTTGCCGGGCGGCCTCGACGAGCAGGAAGGCGCCGAACGCGCCCGGGTGGGTGTAGGCGAGTCCGCCGCCGGTCGTCTGGCCGGGCAGTGTCCCCCCGGGCGCCAAAGCACCGTCGCCGACGAATGCTCCACCTTCGCCCTTGGGGCAGAAGCCAAGGTCTTCGAGGGCGAGCAGGACCGTGATGGTGAACGAGTCATAGAGTTCGACGACGTCGATGTCACCGGGATCGAGCCGGGCGGTCTGGAAGGCGGCCGGGCCGGAGACCGCCCCGGGGGTGACCGTCAGATCCGGCATCTGCGAGATCATCGCGTGCGACGCGCTAGAGGCCGCGCCCAGAACGAACGCCGGCGGCCTGGCCAGGTCGCGGGCGCGTGCTGCGCTGGTGAGCACGATCGCCGCGGCGCCGTCGGTCACCAGGCAGCATTCCAGCTTGTGCAGCGGTTCGGCGATGAACCCGGAAGCCAGGACATCGTCCACGGTGATCGGGTCGCGCAGGTAGGCGCGTGGGTTCAGGGCGGCCCACCGTCTGGTGTCGACGGCGATCTGAGCCAGCTGCTCGGCGGTGGTTCCGTAGGTTGCCATGTGGCGGTTGGCGGCCAGGGCGTAGGCGCTGATCGGCAGCATCACTCCGAATGGCGTCTCCCACTCGAGGCGCTCCGGGGTGGCGAAGACGCCGAGTCCCTTCTCGCCCCGTTTCCGGGCCGCGCGCGGCGTGGATGCGTACACGATCACGACCGTCTCGGCCGCACCGGCCGCGATCGCGGCCGCGGCGTGTTCGACGTAGAGTCCGTAACTGGCACCACCGGTCTGGGTGGCGTCGGTGAATCGCGGTGTGATTCCCAGGTATTCGGCTAACTCGACGGAATGCATAAGCGTTCCCCCGGTGCAGGTGCACAGCCCGTCGACATCGCGCAGTGACAGGCCCGCGTCGGCCAGCGCGGCAGTGACCACGCGTGCCTCGAGCTCCCGCAGCGCAACGTCGATCACACCCGTCGGCGAAACCTCGTCGGCCACACCGACGATGGCGGCAGCGCCGCGGACGTCAGCAGTCACGTACGCACCCCTTTCATCCGGACAACCCACCAAACAATTCGCGGATACCAGGCTGGCTGACCTTCAGCGACGGTGTGCGGGGTAACTCGTCGACGATGATCAATTGGGCCGGAACCTGGTAGCTGCTGAGCCGTGCGCGCAGATATGCCAGGAGATCGTCCGACGTCGCCTGGCCGCCGTGGGCCAATTCGACCGCCGCCACCGGGACTTGGCCCAGGCGTTCATCGGGTAGGCCGGTGACGCCGGCGTCGCGGACCGCCGGATGCGTACGCAGGACGTTGACGATATCGGCCGGCGTGATCTTGAAGCCGCCACGAATGATGACGTCATCGCTGCGCCCGTCGATGAACACGAAACCGTCGGCATCCACCCGACCGATATCGGTGGTACGCACCCAGTCCCCGCCGGTGGTGCGCACTTCGATTCGGCCCTGCGCCCCGGGGGGCACCTCGGTGCCGTCATCGATGGAGACGACACGAATCTCGCGCCCCTGCTGCGGCCGTCCCACGCTTCCCCGCTTGGTGGACGCCCACTGCCGGTGCAGCGCGAGGTTCCAACCGGCGACGCCGCCGGCGAATTCGGTTGCCCCGTATGACGGTAAGACCGCGACGTCGTAACGCTCCTCGAACGCTGTCTGCACGTCTACCGGCAGATGTGCGGTGCCCGACGTCACCACCTCGACGCTGGAGAACACTTCCGGCGGCACGTCGGCGTCCAGCACCATCGCGAGCGCGGACGGCACCAGACTCACCGCGCGCGGGCGGTGTCGGACTACCAGGTCTGCGAAGTCGCTCACCCGAAATCGCGGTAACAGCGCAATCTTTCGGCCTTCGCAGAGGTTGTGCAGGGTCCGGAACAGGCCGGACATGTGCACCAGGGGTGCCGATACTATCGCCACACCCGAACGCAATTTGAGGTCAGGCGTTCGGTGTTTGCTGTAATGCGTGCCCGCCGCGGTCAACGTGTGCTCGAACGCGCTGTAGGACAGTGGAATCCGCTTGGGTGGACCGGTGGTGCCACTGGTCAGCATCAAGACCGCTGTGGGATCGGTGCCGACGGCGATGTTCTGGTCTGGCCGCGCTGTCGGACCTTCGAGTCCGGCGACGGGTGCTACGCGGGCCGGATGGAGCATGACCTGCAACCCCAGCGAACCGGCCGCGGCGTCGACGACGCCGGTGCGTTGCCAGTCGGTCTCCAGCGCTACCAGCGCGGCCGGTCGCAGCCCGCGGATGTCTGACGTCAGTCCGGTGTCCCCGTGCGCCGGGTTGATCGTGACGACGCAGGCACCCGCCTGCAGCACACCGAGCATTGCGCCGATCGTGGCAGGGTGGTTTCGCAATATCAAGCCGATGGGGGATCCCTCGCCCAAACCGGCTGCAGCGAGGTGTCTTTCGACGCCGGAAGCGACATCCGCCAGCGACTGCCAGGTCGACCACTCACCCTCGTACTCGATCGCGGGTGCCTCGGGGTCGAGTGCCAGAACCGCGCGGATGCGGTCGGCCAGCCGCTGGCTCAAACCGCAGCTGCCGCGAGTTCGGAGGCCGCCGGGATCACCTCTTGGGCGAACAACTTCATCGAGTCGTACACCTTGGAGCGTTCCATCGCCCCGCCGCGCGACATACGAAGAATGATGTTGCGCCAACCCATGTCGATGACGGTGCGCATCTTGCCGATGATGCGTTCCGGGTTGCCCATCAGCGTCAGGTGTGAGTTCAGCACCTGTTCGTAGCTCTGCTTGTCGTGCTTCTCAAACCAGTCCGCGTAGGCCTTGTAGTCGGCCGGTATCTCCCCGCCGCGTTCGAATGGGTTCGAATACTTGCGATGCGTCTCGATCGACAACTCCACACTCTGGCGGGGATAGCTGCGGGCGAACCCGTCGTCTTCGTGGCAGAACGCGTTCAGCAACGCCCAGACGTTGCCGGTGGCCGCGTCGAGTCCCTTCCTGGACTGCACATCCAGGTAGATGTCCAGTGCTCCCTTCAGATCCGGGTCGACCTGATAGGGGTTGCCGATGATCGCACCGTAGCCCTTGTCGGCAAGCCATTCGAAGCTCGACGGCGTCTTCATCACCGTGCCCCACACGGGAATCTTCCGCCCCGGTCGCGGATAGATGGTCACGTCCTCAATCTGGAAGTACTTGCCGTGGTAGCTGACGTTCTCCTCGGTCAGCAGGCGGTCGACGATCTCGACGCACTCCTGGTACCTGCCGGTGGCCTCATCCATCGAAATGCCGAAGCCCTTGAACTCGTGCGACTGGTAACCACGGCCAAACCCGGCGTCGAACCGGCCACCCGACAGGACGTCGACGACAGCGATCCGTTCGGCCAGTTGGATCGGGTCGTGGAAGGGCGCGACCATGCATGCGGTCCCGATCCGGATGCGCTCGGTCTGTGCGGCGATGGCCGTGGCCACCTGCGGAAGGTCGGGCAGCATGCCGTACGGAGAGAAGTGGTGCTCGGCCAGCCATACCTCGTCGTAACCGAGTTCTTCTGCCCAGCGTGCCTCCTGCAACACGTTGGCCAGCACCTCACGTTCACTGAGGTGATTGGGCTTGTCGCCGAGGATGAACACACCGAACTTCATGTTGGTCCTTCCCGCAAGATAGACCTGGCAAAACTAGTTGCAGTTACTGCCACTATATTGCACGATTGAACAAACAACGTCAATTCGTACATACCCTGGGAGACGCCGTGGGCCTGTCCGACTCCGTGGTCGGAACCGCGTTGGAATCGACGACCTTTCAGTGGGATCAGACCGATGTGATCCTCTACGCGCTAGGGGTCGGTGCTCGCCCGCCAACCGAGCTGGCCCTGCTGAACGAGGCGTTGGGTCCGGCGGTGCTGCCGACCTTTGCGCTCATTGCCAACTGGTGGGCCGTCAAGGATCTGCGGACCGTCCTTGACCTCGGTACGTTTCCGATCGTGCACTCCGCGCAGTCGCTGGAACTGCACCGGCCGATCGGGCCGCGCGGTGAACTGAGCGTGCAGGCCACGGTGTCGGCGGTGTGGGACACGGGCAAGCATGCCGTGGTGGAGCTGACCGGCCGCGGGACCGACGCGGACGGCACCGTCTTCGTCACCCGATCACAGACGATGGTGTTGGGCGCAGGCGGTTTCGGCGGTACCCGCGGACCCGCGGCGGAGCCGGATCCGGACGTCGCGCCGGACACATTCTTCGAGGACGTCATCCGTCCGGAGCAGGCAGCGATCTATCGGCTGTCCGGTGACCGCAATCAACTGCACATCGACCCAGAGGTGGCCCGCAAGTACGGCTTCGACGACGTCTTCCTGCACGGCCTGTGCACGCTGGGATTCGCCGCGCGTGCCGTCATCAACACGGTTGGCGGCGGTGACCCGCAAGCCTTGACGTCCGTGAGCTGCCGGTTCGCCAAGCCGGTCAAGCTGGATGCCCCGCTGCGCACCGAGATCTGGCAAACCGGAGACTCCGTGCGTTTCCGTACCCTGCAGGGTGATGTCGTGGCGTTGAGTTCGGGCACCGCTGTGGTAGCGGGCGTCGCGGCAGCGGGGTGATCGTGGATCAACGACGGGCACGTGGACTGCGCAACCGCCAGGCGCTGATACATGCTGCGCTGGAACTGTTTACCTTGCATGGCTACGAGGCGACCACCGTCGAACAGATTTCCGCGGCCGCGGGTGTGGCTCCGCGCACGTTCTTCCGTCACTTCGCCACCAAAGATGACATCCTGTTTGACGGATATGTCGAACGGCTCCGCGAGGCCACCCGCAGGTTTCGCGCCTCGCACTCGAGCTCGTTGTGGGGAGCGCTCTTCGAGGCGTCTTCGGCTGTTGCAGAGGCGATTATGAACCAGCCGGAGATCTTCGTGGTTCGCGCGCGGATGTACCACAGCGTGCCGCCATTGCGCGCGACCATGTTGCGGATCAACGAGGACTGGATTGACCAGCTCACCGCCGAGGTTGCCCGGTGGCTGAACAGCGATGCGGATTCAGACCTGTGGCCCCGACTGGCGGCGGCGTTGATCAACGGCGCGAATCGCGCTGCCATTGATGCCTGGGTCGCAGGTGGCGGGGAGGGCGATCTGTGCGAATTGATGGCCGAGTCCGTGGAACTGGTGCGGCCGTCCATCGAGGCGATCGAGCGCTGCGCATCGACCGGAGGACATGGGGATGGACAGCGTGTCGGCTGAAGCCCGTCCGCTCGCGGTCGTCACCGGAGGGGCGCGGGGAATTGGGGAGGCGATTGTCGCGGAGTTGATATCCGCCGGTCACCGGGTGATCGCCATGGATATCAATGCGAAAGCCATTGCACGGGCTGGTGACTCCGATGTCGCCCGATCGGGCTTGCTCATCCCGCTGGAGTTGTCCATCACCGACCGTGCCGCGGTGGAAGATGCGCTGTCCGGCCTGGCCGAACAACATGGGCCTGTCAGTGCGCTGGTCAACAACGCCGGGATGACGCTACCGGGATCGTTTCTCGATCAGACCGATGAGGACTGGGACCGCATCGTCGACGTCAACCTCAAAGGCACATTCGTCGTCTCGCAGGTTGCCGCCCGACAGATGGTGGCCGACGGCGGCGGGTCGATCGTCAACATCAGTTCGGTGTCGGCCCACGGGGTGCGGACCGGCCCGCCGGCTTACGCGGCCGCCAAGGCCGGAGTGGAAGGCCTGAGCCGACTGATGGCTGTGCAGTTGGGGGAGCACGGCATTCGGGTGAACACCGTGGTTGTTGGGACCACGGCGACACCGTGGCTGTTGTCGCGCAAGAGCGAGGAAGAATTGGCGAGGATGCGTCAGAGCACCCTGACCGGGCAGATCGGCGATCCGGGTGATGTGGCCGCAGTGGTGGCATTCTTGTGTTCACCCGCAGCAAAACACGTTACCGGTCAGTTGATTTCGGTGTCAGGGGGCCAATGGATGCCGTGAACGCCAAGCCAAACGGTCGCTACGAGTCGAGGTCAGGGGATGCCGTGGAACTGAAGAGAATCCTGTTCGAGGTCAGCGAGCACGTCGCAACGATCACCATCAACCGTCCGGAGCGACTCAACGCCACCGACGACCTGACCCGTACCGAACTCGGCACGGCTTGGGCGCGGGTGCGTGATGACCCGGACATCCGGGTCGCCATCATCACGGGCGCCGGCGACCGCGCCTTCTCCGCGGGGCAAGACATCCGCGCCACCGCGGAAAGCGGTATCCGCAACAAGGTTCCAGGTTCGCGGCTGCACCACAACGTCTGGAAACCGGTCATCTGCGCGCTCAACGGAATGGCGGTCGGCGGCGGTTTACATCAGGTCGCCGACTCCGACTTGATCATCGCCGCCGAACACGCGGAGCTGATCGACACGCACCTTGCGGTCGGCAACGTATTCGCGCTCGAGGCAGCCGTGTTGCTGCGCAGGATGCCGCTTTCGATGGTCATGCAGCTTGCGCTGATGACCAAGAAGGGGCGCATCAGCGCCCAACGCGCCCACGAGATCGGTTTGATCAACGAAGTCGTACCGGCCGATCGCCTGCAGGAGCGGGCACGCGAAATCGCCCTCGACATCGCCAAGCTTTCGCCGGCCACGGTGCAGGCGTCTGTCAAGGCGATGTGGGCCACCCTCGACGTCGGACTACATGCGGCCAACGACGTGGCGTACCGCTATGTGCTGCAGCACCAGCTGACTCATCCCGACTATCGGGAAGGGATGCTGGCCTTCGCCGAGAAACGTGAACCGCGGTGGGTCGTTGAATGACCGGCGCAAGTCAGCCAAGTCAGCCCAGCCGGCCGCGGCGAACGTTCAGCTACGACCCGCTGCCGTACCCGGCGGTTGTTCCGGCAATGCTGGCCGCCGTGGTTGCCGCCCACGGTGGTAACGACTTCATCGTCTCCGCGGCGGGTGACGGCAATGTCGAGCGGATCACCTATGCGCAGGCCGATTTCCAATCCGCAGTCATGGCCCGTCAACTGATCGCCGCGGGCGTTACCAAGGGCGTTCGGGTGGGAGTGATCGCGCCGAACGGGCCCCAGTTCGTCGTGGCTCTTCTTGCCGCGACCCGAATCGGTGCGGTGGCGGTGCCGATCAACACGTTCTTTCAGCCGCAAGAGCTGCGGTGGGTACTCCGCGACGCCGACATCCACACTTTGCTGTCCGTGGATTCGCTGTTGGGCAAGGATATGTTGGCGCGGGTGTCCGATGCCGTCGGGCCCGCAGAGAGGCTTCCGACCCCGGGTGGGCAGCTGGCGGTGGCGCTACTCCCGCAGTTACGCAACATTTTACCGCTCGGTGAAACCGACCGAAGCTGGCCGACGAGCTGGCCCCAGCCAGTGCCCGAAGCCTTCCTGCGGGCATGCGAAGCCACTGTGCGCCCGTCCGACGATCTCGTCATCATCTACACATCGGGCAGTACGTCGGATCCCAAGGGCATCATTCACACTCACGCGACCGTGATCACCCATTCGCGTTTCATCGCCACTCAGCACGAGTGGAAGCCGCATGACCGGGTCTACATTCCGATGACCTTCTTCTGGGTCGCCGGGCTGGTCTTCGGCCTGTTGGGACCCATGCAAACCGGGTTGACGATTCTCACCGAGCACAGATTCGACGCCGGCGAAGCGTTACGTCTGCTCGAATCCGAACGGGCCACCTACGCAACGGGTTTCCCGCATGTCGGGACGGCACTGGCCAACCACCCCGACTTCGCGTCCACCGATCTGTCCAGCTTGCGCGAGGGATACCATCAGGTGCTGTTACCGCCAGAATCGCGTGCTGCAGATCCTTCGCTGCGGGTAACACAACTCGGTATGACCGAAACGTGCAGTTCGCACACCTGGTGGCCGCCGCACGAACCGGTTCCGGAGGCAAAGCGCGGCTCGCTCGGCATATCCGGACCTGGCTACGAGCACCGCGTCGTCGACGAAAGCGGTGCGGTGGTGCCAAACGGCACTGTCGGTGAGATCTGCGTGCGGGGTGCTGCGATGATGCGCGGCATGGTCGGACGTCAACATGCGGAACTGTTCGACGCCGACGGCTGGTATCACACCAAGGATGCCGGGTACCTCGATGACGACGGGTTCCTGTACTTCACCGGGCGTGCGGACGAGATGATCAAGACATCAGGAGCCAATGTCGCGCCGCTTGAGGTAGAAGCGGTGCTCGGCCGTATCGACGGGGTCCGGATCGCTTACGTCGTAGGCGTTCCCGACGCCGACAAGGGCGCTTTGGTTTGCGGCGTCGTCGTGCTCAACCAGGGACGCCAAGCGTCGGCGGAAGAATTCACGGCGGCATGCCGAAAAGAACTGGCAGCGTACAAAATCCCGAAAAAGTGGGTCATTCTTCCCGACGCCGAACGGTTGCCCTACACCACCACGAACAAGATCGACAAAAATCGGCTGGTGCAGCGGCTCGCGTCTGGAGAGCTGACGTGACCGAGGGGGAGACGCTGGCCGAACTGCAGGCCCGTGTCGCGCGACTGGAGGCCCTTGACGAGATCCGACAGCTGGCGGCCAAATACGCGGTGGCCCTGGACATGCGCGACTTCGACAGCTTGGCCAATCTTTTCGTCGACGACGTCGGCGTGCCGGGCAAGCGCCGAGGCCGTGCGGCGATGCGAGAGTGGTACGACACCGAGATTCGGCGCTCGCTGATAGGCAGCGCCCACGGAATTCTCGGCCATGTGATCGACATCCACGACGCCGACACCGCCAGCGGGCTCGTTTACTCCCGCAATGACCTCGAGACCGAGTCGGCCTGGGTCATCGAACTGCTGGCATATCTGGACTCATACGTGCGGCGCGACGGTCATTGGTACTTTCTGCGACGCACACCGCTGTTCTGGTATCAGAGCGACATCACCGATCCACCAGTGGGGCCGCACAAGATCCGCTGGCCGGGCGCCGTGCGTCATGACGGTGCATTCCACGATGCATTCCCGTCCTGGGAGGCGTTCTGGAACGCCGACCCGGGACGCTTTGACGCACCCGTGCCCGCTCCGGCTGCCGTAGGGGAGTGGTTACGCACCCTGCGTCGCGGCGCCGACGTACCGCGGGTTAACCCCACCGGTAGAGCCGGAGATCCGAATGACTGACACTAACTTGAATTCCGCCTTCTCCGACGAGCAGAACGAGTTACGTCGAACGGTGCGTTCGTTCCTGGAGGCCAAGGCCAGCGAACCGCAGGTTCGTCGGCACATGGAATTGCCGCTCGGTTACGACCCGGCCCTGTGGGCTCAACTGTCCGACGAGTTGGGCCTGACCGGGCTGGCCATCCCGGAAGAATTCGGGGGGCACGGTTTCACCTTTGTCGAACTCGGCATTGTCGTGGAGGAAATGGGCCGGGCCCTGCTGCCGTCGCCGTATTTCGCATCCATAGTGCTGGGCGCCAACCTGCTCATCCATTGCGGCGATGACGCGGCCCGCCAGCGTTACCTGCCGGGAATCGCATCGGGCACCACCGTCGCGACCCTGGCGGTCACCGAGGAATCCGGCCGTTGGACGCCCGACGCTATCCAGGTGCGGGCGCGCAGGGAAGGCGACGAGTGGTTGTTGGACGGCGCCAAGACGTATGTCGTTGACGGTTGCGCCGCCGACGTACTGTTCGTGGCTGCTCGGACGGAAACCGACCTATCGCTGTTCGCGGTCGACCGGTTCGAGCGCGTCGCGCGCCGGCCGCTGTCGACCCTGGACCCGACCCGCAGGCAGGCACGCATCGAATTCTCTGCCACGCCAGCCACTTTGGTCGGGACCGACGGTAACGCGTGGCCGGTACTGATGCGGACCCTGGCGCTCGGCTCGGCGGCGCTGGCGACCGAGCAGGTCGGTGGGGCGCAGCGCTGTCTCGAGATGGCCGTCGATTATGCAAAGGTGCGCAAACAGTTCGGTAAGCCTGTCGGGTCTTTCCAGGCCATTCGGCACAAGTGCGCCGACGTGTTCGTCGATGTCGAATGTGCCCGCGGCGTAGCGCATTACGCCGTGCGCGCGGCGGCTCAGCTCTCGGCAGATCTTCCGGCGGTGGCGTCGTTGGCCAAGGCCTGCAGTTCGGACGCGTATGCGCGTGCCGCAGCGGCAAATATTCAGATTCACGGCGGGATTGGCTTTACCTGGGAACATCCCGCACATCTGTACTACAAGCGGGCGAAATCCTCGGGGCACCTACTCGGCGACGCCAACTTTCACCGCTCACTGCTCGCCGACGAGGTCGGGATCTGAAGCTCAGAAGTCGGTGCCCCCATCGATGTTGATGGCCGCACCGGTCATGAAGGCCGCCCGATCACCCAGCAGGAATGCAATCAGTTCGCCCGCTTCGTTCGGCAGGCCGCCACGCCTCAGGGCGACCCGCATGTTCCAGTCGGGATTGCTTGCCAGATGCGTATAGATCGCGTCCTCTTCTGGCACACCATATTCCGCCGCGCGCTGGGCGCGAATGAAGTCGTTCACTTCGGTGTCGAAGAGACCTGGGCACACCGTATTCACTCGGATACCGTCGGGGCCGTGCGTTTTCGCCAGAATCTTCGACAGCGTCAGCACCGCGGCCTTGAGCGCGTTATAGGGCGGAATCAAGATCTTAGGTGCCCGGACGGAATACGCGGCCGTAGTCACGATCGTCCCGCCTCCGTTGCGCTGCAAGTGCGGAATGACCGCGCGACACGAGCGGACCGTGCCCATAAGGATCAATTGGTAATACCAGTCCCACGAGTCGTCGCCGTGTTCGAGGAATGGGCCCTGCTGATTCATCGGGCCAGCGGTGACGGCGAGCCCCCGGATCGGACCCAGCGCGGCAGCCGCCTGGTCGATGGCGCGCTGGACGCCGTCACCGGTGGCGGCGATGTCAACGGCGATGCCGACCGCAGCTACGCCGTGCTGGTCGCTCAAGCGCGCGGCCCGCTCGCTGGCACGACTGCCGTCGCGAGCCAGCAGCGCCACGTTGGCTCCATTACCAGCGAGTTGCTCGGCGGCCGCGAACCCGATTCCGGTGGTGCCACCGACCAAAACGAAATTGCGCTCCGCTACGCCCAGGTCCACCCGCCGTCCCTTCTGCGCGCATCGTCCGGGGCACGGTATATGCCCCGGATCAGCATCCTGAACAACAGAACGAATTATGTCATAATGATTACCGCAATCGCGGGTCGCGTAGGGCGGTGCTGCGGCTGGCGGAACAATAGGCGCACGTTTGTCGCGTGGCACGACTATTGGTGAGCGGGTTGGCGTGGCGCGAGGAGCGAGAATGTCGACGGAACGAATCAGCGCAGAGCTCGACTCGGCCGACGAGTTCGACCGCAGGGACCAGATCCTTGAGGCGGCGAACGAATGTTTCGCCCAACTCGGCATTCAGCGGACCAGTGTTCAGGACGTTGCCCGAGTGGCGAGCGTCTCGCGCGGTACGGTGTACCGCTATTTCGAGGACCGTAACGTGTTGATCGGTGCCGCGATTGAGTTCGGTGCGCAGCGTTTTTACCGCGAGGTCGCCACTGCCATGGCAGCAAAGACCACCCTCGCCGAGCAGGTCGGTGCCATGGCGGAAACGCATGCGCGAATACTTCTCGACCATCGCACGCGCAACCGTCTGATGGCTGATGATGCGGAGTTGATGCGGATCATCATCTCCGACGGGGATACGGCTGTTCGCCGCTCGACGGCATTTCTGATGCCCTATGTCCGCGATGCACGGGAACGAGGCGAGGTCGGCGCCGGCGTCGACGTCGCGGCCGCCAGCGAATGGCTGGCGCGGATCATCTACTCGTTCGCTACCGTCAACGAGGCGCAGACATTTGACATGTCCAAACCGGATACCGTTGGGCGCTATGTCGAGACCTTCGCCGTCAACGGCCTACGGTGAGCACGGGCATGGGTGAACGGATTTTGCGCGGAAAGCGTGTCGCGGTCGTTGGTGCGTCAGCCGGCATCGGGCGCGCCTTTGCCGTGCGTGCCGGCAAGGAAGGCGCGGAATTGCTCGTCGCCGCACGCCGCCAAGGACGTCTGGGGGAAGTCGTGGCGGAGGCGGGCCGCGGTAGCACGGTGACCGCCGACGTGCGCAACGCCGACGATTGCGCGCGCATCGCAGCTGCGGCTAGCGACAGGCTGGGTGGCATCGACTTGCTGTTCATCTCAGTCGGCTACGCCCCCTTGCGGATGTTTGTCGACACCTCCGCTGCGGACTGGTTCGACGTGATGCAGACCAACGTGGTCAGCGTCCATCAAGTGATCAGGGCGTGTCTGCCGGTACTCGCGCCCGGTGCGATCGTGGGCGCACTTTCCTCGGAAACGATCGGCCAGCCCAGGCTCGGTCTCGGTGCCTATTCAACGAGCAAGGCCGCCCTGAACGAGAGCCTGAACGCTTGGCGCACAGAGCATCCCGACTTCCGTTTCTGCTGTGTCACGGTGGGTGGCACCGTGCCTACCGAGTTCACGGCGGCGTTCGACAGCGAGTTGCTGGGGACCGTCGTTCAGGACTGGATCGCGCGAGGCCTGCTGCAACAAACAATGATGTCACCCGACGAGGTCGCGGACGTGCTTGCCGGTGTCTTCGCCAGTGCGTTGAACTTTCCTGTCGTCAGTCTCGAGCAGCTGGTGTTGCGTCCGCCTGCAGCGGTGGTGAAACCTGAAATGTCGTGAAAGGTCCACGATGACAGCGCAGGTCGAATCGGCGTGGCCGGATCACCCGGACTACCGGATTGACGTCACCCGGTACCCGCACACCGGTCAGGTGTGGCATGGCGACGTCCTCGTTGCCGAGAGCGACCGCTGCCTACTGGTCACCGAGAGCGACCACGACGACCGCCTGTACTTCCCCGAGTCGGATGTTCGCTGGGATCTCTTCGTGCCGTCGGATCACAGCACTGTCTGTCCTTTCAAAGGTCGCGCGAGTTACTGGACCTTGTCCGCCGCGGACCCTGCGGTCGAGAACGTTGTCTGGGCATACCGCACGCCACTACCCGAGGTGGCCGGGATCGCCGGATACGTATCGTTCTACGACGATGTGCTGCGGGTAGTTGTTGTCGAAAGCTGGCCGGACGGCACGAAAGTTGCCATCAACTTCCCGCTGTGGGGCGACGCCGACGAGCTGCGCCGGCTTATCGATGTCGAGCCCGCAGGCGATGGCCGGTTCACCGGCCCAGCGCATGGGCCGACCCGCCGCAATGTCGTCGAGGGTGGTCAGCTGCTGGGGGAGGCCATCGTTGCCGCCTCCAAAACATTTCCAGCACAACGGGTTACATCCGCATCGATGATCTTCACCAAGGCGGCCTCATTCGATGCGCCGGTGGACCTCACCGTCGATGTACTGCGCCGCGGCAAGTCCTTCTCGTCGGCCGAAGTGCGAATCACCCAGCACGGCAAACTGCGCAGCGCCGGGATCGTCCTTGCGGACTCAGGCGCGCGCGATGTCATACGCGCCACTGAGGGGATGCCGGATGTCCCCGGCCCCGACGCAGCGGTGGCATTTCCGGGCTTCGGGATGACGGGGCGCGAAATCCGGGTGGTGGACGCGGCTTACGACCCCGATCCCGACCGGATTGGCCCTCCGGTGATCAACGTGTGGGTGCGGTTTCGGGAAGGGCCGCGGGATCGGTCCTTGCAGGCGGCCCTGCTGGCGCAGTCGACGACGCACTGGATCATCGCCGCGGGCATGCGACCCCACCGAGGTTTCGGTGAGGCCCGCGCGCACATCACGCTGTCGACCGGGATCATGAAGGCCGACATCGCCTTTCATGACGACGTCGACATCGCGGACTGGCTTTTGTACACCAACCATGCGTTCTGGGCGGGTCGTGGTCTGGTGCAAGGCGACGGGCGGGTTTTCACTCGTGACGGCCGATTGGCCGCGTCGTACACGGTGCAGGCGATGATCCGCGACTTCGCGGCGGATCCTGCCGCCATCGGTCACGACAGCAGGACGGCAATGTAACGGGCCTTGCGCGCCAGCCGCATACAAATACACATAGCCCGCTCCCGCCCTGGATAGGAGGCTCGCTGTCATGACTGCGACCACAATGGCTCTTTCCCGCAACGCTCGGGCGGCCGGTTCGATCGTCAAGCCGTTGGCAGTTTCGGCGCGCCTCAGCCTCGCGGCCGCGGTCCGCACCCGCCGGCTCGGCGAAAAGGCCTACGCCGGTGCGGATATCACCGACTACGACCCGCTGGACCCGATCACTGCGGCCGAACCCCATGAGGCGTATCGGAAGTTGCATGCAGGCGGGCGAGTGCACTACAGCCCGAAGCGCAGCACGTGGATTCTGGCCCGTCACGCCGATGTCCGTGCGGCTTTGACGGACACCGACAAGATCAACAGCACGCAGGGTGTCACCCGGATGAAGTTTTCCATGCCGACGCTGGTGATGACCGACGGCGAGCAACACGCTCAGCTGCGCAAGAAAGTACAGCCCGCATTCACCAAGCGCGCGCTGGATAGCTGGACGCCGATGATCGACGGTCTGGCCCGCGACCTGGTGGCCGACGTACTGGCGAACCCGGGGTGTGACGTCGTCCAAAGGTTGGCCATCCCGATGCCGATCAGGATGATCGCCCATATTCTCGGGGTCCCGGAGCGGGACGTCGACCAGTTCCGACGTTGGTCGGAGGCCGCGATTCGGATCCTTGACTTCGCGCCGACCCTTCCGGCGATGAGCAGATCGGTCAAGGCGGCGGGGGCAGTGATGGCGCTGCGGAGGTACTTCATGGACCAATTCGCCGCCGGCCAACTGAAGGGCGGCGACACGGTGATCGGACGCCTCGTCGACAGTAACGCCGACGGCGCGATGACCGACGACGACCTGTTCTTTTTCGCGTTGTTGTTGCTGATCGCCGGAAACGAGACGACCACCAACCTGCTCGGCGGGTTGGTCGACACACTCGCTCGCTTCCCGGAGCAGTACGACCTGATCCGGGAAAGCCCCGACCTCATCCCGTTGGCGATCGAGGAACAGCTGCGGTTCTCCACGCCGATCCAGAACCTGTACCGCTACACGGTGGCCGACTATCCAGTGGGTGACGTCACGATTCCGGCCGGTTCCCGCGTCATGCTGTCGTTCGGGGCGGCCAACCGAGATCCATTGGTTTACGACAGTCCCGACGACTACCGGGCCGACCGCAATCCTCGTATGCACGTCGCGTTCGGTTACGGCGCGCACATGTGCCTCGGGGCTCCGCTCGCCCGGCTCGAGGCGCAGGCGGTCCTGCGCGAGTTGGTCGAGAACGTGTCGAGGATTTCCATCGAGGGCACCACAACATGGTCGACCAACAGTTCACTGCGGGGTCCGACCCACTTGCCCGCGCGGCTGATACCCGCTTGATCTCCAATCGATGCAGCGAGGAAGGAATCGGATGTCACCTAGCGGCCAGACCGACCGAAATTGGTGGTCTCTGGCGGGGGCGCTCGTCGTGGGAATCGGGCTGGCCCACTTCGTCTTCCCGGCCTATTTCGACCCGATCAACAAGATCGCCTTTCCCGAACACCCCCGGCGGTACACCTACATCAACGGGGGTTTTGAGACCCTGATCGGCCTGACCCTGTTGGAGGCGAGGGAGCGGAATCGCTGGAAGGTCGTCGGCCTCGCGTACGTCTCCTACTTGCTCTTGAACCTGGTCCGTGCCAGGGGTGTATCGCGATTGCGCATCAGCGCAAGCCGTTGACGGCAAATTTCTCCACGTAGCCACGGACGGTCTCGGGCTTCGACATGTCGAAGCTGAGGCCCTGGTTTACCGTGTTGAAGGAGTAGATCATGCGGGCCAACCATTCGCTGGCGGCGGTGATATCGACTCCCGCGCCCACTTCTCCCCGCTTCTGGGCATCGCGCACATAGGGTTCCAAGAACTTTGTGGTGCGCCGAACCGCGGAGTCGCCGTCGGAGATCATGTGTCGCATGAGCTCGGAGTCATCCGCCATGAGCCGGTTGCGGGTACGGTGTTCGAGAAGGATCCTCGCATTCGTCTCGGCCATCGCACCGAGTTGTTCGGCCAGCGTGTTCTTTTGGGCCATCGCGGCGGCGACTTCGCGGTAGAAGCGTTGGGCGCCATGCTCGATGGCGGCCTCGATCAATACGTCGCGGTCGGCAAAATAACGGTAGATGGTGCCGCGGGATACTTTGGCCATCCGCGCGACGTCCTGCACACTGGTGCGATGGATGCCCAACTGGGTAAAGCAGTCGTTTGCGGCGTCGAGAATCTGTTCGCGGCGATCAAACTCGTCGGCGACCTCCGCTTCGCCAGTGGCTCGGTCCGTCAACCTGCACTCCTCCGACCAGCAGTCATAATCCAATTCTTCATGCTACGTGAGGGAGGGGCCCGACCGTTGCAGCGCACCGACCGGCCGACCGCGCCGCCGATGTAAACGATAGTTCGCCACATGTACCCTTGTTGATAATTCGGCCGACCCGGGAACGAGGTCCAAATGGCGCTACTATCGTTGGGCTGCTAGGGCTTTCGTATGGGGGTCGGGCAGGCTGGGTCGGCGAGTGTGGGACCGGCGGACTTGCGCGGTCGGACAGCGATGATCACGGGTGCCAGCGGAGGCATTGGACGGGTGCTGGCGCGGCGATACGCACAGTGCGGTGCCAACGTCGTCCTGGTTGCACGTCGGGCCGAGCAACTTGCGGAGACGGCCCGACTTGTGGCAGACGATGGCGGTGAATCGCTCACGGCGGTTGCCGACATCTGTAATGAGGATCACTGCCGCGAGGCTGTCGGCCAGGCGCTTTCGCGCTTTGGCCGCCTCGACGTGTTGGTGAACAATGCGGCGGTGCCCGGTACGGACCAGGCGGTCAGCGAAGCGACAGTCGCGAATTGGCGCGAGGTGCTCGAGACAAACCTCATCGCACCAATGGTGCTGTCCCGAGAAGCCTTGCGGCAAGCCATGATTTGCAGTGGCAGCGGAAATATTCAGTTCGTTTCTTCGGCCGCGGCGAGGCTGGTGCGCACGGGAAAGGCCCACTATGCGGCCGCGAAGTTGGGACTGAGTGCGCTCGGCCAAACGCTTGCCGTGGAGGTCGGCTCGTTGGGAATCCGTGTCAACACCATCGTGATCGGCGCCGTCGCCGGTGAGTTGGTTGACAACTACGTCGCCAGGTTGGCTGTCCAAGAGTCCGTCGCCCCGGAAAGTGTGCGGCAACGTTTGGCATCGGCGAATGCATTGGCGCGCCTGGTCGAACCGCAGGAAATTGCCGACGTCTCGGTGTGGTTGGCCTCCGACGCGGCCTCGGCGATCACCGGCCAGGACATTTTCGTGACCGCGGGCCAACAACGGTAATTGACAAGCCGGTCCTTGGCCGGCCCAGGGTATGGCCCACTAGGCAGCGCGCTGCGGATCTGCCACAATTGTATGATTGTACGGAAAGTGTTCAACTGTTACATCGTGTCAAGTCTTTTCAAGGAGTCGCCGTTGTCCCGGTTGGAAGGCCGAAACGCGTTGGTCACCGGCGGCGCTCAGGGCCTGGGCCGTGCGATCGCCCGATCGCTCGCCGGCATGGGAGCCCATGTGACCGTCGTTGACCTCAACGAGGCGAAGGGGCGCGAGTGTGTTGACAGTATTGGTGCGGCATCTGGCTCGGCGTCTTTTGTCAAGGCCAACGTTGCGCGCCGCGAAGATATTGAAGCCGCTGTGCACCAGGCAGCCGATCACGGCGACGGCCGGATCGACGTGATGGTCAACGCGGCCCAGTTCTTTGCCATGCCGAAGGCGTTGGAGCTGGTCACTGACAAGGATTGGGAGTTGTCGGAAGCGACGGGCCCAAAAGCGACGTTTCGGTTCATGCAGATCGGCTTCCCGTTCCTGCGCGCCTCCGGCCGGGCATCGGTGATCAATTTCGTGTCAGGGTCTGCACTGGGTGGCATCGCCTACACGGCGCCCTACTCGGCCGCCAAGGGTGCGGTGGCCGCGCTGACCAAGGTGGCCGCCAACGAGTGGGCGCGCCACCGGATCCGGGTCAACGCGTTGTGCCCGTTTGCCCTTACCGAGGCTCAGGAGTCGATGATCGGGACCGAATGGGACAACTACACACGGACCGCAGTCGCGTCGCCGATGAAGCGGGGCGCCGACCCCGAAACCGAGATCGCGCCGGCGGTGGCTTTTTTGGCCAGTGATGATGCGGCCTTCGTTACCGGCACGGTGCTGCATGTCGACGGCGGCATGACCGAGCTGTCGACGGTGGACTACTCGCAATCGCCGGGCGTGTTCGGGTAATCGTTCGACGACACATGACGCAGCAGTCCGACATTCAGCGGCCCTTGCCGGCGCTGACCGAGCTCAATCGGCCGTTCTGGACCTCGGGGGCCGACGGGGTGCTGCGCATGCAGCGTTGCGCCGGGTGCGGACGGCTGGTTCATCCGCCGGCCCTGCGCTGCCCGTACGACCACGCTCTGCTCGAATATGTCGACCTCAGCGGCCGGGGACGGGTCGAATCGTGGACCGTCAATCGTCATCCGTGGTTCCCCGGGTTTCCACCGCCATATCTGGTCGCCTTCGTGAACCCGGTCGAGGACACCAGGGTACGGTTGTTGACCAACCTGGTGAACGTCGATCCCGACGAGGTCACCCCAAACATGCCGGTGCAAGTCGTCTTTGAGCGTCGTGAGGACGGTGAAGACGTGGTGTACATCCCGTTGTTTGAGCCGGAACGTCAATGAAGCGCCCGCTCGATCAGGTCGTCATCAGCGGCATTGGCCAATCGGAGATCGGGCGGCGGTTGGGGCGTGACGGGTTGGAGCTCACCGTCGAGGCATGTTTGGCGGCGGTCGGAGACGCCGGCCTGACGCTGGCCGACATCGACGGCCTCACAACCTATCCGGGAGCATCACAAGCGGGTCCTGGCTTTTCCGGAGCTTCACTGCGCGACATCCATGACGCGTTGGGAATCAAGCCGAACTGGGTCGCGGGGGGAGTCGAGTCGCCAGGGCAGCTCGGCGCGGTGGTCGATGCGATGCTCGCGGTCGCCGGCGGATTGGCCAACCATGTGCTTTGTTGGCGCAGCATCTGGGAGGGCACCGCGCAAGGGGCCGGACGCCGCAGGGGCTATGGGTCCGGCGGCGGACGTCCTAGCGGAATGATGGGCTGGCAGCTGCCATTTGGTGTCACGGCAGCCAATCTCGCGGCGCTGCAGATTCGGGCGCGGATGCTGCGTTATGGATTGACCCGCGAGCAGCTTGCGTCGGTCGCCATCGTCGCGCGCGGACACGCCGCGCTGAACCCCGCGGCGATCTACACCGACCCGCTGGACCTCGATGCCTACCTCAACGGGCGAATGGTGTCCGACCCGTTGTGCATGTTCGACTGTGACATCGCCTGCGACGGCGCCACAGCATTCGTGATTTCGCGCGCCGAACACGCCGCGGGGCTGGACCATCCCGCGGTGGCGGTAGAGGCCCTGGACTGTGCCCACCACGACCGCTTCACCTGGGAAGGCGGCGAAGACATCACCCGCATCAGTTCCCGGTGGTCGTCGAACCTGTGGCAGCGCACCGATTTCACCGTCTCGGATGTCGACGTGGCCTCGCTCTATGACGGGTTCAGCGTCTTCGTCCTGTGCTGGCTGGAAGATCTCGGTTTCTGCCCGGTCGGGGAATCCGGCGCATGGGTCGCTGACACGGCCCGTATCTCCCTCGGTGGTGAGTTGCCGATAAACACCGCCGGAGGACAGTTGTCGGGCGGACGGCTCCACGGCTTCGGGCATCTGCATGAAGCGTGCCTGCAGATTCGCGGTGAAGCGGGTGCTCGACAGGTGGCTGACGCCAGTCTGGCGGCGGTCGGCGTCGGCGCAGCCAACAGCGGGACTACGGCGATGTTGCTGCGACGCGGCTGAGATCGCCGGACAACAGCGGTTTATCAGCCGTGATGATTGATGTTGTCGATTACGCCGCGCAACGCGTCCGGGTTGCGCAGAAACGGCGTGATGATGTCGACGGGCAGTGGGAAAACCACTGTCGAGTTCTGATCCGCCCCCAGCTCCAAGAGTGTTTGCAGGTACCGCAATTGCAGCGACGCGGGGCTCTTCGACAGCGTCTCCGCGGCCTCCCGCAGCTCCTCGGAGGCCTGCAGTTCGCCTCGGGCATTGATGACTTTGGCGCGTCGTTCGCGTTCGGCTTCGGCTTCGCGGGCCATGGCGCGCTGCATCGATTCGGGAATCTCGACATCTTTGATCTCGACCACGCGGACCTGCACGCCCCACGGTTCGGTCATCTTCTCGATGATCGTGCGCAGGTCGCTGTTGAGGTCTTCGCGGTGCGCCAGCAAGGTGTCCAGGTCGGCGCGGCCGAGCAGTGATCGCAGCGTCGTCTGGGCGATCTGAGAGGTGGCGACCGCGTAGTTCTCCACCGCCAGAATCGCCTTCAGCGGATCCGTCACCGCGAACATGACCACCGCGTTGACCCGGGCCGGCACGTTGTCGCGGGTAATCACCTCCTGCGGCGGAATGGTGAGCGTCACCAGCCGTTGGTCGACCCGAACCATCCTGTCCACCAACGGAATCAAGCAGCGCAAGCCGGGCTGGTAAAGCGGGCGCACATGCCCCATCCGGAACACCACGCCGCGTTCGTATTCGCGCAGCACGGTCAACGAGAAAAACGCCAGCACCGCGAGAATCGCGACTCCCACAGCGCCCAGACCAACAACCAATTCCGTCATGGTGTCCGGTCCTCCTTGCCTTCCCAGCCGCCCCAGCGGGTGGAATAGCGATCGATCGCGGCGGCCACCTGGTCCTCCATCGCGGTGCGATGCGGCAGGTAGTCCGGCGCGTTGGACGGGGTGTTCCACAGGTGATGCGCGAGTGGGGATCCGAGTAGCGCCACCACCGCGGTGGTAACCGTCAACACCAGCGCATCAGCGAGCGAGTGGTTGGTGATCAGTGTCGCCAGCGGCAACACGATGCCGAAAGCGGCCACACAGCAGGCAATTCCACGATGAAAGCGCCCGGCCTCCGAATGCGGCCAGGGATCGATCTCTCGGCTGATCTCCCGACCGTGATCCGATGACGTGCAACTCGACTTGACCGGACAACTGTTGCAGACGACCGGCAAGGCCCGATACCTCATGACGCGGTGTTTGGGATCGAATGAGCTCGGCCACAGCCAGTGGTCCTGTGGACAGATCCAGGCGTCGTGGTCGGGACGGTAGGTGAATTGTCCGGTGCGCCAACGTGCCGCACGAGCCGAGGCCCGGCGCGCCATCCCGTCGAAACTCCACCCGATGGCCAGCAATGCCAACGAATACCCGGCGATCAGCCACACCGTCGCGGTCGGTGGCGCCATGGGCTAATCCTCCGATGCCGGCGCGTCCGATGCCCGCGCGGGCACCGCGGATACCTCCGTGTACAGCGGGTGTTCGGGCAACTCGTCGACCGTCGTGCCGGACCGGTAGTGGCGCAACGCCAGCAATGCGATCCAGACGAACGGCAACACGCCTCCGACGATGAGGATGAGGTCACCGGGCAGTCGCAGCCATTCCAGGACCGCGTTACCGGGCTTGGTGATGTAGCCCAGCGACCGCGCCTCGAAGTAGCCCTCGTTGACCGACTGATAGAGCTGCATCACACCCAACGGCAGCAAGGTGACGAAGACCATCCAGGCCAGGCCAATGTTCATGCACCAGAAGGAAAGCCGGGCCAATTTCTCCGGCCACTTGTCGGCCGGAATCAGGTAGCGGAACGCGAACATCGCCAGGCCCACCGCGAGCATGCCGTAGACGCCCATCATCGCCGCGTGCCCGTGGTTGGCCGTCAGCGCGGTGCCGATCTGGTAGTAGGACACCACCGGCAGGTTGATCAGGAATCCAAAGATGCCCGCGCCCAAGAAGTTCCAGAACCCGACCGCGACGAGGAACATCACCGCCCAGCGGTGCGGGAACGGGTTGCCGTCACCGGACTGCTGACGGGCGCCCAGCTGCAGGAACGCCCATGCCTCGACCGTGAGGAAGGTCAGCGGGATGACCTCTGCCGCCGAGAAGAATGCGCCCAGCGCCATGTGCTCCACCGGCGTGCCGGAGAAGTACAGGTGGTGCATGGTGCCGATGACGCCACCTGCGGAATACAGGATCACGTCGAGGAAGATCACGCCCAGTGCGATGCGTTCGCGCACCACTCCCAACAGCACGAAGATGTAGGCCACCATCACGGTGGTGAACAGTTCGAGGAAGTCCTCGACCCACAGGTGCACCACCCAGAATCGCCAGAAGTCGGCGACCGTGTAGTGGGTGTCGCTGGTGGCGAGCAGCCCGACGGCGTAGAAGGCCGGAATCGCCAGCCCGGAGAAGAAGAACAGCCACGGCATGTTCATCTTCGACTCGCCTTTGAGCCGCGCGCGGATGCCGCGCCAGACGATCGCGATCCACACAAACAGGCCGATGACGAGCAGGATCTGCCACAGCCGCGGCAGGTCCAGGTATTCCCACTGCTGGGAGAACAAGCCGCCTTCGGGGATGACGCCGTAGATGGACAGCGCCTCGCTGATCAGAGAACCGAACACCACCAGCGCGACCGCGCCCAGCAGCACGTAGGCCAGCGTCGCTTGTCGCTTCGGTTCTCGGCGAGCGATAAACGGCACCAGGAAGATGCCACCGGCCAGGAACGCGGCCGCCGTCCAGAACAGTGCCAGTTGTAGATGCCAGGTGCGGGCCAGGTTGTAGGGCAGGATCCGGGCCAGGTCCAGCCCGAAGAACGTCGACAAATCCGCGCGGTAGTGCTCGGCGGCCGCACCCAGCAGCGTCTGCGGCAGGAACAGCACCGACACCACCGCGAAGAACCAGACGGTGGCTCGCTGTGCAGGCGTCAGGCTCACCTCGCCGGGTTGGCGGAAGGACAGGTTCGTTGCCTCGGCGCTGTGCCAACCGACCCGCTGGCTCCAGCGACCGTAGACCCCGAACAGGATTCCGATGCCGCCGAGCAGCGCCACCAGCGACAAGGCAGACCACACGATCACCGCTGCGGTGGGACCGTTGTCGACGCGTTGCTCGGCCGGCCAGTTGTTGGTGTAGGAGTACTTGTGGCCGGGTCGCTCGGCGGCCGCGGCCCAGGCGGTCCAGGCGAAAAATGCCGTGAGTTGGCGGATCTGCGTCTTGTCGGTGATCAGCTTGGGCCGCAATCCGTACTTGGTGGAGTTCTCACCGAAATACGCCGCATAGTGATTTTGGATGCGTTCAAAAGCGGCGGTTTGGTGATTAGTGAACACCAACGTCTTGTTTTCCGGGTGGTAGCGGTTGGTGCGGAATTCACTCACCACCCGATCACGGGGTTCGACGACGCCCTCGGCCCGGAATTGGTTGGCCACCTCGTCGGTCGCCATACGCAGGTATTCGGCGGTGTAGTCCGGCCCCAGGTAGGCGCCGTGGCCCAGGACCGACCCGTACTGCATCAATCCCCGGGCCTGAAACAGTTCCTGGCCCTTGATGATGTCGTCGCTGGTGAACAACACCTGGCCCGACTCGCTGACCACCCTGACTGGCATCGGCATCGCCGCTGTGTAAGTCCGGTAGGCCAGGATGCCCATGACCAGGAAACCGAAGATCATCACCAAGGCGACGCCTTGAACCCACCCTCTGCCGATGAGGGGTCGCGGGCTGGGTTCGGAGGGAGAGGGTAACGACGATATCTCTTGAGTAGCCACTGGGAGACTCCCCTCTGGGCAATTGGCTGTATCGCCAGGTCCCTGATATGCAGAGGCCCCACAAACATCAAATTCGTATATCGCCGCAATGGCAAGACTAAGTTTTTGGCCCACGTGGTCAGTAGGGACTAATGGCCCTTATCCGGTGACTAATGCCTCTGTAGCTGTCAGTTTTTCGCCCATAACTTCCGAGTTAATGCGGGATGAAGAGGCGCACGAGAGGTAGGGAAATCGATCATGGACGACATCTGTTCCGCACCGTCCGTGGTTGTCGGCATCGACGGGTCAAAGGCGGCTGTCCAAGCCGCGCTGTGGGCCGTTGACGAGGCGGTGAGCCGCGACATCCCGCTGCGCTTGGTGTACGTCATCAATGCGATCGAACTGTCCGGGGAACCCGGCAGCGACGACGCCCGGATGGCCGGAGCCCGCTTGGCGCTGCACGACGCCTCCCGGGCCGTTGCGGCGACCGGCAAGCCGGTCAAGATCGAAACCGAGATCCTGCGCGGAAAGCCGCTGAACAAGCTGCTGCACGAGTCCGCGAATGCCGCGATGATCTGCGTCGGCTCGATGGGCCTCAACCACGCTCGCCGCGGACAAGGTTCGGTGGCGGCAACGCTTGCCGGTGCCGCGCTCTGCCCGGTCGCGGTAATCCATCGGGATCCCAAGTTCGGGGCAACCCCCGAGGTCAGCGCGGTGGTGGCGGAAGTGGACAATGGTGCGGTGTTGCGTTACGCCTTCGCGGAGGCGCGGCTACGGGGAGTGCCGCTGCGAGCCATCTCGGTGCATCCAGCCGAAGCACCGGACGATGTCGGCGCGCACAGGACCGTAGAGCAGCCGCATCTGAGCCGCCGGCTGGCCAGGTGGACGCGGTTGTACCCGGACGTGCAGGTCG
This sequence comes from Mycobacterium intermedium, assembly GCF_002086275.1. GTDB lineage: Bacteria > Actinomycetota > Actinomycetes > Mycobacteriales > Mycobacteriaceae > Mycobacterium > Mycobacterium intermedium. Next base: position 18,594 of record NZ_MVHT01000007.1, on the reverse strand, counting down.
AATCGGAGGTTGTTCACGGCCACGCCTGCCGATACATGGCTCACCATGCGAAGACGGGTGAGTTGCTGGTCACCGATGCACACGCCGCGCAAGTGTGCAGCGTGTACAACGCCGGATGTTCCGTGTTGACTGTGCGGTGCGCCAACCTATAGCGAAGCGCAACGCGGGAGGTGCCTTAGTCAGTGGTAACAGTCTTCTTGGTCGACGACCACGAGGTGGTGCGGCGCGGCTTGATCGACTTGCTGGGCGCCGACCCCGACCTCGAAGTGGTCGGTGAAGCGGGTTCGGTCGCCGAAGCGGTAGCCAGGATTCCGGCGGCCAACCCCGATGTGGCGGTGTTGGACGTCCGGTTGCCCGACGGCAACGGCATCGAGTTGTGCCGAGACCTGTTGTCGCGCATGCCGGATCTGCGGTGCCTGATTTTGACGTCGTTCACCTCGGACGAGGCGATGTTGGACGCCATTCTGGCCGGCGCCAGCGGATATGTGGTCAAAGACATCAAAGGCATGGAATTGGCCCGGGCCGTCAAGGAAGTGGGCGCGGGTCGTTCCCTGCTGGACAATCGGGCCGCGGCTGCGCTGATGGCGAAGTTGCGTGGTGCGGCCGAGAAACCGGACCCGTTGTCGGGTCTCACCGACCAGGAGCGCACTCTGCTGGGGCTGCTCAGTGAGGGCCTGACCAACAAGCAGATCGCCGACCGGATGTTCCTGGCCGAAAAGACGGTCAAGAACTATGTTTCCAGGCTCCTCGCCAAGCTCGGCATGGAGCGTCGCACGCAAGCTGCGGTGTTCGCAGCGGAATTGAAGCGCTCGCGGTCGACGCGTGATGGATGACGGCACCAACGAAGCGGACATGCGCCCGTTCCGCGAGACACTTTCGCAGCTGCGGCTGAGGGAGCTGTTGGTCGAGGTGCAGGACCGCGTCGAGCAGATCGTGGAGGGCCGCGATCGGCTGGACGGTCTGTTGGAAGCCATGCTTGTGGTCACCTCTGGACTGGACTTGGACGCCACCCTGCGCACGATCGTGCATTCGGCGACAAACCTCGTCGATGCCCGCTACGGCGCGTTGGAGGTACACGACCGGGAGAACCGCCTGCAGCGCTTCGTCCATGAGGGCATCGATGAGAAGACGGTGCGGCGCATCGGTCATTTGCCCGAAGGGCGGGGCCTCATTCGGCTGCTCATCGAGGACCCCAAACCGCTTCGCTTGGACGATCTTTCGCAGCACCCTGCCTCGGTCGGCTTTCCACCGCATCATCCTCCGATGCGGACCTTTCTCGGCGTGCCGGTTCGGGTTCGCAATGAATCCTTCGGAACCCTGTACCTGACCGACAAGATCAGTGGGCAACCGTTCAGCGACGACGACGAGGTGTTGGTCCAGGCGCTGGCCGCTGCGGCGGGTATCGCGATCGCGAATGCCCGGCTGTACCAAGCGGCCAAGGCGCGCCAGTCGTGGATCGAGGCAACCCGGGACATCGCCACCGAATTGCTGTCCGGTGCCGAACCCGCGGCGGTCTTCCGGTTGATAGCTCAGGAAGCGCTCAAGTTGACGTCGGCCGACGCGGCGTTGGTGGCCGTGCCGCTTGACGAGAACCTGCCGACGGCCGAGGTCAGCGAGTTGCTGGTGATCGAAACGGTAGGCAGCGCTGTGGATTCCATCAATGGCCAAACCATTCCGGTGACGGGTACAGCCTTGGGAGAGGTGTTCGCCAGAGGCACTCCGCAACGGGTCGATTCGCTGACATTGGACGAGCTGGACGGCGCGGGGCCGGCGCTGCTGCTGCCGCTGCGTGCCACCGACACCGTAGCCGGTGTCGTTGTGGTGCTGCGACACGGTCGATGGGGATCATTCGGCGATGAACAGCTCGGCATGATGGCCGCTTTCGCCGACCAGGCCGCGTTGGCGTTGCAGCTGGCCACTTCTCAGCGTCGGATGCGAGAGCTCGATGTGCTCACCGACCGGGACCGCATTGCCCGTGACCTGCACGACCATGTGATACAGCGACTGTTCGCCGTGGGGCTTTCGCTGCAGGGCACCGTGCCGCGAACGCGGGAACCCGAAGTGCAGAAACGACTTTCGGAGGCCGTCGATGATCTGCAGGCTGTCATCCAGGAGATTCGGACCACCATCTTCGACCTGCACGGAGCAGCACAGGGTGTAACCCGACTACGGCAGCGAATCGACACGGCCGTCGGCCAATTCGCCGGGGCAGGCCTGCGCACCAACGTCCAATACGTCGGGCCGTTGTCGGTGGTCGACAGCACGCTGGCCGATCATGCCGAGGCGGTGGTCCGGGAAGCCGTGAGCAACGCTGCACGACATGCCCATGCGACGACGTTGACCGTTCGGGTCACCGTCGACGACGACTTGCGCATCGAAGTCAGTGACAACGGTTGTGGCCTGCCCGAAAACTTCACCGCGAGTGGTTTGACCAACCTGCGCCGACGCGCGGAGGAAGCCGGTGGAGAATTCAGCGTCGAAACCCAATCCCCAGACGGCGGAACGATATTGCGCTGGTCAGCGCCGCTCCTCCAATAGGGCGACCGCTTGGGCCGGCCACTCGACGACTTGCGCGAGGGCGCGCCGCGGCGTCGACGGTAGTGGGTCGGCATTGATCGGAGCCCAGCCCACCCGCAGCAGCATCTGCGGGTAACCGCTGGTGCCGAAGACGTCGGCGCGTACGGCTTCGCGAGTCTCGGGAATCTCCAGGGGCTCGGTGATCGGGCAGCAGGCCAATCCCTTTGCGGTCGCAGTCAGCAGGACCACGCTCGTCGCCTCGCCGGCGCGCAATCGGGCCAACCGGTCGTCCCGGTCGGTACCTAGGGCAAGGAGTGCGGCGTTGTCGTCGGCCGGTAGCACGCCGGACGGCTGGGCCAGTCCGGGTCCAGCAAAGAGACGGCCGGGAATCGGTGCTCTGGGTTCCGACACCGGTGCGTTACGCGCCGGTACGCCCGCCATGGATCCATACCGGCCGCTCCACGCCGTCAGTTCGCGCATGTAGTCGTTATTGCCGGTGTGGTCGCGGACGGCCTGCGCCACAATGGTTCTCATTTTTTCCAACGCGTCCACCTGCCGGAGCATGACACCGCAGCGCGCTGCCCGCGCGGCCAGCTGTGCCAGGTCGCCACCGGAAACCGGCCAGGAACTGTACGCGCGCCGGTCCGTCCGACGGCGCGGTATGGCGGCCGCCAACGCGATGTCGGTCTGGTCCGGAACCTGCCGCTTGACCTCGATGGTCGCCAGGTGGCGCGGATCGGCAGGATTGGGTAAGCGGTTCACCTTGGCTTGCCAGCCCAGGGACGCCAAGGCAACGACGCAGTGATGTAGCGCGACGCCGCAGCTGATGATCAGGTCACGTCCGTCCGGATCGGTGCTGTGCAGTTGTAGCTCGGGTTGGGAGAAGAGATCCAAACTCGCGGCGTTTACCCGCCAACGCCACGGTTGCGTGTTGTGGATGGAGGGTGCGCGGCCAGCCAGGGTCAGGACCGTCCGGAGCGTGGCGGCATCCGGGAACTCGGGTGTCATCGCTGCCTTTCCGACCTGACGAGACTTCCTGTCGACGACTGTGGTCATCTACCAAGTCTGGTCTGGGGATACGCCCCCCGGCAGGGGATGAAGCCCCCCTAACGAGGGACTTTCGGCCCTGCCGTGGCCCACCCGCCCGCGGGATAGTGGTACTGAGAGTTGCAGATAAATACCCGATCAACAGCTCGGAAGGTCGTGAAATGGACCACCTGACGACACTCGACGCAGGGTTCCTCAAGGCCGAAGACGCCGATTCCCGGGTCAGCCTGGCCATCGGAGGCTTGGCGGTCATCGAAGGGCCCGCCCCGCGGCAGGATGCGCTGGTGTCGGTGCTCGCCGAGCGGATCCGTGCCTGCCCGCGCTTCGGGCAGCGATTGAAGTTGCACCCGTTCGACCTCGGTGCTCCCGAATGGGTGGACGATCCCGACTTCGAAATCGAGCGGCATGTGCGGCGCGTTGCGCTGCCGCAGCCGGGCAACGACCACGAGTTGTACCGGGTGATCGCGGACGTGATGGCGCGGCGACTGGACCGGGATCGGCCGCTGTGGGAGGTCTGGGTCATCGAGGGCCTCACCGATGAGCGCTGGGCGATCCTGACCAAGATTCACCACTGCATGGCCGACGGGATCGCGGCCACCCACGTGTTGGCCGGGTTGTGCGATGACGGCATGAGTGGCATGAACCGGGACGGCTATGTTCACCAGATCCACGCGGCGAGGGAATCGACGCAATCCGATTCCGATTCCCTGAGCCTGTGGACCGCGTTGTGGAATCTGCCGGCCTCGATCGCATCGGGTGTGCTCCGCACGGCGCAGGGCGCCGGCCAGATCGCCGCCGGGTTGCTCAGTCCCGTCGGATCCCCGTTGACGGGACACCTCAGCGACCTGCGTCGGTACAGCGGCGCGCGGGTCCCATTGGCCGACATCGAGCTGATATGCCAGACGTTCGACGTAACGCTCAATGATGTTGCGTTGACCGCAATTACCGAGAGCTACCGAAATGTCCTGCTCGCGCGCGGCCAGCGACCGTATCGTGACTCGCTGCGTACCTTGGTTCCGGTGTCGGTCCGCTCGTCTGACGCGTTTGGCTACACAGACAACCGGGTCTCGCTGCTGCTGCCGAATCTGCCGGTCGACGAAGAGAATCCGGTGGAACGGCTGCAGAAGGTGCACGCTCGGCTGGGTCGCGCAAAGGCCAGCGGCCAGCGGCAGGCGGGGAACGTGTTTGTCTCCCTTGCGAATCGCGTCCCGTTTGCGTTGAGCGCCTGGGCGGTCGGCTTGTTGACGCGATTGCCCCAGCGGGGTGTCGTGACCGTGGCGACGAATGTTCCCGGGCCGCGGCGACCGCTGCGGCTCCTTGGCCGGCGGGTGCTCAGCGTATATCCGATCCCGCCGTTGGCGATGCACCTGCGGACCGGCGTGGCGATGCTCAGCTACGCCGACGAACTTTACTTCGGGATTCTTGCCGACTACGACGCCGGCGACGTCGATCAGCTGGCGCGGGGGATCGAAGCCGCGGTGGCACGGCTGGTGGCGATCAGCAAGCGCCGCAAGGCTCCTCGTCGGCGCGGGCCACTGTCTCTGGTTGTGTGACGGATGGCTCAATCGGATTTGGCCGACCGTGCCGATGTCGAGGCGCTGTTGCACCGCTTCTACGGACGGGCGTTGGTCGACGAGGTCTTGGCGGAGCCGTTTGCCGAGTTGCGGGCCACCGGCCTGGACACCCACATTCCGACGATGTGCGACTTCTGGGAAACCGTGTTGTTTCGCGCCGGCCGCTATCGCGGCAGTGCGCTGGCGCCGCATCTGAAAGTCCACCAGCAGACCCCACTGTCGCATCGGCACTTCGTACGGTGGTTGCAGATCTGGCACCACACCGTCGACGAGATGTTCCAGGGGCCCGCGGCGGAGCGAGCCAAGGTTCAGGCCGGTCGCATCGCGTGGGCGATGCTGCGTCGACTCACCGGTGACGATGCCCCCGAGCTACTAATTCGAGCTACTGGTTAAGCAACAGTCTCGTGGCAATCCGGTTCCGGACCGAAATTGAAGTGGCGGCCGGAGATTTCGGTCGGGGTTACGCGCACGAAGTGCGGCTTGCGCGTCGCGAGCCAGGGCCGTAACTGGGCGCGTTCGGCCTGCTGAATGTCCGCGTCGGTTTTCAGTAGGCGGGCGCGACCGCGAAGAATCACACTCCAACCTTCGTCCGCGTTGTGGTCATCGGCCTCGAATACCACCGTGTTGCTGGCGATGGCCGAGAACAGTTTGGTGCCTTCCGCGGTGCGGAACAGGATGGTCCGATCCTGTGCCACGTAGTTCACCGGGAAGATTTCGGGCTCGCCGGCGAAGGTAGTGACCAGTCGTCCCAGGGAAACGGAACCCAACCGCTCCCAACTTTCGTCTACGGACAGCAGAGTGATGGGTTCGTCGTTCATGGGACCAATCCTTTTTCGAGTTGCAGGACGTCGGACAGCGGTCGGCGCGGTGTAGGAGGAGACGGATTGTCGAATGGCGGGGCGATGCCCACGCGGACCAACACTTGTGGCTCGCCGCGCTGGTCGATCAAATCACGCACGATGTCGCGGCTTTCGGTCGCTTCGATCAGATGGGTCAACGTACAGGTTGCCATGCCGGCCAAGGTGCACTCCAGCAGAACGCTCGACAGCATCTCGCCGCACCGCAATGCGTCAAGTGGGGTGTCCGCAGGGGTGGACAAGACAAGGATTTTGGACCAGTCGGCACTCACCTGGGGCCGGTGGTCACGGTAGCTCCGACTCGGGAAGTCCCGGGCCAGGTCGACCCGCAGGCGGTCGGAAGGCGATGCGAGCGCACTCGGCGGGATACCGTCCGCTAGTGTGAAAGGCGAAGTCCACCAATCGAGTTCGTCATGGTACGTCCAGTCGTCGCGGCGGAACTCTTCGCTCAGTTCGGACGCCTCAACCAGGCGCGGTCGATGGGCGTCGCCCAGCACATCCAGCATGGCGACGCCCTCGTCGACGGTGCCGAGCAGGGTCGGTTCGAACGCCTCCCAGTAGCTGGGGCATTCGAACGCAAGACGATCCGTTCGTCGCTGCAGTATCGCCTCCGCGCGATTCTCCTCTGCCACCGTGACCCGTCGGAACGGTCTGAAATCGATTGCGGCCAAATGGTCGGGGTTTTTGGGGTAGGGGAAGCGGACGATATTGGCTTGCCACCCTGCGGCTGCCATTGCGACCCGGAAATGGTCCAGGACGGCGCCGCAGCTGATGATGGCCTGTCGCCCCGAAGGGTCGGTGGCCGGCACGACACGACGGCGATCGAGGTAGAGGTGAACCACGTCGTCTTCAACGAGCCACCGCCAGGGTTGGGTGTTGTGTACCGACGGAGCTCGGCAGGCCAGCCGCACCGCTTGTTTGACAACCTCTAACTCCACAGCACCGACGCTACGGCGATTGTCGAGGGCCTGATAGGGACCTTGGTCCCGAGGGTAAATACCTTGTGTCACCGCAACTTCAGCGATCTCCGACCGCGAATCACGTGCCGCCGTTTCGGTCGCTTTATGGGCGGATTCGGGGGTACTGAAAATGCTGGGTCTTTGTTGATGTGACGCGGACGAATGTCTGGCATCCTGAACGGATGGCCAAGGAAATCGATCGGGTCCGGGCGACGAGTGCGCTCGAGGTGGTTAAGCAGCACCCGCTGTTAGTGCTTTTCGCGTTATCGCCGGTGTTTGCCGGACTAGGTCTCATCTGGGCGTTCGCCGGCTCGGGGTGGGCGATCGTCACGCTCCTGGTCTTGCTGGTCGCCGGCGGGGCACTCGTCGTCCTCAAGCGCTGAGCCCCGTGCGTTCCTGGTGGGGTTGGGGCACCGTCGAGGACGCGCTCTCCCCGCGAGAGACACGCGACCTGGAGGCAAGGGTCTCCTCGATGTTGCCCGGGCACGATCTGACCGATCATCGCCCTCCGGACCCGAACGAACTGGGACTGCCGCCCCCGCGCGTCACCCCGCCGCGATCCCTCGGGGCGATCTGCTCGGATAACTCCGTCGATCGGGCCGGTCACGCCCGCGGCAAGGCATTCCGCGACGTCGCCCGCAACCTGCAGGGCCGCCTCGACCACGTTCCCGATCTGATTGTGCGTCCGCGCCGCGAGCAGGACGTGGTCGACGTGCTCGATTGGTGTACCCGCGAAGGCATCGCAGTGATCCCGTACGGCGGCGGCAGCTCGGTGGTCGGGGGAGTGGAGCCGCGCTTCGACCGTCCGGCCGTAACGGTGGACGTCTCGGTCATGAGCTCGGTCGTCGAGGTCGACCGGATCAGCCGCGCCGCGCGAATCCAGGCCGGGGCACTGGGGCCGTGGATCGAGCGACAGTTGCGCAAGCACGATCTGACGTTGCGCCATTTCCCGCAGTCCTTCGCGTTCTCCAGCCTCGGCGGGTGGCTGGCCACCCGCGCCGGCGGGCATTTCGCCACCCTCTACACGCACATCGACGACCTGACCGAGTCGATGCGGGTCGTCACTCCCGCAGGTGTCAGCGAGTCGCGACGGCTGCCGGGTTCCGGGGCCGGGCCGTCCTCCGACCGGCTGTTCCTCGGTTCGGAGGGCGCGCTGGGCATCATCACCGAGGCGTGGATGCGGTTGCAGGTGCGGCCACGGTGGCAGGTCACGGCCTCGATTGCCTTCGACAACTGGGCGGCCGCCGTTGCGGCCACCCGCACCATCGCCCAAGCCGGACTGTTTCCGGCGAACTGCCGGCTGCTAGACCCCGCCGAGGCGTTCCTCAACGCCGGTACCGCCGTCGCGGGCGGTCTGTTGGTGCTCGCGTTCGAGTCGGCGGACCACCCGATCGACCCCTGGCTGGACCGGGCCGTGCAGATCGCCGTCGAACACCGCGGCACGGTCATCTCCCGACGCAGCCGCGAGGCCGAAAAGGGAAGTGAGTCAACAGAAGATGCCTCAGCCACCTGGCGTACAGCGTTCTTGCGGATGCCGTATCAACGAGATGCGTTGGCCCGCCGGGGCGTTATCGCCGAGACCTTCGAAACCGCTTGCACCTGGACCGGATTCGACGCCTTGCACGCCGCCGTCACCGAGGCGGCCCGCACGGCGATCAAGAGTGTCTGCGGCACCGGGGTGGTGACCTGCCGCTTCACCCACGTCTACCCCGATGGGCCGGCCCCCTACTACGGCATCTATGCCGGCGGACGGTGGGGCTCCCTCGACGCGCAGTGGGACGAGATCAAGGCCGCCGTCTCCGAGGCGATCAGCGCGACCGGCGGCACCATCACTCACCATCACGCGGTAGGTCGCGACCACCGCCCGTGGTACGACCGACAGCGTCCCGATCCGTTTGCCGCGGCGCTGCGCGCGACGAAATCCGCGTTGGATCCGGCCGGGATCCTCAATCCAGGGGTGCTGCTCGATCCGTGATCAGCCGTGCCCGATGCGCAGCAACTCGGCGATGTTGGGCAGCTTGATGCGGGGCCGCCCGTGCGGCTCGCCGGCGGACCGTTCGTATTGGTCGATGGTCTGCCAGTGCGCGTGGGTGACCAGCTTCGGCTGACGGGACGCCAGCCATTCGGCGAGCCGGTCGCGGTGATCGTCGGGGAATGCCGGTAGATCACCCGATTCGGCCAGATCGCGGAGCAAGGTGTCGACGGTGTCCTGGGAGTCCTTTTTGTTGGTGCCGATCACGCCCGTCGGGCCGCGTTTGATCCAGCCGACCACGTACTCGTTGCGGCTGCCTTCCACGCGTCCGTCGGTGTTGGGAATGATTCCGCGCTTGTCGTCGAACGGCAGGCCGGGAGTTGGGACACCGCGGTAGCCCACTGAGCGCACGACGAGTTGAGCGGGCAATTCCTCGCGCTCGCCGGTGTCCTTGGCTGACACCCAGCCGTCGGCGTTGGTGACCAGCTCGTTGCGGCCCAGCACGATGGACTCGACCTTGCCGTCGCCCTTGATTTCGATGGGGGAGGTCAGGAAGCGCAACACGATGCGACGGTGGCCCGGCCGAGGTGTCTTTTCGGCATAGCCGCGCAGCACCTTGATGTTCAGATTGGTGACCTTGCCCGCCGCCTCCGCCTCCTCGTCGGTGATATCGGCCAGCTGGGCCGGATCGACGATCACGTCGACATTGTCCAACTCGCCCAGCTCACGCAGTTCGAGCGTGGTGAAGGCGCTCTGCAGCGGGCCGCGCCGGCCGATGACCACCACCTCTTCCACACCGCAGGGGCGTAACGACTCCAGCGCGTGATCGGCGATGTCGGTCTGGGCCAGCACATCGGGGTCGGTGACCAGAATCCGCGCCACGTCGATGGCCACGTTGCCGTTGCCGACGACCACAGCACGGGCGCCCGACAGATTCGGTGCCTTGTCCTCGAAGTGGGGGTGTGCGTTGTACCAGCCCACGAAGTCGACCGCCGAGATGCTGCCGGGCAGGTCCTCGCCCGGAATGTTCAGCGCCTTGTCGGACTGGGCGCCCACCGCGTAGACAACGGCGTCGTAGCGCTCGGCAAGTTCTTTGGCCTCGACGTGTTCGCCCACCTCCACGTTGCCGAAGAACCGGAACCGCGGGTCCTCGCCTGTTTTTTCGAACGTCTTGCTGATCGACTTGATCTTTGGGTGATCGGGCGCGACGCCGGAGCGCACCAGCCCCCAGGGTGTGGGCAGCATCTCCAACATGTCGATGGCGACATTGATCTCTTCGGAGGTGTCGGCGGCCTTCAACAAAGACGCCGCGGCGAAGAAGCCGGACGGGCCGGAGCCGACGATCGCAACATGATATGGGCGCATGGTCGAGCCTTCTGTTGTTTCCGGCTGTAACGCATGAGGGCTGGCATGTGGGCTGGGCGTCACAGTCGCGCGGTGCACTGGGTCATCTGATGCTAGTCGGTGTGCCGGTAACGTTGTTCGCTGTGGAACCTGACCGGCAAGCCGACATCGCAGCACTTGACTCCACCCTTACCACGGTGGAGCGGGTGCTTGACGTCGACGGTCTGAAGAGCAGGATCGAGAAGCTCGAGCACGAGGCGTCCGACCCCCACCTCTGGGATGACCAGTCTCGCGCGCAGAAGGTGACCAGCGAGCTGTCGCACGCTCAGGGCGAGTTGCGTCGCGTGGAGGAGTTGCGGCGGCGCCTGGACGATCTGCCGGTGCTGTACGAACTCGCCGCGGAGGAAGCAGGCACGGCGGCTGCCGAGGCCCTGGCGGAGGCCGACGCTGAGCTCAAGGCGCTGCGGGCCGACATCGAGGCCGCCGAAGTTCGCACCCTGTTGTCGGGCGAGTACGACGAACGTGAGGCGTTGGTCACCATCCGGTCCGGTGCCGGCGGGGTGGATGCGGCCGACTGGGCCGAAATGTTGATGCGGATGTACATCCGGTGGGCCGAGCAACATAAGTATCCCGTCGAGGTGTTCGACACCTCCTACGCTGAAGAAGCCGGAATCAAGAGCACCACTTTCGCCGTCCACGCCCCCTTCGCCTACGGCACGTTGTCGGTCGAGCAGGGCACTCACCGCCTGGTGCGGATCAGCCCGTTCGACAACCAGAGCCGGCGCCAGACCTCCTTCGCCGAGGTCGAGGTTCTGCCTGTGGTGGAAACCACAGACCACATCGACATCCCAGAGGGCGATATACGGGTTGACGTGTACCGATCCAGCGGCCCGGGCGGCCAATCGGTGAACACCACTGACTCCGCGGTTCGTTTAACACACATCCCAACGGGTATTGTCGTCACTTGTCAGAACGAGAAGTCGCAGCTGCAAAACAAGGTGGCGGCGATGCGGGTTCTGCAGGCAAAGTTGTTGGAGCGCAAGCGTTTAGAAGAACGCGCCGAACTGGACGCCTTGAAGGGCGAAGGCGGCAGTTCTTGGGGCAATCAGATGCGTTCGTACGTACTGCACCCGTATCAGATGGTCAAAGATCTGCGCACCGAGTACGAGGTGGGCAACCCGGCCGCCGTCCTGGACGGAGACATCGACGGGTTCCTGGAAGCGGGAATTCGATGGCGCAATCGAAAAGATGACGACGACTAACACGACAATCCTCGCCGCGTCCATGGGACAGCGTTGGCACGATTTCTGGCGCGGCGACATCGGTGAGTGGATCATCACCAGAGGTCTGCGGATCGTCATGCTGTTGATCGCGGCGGTCCTGGCCGCCCGCTTCGTCAACTACGTGGCGCACCGAGTGACGAGCAAGCTCGACGTCGGCTTCACCGAAAGTGATGCACTGGTGCGCTCGGAGGCCACCAAACACCGCCAGGCGGTGGCCTCGGTGATCTCCTGGGTGTCGATCGCGATCATTTGCGTGGTCGTCGCGGTGCAGATCACCGAAGTCATGAACTTCTCGGTGGGCTCACTGGTCGCACCGGCGGCTGTACTGGGTGCCGCGTTGGGCTTCGGTGCTCAGCGGGTGGTCCAGGACCTGCTGGGCGGCTTCTTCATCATCGTCGAGAAGCAGTACGGGTTCGGCGACCTGGTGGCGCTCACGGTTTCGGGTGTTTCCGCCGAAGCGCGCGGCACGGTCGAGGACGTCACGCTGCGGGTGACCAAGTTGCGGTCCAGCGATGGGGAAGTGTTCACCATTCCCAACGGTTCGATCGTGAAATCGGTCAACCTCTCCAAAGACTGGGCGCGCGCGGTTGTCGATATCCCGGTGTCGACCCATGTCGACCTGAACCGCGTCAACGAGGTCCTGCATCAGGAGTGCGAGCACGCGATCGACGACCCGGTGCTGGGCGACCTGTTGCTGGACTCGCCGACGGTGATGGGCGTGGAGAGCATCCAGATCGACACCGTCACCCTGCGGTTGGTGGCTCGCACCCTGCCCGGCAAGCAGTTCGAGGCCGGCCGGAAGCTCCGTGTGCTCGTTATCCGGGCGCTCGCCCGCGCCGGCATCATGACTGCCGCCGATGCGACGATCGGAGTCGTCGATGCCGGAGGCGTCAAGGATCCGCAGGCCACCCAGACCGAGACAACGGATTCGGTGCAACAGCGATGAAGTTACGGATGTGGCCGAAACATTTGTTCGGCCAATTTCGCACGTCAACGCTGGTTCTGATGGCGGCGTTCCTGCTGACCTGGTGGACTTACGAAACCTACAAGCCGGAGCCGGAAGCCAAGCCCACCACGCCGCCCGCGCAGGTGGTCCCGCCGGGTTACGTGCCCGATCCGGACTACACCTGGGTGCCGCGTACCCGGGTGGATCAGCCTCCGACGAACACGGAGACGCCGATAACGACCACCGAACCGCCGACGCCGAGCGAAGTGCCGACGACCACGACCACTACCACCACCACCCCGCCGTTCGCTCCGCCCACGCTGCCCTGTTTGGTGCCGGCGCTGTGTCCTCCCTCGAGTTCGGTCCCGCCGAGTCCGGGTCCGGCACCCGGTCCGATCGTGCCGGGCCGTTGATTTCGTCCGCCGGCTATGCGCACGGCTACACTGGCGTGCCGTGATGATCACCCTGGAAAATGTCACCAAGCAGTACAAATCGTCGGCACGTCCGGCGCTCGACGACATCAACGTCGAAATCGACAAGGGTGAGTTCGTCTTCCTCATCGGCCCGTCGGGTTCCGGCAAGTCGACGTTCATGCGGCTGTTGCTGGCCGCGGAGACGCCGACCAGCGGTGACGTCCGGGTGTCAAAGTTCCACGTCAACAAGCTGCGCGGCCGGAACGTCCCCAAGCTGCGCCAGGTGATCGGCTGCGTTTTCCAGGACTTCCGGTTGCTGCAGCAAAAGACCGTCTACGAGAACGTCGCCTTCGCGTTGGAGGTCATCGGCAAGCGCGCCGAAGCGATCAACAAGGTGGTGCCCGAGGTGCTGGAAACGGTCGGCCTGTCCGGCAAGGCCAACCGTCTTCCCCATGAGTTGTCGGGCGGTGAGCAGCAGCGGGTGGCGATCGCCCGCGCGTATGTCAACAGGCCTCTGGTGTTGTTGGCCGACGAGCCCACTGGCAACCTCGACCCAGATACCAGTAAGGACATCATGGATTTGTTGGAGCGGATCAACCGGATCAGCGGGACCACGGTCCTGATGGCAACGCACGACCACCACATCGTGGACTCGATGCGTCAACGTGTGGTCGAGTTGTCTCTTGGCAGGCTGGTTCGCGACGAGCAGCGTGGCGTCTACGGAATGGATCGCTGAGTGCGCGTCGGATTCCTACTCAACGAGGTCCTTACGGGCTTTCGTCGCAACGTCACCATGACCATTGCGATGATCTTGACCACCGCCATCTCCATCGGCCTGTTCGGTGGCGGCCTGTTGGTGGTCCGATTGGCCGACAACTCGAGGGCCATCTATCTCGACCGCGTCGAGACCCAGGTCTTTCTCACCGAGGACATTTCCGCCAACGACCCCAACTGCTCGGGCGAGCTGTGCAAGGCGCTGCGCAACAAGATTGAGGCGCGCAGCGACGTCAAGTCGGTGCGGTTCGTCAACCAGGAAACTGCGTACGCAGATGCGATGAAGAAGTTCCCGGAGTACCGGGAGCTTGCCGTCAAGGACTCCTTCCCGGCGTCGTTCATCGTCAAGCTGAACAACCCCGACCAGCACCCGGAATTCGCCGCGGCGATGGAAGGGCAGCCCGGGGTGCGCAGCACCTTCAACCAGAAGCAAGCGATCGACCGGCTGTTTTCCATCCTGGACGGGTTGCGCAACGCAGCATTCGCCGTGGCGCTGGTGCAGGCCATCGGCACGATCCTGTTGATCGTCAACATGGTCCAGGTAGCGGCCTATACGAGGCGCACGGAGATCGGCATCATGCGACTCGTCGGCGCCAGCCGGTGGTATACCCAGCTACCGTTCCTGGTTGAGGCGATCGTCGCCGCGCTCATCGGCGTAGTCCTCGCCATCGTCGGCTTGATAGCCGTGCGGGCGTGGTTTTTCGAGGGCGCGCTGGACCGGTTCTACCGCGCCCACCTGATCGCCAAGGTCGATAACGCCGACATCTTGTACTACATCTCGCCGGTCTTGCTGCTACTCGGCCTGTCGATGGCCGGGCTGACGGCGTACGTGACGTTGCGCCTCTACGTACGGCGGTAGCAATGGCGAAAAAGCCGCGCGCGGACGGCAAGCAGATTGTGGCCAGCAATCGCAAGGCCCGGCACAACTACTCGATCGTCCAGGTATTCGAAGCGGGCGTGGCCCTGCAAGGCACCGAGGTGAAGAGCCTGCGCGCTGGGCACGCGTCGCTGGTTGACGCGTTCGCCACCGTCGACGACGGCGAGGTCTGGCTGCGAAACCTGCACATTCCGGAGTATCGGCACGGCAGCTGGACCAATCACGATCCGCGCCGCACCCGCAAGCTGCTGCTGCATCGTCGGGAGATCGACGGCCTGATCGGCAAGCTGCGCGAAGGGAACTACGCGTTGGTGCCGTTGTCGCTGTACTTCACCGAAGGCAAGGTCAAGGTCGAGCTCGCGTTGGGCCGTGGTAAGCAAGCCCACGACAAGCGGCAGGACATCGCCAAGCGCGACGCCCAACGCGAAGTGCTGCGTGAACTGGGGCGTCGGCAAAAAGGGATGTGAGGGAGGGCCTGGGTGGCGACCCGCACTGGGCCGATGGTGGCGACCCGCCGCGCCCGGCTCCGCCGCGCTTGCGATCGCCACTAGCCGATGGTGGCCGACCCGCTGCGCCCGGCTCCGCCGCGCTTGCGATCGCCACTAGCCGATGGTGGCCGACCCGCCGCGCCCGGCTCCGCCGCGCTTGCGATCGCCACTAGCCGATGGTGGCCGACCCGCCGCGCCCGGCTCCGCCGCGCTTGCGATCGCCACTAGCCGATGGTGGCCGACCCGCCGCGCCCGGCTCCGCCGCGCTTGCGATCGCCACTAGCCGATGGTGGCCGACCCGCCGCGCCCGGCTCCGCCGCGCTTGCGATCGCCACTAGCCGATGGTGGCCGACCCGCCGCGCCCGGCTCCGCCGCGCTTGCGATCGCCACTACTATTCCGACCATGCCAGCCCCCATCACCCAACTCGACAAGTCCGCCGTCCTGGACGGCCTGTTCTCCGTGTGGGACGACATCGACACGCTGGTGGACGGCCTGCCGGAGAGCAGTTGGCAGGCGCCATCGCCGCTGCCCGGTTGGGACGTCAAGGCCCTGGTTTCGCACATCATCGGGACGGAGTCGTTTCTGGCCGGCATCGCGCCACCCCAGCCGGACATCGACGTCAAGGAGCTGCCCCATGTGCGCAACGACATCGGTGCTCTGAACGAGTGCTGGGTGCGCGCGCTGGCCGCAGAGCCCGGCACTGCGGTGCTGGAGAAGTTTCGCGAGGTGACAAAGTCGCGCCGGCAGGTTTTGGCGGACATGTCCGACGAGGACTGGAACGCCGTCACCGCGACGCCGGCCGGTATGGACGCCTATGGCCGGTTCATGCGGATTCGGGCTTTTGACTGCTGGATGCACGAGCAAGACATTCGCCTCGGGCTGCAGCGCCCTTCGTCCGACAACGATCTCGAGGGGCCAGCGTTGCCGCTGGTTCTCGACGAGATTTCGTCCTCGCTGGGTTTCGTCGTCGGAAAGCTGGCGAAAGCGCCTGACGGGTCCCGGGTCTTGTTCGAGCTGACCGGTCCACTGAGCGGCAGCATCCGCGTCGCTGTTGACGGCCGGGCCAAGGTGGTCGACGACTTCGGTGGCGCAGAGCCGACGGCGACGATCCGGCTGGATGGCTTGCAGTTCACCAGGCTCGTCGGCGGCCGGCCGCTGTGTCCCAAACGCGCTCAAGACGTCGAGTTGGCCGGCGACCGGGAGTTGGCTCAACGCATTGTGGACCGGCTGAATTTCGTCATCTGAGGGCCGCGGCTGCGGCTCCCAGTCGCGGCCGCCGCCGCTCGCGCCGAGCGTGGGCCCTTTGGCCCGCCGCGTGCGGGTTGAGGGCCACAGGCCCCACGTTCGGCGATCGCCGCCGGCGCTCGCGCCGAGGGTGGGCCCTTTGGCCCGCTGCGTGCGGGTTGAGGGCCACAGGCCCCACGTTCGACGTCGCACACGCTGCCGCCGCTCGCGCCGAGGGTGGGCCCTTTGGCCCGCCCACCTGCGCATTAGGTACTTAGAGCCCGCTTTCAGCGATCGCGAATCGATGCGCTTAACGGGAACATAATTGGTTTGCCACTGGTTGGTAGGGGCGTACCATTGATGGTCCTGCCGGAAACCGGCAGGGATGCGAGGGGCTGAACGGTTTCGACTTCGCGCATCGAATCAAGGGAAGCGTGCCGGTGCAGGCAAGAGACCACCGTAAGCGTCGTTGCAACCAATTAAGCGCCGAGTCACATCAGCGCGACTACGCTCTCGCTGCCTAAGCGACAGCTAGTCTGTCGGACCGGGAACGCCCTCGACCCGGACCCCGGCATCAGCTAGAGGGATCAACCGATGGGTTCGGTCGCGGGACTCATCGGGACACCAACAGCGACTGGGATCGTCATCCTGGCTGGTTCGCGTGACCAGGAGATCCGAGTAGAGGCACAGCGAACTGCGCACGGAGAAGCCTTGAGGGAATGCCGTAGGACCCGGGTTCGATTCCCGGCAGCTCCACCAGAAGTATGCAGTAAACGCCAGAAGGCGATTTTTGGCTGTCGTCGCCAGCACACATTCCCCAGGGGGCCGCGGTCCCGCCGCCCGCTCCGGGGATACGGAAAACTGCAGAATTGCTAGCGCATGCGCCATCAGCACCAGCTCAGACGGGCGGTGATAGCGCACCCGCCATCAACACCGAAACCAACACATATCCCCCGACTGGACACCACCACACCGCACCCTGCACCGGGGATACAGACAGTCTCCATAACCGCTAGCAGATGCGCCATCACCAGCGGCTCACACCGGCGGTGACGGAGCATGCGCGCACGGAGCAAAACCGCAGGTGAGGCTAGGTCTGTTCAAGTCGACCTTGTTTAGTGTGAATCACCATCGGGCGCCGAAGCGGTGGTCGTAATGGGGCTCTACGCCTTGCTTGCAACCACCCGTCGGCAGACCTCCCGCGACCATCTGCCAGTGTCATGAGATGACTGCTAAGAAGCCCGAGATCGATTTCCCCGGCGGGGAGCCGCCCACCGACCTGGTCATCACCGACGTCATCGAGGGCGACGGCGCGGAGGCCACCCCCGGTAGCACGGTGGTCGTGCACTACGTCGGCGTGGCCCACTCCACCGGCGAGGAGTTCGACGCTTCCTACAACCGCGGTGAGCCGCTGACGTTCCGACTCGGCGTCGGGCAGGTCATCCAGGGCTGGGACCAGGGCGTACAAGGCATGAAGGTCGGCGGTCGCCGGCAGCTGGTCATACCCTCTCACCTCGCCTACGGCGAGCGTGGCGCCGGTGGCGTCATCAAGCCCGGCGAATCGCTGATCTTCGTGGTGGACCTGCTCGACGTGAGGTAGTCACGTTCGCCAGGCCAGTGTCCTCTTTCAGCTTGGTCTGCTCGGTCCCGATGGCCTACCCATCGCTGGTGGCCGAGACCGCCCTCAAAGTGCTTGACGTTTCCCTGTCCAGCAACAATTGATGACTCCGTGGCACTAAGACCCGTGGAGCGTCTCAGCCGCCAAATACGCCGACCGGGACGACCGAGGCGATAGCCGGTGATCCTCCTGGGTGGGCTTCCCCTGCCGGTGTAGTCGGCCCCAACGTCAAGGGGCTTGCTTAGCGCGTACAACTGGAAGCGTTCATGGTGTACGCGGCGGGCAGGGGCCAAGCTAGCCGCCGTGCCCCGGGAGTTGGCGCTTAGACAGCCCCCGCCCGCAGCTTGCCATCGACTATTTGGGAGGCCGAAGTCGGTGTGCTGGCCACTACCCAGTTGGACGTAGAGGAACCCATCCCTGTCTTCACTGCGCGATCCCAACCTGTGCGTTCAGGCGCGACGGGTTGCTTCATGGGCCAGTTGCACGCGCGAGGTGAGGCCGAGCTTGGCGTAGATGTGCGTGAGGTGAGTTGACACCGTGCGCGGCGAGATGAAAAGCCTCGTGGCGATGTCATTGTTGCCGAGTCCTTCACTTACCAGCCGCACCACGTCGCGTTCGGTCGGTGTGAATGGCCATGAGAAAGTCCCCATCTGTGGCCAGTAGAAAGTCCCCACTGGTGGCCAGGTAGAAGTCCCCACTC
>NZ_MVHT01000079.1 GCF_002086275.1 Mycobacterium intermedium | reverse complement strand
GAATCCAGCCGCCCCTGCCGCCGTTCCCGCCGACCTGGCCGGTGGCGCCGGCTCCGCCGGCTCCGCCGTTGCCGAACAACCCCGCGTCACCGCCCGCCCCACCAGGAGCGTTGACCGAAACCCCGCTGCCTCCGGCGCCGCCGTTCCCCAGCAGAAAACCCCCAGGTCCGCCACTCTGACCAGGTGCGCCGTCGGCGCCATTGCCGATGAGGGGACGTCCGAACAAGATCTGGGTCGGCGCGTTGATCAGGTCGAGCAGGGGCTGTAGGGGGCCGACGTTGATGGCCTCGGCGGCGGCATAGGATGCTGCCCCTGCGTTCAGTACCTGCAGGAACCGGACATGGTAGGCGGCCGCCTCAGCGCTGACGGCCTGGTAGCTCTCGGCATGTGCGCCGAAAAGTGCTGCGATGCTTGCGGATACCTCGTCAGCAGCCGCGGCGGCCAAGCTCGTCGTAGGCCCCATCGCGGCCGCATTCGCCGCCGTGAGAGCCGAAGCGAGGCTCGTCAGATCCGAGGCTGCCGACACGAGTGCCTCAGGAGCTGCGATCACAAATGACATGGCTCTACCCCGCTTCTTGTCGTCGACTCGTCGTGTCGGGAGAGACCTAGATGCTATTGAGCACGTGTCGCACACCCCAGAAGCGAGACCTAGGCGAAATGCAAACGTTATCGAATAGTTATCTCGCCAAGACATTATCGCGGGTCGCGTCAAATGCGTAGGCTTTTCCGCGGGTTTGATCAATATTTGAACATCGAGAAGACCGAGTCGGCTTGTGTAGACGACCGGCCTGGACAAGGCCCACCAGGCAGCCTCCGCACCGCCGATTCAGGGCTGTGAACAGTGCATATGCGGCACGGTAGGCCACCTTGGCGCTGTCGTCAGTACTTGAAACAGGCCGCACCAACAGGCATTTTGCGAACCCAACGGTTTCGTTTTCGGCAAAACGAAATGGCCTAGCCGGCCGCGTAACTTTACTGGACATCGGGGGTTGAATCGTCCGCCTGTTAGACGCGAATATGCGTTCTAGAATAACGGTTTGATAACGATCACCTAACGGTTTGGTAGAAGCTCAAGCTCGTCTCGTCATCTCCGTATCCTGAGTCTTCCGTTGGGCCAGTCTTGACGACTATTGGTTGGATCTCGGCATTGCCGACGGTCCGCGGGTTTGATCCGAGTCAACCTGAGAGAGGGTGCGATGAATTTTTCAGTGTTGCCACCCGAGATCAACTCGGCTCGGATCTTCGCGGGTGAGGGGCCTGCACCAATGTTGGCGGCCGCGGCGGCGTGGGATGGGCTAGCGGCCGAATTAGCTGCGGCCGCAGAGTCATTCGGTTCTGTGACGGCGGGACTCGCGGGCGGCCCATGGCAGGGCCCGGCTTCGTCGGCGATGGCAGCAGCGGCCGCTCCGTACGCGGGTTGGTTGAGCTCCACGGGGATGCAAGCGGCCGAGGCGGGCACCCAGGCGCGGGTGCTGGCGTCCGCCTTCGAAGCGACCATGGCGGCGATCGTGCATCCGGCTGCCATCGCGGCCAACCGGTCCGAGCTGGTATCGCTCGTGCTCTCGAACATCTTCGGATTCAACGCGCCGGCAATCGCCGCGACCGAGGCCAGCTACGAGGCAATGTGGGCACAGGATGTGGCCGCGATGATCGGCTACCACGTCGAAGCTTCCACTGCCGCCGCAGCGCTGAAACCATTCACGCAACTGCTGCAGAATCCTTCGGCATTGTTGAGTCAGGTGATCGACGCGAGCCTGAGCAATTCCGTGGCCGGTGGCGTAGCGGCTGCGGCGACGGAGACAAAAACGCTCGCCATCAACCTGGGATTAGGAAACTTAGGTAGTTTGAATATCGGCAATGGAAACGTCGGCAGCCTCAATATCGGCAGCGGCAATTTCGGCAGCTTCAACATCCTGGGCTTCGGCAATCTGGGCGACAGTAACTTCGGCTTCGGTAACGTCGGAAACAACAACTTCGGCTTCGGCAACGTCGGCAACAACAACTTCGGTTTCGGTAACATCGGCGCCGGCTTGACGCCGGGAAATTTCAATATCGGCTGGGGTAATACTGGCAACAACAACATCGGTATCGGCAACACCGGCGACAACAACTTCGGCTTCGGCAACACCGGCAACGGCAACCAGGGTTTCGGACTCACTGGTGACAACAACTTCGGCTTCGGCAGCCTCAATTCCGGCACCGGCAACGTCGGCCTGTTCAACTCCGGCACCGGTAACTGGGGCATCGGCAACTCGGGTACCAACAACACCGGCATCGGCAACACCGGCACCGCAAATACCGGTATCGGAAACTCCGGCATCGCCAACACCGGCTTCGCCAACTTCGGCAACTACAACTCCGGCAGCTTCAACGTCGGCAACCTGAACACCGGCGACTTCAACATCGGCAACTCCAACACCGGTTGGACCAACACCGGCGACTCGAACACCGGTATCGGCAACACCGGTGATCTCAACACTGGTGCGTACCTCCAAGGCAACTACAGCACCGGGGTGTTCTGGCAGGCCGATTATCAGAGCCTGGCGCTCAACTACACCTCAGGCATTCCCCCCGTACCGCTGAACATCGGTGGCAACCTCGGCCCAATCGTCGTGCCGCCCATCAACATTCCCGCGTTCCCGCTGGGTCTCGACGGCATTGTCGGTCCGATCGTTGTTCAGCCGATCACCATTCCTTCATTCCCGCTGGGCATCGACGGCGCCATCGGCCCGATCGTGATCGCGCCGATCGAGATTCTGCCGTTCCCGCTGGACCTCACCGGCGCCATCGGCCCGATCGTGGTTTCGCCGATCACGATTCCCACCTTCCCGCTGTCGCTGACCGGCATCATTGGTCCGCTGCGCATCCCGCCGATCGAGATCATCCCGTTCCCATTGACGTTGGGCGGCGCCGTCGGCCCGATCGTGATCGCGCCGATCGAGATCCTGCCGTTCCCGCTGGACCTCACGGGCGCCGTCGGGCCGATCGTTGTTCCGCCGATCCACATCCCCGCAATCCCGTTGGGCATCAACGGCACCGTCGGGCCGATTGGCATCCCGCCGATCGAGATCATCCCGTTCCCGTTGGAATTGGGCGGTACCGTCGGTCCGCTGGTGATCGCACCAATCAGCCTCCTGCCGTTCCCGCTGGAACTGAGTGGCACGATCGGCGGCATCACCATCCCGCCGATCAACATCACCGAGTTCCCTCTGGGCATCGACGGCACCGTAGGCGGATTCACCATTCCGTCCATCCATATCCAAGAAATCCCGCTGAGCATCAACGGCGCCATCGGCCCCTTCACGATTCCGCAGATCGACATTCCGCGATTCACCATCGGGCCCATCAATGCCACCATCGGCGACATCGATGTCCCGGGAATTCATATCAACGGCTTCGACATAACCGCCGGTCCTATCGTGGTGAATCCGATCGGTGTGAACATCAACGTCACCGGCAGCATCGGCCAACTCGGACTGAGGGGCCAAATTCCCCGATTCGACATCATGTTGGGCGACATACTCTACGTCGTCGACATAGAGCAGGGATACCTCGGCCCTATCGACCTCAGCAATGTCGATATTCGACAAATCGCGCCATTGACGCTCAGTATTACCGGCTCCACCCAGGCCATTAACATGCCGTTGTTCACCATCGGCGTTCCTAATCTCAGCATCGATCCGTTCACCATTGAAGCCTTCAACCTGAGCAACCTCGAAGGCAGCATCGGACCGATTCATATCGATCCGATCAATTTCCCGGTGCTGACACTGAATCTGGTGGGATCTCTTGGTCCCATAGTCACCCCGCCCATTCACATTCCGGTCATCCCACTGAATCTCGGCGGCGCCATCGGTCCGATCATCACCCCGCCCATCTCGATTGCGCCGATAGACCTAGGAATCGGCGGCAGCATCGGGCCGATTGTGACTCCCCCGATCACCATCGGCGGCTTCCCATTGGGAATCAGCGGCACGATCGGGCCGATTGTGACGCCGCCCATCAATATTCTTCCGTTGCCGCTGAGTCTGGGCGGCACGCTTGGACCGATTGTCACCCCGGAGATCACCATCGGTGCGCTCCCCTTGGGGGTAGGCGCGACGATCGGCCCGATCGTCACTCCGCCCATCACCATTGGCGCGCTCCCCTTAGAGGTTGGCGCCACCATCGGCCCGATCGTGACCCCGCCGATCGATATCATCCCGTTCCGCATTGAGGTCGGCGGCGATATCGGCCCGATCGTCACCCCGACGATCACCCTCAACCCGATCCCATTGGGCCTGCTGGGCAGCATCGGACCGATCAGCACCCCGGAAATCCGTATTGGCCCGTTCCCGTTGTCGTTGAACGGCCTTGTCGGTCCGATATCCACACCGGAAATCACCATCGGCGGCTTCCCGCTGACCCTTGGGGGCTCGGTCGGCCCGATCGTCACCTCGGAAATCGTCATTCCGATATTGCCGTTGGAGATCACCGGCGGCATCGGCCCGATCGTCATCCCGCTCAACTTCCCGATGGCACCGGGCGTGGGCAACACCACGGTGGCCCCGTCGTCCGGGTTCTTCAACACCGGGGCCGGTGGCGGGTCGGGCTTTGGAAACACCGGCGCAGGCAGTTCGGGCTTCTGGAACGTCTCGGTGGGCGAGGGGCTCTCCGGCTTCAGGAACTTCGGTCAGCTGGTGTCGGGTGCGCTCAACCTCGGCAACACCATCTCCGGCTGGGGCAACATGAGCGCGCTCGGCCCCGCTCTGCCGGCGCTCACCTCGGGCTTCAACAACATCGGCAGCGAACTATCGGGCTTGCTCTACCTAGGCACCGGATCCGCGGACCCGACGCTGCGCGTCAACTTGGGTCTGGGTAACTTGGGCGGCCTCAATATCGGCAACGGCAACGTCGGTGGCGGCAATATCGGCAGCGGCAATCTTGGGAACTTCAACATCCTGGGCTTTGGCAACCTGGGTGACAGCAACTTCGGCTTCGGCAACGTCGGCGACAACAACCTCGGCTTCGGTAACTTCGGCAACAATAACTTCGGCTTCGGCAATGTCGGCGCCGATTTCACACCGGGCCACTTCAACATCGGCTGGGGCAACACCGGCAACAACAACATCGGCATCGGCAACACCGGCGACAACAACTTCGGCTTCGGGAACACCGGCAACGGGAACCAGGGATTCGGACTCACCGGTGACAACAACTTCGGCTTCGGCAGTCTGAATTCCGGCACCGGCAACGTCGGCCTGTTCAACTCCGGCACCGGTAACTGGGGCATCGGCAACTCGGGCAACTACAACACCGGCATCGGCAACAGCGGCACCGCAAATACCGGTATCGGGAACTCCGGCATCGCCAACACCGGCTTCGCCAACTTCGGCAACTACAACTCCGGCAGTTTCAATGTCGGCAACCTGAACACCGGCGACTTCAATATCGGTAACTCCAACACCGGTTACAGCAACACCGGCGACTCAAACACCGGCTTCGCCAACACCGGCGATGTCAACACCGGCGCCTTCATCCAGGGCAACTTCAGCACCGGGATGCTCTGGTCGGGCGACTACCAGACCCTGTCGCTGAATTACACCTCAGGCCTGCCGCCGATCCCGCTGGAATTGGGCGGCGGGTTGGGCCCCATCGTGGTTCCGCCCATCACCGTTGCCGGGATCTCCTTGGACCTCAGCGGCGCAATCGGTCCGATCGTGGTGCCGCCGATCACAATTCCGTCAATCCCGCTGGGGCTCGACGGTGGTATCGGCCCCATCGTGGTTCCGCCGATCGAGATTCTGCCTTTCCCGCTGGACCTCAGCGGCGCGGTCGGCCCTATCGTGGTTCCGCCGATCAATATTCCCGCCTTGCCGCTCTCCCTGTTTGGCAGAATCGGCCCGTTGGTCATCGCCCCTATCGAAATTCTCCCGTTCCCATTGGATTTGGGCGGTGGCATCGGCCCGATCGTGGTGCCGCCTATCGAGATTCTTCCGTTCCCGTTGGACATCACCGGTGGTATCGGGCCGATTGTGGTGGCGCCGATTCACATTCCCGCATTCCCGCTGGGCATCAACGGCACCATCGGGCCCATTGGCATCCCGCCGATCGAGATCATCCCGTTCCCGTTGGCCCTCAACGGAACTGTCGGCCCGCTGGTTATCGCACCGATCAACATCCTGCCGTTCCCGCTGGAACTGGGTGGCACCGTCGGCGGCATCAACATCGCGCCGATCAATATCACCGAGTTCCCCCTTGGGGTGGGTGGCACCGTAGGCGGGTTCACCATTGCGCCCATCAAGATTCCCGACTTCCCGCTGACCCTCAGCGCCGCCCTCGCCCCCTTCACGATTCCGTCGATCAACATTCCCGCGTTCACGATCGGCCCCATCGATGCCAGCATCGGCCCCATCGAAGTTCCGGCGCTCGAGATCAACGGCTTCGACATCAGGGTGGGCCCCATCAGAATCGACCAAATCGGGCTTGCCCTCCTGGTGCAAGGTGGCATCGGCCAAATCGGACTAGCCGGGTCAATTCCCCGATTCCCCTTGAACTTGGGCGTGGTGGAAATAGATTTGGGGCTGTTCAGCATACCCATCATCGATTTTGGTGAGGGTTATGTGGATCCCATCAATCTGAACAATATTTCTATTGTTCAAGAATCGCCGATATCCCTCTCTGTCCTCGGCAATTTATTGCCGGCAGGTATCCAAGAATTCGGCCTCAGCGTCCCGCCTATCAGGACCCAGTCGTTCACCATCCCCGCGTTCGGCCTGAACGACCTGCAGGGCACCATCGGTCCGATTCACACCGAGCCGATCCACGTGCCGGCAATCCCGCTAAACCTGGTGGGCTTCGTCGGCCCGGTCGTCACCCCGCCGATCCACATTCCGGTCATCCCGCTGGATCTCGGCGGCGCCGTCGGCCCGATCATCACCCCGCCCATCAATATTCCGGCGTTCCCGTTGGGCATCGGCGGCACGATCGGCCCAATTGTCACCCCACCGATCACCATCGGCGCATTCCCGTTGGGCATCAGCGGAACGATCGGCCCGATCGTCACTTCGCCTATCAGCCTTCTGCCGTTCCCCTTGGCGTTGGGCGGCACCGTCGGGCCGATCATCACCCCGGAAATCACCATTGGCGCGCTGCCGCTGGGCCTGGGCGGATCGATTGGTCCGATCGTCACCCCGCCCATCAACATCGGCGCGCTCCCCTTGGCGCTCGAGGGCTCCATCGGCCCGATCGTGACCCCGCCAATCGAAATTCTTCCGTTCGCGCTGGACCTGAGCGGCGGGATTGGCCCGATCGTCACCCAGCCGATCATCATCAACCCGTTCCCGTTGGGTGTCGGGGCCACCATCGGTCCGCTCTCCACCCCGGAAATCGTCATCGGTCCGCTGCCGGTATCGCTGGGTGGCCTGCTGGGCCCGATCTCTACGCCGGTGATCACCGTAGGCGGGATCCCGCTGACCCTCGGGGGGACGCTCGGTCCGATCGTCACTCCGGAGATCGTCATTCCGATTCTGCCGCTGGACCTCACCGGCAGCCTCGGCCCGATCGTCATCCCGCTCAACTTCCCGATGGCGCCAGGGGTGGGCAACTCCACGGTGGCCCCGTCGTCCGGGTTCTTCAACACGGGTGCCGGTGGCGGGTCGGGATTTGGGAACACCGGCGCGGGCAGTTCGGGCTTCTGGAACGTCTCGGTGGGCGAGGGGCTCTCCGGCTTCAGGAACTTCGGTCAGCTGGTGTCGGGTGCGCTCAACCTCGGCAACACCATCTCCGGCTGGTACAACATGAGCGGGCTGGATCCAATTCTGCCGGCGCTCAACTCGGGCATCGCGAACATCGGCAGCAAGCTGTCCGGCTTCCTCTACATGGGCGTAGGGCCGTAACGGTCCGTGGCGTAGGGGCCAGGACCGAAGTGGTCAGGGCCGGCCGGGGCCGCGGCGCGCATTGCCGCCGGTCTGCCGCAAGGCCGTGCCGTAGTTCTTCCTGGCGGCGCGGCGCAACTGAAGAATCCGCGCGGTGCCGACGACCACCGTCAGCAAACCGCCGACGACGGCCGCCAGCAAGATGGCCACGCCCAGGGGGAGGCTCCAATGCAGGCCGAGAAACTGGAACTGCTGTGACGCCGGGTTCTGCGCGACGAAGATCAGCAACAAGATCAGGATGAGGAAACCGGCAGTCAACGCGGCCCATAACGCACCCGCGCGGGTGAATTTGGCCGACGAGTCCTTGGGTACGGCGGGCGCGGCGGGCGGCGGTGCGGTCCGTGGTTCGGGCGCCGGTGCCGGTTGGTCGGGCGAGCCAGGTGTGTTGCTGGTCATGGTGTCATCTTCGTCGCATCCGGTGCGGAATGAAACAAACCACGCGGACAGGCTGCCGGATGCCGTGTGCGGCGACGTCTTGTTCATCGTGGCGCTAGTGTCGGCGGCATGAGGATGTTGCGACGCGCGCGTCGCACGATGCTCGCCGCGACCGTATGGCTGGGTACGGTGTGCCTGCTCGCGGGCTGCGGCAGTGCTGACCCGCTCGGGTCGGTGTCGGGCAATATGAAATCCATCGTGGTTGGTTCGGGCGACTTCCCCGAATCGCAAATCGTTGCCGAAATCTATGCACACGCGTTGCAGGTCAACGGGTTTGACGTGGGCAGGCGAATGGGAATCGGCAGCCGTGAGACGTATATCCCGGCGCTCAAGGACCATTCCATCGATCTGGTGCCCGAGTACATCGGGAATCTGCTGCTGTACTTCGAGCCCGGGTCGACGGTGACCATGCTGGATGCGGTCGAATTGGAGCTGTACAAGCGGTTGCCCGGCGACCTGTCGATCCTGACCCCGTCCCCCGCGTCGGACACCGACACCGTCACCGTGACGAGTGCGACGGCGGCAGCGTGGAATCTGAAGACGATCGCCGATTTGGCGGCGCATTCGGACGAGGTGAGGTTCGCGGCGCCGTCGGCCTTCCAGACCCGGCCGTCGGGGTTGCCCGGCTTGCGGCAGAAATACGGGTTGAACATTCGTCCGGAGAATTTCGTAGTCATCAACGACGGCGGCGGCCCGGTGACGGTGCGGGCACTGGTGGACGGAACGGTCACCGCGGCGAACATCTTCAGCACTTCCGCAGGGATACCGCAGCATCGATTGGTGGCGCTCGATGACCCTCAGCACAACTTTCTGGCCGGAAACATTGTCCCGCTGGTGAATTCGCAGAAGAAGTCGGACCTGCTCAAGGACGTCCTGGACGCCGTGTCGGCCAAGCTGACCACCGAGGGGCTGGCCGAACTCAATGCAAGAGTGTCGGGAAACTCCGGGGTGGATCCAGACGAGGCGGCACGAGAATGGGCGCGCGACAACGGCTTCGACCACCCGCTGCGGTCCTGAGATGATCAGCTTCGACAAGGTGACCAAGGTCTATCGCGACGGCAATACCGCCGTCGACGAGTTGAGCCTCGAGGTCCCCACCGGGATGCTCACGGTGTTCGTCGGTCCCTCCGGTTGCGGCAAAACCACGGCGCTACGAATGATCAACAGGATGGTCGATCCCAGCGCGGGCGTTGTCGCCGTCGACGGCACCGACGTGTCCACGGTCAACCCGGTGCGGCTGCGGC
Organism: Mycobacterium intermedium; assembly: GCF_002086275.1. GTDB lineage: Bacteria > Actinomycetota > Actinomycetes > Mycobacteriales > Mycobacteriaceae > Mycobacterium > Mycobacterium intermedium. The sequence continues at coordinate 23,701 of NZ_MVHT01000079.1, read as the reverse complement.
TGGGCATCGGCTACGTCATCCAGAGTGCGGGACTGATGCCGCATCAGCGGGTAATCGACAACGTTGCCACGGTGCCGATACTGAAGGGGCAATCGCGCCGCGCCGCGCGTGCCGCCGCCTATGAAGTGCTCGAACGCGTCGGACTGAAGCCCGAAGTCGCACGCCGCTATCCGAGGCAACTCTCCGGAGGGGAGCAGCAACGTGTCGGGGTGGCCCGCGCGCTCGCCGCCGACCCACCGATTCTGTTGATGGACGAGCCGTTCTCCGCCGTCGACCCCGTCGTCCGCCACGATCTGCAGAACGAAATCCTGCGTCTGCAAAGCGAATTGCGCAAGACCATCGTGTTCGTCACCCACGACATCGACGAGGCGTTCAAGCTCGGCGACGTGGTGGCCGTGTTCGCACCGGGCGGACGTCTGCAGCAGTGTGACAAGCCAAGCCAACTGCTTTCGCGGCCGGCCAACGAATTCGTTTCGAAATTCATCGGTTTGGGCCGCGGCTATCGGTGGCTGCAACTCGTTGACGGTGCTGGGCTGCCCATGCACGAGCTGGAGCGGATCCCCGCGAGCGGTCTTGGTGGCGCGGTGGGTGGCGCGCGACTGCACGAGGATTGGTCGCTGGTGGTCGACGACGACGGCAAGCCGTTGGGCTGGATCGACCAGGAGGGCCTGGGCCGGTACCGCGCCGGAGCGGCGTTGTCGGAGAGCATGGCCGTTGTCGGGTCGGTGTTTCGTCCCGGCGGAAACCTCAGCCAGGCACTCGACGCGGCGTTGTCGTCACCGTCGTCGCTGGGGGTCGCTGTTGACGCCGACGGTCGCGTCATCGGCGGCATCCGGGCCACCGATGTGCTGACCGCGTTTCAAAGAGGCACGATGCCCGACGGCGAGGCCACGACATGCACTACCTGATGACGCACCTCGACGCCGCCTGGGCGCTGACCATCGTCCATCTACGGCTGTCGTTGGTTCCGGTGCTGATCGGATTGGTGATTGCGATTCCGTTGGGTTTGGTCGTGCATCGCGCGCCGACGCTGCGCCGACTGACGACGGCAACCGCCAGCGTGGTGTTCACCATCCCGTCCCTGGCCCTGTTCGTCGTCTTGCCGTTGGTCATCAAGACCCGCATCCTGGACGAGGCCAACGTCATCGTGGCCCTTACGGCCTACACCACTGCGCTGCTGGTGCGGGCGGTGCTGGAAGCGCTGGACGCGGTGCCCGCGCCGGTGCGTGACGCGGCCACCGCCGTCGGCTACTCGCGGTTCACTCAGATGCTGAAAGTCGAACTGCCGCTGTCGATTCCGGTCCTTATCGCGGGTCTGCGGGTGGTGGTGGTCACGAACATCGCAATGGTTTCGGTCGGTTCGGTGATCGGCATCGGGGGGCTGGGTACCTGGTTCACCGCGGGATTTCAAACGAACAAGAGCGATCAGATCGTCGGGGGCATCGTCTTGCTGTTGCTGCTTGCGATCGTTATCGACGCGGTGATCAACCTGACGGGTTGGCTCATCACGCCGTGGGAGCGTCGCAGCCTGTTCCAGCCGTTCAAAACCCCCGTCGTCGGGGGCGCGCGATGAACTTCATCGAGCAGGCGCTGTCGTATCTCTGCACCGGCCGCAACTGGACCGGGCCCGTCGGCCTTGCGGCTCGCATCGGCGAACATCTGGAATACACCGCGATGGCCGTGGCGGCTTCGGCGATTATCGCCGTTCCTCTCGGGTTGGTCATCGGTCACACCGGTCGCGGCCGGCTGCTGGTAGTTGGGGCTGTCAACGGACTGCGTGCGCTGCCGACGCTGGGTGTGCTGCTGCTGGGCGTGCTGTGGTGCGGGCTGGGCCTTGGACCGCCCATCGTGGCGCTGATGCTGCTTGGCGTGCCCGCGCTGCTGGCAGGCACGTACGCGGGTGTTGCCAGCGTCGATCCGCTGGTGGTGGATGCGGCCCGTGCGATGGGCATGAGCGAGTCTCGGGTGCTCTTTCGGGTGGAGCTGCCCAACGCGCTGCCGCTGGTGCTAAGTGGGCTACGTAACGCGACGCTGCAAATTGTGGCGACCGCGACAGTGGCCGCCTACGCCAGTCTTGGTGGGCTGGGGCGCTACCTGATCGACGGAATCAAGGAGCGTGAATTCCATATTGCGCTGGTGGGCGCGCTGTTGGTGGCGTTGTTGGCCCTCGTCATCGACGGCCTGTTGGCGCTGGCGGTGTGGGCATCGGTGCCCGGCACGGGCCGGCTACGCAGATCTGTCGGGTGGCCGGACCGCGAAATTGACGGCGGAGTTATTGACAAAGGTGCCACTGCAGCCAGATACGTCCTACGGTAGATACGTGAACGCAGTCTCCCCTGACCCAACGCCGCGCGTGATCCCGGCGATGTTAACTTGGCGCGCGCAGGACTGTATGCGCATGGAGTCGGTGCGAGTCCAATTGTCCGGCAAGCGAATTAAGGCAAACGGCCGCATCGTGGCAGCCGCCACGGACACCAACCCGGCCTTTGGCGCGTTCTACGAGCTGCAGACCGACGAATCCGGAGCCACAAAGCGGTTTGGGTTGACGGTGACCCTGGCGGAGCGCGAACGCCAACTCGCGATCGCGCGTGACGAAGAGAACATGTGGCTGATCACCGATCACCAGGGCGAGCGCCGTGCCGGGTACAACGGCGCGCTGGACCTTGACGTGGTGTTGAGCCCGTTCTTCAACGCGCTGCCGATCCGACGGCTCGGTTTGCACGAACACGCGGAGTCGGTGACGCTGCCGATCGTCTACGTGAACGTGCCCTCGATGACGGTCACAGCAGACACCGTGAGCTATTCGACCGAAGGTCGACTCGACGGAATCAAGTTGCGCTCACCCGTGGCCAACACCACGGTGACTGTCGACACCAACGGATTCATCGCCGAGTATCCAGGACTGGCAGAGCGGATCTGATCACTCCGCCGGCCCGACCCGCGGCCGCCAGCTGTTCGCGCCATCTTTCGGCGCCGATGGTGACGGTGATGATGTCCGAGCGCGGGAAGCTCTCGTAGCGGACGCGCGCGGCGTGGCCCGCGTCGACGAGGTCGGCCACCGAACCGTTGCACGCCAGCGACTCACGGGCCCGGGTCAGCAGGTCGATGACGGTGTCGGTGACTGGGACCAGTTGGCTGGTGTTGCTTTCGCACATCGCGCGGACCAGATCTGGCGCGGTGCCGGCGACCCGGGTGGCATCGCGGAACGACCCGGCGGCCAACGCGAACGCGAGGGGCACCTCGGCGGCGGTGATCGCGAGCGCCTCGGCGAGCAGGTGCGGCAGGTGGGAGATCGCGGCCGCGGCGGCGTCGTGTTCGTCGGATTTGGCCGGGACCACTACCGCGCCGCAGTCCAGCGCCAACGTCATCACCATCGCCCACACGTCCGGAGCGACGTGTTCGTCCACGCTGATCACCCAGGGGGCACGGTTGAACAACCCGCCGTGACCGGCCGCCCACCCCGAGTGGGCCGTGCCCGTCATCGGGTGGCCGCCGACGAATCGAGCCTGCAGACCGGCGGCGACGACCTCGTCGAGAACCGCGAGCTTGACGCTGGTGACGTCGGTGAGTGGGCAGTCGGGCGCGGATTCGCGGATGTGGGCGAGCATGTTCGGCAGGGCCGGCATCGGAACGGCCAGCACGATCAGTGCCTGGGTTTCGGCGGCGCGGGCCAGTGTCTCGGCCAGGTCGGTGCTGGCGTCGTAGCCGGCCGACGTGGCGCCCTGCGCCCCCTCCACGGAGCGGTTGTATCCGAAGACCTCGCGTCCCGCTCCGGCCGCGGCCCGCAGGATGGAACCGCCGATCAGCCCGAGGCCGAGTACGCACACCGGAGGCCGCGCGACACTACTAGTCACGGACCTAGGTTGGCACAGTTCGGCGGCGGGCGCGGTGCTCGTCCCGGCTCATCTGGTCAGAGGCCTGGTCAGCGACTACCGTAGGCGCCCATGGGAGCACAACGGGCCGCCGCTCCATCGCCGTCCGGGGATACGCCGGACGGCTTCGGTGTAGCAGTCGTGCGCGAGGAGGGCCAATGGCGCTGCTCGCCCCTGAGTCCCAAGGCGTTGACCAGTCTGAAGGCCGCTGAGACCGAGTTGCGTGAGCTGCGCAGCGCGGGCGCCGTCTTCGGGCTTCTCGACGTCGACGACGAGTTTTTCGTGATCGTGCGACCCGCGCCGGCAGGCACTCGGTTGCTGTTGTCGGATGCGACCGCGGCGCTGGATTACGACATCGCCGCCGAAGTTTTGGACAGTCTGGATGCCGAGATCGATCCCGAAGACCTCGAGGACGCCGATCCGTTTGAGGAAGGCGACCTGGGGTTGCTGTCGGACATCGGGCTGTCCGACGCGGTGCTGGGGCTCATCCTCGATGAGACCGACTTGTACGCCGACGAGCAACTGGGCCGCATCGCCCGGGAAATGGGCTTTGCCGAGCAGCTGTCGGCGGTGATCGACCGGCTGGGTCGGTGAGCGCCGTCGGGCTGGCTGCAGTCGTCGCCGGGTTGTCTGTAGCCGCCGTCCGGCCGTGGTGATCCGCGACGAAGATCTGATCCGTGCCGCGTTGGACGTTGCTGGGACGGCGGGACCGCGCGACGTGCCCATCGGAGCCGTCGTCGTCGACGCCGACGGCAACGAGCTCGCGCGGGCGGTGAACGCCCGCGAGGCTCTGGGGGACCCGCCCGCACATGCCGAGATAGTGGCCCTGCGGGCCGCGGCTCGGGTGCTCGGCGACGGATGGCGGTTGGAGGGCGCGACGCTGGCGGTCACGGTCGAACCGTGCACCATGTGCGCCGGGGCGCTGGTGCTGGCCAGGGTTGCGCGACTGGTGTTCGGGGCGTGGGAGCCCAAGACCGGGGCGGTGGGCTCCCTGTGGGACGTGGTGCGCGATCGTCGGCTCAACCATCGCCCCGAGGTTCGGGGCGGAATCCTGGCTCAGGAGTGCGCCGCTCCGCTGGAAGCGTTCTTCGCGCGCCAGCGATTGGGGTGATGGGCCTCCGATTCGGTAAGCTGCCTGGCGGTGGCGTGTCCGAGCGGCCTAAGGAGCACGCCTCGAAAGCGTGTGACGGCTAAAACCGTCCGAGGGTTCAAATCCCTCCGCCACCGCCACAGCCCTCTGCGTAGTCGCGCCTCGGGGGCTTCCATCAGACTCCAGCCGTTCATGGCGTGGCTCGGATGATCAGTCTTCTAAAGCGAGCCGGTTGACTGCGTCCTGATTCTCTGGGGACGGGTCGAAGTAGGGCAGCACCGATTTGACCTGCGTCCACGCCTGCTCGGTTGCAGCGCCGCAGTGCCGGATCGCATACAGCGCTCCCACCGCGGCGGTGCGCGAGCGCGCCTCGGCACAGTGAACGAAGACTTCCTTGCCCTCGCCCCGGAGTTCAGCGATGAGGTCGGTCGCGTCGGCGAGGGTGAAGTCGAGGTTCAAGTTGTGGCCTGGCTGATCGATCAGCCGAACCCGGATCGACTCAACACCTTTCGGAACCTCGGTGTTGCCGACGCGGCACAAAGAGACAACCGCAGTTACTGAATCGGGCAGTACGTCGAGTGCGTTCTGGGATCCGAGCCATACACCGGGGTCGGCTGGGTGCTGCACCGGTGCAGTGCGGAGAAAGTGTGCGCTGGGCACTGTCGGCGCCGTCGGGTAACCGTCCGCGGTCGGCTTACCTTGGCGCGTGGCAAGGAAAGCGAGCCCGCTCAGGTCGTGGATGTCGTAGTCGGGCCATCCGTGCACCTTGCGCTGCCAGGACAGCGGGATGCCGGAGACGCCGTGCAGGGCACCGGCGAGGGAGCCGGCGATTGCGGCCACGGTGTCGGTGTCGCCGCCGCCCCGAATTGCACGAGTGATCGCGCTGCGGTAATCGGTTGCACCTTGGATCGCAGCGGCAGCGGCGAGGAAGGCAACGATCACCCTGCCGTTGTCCTGCTGGAAGTCGCGTGGGTCGGCGCCGGCGGCGGTTGCCTGGTCGATGAGGTCGGACCACCGGTCGCGGCGCGCGCCGGCAGGGACGAATTTGAGACCGGCCCGCAGGTCGAACGCGCCGGTGCGGATCGCGTGCCGGATTGCGAGGCACCACAGCACGACCGCATCGACGTTGTCCAGCTCCCAGTGGGTGAGTTGGGCGATACGCGCGGCGGCGTCGGCGAGCTCCGCTTCGCGACCGTTCGTCAGGTACCCGAGGGCGACTGGGCCGGTGCGCATGAGTGAGCCGTTGCCGCCGCTGTAGCCGCGACGTTTGTGGACCGCCTCAGCGGCGGCACGTCCAGCAGCCTCGGTTACGTCGTCGCCGAGCGCGCCGAGCACCGCGCGGGTCTGGTTGCCGACGTCCTTGGCGTCGTGGTGCCAGCGCTCCCACACGGCCAGGATGCGGCCGAGGGTGTTCGAGTCGTTAAGGGACGCGCCGTTGGCGAGCTCCTCGAGGATCGGCATGGCCATCTGGGTGTCGTCGGTCCATTCGCCGACTCCGTGGCGAAACTTGGACAATCCGAAGGTCGGCTCGAAGGCGTCGGGATGGGCGGGGCCGAACTCGTATTGGGAGCCGAGGGCGTCGGCGACGGCAGAGCCGACAACGGCTCCGATCGCGCGGTCGGTGCGGTGGGACATCAGGACGTCGTTCATAGTGTTCTCCTTCTGGTGTTTTCCGGGCTTTGCATTCGATGGCGGGTGGGGCAGCGGGGGAGCTGCGGCGGGGGTTAGATCCCCGCGAGCAGCGGGTGCTGGTGGTTGTATGCGGCGAGGTGGACGATGCGCCAGAATTCGGCGTCGATTGAGCGTTCCGTTGTTGGCAGTGCGATCCCGCCAAGGTGCGTTGAGCCTTGGGTCGCTGCGAGGGTGACGACCGAAGGGGATTCGCGGTCGACGTTGATGTGCGCTTGCTCGACCTTGAATGCGAAAGCACGGGCCCGGTGGCCGGAAGTCGCCACCTCAGGCGCGTGTTCCGCGTCAAAAAGGGCGGCCTCAAGGATGCCGTTCCACCGTTTGGCGAGCGCGGCGGGCGTGGCGAGAAGCTCCATCCCGAGCACCCGTCCGCCGACGCCGATGATCACGCCACGCTGGCCGTCAAGCGGCTTGGTCGGCAGCGGCCGCTCGCCCCGCTGGCCACGGGTGCAGCTGACGCGGTCGAGGTGATCGGCGAACGATCTGGTTGCGGTAGGCGCGTGCGTCTCGTAGCGGGACGCGATTCCGTGCCAGACCGCTTGCTGGGGGCTGGCACCCCGTTGGTAAGCGCGGTCGCGGGCGGTCCGCAGCGTTGCGGAGACGCGGCGGCCGGCGGCACGGTGGCTACGGCTGCCGCCTTGCTCCCACCGGCCGTGCTCTACGCATAGCGCTCCAATGGTGGTCGTCTCGTTCGGGGCAACGATGGTCGAGTGGGCGACCATCCGTGTCTGCCAGCCACCTTCGAGCAGGTCGCCTTCGATGAGAACGACCGGCTTCGAGCCGAGATTCACGGCGGTCAGCGAATTCACCTGCCCACCACCGTGCTGCTCACCGATGTCGAGGGCGCCAAGGTCCCACTCAAGACCGGTGGCGGCGCCGCCGTCGGCCCAGACGGGAAACAAGGTCAAGGCGCCGTACTGGGCGCCCCTGCCGACGTGCAGCAGCGGAAGGGTGGGGTTGGTGTGCAGGGTCATGGCGCTCCTATGCTATGTGCGTATTTGTAAGTATGCGCTGAGCATAGCGAGAAAGTATGCAAAGAGCAAACGCAGCCGTTGCTCAATGCATAATGCTGCTGATAATTTGGGGCTATGAGCGGAGCTATCAGGCCCGACCCCCGAGGGGGAGAATCCCCCCGAGGGGGAGAGTTCCCCCCAGGGGGAGACTCGGTCGGTGAAAGGATCAAGCGTCGACGCGAAGAACTCGGCATGACCCGCTCCGACCTCGCCGCTGCGACGAAGCTCTCGTACCCCTACATCTCGCAACTCGAAACGGGGACCCGCCACGCCTCCCACCGCGCCCAGCTAGCAATCGCGCGGGCGCTCGGCGCCGGGCTAGACGACCTGTTCAATACGGAGCTGCGTGGCCTTTCGCCGAGCAGGATGCCGGAGCACACGCTGTTATTCGAACCGATCGATGAGCGCGATGCTGCTTCGGCGGCCGTTGCCGCATCCAGGCAGTCCGTGTCGAAACGAAAGACGCTCAGCGAAGTCGTCGCCGCCGCTGTCGAAGAGATCCAGTCCTTGCCGAAAGCGGCGCGACTGGAAGCGCTCAACCAGGTCCAGAAGATTGTTGTGGGCTCGCTGACCTCAAGCAATCGCATCGAGAGCCTTGAACCGAATGAAGTATTCGTCTTCGGGTCGAACGCGCGCGGACTGCATGACGGCGGAGCCGCCCGCCAGGCCCTCAAGTTCGGCGCCGTCTGGGGCCAAGGCCACGGCCGCCAGGGCCAGACCTACGCCATCGACACCATGACCGACTTCCCCACGCTCGTCAAAGAAGTGGAAACTTTCCTGGACTACGCGCGCCAGCATCCTGAGTTGCGCTTCCTGGTCACACCGATCGGCACTGGCGTCGCGGGTTATCGCGCTCACCAAATCGCCCCACTCTTCGTCCAAAGGCTCGAAAACGTAGTTCTGCCTGCGGAATTCATAGCGGTTCTGGAAGAACAGCCCTGAGCCGATCACGGGCATTGGCGCAGGCGTGGCGTTCGTTGCCCCGGGTGATCGTGTCGTAGAGCAGTCGTAGATCGATGCGCGGGTGGACGCCCTGGTCCGCTCGGCGAACAATCACCTGTGGCTACGCAACGCAACTGAAAATGCCGCCGACCTGCATCGTGCGTGTCCTGACCTGCACGACGAGATCATGGCGTCGGTTAGCGCTGGTGGTTTCGACCTGGCGAAGGGCTGGTCTCCCGTGGGCTGGGACGAGCAGTGATCCCTGCTGTTACGGTCAGCTACTACCAAAATCGGGACGGTCCGGCGGCCAGTACTTCTACGGTGGCTGCGGCCAGCGCGTCCTATTCGCCCACTCGCAAAGCTGATGCGACCAACAAAGTCGAATCCTCAAGCGGGGTATCAGGTTCCGGTGTCAAAGGCGGTGCACCCAAGCTGAGCTGGCGCTGGAGGAGATGGCTTTATCGGCCAACGCAAGAAGTGGTGGATAACGACGACCCTCGAGTTCCCAAGACCGTCGCTGAGGCCAAGAAACAGCGCCGCACGTGGCAACTTATAGAAATCCATTGGTACGGCACCGGCGGCCATTACTGGCGACGAATGGACATGAGCACGTTATGGGCGGCGCAACCCACCTTCACTGCAACCTGGCACCCGGACAACGGACCCCCGGCCGAACTCGCCCGCGCAAATGACCACGATGCTTACTACGCATGCGTTCGGCACCATCAGGCGAACTGGACTGGCTGACTGCAGGCACCCGCGGGTCGACTACCCGAGGTAGTGCGGCTAACGCCGCGGATTCTCGAAGTGGCTTGCACCATCCCCACCTTCGCCGTCTTCTTCGCCCGTCGCCCATGTGCCGGGAAGCATCGGCACCACGGGCGCGCGGCCGAATTCACCACGCCCTACGCTCGCTAGCCCCGCCGCCCGGGTGCCGGCATCCGATGCCACGCCGCTGAATCCGAGCACCCTGGCCCCTCGATCCGATCCCATCGCTGCGCCGTTGCGGTCCATGTCCTCAATAGGGTCGTCATCAAGGCTGACGAACTCATGGCGGTAACCACGATCCGGCATTGCTGCCTTTCGACGTCGGCGTGCTCGTTCTTTTTCGCGCGCCGACGCGGCTGCGGCCGATGGCGTGGTGACGAGGTCCGGTTCTGGGGCTCCGCGCTGGGCGCCGACGCGCATTACCGCGTCGGGACCGATGCCAGGCCCACCGACCAGGTACGGATAGATGCCGCCCGCCAAGCCGGTGGCCGGCGGCGGTGGGCTTCCGGGCGTCCCCGCCGTGGGCACCGTGGTGGCGGACGCCGACGTCGGCACGGAAGTCTGCGTCGCGGTGGCGGCCACGTGCATGGGAGAGATTCCGACTCCTTGCAAGCCTGGCTCGGGGGCCGCCGGCATAGGGGCAGTAGGGGCGGGAACCACGCCGGGCTCGATTCCCGCCAGCCCGCTCAGCCCTGCTGCCCCGCCCGCGAAGCCGACGTTGGCAAGTGGCAGAAGAAAAGGAATCGCCTGCAACTGCGGGAAGGTGCTGATTACTTCGCCCGCGTGGCTGATCTCGTCGGCAATGAGCAACGGGATATCGGAGGCGAGCCGCGCGAGGGACGCCGACGGGTTCTGAGGAAAGTCCGCCAAATCCCGGCCTAAGGTTTGGGTGATCTGGGTAACCCGGTTCACCCACCAACTCAGTTGCGTTGGGTCGCCCTCGTCGTTGTCGATGATTCCGCCGTGATCGTGCCCGGGCTCATCCTCGTGTCCGGGTTCATGCTCATGCTCGGCGTGCAGCGGCTGGATTAATGGCGCCGGCTCCGTATGGGGAGCAGACGCCGCGGCCGCGTTGGAGACGGCCTCATAGTCGGTCATCGTGGTGGCGGCCTGAATCCACATCCGCACGTAGTCGGCCTCGTTGAGCGCTATGGGAATCGTATTGATCCCGAAGAAGTTCGTCGCGACCAAGACCGCGTGCGTCACATGGTTGGCGGCAAGCTCGGCCAGGGTCGGCATCGCCGCGAGGGCGATGGCGTATGCCGCTGCAACGGCTTCGTGCCGGGCGGCCACGGCCGCGCTGTTGGCGCTGGCTTGCGACAGCCACGCCAGATAGGGCACGTGGGCGGCGGTGTAGCGCGCGGCGGTCGGGCCCTCCCATGCCCCGGCTTGCACACCCGCCAGGATTTCCGCGAGTTCATTGGCCGTCGAGGCATATTCGGCACTCAACGAACTCCATGCCTGAGCAGCAGAAAACAAGCCACCCGGACCCGGACCGCTACTGAGCTCAGCGGAGGGTATCTCCGGAGGAAACGCCATCCAGATCGCCATACCAGGGAACCCCCTCCCCGGGAACCGACATACCAACGGCACAGCTGTAGTGGTTGTCGCTTCAGTGGTTCGAGAAGTTCCCGGTCAGGTTGAAATCATCTACGCGTATCTAATTGCGTTGTGGCTCAGATATTTTCGAGTCGCAGATTTGCCAGGCCCGGTTTTGTCGTAGGTGGCTGCTTTGATGGGGGTATGTCTTTGGCGACGGCTTCTTCGGGTGCGGCGGGGTTGATTCCCAAGGAGCGGTTGGAGGTGTTGTTTGCCGAGTTGGCGGAGTTGTGTGGTCAGCGCAATGCCATTGATGGGCGCATTGTGGAGGTGTTCGCGCAGATCGAGGGGGAGCAGTTGTGGGGGAGGACCGGGGCGCGGTCGTTGCCGGCGGTGGTGGCCTGGAAGACGGGGGTGTCGCCGGGTAATGCGCACACGATCGCTGCGGTGGCGCGGCGGTCGGGGGAGTTTCCGCGGTGTGTGCAGGGGTTGAAGGAGGGGCGGTTGTCGCTGGATCAGGTGGGGGTGATCGCGGCGCGGGCCGGGGAGGGCTCGGATGAGCATTACGCGGAGTTGGCGGCGGTGGCCACGGTCAGTCAGTTGCGTACGGCGGTGAAGTTGGAGCCGCGTCCGGACCCCGCGCCCGAAGCCGAGTCCGGGTCGGGGTCGGGATCTAAGCCGGAGCCAGAGCCGCAGGCGTCGATCAGCAAGACCGGTGATGAGCGGTGCAGCGTTTGGCGGATCACGTTGCCGACGGTGGAGGCGGCGACGTTCGATGCGGCGTTGCGTTCGCATCTGGATGGGTTGATCGCACAGTGGAAGCAGGACCGCGAGGCCGCCGGGGGCGGTGGTGGTGAGTTCGCGGTGCCGATGCCCACGACAGTGGAGGCGTTTATGGCGTTGGTGGCGGCGGGCTGGGATGCCGAGGTGGCGCGGCGTCCGCAGGGGCAGCACACCACGGTGGTGATGCATGTCGATGTCAAGGATCGGGTGGGGTCGTTGCATCTGGGTCCGGCCCTGTCGCGCGAGGAGCGCCAGTACCTGGGCTGCGATGCGACGTGTGAGGTGTGGTTCGAGCGTGATGGTGAGCCGATCGGGGCCGGGCGTAGCATGCGGGCGATCAGTCGCCGATTGCGGCGGGCCTTGGAGTATCGCCGTTCGACGTGCGCGTTCCCGGGGTGCGGGGCCAGCCGGGGTTTGCATGCTCACCACATCGTGCATTGGGAGGATGGCGGGCCGACCGAGCTGGGCAATCTGGTGTTGTTGTGTCCGTTTCATCATCGGCTGCATCACCGCGGTCTGATCACCATCACCGGTCCGGCTGACCGGTTGTGTATCACCGACAGCGACGGGCGCGTGTTGACCGGGGCATCCCTCGCGCGGCCACCGACGCAGCCTCCGCCCGATGTGCCGCCGTGTCCCGGGCCGACCGGGGAACGCGCCGACTGGTGGTGGTACCAGCCCTACGAACCTCAACCGCCGACCACCAACTAGACCAGGGGTCCCCCCGGGGCGGGTCGGGCTGGCCTAACGCCGGCGCACCGCTGGAATTGGTGCTAGCGCATGCGCCAGCGCTTCCGGCGATCGCCTCATGGTCTGCTGACGGCGCCGGTGACGCCTGCGCCGAGCAAGCCGGGGCCGCACACCTATTGTCAGGCGCCGACGAGGCTCACCCGAGCAGCAGCGCGCGCCCGTGCCTGCCGGACCTCTCGAATTGCCCCGCCGCCGAGACTGTTCAACAGAGCCTTGACCGCCTTGCGCCGGGCGAACCGACCGACGGGCGTGAACTGAGGCGTGTTCATCAGCTGCTGCGCCCACCGAGGATGCAAATCCTGTACGGCCCAATGGATTAGCGAATACAACGGCCGCTGATATACCGGATAGCGCCACGGGGCCAACGGATTGAGAAAGCCCACCGTTGGCAACGTGACGCCCAGATGCGGCACCGAGTCCTCAAGCACCTGCATCACGCCGGCCTGGGTCTTGGGTACGTTGACGCCACCAAGCGCCTCGCCCATCCGGGCGTACTCCGCGAAGAACTGTTCAAGGCGCTCACCCTGCAACGGGCGCGGGTGATACGCGGTGTGTGCGGCGGCCAGACCCCACGCCTGCGTCGCGTAGTTCCATGTCAACAGCTCGGGGTCGTTCGCCCGGTACGGGTGCCCGTCGGGGCGGACCCCCTCGATCTTGTCGTGCATGGCGCGCACCGTGCGGCAGACCTGCTCGGCCACGGGGGTCGGTCCCATCGCCACTCCGAGAAAGAACGCAACGGAATGCCCTGTGCGCGAGGACATTCCCTTCTCATCAAAGTTGCCGGTCGGGACGCCGTCCGCGCTACGTTCAATGGCGCGCGTGTGCTGGTAGCCCATCCACGCCATCGACGGATGCAGCGTCTCCATCATGGCCGCGGCGGCCAAGCCGATCTGGAACGTGCTCAGGTGCGAGTGGACGTACCAAACCGCGCTGCCGGGTCCGTACCAGCCGGGGTCCCCGGCGGGCTCGTCGAATCGGACGCCCTTGAAGAACTCCCGGCGCACGGGTTCAAACACCCGGTCCAGCAAGCGATCTGACAAGCTGAGCCCCGCCCGGAGCTCCGCCGAAGCGGCCACGTCAACCATGCCCGCTAGCCTAATGCGAATGTCTAGTCGCATAATAGTCGCATTTACCGGAGGATCGGAGTCCGAGCGTGGCGCGACAAATCCCTAGGAAGATCCCTCGGCAAGAGCGTTCTCGCCAGATGGTCGACCGGATTCTGGACACCGCCGCTCGCATTCTTGACGTGTCTGGCTATGACGGCGTTTCCACCCACCGCATCGCCGCCGAAAGCGGGATCAGTCCCGGCAGCATCTACCAATACTTCCCGAACAAGGACGCCATCGTCGCCGCCACCGTCGAGCGGATGATCCAACGCATTGCAGGTGAACTGGTCCAAGCGTTCGACGAGCCACCCGCGCGCGGCGCCGATCCCGTGCGACATGTCGTCGTCGCAGTGCTCGACGCCACCGAGAAGAACCGGGAGCTGGTCCGCGTTCTCGTCGAGCAGATGCCCCGACTCGGCGGCTCGGACGAGATCAAGACCATCCAACAGCGCGCCACCGACCTCGCGGCCGGCTACCTGGCCGGCGCCACCAACGCCGTACCGCTCCGGCAACGCCCGGCGATGGTGTGGATGGCCGTACAGGCGTTGCAGCAGATCACAATTCGCTACGTGCTCGACGAACCCGCGATCGGACGCGAGGAGTTCATCGACGAACTCAGCCGGTTGATCACGACCTTCACCACGTTGTCGCTGACCCCGAGATAGCCGATATAGCGCTCACGCGAGCGCCCCCATGACCGCCTTGTCCACTTCGAGGTCGAGCACTGCAAGGTTCGCCCGCCGAAATCCTTCGACCACAAACTCCGCCGGCTGCAGTCCCGGCCACACCACACACAGCCCGACGGAGTCCCACGCGTCGAACGCAAAGAACCGATAGGCCTGCCAGGCCGTGTCGAAGTCCGGCGGGTCCTCGACACCATGCTCGGCCAGCGTCTCCAGATAGAGCCGCACCAACGACTCCTCGTGTGCGCGACGCAGTTCCGTGGGTATGGAGTGGGTGCAGAAGTAACTGACTTCGCGGATCCCCGGGCCACGGTGGATCACCTGCCAGTCCAGCAGACCGCCGCGTCCGTCCGGCAGTCCGTAGGAGTTTCCGGCATGCGCGTCACCGTGCAGCACAGTCTGCGGTCCGCGTTCCCAACGGGCGTGCAGCGCTCGGTCGTGCTCGTTGACGAAGGTTGCCATGCGTCGCACCGCCGGATTGAGGTCGTGCTCGTCCGACGACAACAGCTTCTTGCGCATGGCGCGGAACTGCCAGAGCAACAGCTTGAAGCCGGGCCGCCGACTCTCGGGCGCGATCCACGACAGGTCGTCCGCCAGCCGCGGACTCTCCCAGAACGCCGCGTGCAACTTCCCCAGGGCGCGCATCATGCCCTGCGCATAGGCCAGGTCGACCTCATCCGGTTTGGCGAGGAATCGTGCGCCGGAGGCGACGAGATCTTCAAGCACCAGCAGATGACGGGCTCCGTGTCCGGCGTGGCCGGCATACACCGCCGGCGCGACGTCGTCGCCGAGCTCGGGCCGCAGCTGTTGATAGAAGCGCACCTCATTGATCGCCATATCGAGCGCGGCGACCATCGTACGGTTCTTGGCCGAGAGCGGCGTGGACTTGACGAACACGCTCGAAGGCAGGCTCGCGGCAATGCCCGCGGCGTTCCATTCGATCCCCAGGCGGCGACGGTCGGTCGTGCCGGTGGTCCCGTCCAGCGGTACCAGCGCCTCGGCCACCGCTCCGGGCGCGCGGCCCGCGAACTGCTGCGACAGCCAGCGCGCATCGACTCCGTCGGCCGAATGTGGCTTGGGCGCAGGCAACCACGGCGATACCGCCAGTGCGGTTTCCACAATCGCGCGGGTGGTGCTGCCGGGCTTCATCGTCCTCCTCGCGGGACCGTAAACCGCGTGAGACGGATGATACTGTAATCGCCAATGAGTCCCACGCGGAAGGCTGGCAACCTCCTGGCCGGCGCGCTCTCCGCCCGCCCGGTGGAACGGGACGCGTCGGACACCGCGATCCTGGAAGCCACGCTGCGCTGCCTGGCGCGATACGGCATGGAACGCATGACCGTTGAGGACGTCGCCCGCACCGCCGGGGTGGGCCGCGCGACGGTCTTCCGCCGCTTCGAATCGAAGGACGACCTGATCAGGCAGGCCCTGGCGCGCGAGCTGCAACGCCTGGTCGCCGAGTTCGGGGAGAAGGGCGGCGCGATCGACGATCCCCTCGAGCGCCTCGTCGAGTTGTCGGTGCACACGGTCGGGGTCATCCGCACCCACCCGGTCGCCCGCCGACTCGCCGAGGACGACGACGCGCTACCGCTACATCGCGATCCCCGCCTCACGCAGTTCCAACTCGACGGTCTGAGGCGCTACCTTGACCGGACGGCGGCCGACATCGGTGTCAGCACCGACACCGAATCGATCGCCGAACTTCTCCTGCGCTTCTTCGGAAGTGTCTGGCTGGCACCGGAACTCGGCGCGTCCCTCGATGACGAGGCCAAGGTGCGCCGCATGATCACGACGTTGCTGGCACCCCTGATGCCGGGGTTTGGGCCAGATGCGCGATCAACGGTCCCAACTCAATTCGAGTGAGTCGAGACCAAAGACCTGTCCGGCATGCTCGACGGGTTGGTTGATCACCCGATAATCCGGAATGCGTTGGTGCCACTCCTCGAGCATGACGGTCATCTCTTGGCGGGCCAGGTGTGAGCCGAGGCAACGGTGCGGACCGGCGCCGAACGAAATGTGTCGGGAGACCCCGCGGTCCAGGTCGACGTGACGGGCATCGGGAAAGATCGTCTCGTCACGCCCAGCGGCCGCCAGCGGAAATGACGCCATGTCACCGGCTTTGACCGGGCAACCGTGAAAGTCCATGTCGCGGGTGGCTTTCCGGGCCGTCTGAACGATTGGATACGCGCGCAGCAGTTCCTCGACGGCCAGTGGAATGATCGACGGTTCGGTTGCCAGCCGTGCTCGGTCATCGGGGTGGGTCGCCAGATGCAACATGGCATAAGCCAATTGGCTTGCGACGGTGTCCAGCCCGGCCATGAACAGCAACAGCAGGCAGTTCAGCAGATCACCGTCGGCGACCGGTTCCCCGTCAATGGTCCAGCCGATCGCGGCGCTGACAATGTCGTCGGCGTCGGGGTTCGGGTTCGCGCGGCGCTCCGCGATCAGCGTTTGGAAGTAGGCGACGACCTGCTGCATGCCTTCCAGACGGACGGCCATGACTTCGTCGCCGACGCCGGTCTGGTGCAGCATCTTGTCTTCCCACTCCAGAAATTCGTCGAGGCGCTCGACCGGCATCCCCATGATGTTGAGGAAGATGTGCGACGGAAACACCCGCGCCACCTCTTTGACAAAGTCGCAGGAGCCCTGCGGTGCGATCTTCTCGACCAACTCCGCGGCCAGTCGGCGATGCTCCCCTCGTAGCGACTTCACCCGGCCGGGCGAGAAGTACTCGGCCAGCACGTGGCGCCACTTGGCGTGTTCGGGCGGGTCGATCATCACCGGGATCCACTTGTATGGCGGGTTCGGGTCCGTCGGCACGATCACGCTGCTCGACCACCACTCCGGATGCTGCAACCCTTCCAAGATCGCGCTGTAATCGGTGAACATCCAGTAGCCGTTGCCCTCTTCGTTGCGGAACACCGGGCGCAGTCGGTCCTGCCGGTCGTCGATGCTCTGGAACCCGATCAGCGCGGGGCCGCCAAGTGCGGTCAGTTCGAACTTGTCCACCGGGCACTGGCCCACGCCCACCTGGGTTTCACCGCTCACGTTCGTGTCCTTCCTTCCAGTTGCTCGACCAGGCTCTGCGCCGCGGCTGCCGTCGCGGCCGCCGTGTCCCGGAGTTCTCTTGCGCGAGAGAGAATGTCACCGCCGTGGCCGTCGCGCGCCTCGATTGCGGGTACGACGAACTGCCGAAACCGCTTGCGCACAGCGGCTTCTGAGCGGTCGACACCTTCGGCTGCAAGGTAGGTCTGTTCGACGAGGAAATCGATGAGGTCGTCGAACGGCACGTCGGTGCGGATCTCACCGTTGCGCTGGCCTTCGCGCACCACCGGGCCCATCGCACCGACCGCGGCTTCGTGTACTCGCGGATCGTTGCTACCGGTGGAATGCTGGGCGATCAGTGCAGCGATCGACGCATCGGTCGGCAGCTCACGTGCGGTGTAGATAAGCGCGGCCTCCACTTTCGCGAACACCCCGGTCTGCGCCGCCATAAGCTCCTGGACGGCCGCAATATGCCGCTGCGCACGACGGATCGCGACCTGCACGACCACCTCGGAGATGCTGCCCATGCGGCGAAAAGCGGTAGCGCGAGAAACGCCCGCTCTTTTGGCGATCGCTTCCATCTGCACGGCACCGGGCTCGGTTTCGGCGAACACTTCCTCGGCGGCGTGAATCAACCTGCGCCGCACGAAATCTTCTTCCGGGTTGTCGGGACGGAAGTCAACAGTCATGTGATAGCCCTGAGTGGCCGGTCCATCCTCAGCACCCCTTTCGGGCCGACTGTGATTTGATGCACATTGTGCAACCCCTCAGGCAGCGCAGTATCAATTTGAGACTAATCGATGAGACGGGAATCACAAGACCATGACCGACATGGATCTGCAGACGATCGAGTTCAGCGTCGGTGACCATGTCGCGACCGTCGCCCTCAACCGACCGGAACGGCTGAACAGCTTCAACAAGCGCATGGCCGACGAGATGGCCGCGGTCTGGCACCGGGTACGCGAGGACGAGGACATCCACGTCGCGATCCTGTGCGCCAACGGCGACCGCGCCTTCTGCACGGGCCTCGACATCTCCGAGGGCGTGTGGTGGGGGGAACAACCGATCTTCAACCAGGAAGACCCGGGGGCGGTACTGGGTCCCAAAGGCCACAAGGTGTGGAAACCGGTGATCGCCGCGTTGCACGGGATGGTGGCCGGCGGCGCGATGTATTTCGTCAACGAGTGCGATTTCGCGATCTGTTCGGAGAACGCGGTGTTCTTCGATCCGCACGCCAATGCCGGCATCGTCTCGGCATTGGAGCCGATGGGCATGTTGGCGCTCGGGGTGCCCTATGGCGAGGTGATGCGCTGGGCGCTGCTGGGCAACGAGGAGCGCTTGTCCGCGCACACCGCACTGCGTATCGGACTGGTCACGGAGGTAGTTCCCGACGACCAATTACGTTTGCGCGCGGCCCAACTGGCCGCCGAGATCGCCGCGCGACGGCCGCAGGCCATCCAAGGCACCGTGCGCGCGATGTGGGAGGCTCGCGATTTGACGCCGTCGCTGGCGCAGCGCCACGGCCTGTCTTACACCCACATCGGCAACGCGGGAGCGCGCCGTCCGTCAACCCGCGGTACGCAGCCGCCGCGCATCCGCTAGCTCACTCGCCGTGCAGGCGGCGCAGCTCCTCGCCCACCTTGCCGCCTCTGGCCGAGGCAATCCGCGCGCCGCGGCGCCGCAACTCGACGTCGGGAACCGGCAGCGCCACAGCTCCGGTCTGCTTGGAGGGCAGCAACACCTTCGCGGTGCCCTTGGTGGTAGCTTCGTCGCGCTGGTTGGTGGCCGCCACGTCCACCGAGACCGCTTCCTGCGGGCCAGCTTTGGCGGTGACAGTTCCGGTGCAGAGGTGAATGTCGCCGTGGTAGTTGAAACCCCTTGTCTGGACTTCCATCTCGGCAAGCCAGCCGTCATCGCCGATCCAGTTGGTCAGCAGGTGGCTGATCCACGCCGCGCGCATCTGCCCGTAGTCGTACGGCGCGGGTATGCCTAACGCCTTGGCCCGCTCGGGATCCCAGTGCAGACGCTGTACCACGTCGGGCACTCCGTACTCGTCGGGCACGAAGAACGCCGGCATTCTCTTACGCATCTTGTGGGCGTACTTCAGCGGGCCGACGCTGTATCCACCCCAGCCCCAACCCATGTGCATGCAGATGATGTCGACGACGGTCAGCGGTCCCTTCATCACCGGCGGTAGCTGGTCACCGACCTCGACGTCCTCCCACCACTGCGGATCGGCGCCGCGACGGACCTCGGCTTCATAGGCGGCCTCCACCTCCGCCAGTGCTTCCTCGGTCCAGGTCTGGCGCTGGATGTGGGAGTACTTGCCGGCCTTCTTCGAAGCATGCCGCTCGGCGTTGATGTAGGACTCGTCGCGGGTGGCAATCGGATTGCCGTCGATGTCGACATAGAGACTGCGGAAGGTCTCCTTGACCGAACGGCCGCCCGCGAAGGAAGAGCTCTCCTTCACCTCCACGTCCAGGGTGTAATGCTCGACCAGGACGGGTCGCCCCGGGTAAACCGGCTTGTACCAGGTCCATTTCACGCCCGAGTAGTACTTGCCCGTGCCCCGAAAAAGCCCCTTGAACAGCTTCTTGCGTTCCGGGTCAGTGAATTTCGGTGTCTGGTCGATCCCGGTGGAGATCAGAAACGTCGGCGGCGCGATCTGATCGTGCCAGCGCGTCGTGGCGCCGTACGCCGGGCTGTGGAACAGCGGGTTGTCATCCCCGCAGCCAAAGGCGAAGTGGCTGATGACATCCTGGGACGGCACCCGGTTCCACAGTTCGCCGGACTTGTAGACCGGAATGCCGATTTGAGCGCGGGCCCGTTCGATGTCTTCGTCGGTGATCCGGCCCTCGACGGCCGCGGTGTCGTCCTCTGTGGTGGTCATCAACTCTCCTTGGATTCGCTGAGCGTCCCGTTTCTGAAGGGTGGCAGGATTCGACGCACGGCCCGTTCGCGCAATGCGTCGGCCCGACCGATCAGGGCCGCGTTGGCCTGGGCGCGGCGCAGCAGCAGATGCGCCGGGTGCTCCCAGGTGAAGCCCAGGCCGCCGTGGATCTGGATGGCGGCCTCCGCCGCAAGCACCGCGGCGTCCAGCGCGGCCGCGGCCGCTAGGTCCACCAAATGTTCGGCATCGGCCTGGCAGGCGGACGCGGCGAGGACCTGGCTGCGGGCGCCTTCCAGCGCGACGGCCATGTCCGCGCAGCGGTGTGAGATCGCCTGGAAGCTGCCGATCGGGCGGCCGAACTGCTCACGCTCGCCGGCCCAACGCACGGCCATCTCGAGCGCCCGCGATCCCACCCCGACCGAGTCGGCGGCGACGGCGAGTACGGCCACCCGACGCGCGGCGGCCAGCGCGTCCCGCACCCGATCGCCGGTTGCCAGCAACGTGGCCGGGGCGTCGGCGAAGTCGACCGAGCCGATCGTGGCGGTCAGGTCCAGCGATTGGTGCGGGGTGACGGTCACACCGGGCCCGCTCGGGTCGACGCTCAACACGACGTCGGCGTCGCCGTCGCGAGCCAGTACCAGCAGCACCTCTGCGGCGGGCGCGCCCGCCACGATCGGCACCGAGCCGGTCACGCCGTCACTGTCACAGCGGGGCAAACCCGTTGTGCACCAACCGGAGTCGTCGAGCGGGACGACGAACGCCGCGGGTGTGCCACCGCTGATCCGCCGTGCCACGTCGGACGCACCGACGCTGCACGCCACCGCCAACGCACCGAGTGTCGGCACCAGCGGCGCCGCCGTCAGAGCTTTGCCGGCCTCTTCCACCGCGGCGTAGAGCAACCGCGGCCGCGCCCCGGCCCCACCCAGCGACTCGTCGAGTGCCAGACCCGGGAGCCCGAATTCCACCAGCGCCGCCCACGCGCGGCGATCCCACGAACCGACCGGCCGGGCGCGGTCGAGAACGGCCCCGACGTCGACGCAGGCGTCCAGTGCCTTGGCCAGCACGGAGCGCAGTTCACGCTCGTCGTCGTCGGGCAGGGCCAGCGGCGCCCCTGGCGCCACCGCGGCTTCGCGGGTCTTCTCACCGCGGTGTGACGGCAGGCCCAGGACGGTTTCGGCGATGGTGTTGCGCTGGATCTCGGCGGTCCCCGCGCCGATGGTGGTGGCCCGGCTCATCAGATACCCGTACGTCCAGCGCCCGCCGTCCGCGGCGATCGCGGCCCGACTGCCCAAAACCGCTCGCGGTCCCAGCGCCCGCAACGCCAGCGCGTGCAGGTGTTGTTCGAACTCCGATTTCACCAGTCGGTTCACCGACGCGACCCCGCCGGGATCCTCGCCGCGCAGCACCGTCGCGAGCGCGCGTGCGCTGTTGGCCGCGATCGTTTGCACCCCCGACTCCAGTCGCGCGATGTCCTGACGCACCGACGGGTCGGCGGTCAACCCGCTCTTGGCGAGCAGCGCGACGACGCGGTCGACGGTGCGGCGGTATTTGAACTCGTCGGCCAGGAAGGCGGTGGCCCGCTCGTGGCCGAGCGAGGTCCGCATGATCTCCCACCCGCGGCCCTCCTCGCCGACGATGTTTTCCACCGGCACCGCGACGTCGTCCAGAAACACCTCGGCGAAGTGTGCGGCGCCGCTGATGTCGCGCAGCGGGCGCACCGTGATGCCCGGGCTGTCCATCGGGATGAGCAGGTAGCTGATGCCATCTGTGCTACGGCCCGGAGGACCGGTGCGCACCAGGGCGAACATCCAATCGGCCCGGGCGGCCATCGACGTCCACACCTTCTGCCCGGTGACGCGGTAGCGGTCCCCGTCGCGAATTGCTTTGGTGGACAACGATGCCAGATCGCTGCCCGCACCGGGTTCGGAGAAACCCTGACACCAGAACTCGTCCGCCCGCAGCAGCGGTTTCAGGAAGCGGGCCTTCTGCGCCTGGGTGCCGTGGGCGATCAGCGTGGGCGCCACGATGAACGACAACGGGCACGGGTGCGGCGGCGTGCCTGCGGCCGTCGTCATCCGGTAGTACTCGAGTTGGTCCTCGAGCGACAATTCCAATCCGCCGACCGACCTTGGCCATCCGGGGGCGGCCAGGTCGTTGTCGACCAGCTCGGCATGCCAGCGGCGGGCGGCCTCGATGCGGTCGCCCGTAACATCCCTTGGCCGCCTGACGAAATCGTCGAGGAGCCGCTGCAGGCGGTGCTGCCAGTCGGTTTCGTCAGCGGACAACGGATTTCACCCTGAGGTCGACGTTGTCGTCGAAGCCGTCATTGGCCTGGCCTTTCGCACTGAAACGACCGTGTGATACTCAAATCGTCTATAGAGTATCAACCGTCTTAATCGCGTGTTGGGGGCTCTTGGCCTCTCGGCACCTCGGCGCGACGACGCGTAAAGACACGGCGTCAATATGGTGTCGATTCATTACGCAGACAGCGGTAATTGACGGCCTCGATGGTATGTATGCGAGTGCTGATTCTGCTGTGGTGGCGGGGGGCATGGGATGGCGTCGCTAAGCCGCTCGTTGGCTTCGATCGCTTTGTTGCTGACAATCGGTGGCAATGTTGCTGCTGTCACGCCTACGGTTGCCCATGCGGCCGACGAAGCGGTTCCCGCGACGGTCTTCACCCTTGACCCGGCATTTCGCCGGTTGCCCACGAACTGGTTGCGGGGTGAGCTGTTCTGGCCGCCGAATACCACGGTCCGGGTCCCGTACGCCAACCTTCCCGCGGCGATCAATGTGCACCGCGGCGCCGACACGCTCGATCAATATCTGCATGCCACCGCGGGACCGAAGATCGTCCTCGGCCACAGCGAAGGTGCGCAGGTCATAGACGACTGGCTGCGTCGATTCGGCCCGGGAAGTGATATCGATCCGGCGACGGTGACCTTTGTTCTCACCGGCGATCCGGAAAGCAAGTACAACGGCTGCATGAGCATACCGAACAGCGGATGCACGGCCGCTTATGGCGGAAAGGGCTTTCCGATCGACACCCGCTACACGGTCAAGGTCATTTCCCGGCAATACGATTTCTGGGCCGACTGCCCCAATGATCTTTCGAATTCCACCGCGCGAATGAACAGGTTTGCTGCCATGTGGGTCGGGGGTGGGGGCCAATACCGTCAGGTGCACGGCGACTACAGCAACATCGGTCTCAACGATCCGTCGAACAAGACTTATGTCGAGGGAAATGCGACCTACATATTGGGATCACCCGTGACCTATTACCTGCCGATGGTCACGCTGAACCTGACGACATCGGACGCGTCGAAACGCATCGCCGACATGCAGCTTCGCCCCAGCGTTGAAGCGGCGTACCGCCGGCCGATGGAGGCACCGCCGCCGCCCTACTGACCGGGTGGACGCCGAGATTGCCG
Organism: Mycobacterium intermedium; assembly: GCF_002086275.1. GTDB lineage: Bacteria > Actinomycetota > Actinomycetes > Mycobacteriales > Mycobacteriaceae > Mycobacterium > Mycobacterium intermedium. The sequence continues at coordinate 100 of NZ_MVHT01000079.1, read as the reverse complement.
CCACGGTCGTGATCGGGGCCCGGAGCACAGCCGTCGCCGCAATCTCGGTGGCAAAAACGAAACCCTAAACCGGCACCCAGACCGGACCCACCCAAACACC
>NZ_MVHT01000078.1 GCF_002086275.1 Mycobacterium intermedium | reverse complement strand
GAGGATACGGCCCTAACTTCAACGTCGGAGACGCCTTCAGTTGGGCCTGGAACAAGTTCACCCAGCACTGGGCGGCGCTCGTGGTACCGCTCATCATCTACGGCGTCGCGCTCACGGCCGTCGTAGGCATCCCCTTTGCGATCGCCTTCGCCACGGCCGATGTGGAAACCCAGACGGTCACCACCGACAACGGCTTTGGCGGCAGCACCTACGAAACGCCGGCCACCGGTAACCTGACGACGCTCGGCTGGGTCCTGATCATCCTCGGCAGCATCGCCGCTTTTGCAGTGGCAATCTTGCTGCAGGCCGGACTTACCACTGCAGCTGTGGACATCGCCGACGGCAAGCCGGTGAGTGTAGGAACGGCTCTCAAGCCACGCAGGATCGGCGCCGTGCTCCTGATTACGGTGTTGGTTTCCGTGGCGACCACGTTGGTGAGCTGCACTATCGTCGGCCCCCTGATCGTGGCCTTCGCCGCCATGTTCGCCGTCGTGGCAGCGGTCGACAAAGGTTTCCCGCCCATCGACGCCATCAAGACCAGCGTCGCGACCGTTCGGGCCAACCTGGGGCCCAGCGCGCTGTCCTACCTGGTGCAGTACGCGGCGGTGTTGGTGGGATACATCGCGTGCTTACTCGGAATGCTCGTCGGCGTTCCGGTGGCCACGCTCATTCAGGTGTACACCTACCGCAAGCTGACGGGCGGCCAGGTCGCCGAGATCGGACAGCCCCGACCTGCGTCGGAGTTCCCGCTCGGACCGCCCCCGGGCCAGTACAGCTAACGCTGGCCCGGGCGGTCTGAGCGTCGGCTCGATGCTGCGCCCGCCCGGGCGCGCGCTGCAGCCCGCTGATTCTTGTGATGAGATCAGCGGTTATGAGCATCAAAGTTGCGCTGGAGCACCGCACCAGTTACACCTTTGACAAGCTGGTGCGGGTGTATCCGCACGTCGTGCGGCTGCGACCGGCACCCCATTGCCGCACGCCCATCGAGGCATATTCGCTGCGCGTCGAGCCGTCCGACCACTTCATCAACTGGCAGCAGGACGCGCTGGGCAACTTCCTGGCCCGACTGGTCTTCCCGAAGCCGATGCGTCAGCTGACCATCGCGGTCGGGCTGATCGCCGATTTGAAGGTGATCAACCCGTTCGACTTCTTCATCGAAGAATGGGCCGAGACGTGGTTTTCGCCGGGCTGGAGCTACCCCAAGGCGCTGGCCGTTGACCTCGAGCCCTACCTGCGCCCGGTCGACGAGGACGGCGAGGGATCCGGCCCGGGTGACTTGGTGCGCGCGTGGGTGGAAAACTTCACGGTGCCGCCGGGCACTCGCACCATCGACTTTCTGGTCGCGCTCAACCGCGCGATCAACGCCGACATCGGCTACAGCGTGCGCATGGAACCCGGTGTCCAGACACCGGATCACACCCTGCGCACCGGGATCGGGTCGTGCCGCGACTCGGCGTGGCTGCTGGTTTCGATCCTGCGCCACCTGGGACTGGCCGCGCGGTTCGTGTCCGGCTACCTGGTGCAACTTGCGTCCGACGTCGAGGCTCTCGACGGCCCGTCCGGACCGGCCGCAGACTTCACCGATCTGCACGCCTGGACCGAGGTGTACATCCCTGGCGCGGGCTGGATCGGACTGGACCCGACGTCGGGCCTGTTCGCCGGCGAGGGCCACATCCCGTTGGCCGCCACCCCGCACCCGTCATCGGCGGCGCCTATCACCGGCGGCACCGAGCCGTGCGTCTCGGAGCTGGAGTTCTCGAACACCGTCACGCGCGTCCACGAAGATCCGCGGGTCACGGCGCCCTACACGGACGAGGCCTGGGAGACGATCTGCGAGGTGGGCCGAGGCGTCGACGAACGCTTGGTCGCCGGCGACGTCCGGCTGACCATCGGCGGCGAACCCACGTTCGTGTCGGTGGACAACCAGGTGGACCCGGAATGGCGGACGGCCGCCGACGGACCACACAAGCGCGAGCGGGCCTCGGATCTGGCCGCCCGCCTCAAGGCCCAGTGGGCGCCGCAGGGGTTGGTGCAGCGCAGCCAGGGCCGCTGGTACCCGGGAGAGCCGTTGCCGCGCTGGCAGATTGCCCTGTACTGGCGGACCGACGGCCGTCCACTGTGGAGCGACCCCTCGCTGCTGGCCGACCCGTGGCTCAACAAGCCCGCACCGGTCGACAACGACGCGGCGCAACGCGTGCTCACCGCGGTTGCCGACGGCCTAGGGCTGCCGGCGACGCAGGTGCGCCCCGCCTACGAGGACCCGCTGGCCCGCCTGGCCGCCAGCGCACGACTCCCGCTGGGCGACCCTGTGGACCCGGACGACGACCTCGCGGAGGACACCCCGGGAGCTCGTGCCGAGCTGCTGGCGCGACTCGACGAATCCACCACGGCCCCGGCGGCATACGTGCTGCCGCTGCACCGACGAGAGGACGGCGTCGGCTGGGCCAGCGCGGACTGGCACCTGCGCCGCGGTCGCATCGTGCTGGCGGAGGGCGATTCGCCCGCCGGCCTGCGACTGCCGCTGAACGCGATCAGCTGGAACCCACCACCGACGTCGTTCGGGGTCGACCCGACCAGCGTCAGGCGTTCGCAGCTCGTGGACACCGACCGAGCCGCGGCGGTGGTGGTCGAGCCGGACACCGCGCCGAGGACCGCGATGGTCGCCGAGGTTCGGGACGGTCTGCTCTACATCTTCATCCCGCCCACCGACGCGCTGGAACACTTCATCGACCTGATCACCCGCATCGAAGTCGCTGCGGCGCAGCACAATACCCCCGTTGTCATCGAAGGCTACGGTCCCCCACCGGACCCGCGTCTGCAGTCCACGACGATCACCCCCGACCCCGGCGTCATCGAGGTCAACGTCGCTCCAACCGCAAGTTTCGAAGAACAACGGCAGCAACTGGAGACGCTGTACGAACAGGCCCGTCTGGCTCGGTTGTCCACGGAGTCGTTCGACGTGGACGGCACCCACGGCGGCACCGGCGGCGGCAATCACATCACGTTGGGTGGCGTTACGCCGGCCGATTCGCCGCTGTTGCGCCGCCCGGATCTGTTGGTGTCACTGCTGACCTACTGGCAGCGACACCCGTCGCTGTCGTATCTGTTCGCCGGGCGGTTCGTCGGCACCACTTCCCAAGCGCCGCGGGTGGACGAGGGACGCGACGAAGCGCTGTATGAACTTGAGATCGCCTTCGCCGAAATTGCCCGGCTGTCTCAGTTCTTCGGGGGGTCATCGCCACAACCGTGGATCACCGACCGCGCGCTGCGGCACCTGTTGACCGACATCACCGGCAACACCCATCGCGCCGAGTTCTGCATCGACAAGCTGTACAGCCCCGAAGGTCCCCGTGGCCGCCTCGGCCTGCTGGAGCTGCGCGGCTTCGAGATGCCGCCGCACCTGCGAATGGCGATGGTGCAGTCGCTGCTGGTGCGTTCGCTGGTGGCATGGTTCTGGGAGCAGCCGCTGCGTGCCCCGCTCATCCGCCACGGCGCCAATCTGCACGGGCGGTACATGTTGCCACACTTCTTGATTCACGACATTGCCGACGTTGCCGCCGACCTCAGGGCGAACGGCATCCCGTTCGAGACCAGTTGGCTGGACCCGTTCACCGAATTCCGCTTCCCGCGCATCGGCACCGCGGTGTTCGACGGCGTCGAGATCGAGTTGCGCGGCGCGATCGAGCCGTGGAACACCCTCGGCGAGGAGTCCACCGCCACGGGTACCGCCCGGTACGTCGACTCCTCGGTCGAGCGTGTCCAGGTCCGTGTCATCGGCGCGGACCGGCACCGGTATGTGGTGACCTGCAACGGTTATCCGGTTCCGCTGCTGGCCACCGACAACCCCGACATCCACGTCGGCGGGGTTCGGTTCAAGGCCTGGCAGCCGCCGAGTGCGTTGCACCCGACCATCACCACTGACGTTCCGCTGCAGTTCGAGCTCATCGACCTGACCGCCAGGACATCGCGCGGCGGCTGCACCTATCACGTCGCCCACCCCGGTGGACGCGCCTACGACGAGCCGCCCGTCAACGCGGTGGAAGCCGAATCAAGACGCGCCCGCCGCTTCGAGGCAACCGGTTTCACCCCCGGCAAACTCGACCTTTCCGCCATCAAAGAAAAGCAGGCGCGAATGTTCACCGACGTCGGCGCGCCGGGCATCCTCGACATGCGACGCGTGCGTACCGTGCAGCAGTAATGGCTTCAGCAGAGATGGCCTCTTCCCTCAGGGAGGCAGCGCGCAGCGGCACGAGCGCATCACATGTCGCTGACCGCTACGACGTCGACCGGCTACTGGCCGGCTACCGCAGCGCGCGCGCCCAGGAAGCACTCTTCGATCTGCGTGAAGGTCCGGGTGTCGGCTACGACGAGTTCGTCGACCGAGACGGGAACGTGCGGCCGGGTTGGGAGGAACTCGCCGACGCGATCGGCGAACGCGGCAGGTCCGGGCTGGATCTGCTGCGTTCCGTGGTGCACGACCTCATCGACCACGACGGCATCACCTACACCGAGGCCGACTCGCTGGAGCCGGGCCAGTGGACGCTGGACACCCTGCCCGTGGTGTTGTCGGCCGATGACTGGCACGTGCTGGAAACCGGTGTGGTGCAGCGGTCGCGGCTGCTGGACGCGGTGCTGGCCGACCTGTACGGGCCCCGTCGCGTGCTGCTCGAGGGCATCCTGCCGCCGGAGCTGCTGTTCGCCCACCCCGGTTACATCCGCGCCGCCAACGGAATTCAGGTGCCGGGGCACCACCAGCTGTTCATGCACGCCTGTGACGTCAGCCGGCTGCCGGGCGGCGGTTTCCAGGTCAACGCCGACTGGACCCAGGCGCCCTCGGGAGCCGGTTATGCGCTGGCGGACCGGCGGGTCATCGCCCACGCCATTCCCGAGCTCTACGAGCGGATCGGCCCGCGGCCGACGACGCCGTTCGCCCAAGCGCTGCGGCTGGCACTGATCGATGCGGCGCCTGACGTCGCGCAAGACCCGGTGGTGGTGGTGCTCAGCCCCGGTATCTTTTCCGAGACGGCGTTCGATCAGGCGTATCTGGCTACGCTGCTTGGCTTTCCGCTGGTGGAAAGCGCGGACTTGGTGGTGCGCGACGGCAAGTTGTGGATGCGCTCGCTGGGCACCCTGAAGCGCGTCGATGTCGTGTTGCGCCGCGTCGACGCCGACTACGCCGACCCGCTGGACCTGCGGGCCGATTCGAGGCTCGGCGTGGTGGGTCTGGTGGAGGCGCTGCATCGCGGAACCGTGACCGTCGTCAACACTTTGGGCAGCGGCATCCTGGAAAGCCCTGGACTGCTGCGATTCCTGCCGCAACTGGCCGAACGCCTGCTCGGGGAAGCTCCGATGTTGCCGACCGCGCCGGTCTACTGGGGCGGCATCGCGAACGAACGCTCACACATCTTGGCCAACCTCTCGCGCCTGCTGATCAAATCCACCACGGGCGGGAAAACGTTTGTCGGCCCCACCCTTTCGTCGGCGCGACTAGCCGAGTTGGGGGCGCGTATCGAGGCCATGCCCTGGCAGTGGGTCGGCCAGGAGTTGCCGACGTTCTCGTCAGCACCCTCCGACCATGCGGGCGTGTTGAGCTCGGCGCCGGTGGGCATGCGGTTGTTCACGGTCGCCCAGCGCAGTGGATATGCGCCCATGATCGGCGGACTGGGCTACGTACTGGCACCGGGACCGGCCGCGTACACACTGAAAACTGTTGCTGCAAAAGATATTTGGGTCCGTCCCACCGAGCGGGCGCTGGCCGAGACGGTGACCCTTCCGTCGGTGGTGCAACCCGCCAAGACCGGGGCGGGCACGTGGGCGATCAGTTCCCCGCGTGTGCTGTCCGACTTGTTCTGGATGGGACGTTACGGCGAGCGCGCCGAGAACATGGCGCGTCTGCTCATCGCCACCCGGGACCGTTATCACGTTTTCCGGCATCAGCAGAACACCGAGGAAAGCGAGTGCGTGCCGGTGCTGATGTCGGCGCTAAGCCGAATCACCGGAACCGATCTCGGTGTCCCGCACGAAGGCGCCGACATAGAGGGCGACCAGGATCACGACAAGCACGAACTGATCGCCGTCGCCCCCTCGACGCTGTGGTCGATGACCGTCGACCCGGTTCGGCCGGGGTCGCTGGCCCAGTCGGTGGACGGACTGGCCCTGGCGGCCAGGGCGGTGCGCGACCAGCTATCCAACGACACCTGGATGGTGCTGGCCGGCGTGGAGCGCGCGGTGGCGCACAAGTCCGATCCGCCCGAGTCGCTCGCGGAGGCCGATGCGGTGCTGGCGCAGGCGCAGGCGCAGACGTTGGCGGGGATGCTGACGCTGGCGGGCGTGGCCAGCGAATCGATGGTGCGCGACGTGGGTTGGACGATGATGGACATCGGCAAACGCATCGAACGTGGCCTGTGGTTGACCGCGTTGCTGCAGGACACGTTGACCACCGTGCGCAGCCCGGAAGCCGAGCAAGCCATCACCGAAGCCACCCTGGTCGCGTGCGAATCGTCGGTCATCTACCGACGCCGAACACTGGGCAAGGTCAGCGTCGCTGCGGTGACCGAGCTGATGCTGTTCGACGCGCAGAATCCGAGGTCGCTGGTGTACCAGCTGGACCGGATACGGACCAACCTCAAGAATCTGCCCGGCTCGTCGGGATCCTCACGGCCGGAGCGCTTGGCCGAGGAGATCCTCACCAACCTGCGCCGATCCGATCCCGCCGAGCTGGAAGAGGTCAACGACGACGGAAAGCGGTCGGAATTGGCCGAATTGCTCACCACGATCCAGAATGAGCTGCGCGACCTGTCCGACATCATCACCGCGACGCAGTTGACGCTGCCCGGCGGTGGCATGCAGCCACTGTGGGGGCCCGACGAACGCCGGGTGATGCCCGCCTAGGCGACCGCCTGCCCGTGCGCGGCGGCGGTGACCTCGTCGATCACGTTGTGGATGAACTGCATCTTCTCCAGCACCGCCGGCGGCAACACGAAGGGGTACAGGTCGTCGTGGCCCATCGAACGGTTCACCATGTTCAGTGACCACGACAGCGGCAGCCACATATCGATGATGGTTTGAAAAGCGCTGGGACCCAATACCGTCCGGTCGAAGGTCGCCGTGGCCGGGGCCAAGCCACACCATGCCGAGGTGTCCAGGGTGTCGCGGATGTGCAGGTAGTGCGCGAACGTCTCGGCCCAATCCTCCGCCGGGTGCATCGTGGCGTAAGACGACACGTAGTTTTCCTGCCACTCGTCCGGTGGGCCCTCGTTGTAGTGGCGGTCCAGCGCCTGCTGGTAGTCGGCATCGGGATCGCCGAACAACTCGTTGAACCGCCGCAAGTACTCGGGCGACCTGATAAGCCGGTAAAAGTAGTAGTGGCCGACCTCGTGCCGGAAGTGCCCCAGCAAGGTCCGGTACGGTTCGTCCAGCTCCGCCCGCAGCTGCTCGCGGTGAACATCGTCGCCCTCGGCCAGATCCAGTGTGATGACACCGTTCTCGTGGCCCGTCAGCACTTGCTCGTGTGCGCTGGAAAGCAGTCGGAAGGCCAAGCCGTAGTCGGGGTCCTCGTCACGTCCGATGATCGGCAGCTTGAGTTCGTGCAGCTCGGCCACCAGCCGCCGTTTGGCCGCCTCGGCCCGGGCGAATTCGGCCAGGCCGACCGTGTCGTTGTCGTTGGGCCGTTCGGTGGTGAGTGCGCACGACGCGCACAGCCCGCCGGGTTGATCGACCGAGACCAGCCAATTGCATTCGGCGAGATAAAGATTGGCGCAGAGTTGATAGTCGCTGGCCGGCACGGCGCCGGCATGCTCGCTGTCGTCGCCTTTCGAGATCACCAACAGCGTCATCTGTTCGAGGGAAAAACCGAGGGAACTGCCGCAGGACAGGCAGGCCGAGTTCTCGAAAGTCAGGCGCTGACCGCAGGTTGGACAGTGGAAATCACGCATTAGAGCTCATCACCTTCATAGGGCACGACGTCGACGCCGACGTCGATCACGCTTTGTTCCGAATTCGTATAGATGATGCCGCGCAGCGGCGGCACATCCGCGTAGTCACGACCACGCCCGACCACGATGTAGCGCTCGTCAACGAGTTGGTCATTGGTGGGGTCGAGTCCCAACCATTCGAGCTGACCTGGCTGCTGCGGCGTCCACACCGATGCCCAGGCGTGGGTAGCGTCCGCTCCGATCATTCGATCCTTTCCGGGAGGAGGGTCAGTAGCCAGATAGCCGGACATGTAGCACGCGGCCAGGCCATTGGCTCGCAGGCAGGCGATCGCCAGCCTTGCGAAGTCTTGACATACCCCTTCCCGGGCCGCCAGAACCTCATTTACCCGAGTAGAAATCGTCGTCGCCCCGGAACGGTAGGTGAAGTCGTGGAAAATGCGCGACGCGAGATCGCGCAACACCTCGACCAACGGCCGACCCGGCACGAAACTGGGCGCCGCGTACTCGCGCACCGCGTCGGTGATCTCGGGCGGATTGAGGTCCAACACGAAGTCGGTTGCAAGCGCCCCCTGCAGGCCGGTGGGTCGAGCGGCCTCCCACGGTTGCAGGGCCGGGCCGGTGCTGTACAGGCCGGCAGCCACCGGCGCGACGTCGACGATCGAGTCGCCGGTCACCGTCAGGACCTGGTGTGGCTCGGTGACATGGAAAAAAGACCTGACGTTCCCGTAGTCGTCGCGACTGGTCGAAAAGTCCGCGGGCGCGGGGTCGACAGTCAGCTTGTGTGCGATGCACCGCTGTCGCAGCGAGTTCCGGGGGGTGAGGAATCCACGCCCGTAAGAGCTGGTCACGACGTCGGAATAGCGGTACTGCGTGCGGTGTGTGACGCGGTAGCGGTGAACCGCGGACCGGTCGGAAAGGGGGGCAGATAAGGGGTCGGACAGGGCGTCTGGCAACGGTCAACTCCTGACGTCTCAGCTCGCGAATCTTCCACTCATCTTTGTCTAGTCTCAGGGCTAGGGCGACAAAGTGGGAACTCAAGGGTCTGGTAGGCCCTGGTGCCGCACGTTGACGAGGGGGGACGGCCCAACGCACCGAATCCACCCACGGGCTGACGCTGACCGGGTTGAACCACTTCGACCTGCTCAACCACCCGTTGGTGTACGACGAGCTGTTGCATTGGCTGGGTCAGCCGGCAGATATGCCCGGTCGGGGTTCGGCGATCTGATTTACGAGCGTTAAATGGCCACACGGAGCACAATCGAAAGTGTGGCCACCTGGGAAGACGTTGCACGCATAGTCAACGGGCTTCCGCTCACCGCCGAAACGGCCCCACACGACTGGCGAGTCGGCAAGAAGTTGCTGGCGTGGGAGCGGCCGCTGCGCAAGTCCGACCGGGAGGCGCTGACCCGGGCCGGATCGGAGATACCGACCGGCGACATCCTGGCGGTCCGGGTTTCGGATGAGGGCGTCAAGTTCGCGCTGATCTCCGACGAACCGGACGTGTACTTCACCACGCCGCATTTCAACGGCTACCCGGCGGTGCTGGTCCTGCTGGCCGAGATCGATCCCGTCGCACTCGAAGAACTGATCACCGAGGCGTGGCTGGTGCAGGCCCCAAAGCGACTGGTGCAGGAGTTTCTCGCCAAGTCATCGTGAGCTCGTTGGCTTGTGGCTGGGCACTTCGATCACCCGCTGCAGGTCTTCCGTGCAGGCGTAGACGATGTCGGCCAGCACCGCCTGGCTCCTGTTCTGTGCCGATTCCTGCATCTTGACGGCCTCGCTGCGTGCGGCGGCGACGTGTTCGGAAGCCGCCGCGGGATCCTCGTCGGCGAGGGCCGTTCCCGCAGCGAGCTCGGCGAGCGCGATGCGCAGGGGTTCCGGGACGGGTCCATTCAGGCGCCAGGTGACCGCGCGGGCCACATGCAAGACACCGCTGACCAGCATGCCGAGCCGCGCGGACTGCTGGTTGACCGCGCGGATCGTATTGCGGGCCCCCCACCAGCGCGGTGTTCTGCGTACCACCAGGTCGGCCGTCTCGCGGGCCTCGATCAGCCCGCCCACCTCGTTGTGCATTCGTTCGAACACGGACAGCGGCCATTCGGGCGCGACCGGTTCGCGGTTCTCGGCCATCCTCGCCACCTCGATCAGGGTGTCGTGCACGCCGGTCAACACGGCCGCGCGCGCGTTCCGCAGCATCACCCGCGGGTCGGCCGGGAACAACAGGATGGCAAACACCAGGGCCAGCCCCCCACCGACGAACGAGTCGAAGAGTCGTTCCGCGACGATCTCACCGCTCGGGGTGAACGCCAGGACCAGGACGGCGGATACCGCGGTCTGGTTGACGAACATCAGCCCCTGAGCGATGAAGCCGCGTCCGAGTAGCAGCGCGACGCACAATGACACGAACACCGCCAGTCCCATGGCGATCGACACGGAGCCGTGCAGGCCGTGTACGCCGGCACCCAGGACGATGCCCAGCGTGACGCCCACCATCATCTGCACCGCTCGTCGGCTACGCAGCACATTGGTCGCCGACATGCACACCACCGCGGAGATCGGCGCGAAGAACGGCTGCCGGTGGTGCAGCACGTCGTGGGTGATGTACCACGCGAGACCGGCGGCGACCGACGTCTGGGTGATAGGCCATAACGCGGTGCCCAAGCGATGGACAGCCTCGGAACCCAACCGCAAGGTGTTCATCACGCCTGCTTACCCCATCGAGGGGTGCGCCACTGCGCTACGCTGCCGCCGCCCCCGGGCGGAACCGGCCGAGCCTTGACAGCCGCGGCCGTCGAGACTAGGCGCGCTGTAGGTCGAACACCGGGATCACGCGGCTGGTCTTCGCCTGGTATTCGCCGAATACAGGCACCAGGGCGGTCAGCTTCGGATAGATCTCGGCACGCTCCTGCGGCGACAGTTCGTGAGCGACCACGTCGTACGCGTCGGTGCCGACCTCGATGTGCGCCCTCGGGTTGGCTCGCAGATTGTGCACCCACGCCGGGTGAACGTCGGAGCCGCCGAACGAGCCCACAATGACCAGCTTTCCGTCGATGCGGAAATAGGCCAGCGGAGATATCCGTGGCTGGCCGGATTTGGCACCAGTGGTGGTGAGCAGCAGCAGGTCGGCGTTAGCGAACTGGCCCCCGACCTTTCCGCCGTTGGCCCGGAATTCTTCGATGAGGTTCTTGTTGAAGGCCTGCACCATCGCAGGGTCTAACGTCTCTGAGGTCATGCCTGCTCAAACCTATTTGGGCTTGACGTCTATTCCTGATTCCTTGCGCTGCTGAGCGGTGATGGGTGCGGGCGCTTCGGTCAACGGGTCGACGCCGCCGCCGGTCTTGGGGAACGCGATCACGTCGCGGATCGAATCCGTCCCGGACAGCAGGGCGTTGATTCGGTCCCAGCCGAAAGCGATCCCGCCGTGCGGCGGCGCCCCAAACGTGAACGCCTCCAACAAGAAGCCAAATTTCTCCTCCGCCTCGGCCTTGTTCAGACCCATCACGGCGAACACGCGCTCCTGGATGTCGCGCCGGTGGATACGAATTGAGCCGCCGCCGATCTCGTTGCCGTTGCACACTATGTCGTAGGCGTCGGCCAGCACGCTGCCGGGATCGGACTCAATGCTGTTCTCCCACTCCGGCTTCGGCGCGGTGAAGGCATGGTGTACCGCCGTCCAGGCCCCCGAGCCAACCGCGACGTCACCGGAAGCCGTCGCATCCTCGGCCGGTTCGAACAGCGGCGGATCGACCACCCAGACGAACTTCCAATCGTCGGGGTTGATCAAGCCCAACCGGTTGGCGATCTCGATGCGGGCCGCGCCCAGCAGTGCACGCGACGACTTGACCGCGCCCGCCGAGAAGAAGATGCAGTCCCCCGGCTTGGCTCCGACGTGGGCAGCCAGGCCCTCCCGTTCGGCGTCCGTCAGGTTCTTGGCGACGGGACCACCCAGCGTGCCGTCGTCGCCGACCAGGACGTAGGCCAGCCCACGGTGGCCGCGCTGTTTGGCCCACTCCTGCCAGCCGTCCAGCGTGCGGCGCGGCTGCGACGCGCCGCCCGGCATCACGACCGCGCCGACGTACGGGGCCTGGAAGACGCGGAACTCGGTGTCCTTGAAGAATTCTTTGCATTCGACGAGTTCAAGCCCGAACCGCAGATCGGGCTTGTCCGAACCGAACCGGCGCATGGCGTCGGCGTAGGTGATCCGCGGGATCGGCGTCGGAATCTGGTAGCCGATCAACGCCCACAACGCGCTCAGGATCTCTTCGGAGATCGCGATGATGTCCTCGACGTCGACGAAGCTGAGCTCCATGTCGAGCTGAGTGAATTCCGGTTGGCGATCGGCGCGGAAGTCTTCGTCGCGGTAGCAGCGAGCGATCTGGTAGTAGCGCTCCATCCCGGCCACCATCAGCAGCTGCTTGAACAACTGCGGGCTCTGCGGCAGCGCGTAGAACGAACCGGGATGCAACCGGGACGGCACCAGGAAGTCGCGCGCCCCCTCCGGGGTGGACCGGGTGATCGTCGGCGTCTCGATCTCGACGAAGTCGTGTTTGGCCAGTACCTCGCGTGCGGCGGCGTTCACCTTGGAGCGCAGCCGGATTGCTGCGGCTGGGCCGTCGCGCCGCAGGTCGAGGTAGCGGTACTTGAGGCGCAATTCCTCGCCTGCGGGTTCGTCCAGCTGGAACGGCAGCGGCGCGCATTCACCCAGAACCGTCAGCGAAGTGGCGTTGACCTCGATGTCGCCGGTGGCGATCTCCGGGTTGGCGTTGCCTTCCGGCCGGATCTCGACTACTCCCTGCACCGCGATGCAAAATTCGGCCCGCAGGCGGTGGGCTTGAGCAAGTACGTCGGCGGCGCGGAACACCACCTGCACGACGCCCGACGACTCGCGCAGATCGATGAAGATGACCCCGCCGTGGTCGCGGCGGCGAGCCACCCATCCGGCCAAGGTCACCTGCTGCCCGGCGTCGCTGTCCCGAAGTGCACCCGCGGCGTGGCTGCGCAGCACAAATACTCCTTGGTGGTCCGGTTTGAATGACTGCCCAGTCTAACTAGGGCCACATGTCCGGCTCCGCGTCGGCAGTCTTCGGCCAGTGCCGAAGCGTGCATGCGCGACGAGCGGGTAATTTCGTCGCCATCGCTACCAACATCGCACTGATCGGTCCCGGCGCCGTCGGAACGACGGTCGCCGCGCTGTTGCACCAGGCCGGCCATTCGCTGCTGCTGTGCGGCCGCACATCCCGTGACCGACTAGAACTGCGGCCGGACGGCGCCGACCCCATCATCGTGCCCGGGCCGGTCCATACCGACCCAGCCGAGGTGACCGGCCCCGTCGATGTGGTGATCCTGGCGGTCAAATCCACCCAGAACGATGCAGCCCACGACTGGTTGACTCGCCTATGCGACGAAAACACGGTGGTCTGCGTCTTGCAGAACGGAGTAGAGCAAGTCGAGCAGGTACAGCCGCACTGCCCCACCTCGACCGTCGTCCCCGGCACCGTGTGGTTTGCGGCCGAGACGCAACCCGAGGGCTGGGTCCGCTTGCGTGGCGACGCCCTACTGGTGCTGCCCACCGGAGCCGCCGCCGAGTCGCTGGGCGCGTTGCTGGGCGACGCGGGCTGCCGGGTCACCTGCGACCCCGACTTCACCACCGTGGTGTGGCGCAAACTCGTCCTCAACGCCCTGGCCGGATTCATGGCACTGACCGGCCGCCGCTCGGGAATGTTCCGCCGCGACGACATCGCGGAGTTGTCTCGCCGCTACGTCGCCGAATGCCTCGCGGTGGCGCGCGCTGAGGGAGCCAACCTGCCGGACGACCTGATCGAGGAGTTGGTCGGCGGTTTCCGCGCGGCTCCCGAAGACATGACGACCTCGATCCTGAGCGACCGGGAAGCTCACCGGCCGCTGGAATGGGACCTGCGCAACGGGGTGATCATCCGCAAGGCCCGCCCCCGCGGCCTGGCCACCCCGATCAGTGATGTCGTGGTGCCGCTGTTGGCGGCGGCGAGCGACGGGCCCGGATAAGGTCTCAAATCATGCACCCGTGTGAGCGCGTGGACCTCGGCTTCATCGACTCCGCGCCCCATCGATTCCGCAACAGCGTCGACCTGGCGATCACACCCGAGCAGCTGTTCGAGGTCTTTGCCGACGCCGAGTCGTGGCCGCAGTGGGCATCGGTGATCACCAACGTGACATGGACCAGTCCCCTGCCCCGCGACGTCGGCAGCACCCGCATCGTCGAGATGCGCGGCGGGATCGTCGGCGACGAAGTGTTCCTGGCCTGGGAACCTTTCACCCACATGACGTTTCGGTTCAATGAGTGTTCGACCCGCTATGTCGGGGCGTTCGCCGAGGATTATCGCGTCGAGGTGATTCCGGGCGGGTGCCGGGTGACTTGGACCATGGCCATGAAGCCACTCGGTCCGGCGCGGGTGTCGATGGTCTTGTTCGGCCCGCTGCTCAACCTGGCCTTGCGACGGTATCTGCGCAATCTCCGCCGGTACACAGACGCCCGGTTCGCCGCCGCCGACCAGCGATAGGCTGATTTGCGGGTATTCGGCATACACCGTTGCCCACCTAATTCCAGGGAGAGTGCGATGACCTTCAACGAAGGCATGCAGATCGACACCAGCGCCGCGTCGTCATCGGGTGGTGGAGGCGGCCGGAACATCGCCATCGGCGGAGGTCTGGGTGGGTTGCTCGTGGTCGTCGTCGCGCTGTTCCTGGGGGTCGATCCCGGCAAGGTGATGACCCAGCCCGGCATCGGTTCCGGCATGTCCGGCGTGGAGGCACCCGGGTTCGACCTGAATCAGTGCAAGACCGGGGCGGACGCCAACCGGTTCGTGCAGTGCCGGGTGGTGGCCACGGGCAACTCCGTGGACGCGGTGTGGAAGCAGTTGATGCGCGGCTACACCCGTCCCCACGTGCGGCTGTTCACCGGCTATGTCAACACCGGATGCGGGTCGGCCACCAGCGAGGTCGGGCCGTTCTACTGCCCGGTGGACAAGACCGCATACTTCGACACCGACTTCTTCCAGGTGCTGGTCGACCGATTCGGTTCCAGCGGCGGGCCTTTCGCGCAGGAGTATGTGGTGGCTCACGAATACGGCCACCATGTCCAGAATCTGCAGGGGATCCTGGGCAAAGCCCAGCAGGGCGCACAAGGTGCTCAGGGCAATGGCGTTCGCACCGAACTGCAAGCCGACTGCTACGCCGGGATCTGGGCGCACTACGCGTCCACGACCAAACAGGAGAGCACCGGGGTGCCCTACCTGGAGCCGTTGACCGACCAGGACATCCAGGACGCACTCTCCGCGGCGGCCTCCGTCGGCGATGACCGAATCCAGAAGGAGGCCACCGGTCGCGTCAACCCCGAGTCCTGGACGCACGGCTCCTCCGAACAACGCCAGAAGTGGTTCACCGTCGGCTATCAGACCGGCGACCCCGAGAAATGCGATACTTTCGCCGCCGCTGATTTGGGATAACCCGGTGGCGGGTCGGATATCGGGGGTTCGATGACCTTCAACGAAGGCATGCAGATCGACACGAGCACGTCGTCATCGTCTGCTGGCGGTCGCGGCGTGGCCATCGGCGGCGGGCTTGCGGGTCTCCTCGTCGTGGTGGTGGCGATGCTGCTGGGGGTCGATCCCGGTGGTGTGCTGAGCCAAATGCCGATGGACGTCGAGGGCGCCGCCGCGCCCGGTTTCGACTTGCGCCAGTGCAAGACCGGTGCGGATGCCAACAAGTATGTGCAGTGTCGCGTGGTGGCCACCGGCAACTCCTTGGACGCGGTGTGGAGCAAGCTGATGCGCGGCTACACGCGTCCGCGCGTGCGGCTGTTCAGCGGTGAAGTGGCCACCGGCTGCGGGCCGGCCAGCAGCGATGTGGGGCCGTTCTATTGCCCGGCGGACAAGACCGCCTATTTCGACACCGACTTCTTCCAAGTGCTGGTGACCCAATTCGGTTCCAGCGGTGGGCCATTCGCCGAGGAGTACGTGGTGGCGCATGAATTCGGTCACCACGTGCAGAACTTGCTCGGGGTGATCGGCCGCACTCAGCAGGGTGCGCGGGGCGCCGCAGGCAGCGGCGTGCGCACCGAGTTGCAGGCCGACTGCTACGCCGGCGTGTGGGGCCACTACGCATCCACCATCGTTCAGCCCGGCACCGGAGCGCCATACCTAGAGCCGTTGAGCGACAACGACATTAAAGATGCACTGTCAGCCGCGGCGGCGGTGGGCGACGACCGCATCCAGGAGCAGACCGCCGGGCGCATCAACCCGGAATCGTGGACGCACGGTTCGTCCAGGCAACGGCAGAAGTGGTTCACCATCGGCTACCAAAGCGGCGACCCCAACAAGTGCAACACTTTCACCGCCACGGACCTGGGCTGAGGCCGCTGAGGCTGCTGAGGCTCAGGCGCTTACCAGCAGTTGCTGCAATTCGGCCCGTCCCTGCTCGTCGAGAGGCAACAGCGGTGGCCGCGGGTCACCGGCCGGGAAGCCGAGCAGGTCGAGGCCGGCCTTCACGGTGGTGGCCAGGCCGCCGTCGACGATGAACCGCAGCAGGGGCTTGAGGTCGTCGTACAGGTGTTGCGCCTTGTCCAGGTCGCCGGCGCGCACTGCCTGATACAGGTCGATGCACGGCTGAGGCCGCAGATTGGGCGCCGCCGTGCACCAGCCGGACGCACCGGCTTTGAGCGCGTCAAGCACTAGCGGGTTGCTGCCGTTGTAGAACGGCAGCTTGCCCTCGCTGAGTGCGGCGATGCGCTGCATGCGGGTCAGGTCGCCGGTGGACTCCTTGACCATGGTGACGTTGTCGATGTTGTCGAACATGGTGACCAGTAGCTCGGGACTCATGTCCACGCCGCTGGTGGCCGGATTGTTGTAGGCCATGATCGGGATGTCGATGGCCTCGCCGATGCTGCGGTAGTGCTGCGCGATCTCGCGTTCGGTGAGTTTCCAGTACGACACCGGAAGGACCATGACGGCGTCGGCGCCCGCCTGCTGCGCGTACTGGGCCCGCCGAACGGTCTTGGCGGTGGTCACATCCGACACGCCGACGATGACCGGTAGCCGTCCGTTGACGGCCGTCAGCGTGGTGTCGACGACGGTGTCGAACTCGGACTCGTCCAGATAGGCCAACTCGCCGGTGCTGCCTAGCGGAGCGATCGCGTGGACCCCGCTGGTGACGAGCCGGTCGACGAGGGCGGCCAGGGTCTTGGTGTCGATACCGCCGGAGCCGCCGGACGTGAACGGCGTTATCGGGTAGGCGATGATGCCGTGAAACTTTGGCGGTTTCGGCGGTTTCGGCGAGTCCGGCACGGAACTGCTCCTCTCAGCTGGTGATCGCATCGGGGTGACGCGCCAGGGCGCGGCGGGCGTAGTAGGCGAAGTTGGCCCGACTGCGCGCGGGCGTGAGCGTCCAGTCGTGGGCCTCGCGCGCCAGTTCGGCCGGCAGTTCCTTGACGGTGCCGGCAGCCATCGCGGCCAGCTGCAGTTTCGCCGCACGCTCGATGAGCACCGCGAGCGAACAGGCTTCCTCGATGCTGGCCCCGGCCACCACCTGGCCGTGATGCGCCAGCAGGACGGCCTTCTTGTCGCCGAGCGCGGCGGTGATGATCTCGCCCTCCTCGTTGCCGACGGGCACGCCCGGCCATTTGGCGAGGAAGGCGCAGTCGTCATAGAGCGGCGTGGTGTCCATGTGCGACACGATCAGTGGGACCTCCAGCATGGACAGGGCCGCCACGTGGAACGGGTGCGTGTGCACGATGCACTGCACGTCGGGACGCGCACGGTAGATCCAGCTGTGAAACCGGTTGGCGGGGTTGGCCATTCCGTCGCCGACGAGCACGTTGAGGTCCTCGTCGACCAGCAGCAGATTTTCCTCGGTGATCTCGTCGAACCCGAGACCCAGACGCTGGGTGTAGTACGTCCCGGGCTTTTCGGCGCGCGCGGTGATCTGTCCGGCCAGCCCGGAATCATGCCCGGCGTCGAAAAGTGCGCGACAGGTGAGGGCAAGCTTTTGCCGGGTGGTCAGCTGCGATTCAGCAGTCTCGGCGGCCAAGCGCTGCTGAGCCCGGCGCATCAACTCCGACTTTTCCACGCCAGCAGACGCAAAATCGCCCGAAACAGCGCGCTCTTGGGGGATTTCGCGTCTGCTCGGGCTGACCATATGACACAATGTAGCACTATAGGAAACTTTGTGTCATCCATGTTTCGACCGAGGGAGTTGCGGTGACGGCATTGCTGCGGCCCGTCCGCAGGGAACGTGGCCTGACCCTCGAACAACTGGCCGAGCGGACCGGGCTGACCAAGAGCTACCTGTCGAAAATCGAGCGCGGGCACAGCACGCCGTCGATCGCGGTGGCGCTCAAGGTCGCCCGGGCGCTGGACGTCGACGTCGGACGACTCTTTTCCGAGGAGGCGGCCAACGAGCGGATCACCGTCGACCGTGCCGAACACCGCAGCGGCGAGCGTTACCGCCCGTTGGCGTCAACCCAGCTCGGAAAAACCATGTCGCCGTTCGTGGTGCGGCCGACGACGACTGTGACCGACGACCCGCCGGCGGAGCACGCCGGTCAAGAGTTCGTGTTCGTGCATTCGGGCACCGTCGAGCTGGCATACGGCGACCAGACCGTCACCCTGGGCGCCGGGGACAGCGCCTACTTCGACGCGACCGTCGGCCACAAGCTCAAGTCAGTGGGGAGCGAACCCGCCGAAGTTGTCGTCGTTACCAGGGCCGAGTCGAGCAGGTGACCCCGGTGGTGGCGGTTTGGTTGGCCACCACCTGGCCGTCGACGGCGATCTCGCAGTGCAGTTCCGCGAGCACCCCGGAGCTGCAGTCGGGCCACTTGCAGCCGCCGCTGGCGGTCACGAACGCCCACTGGTTCGGGTTGTTCAGCGTCGCGGTGTAGACCAGCGGGTCCCCGGGGCTGAAGGTGGTCGGTACGGTGAGCAGATACTGCGACGAGTTGGCGTCAAAGGCCGCCTGGCTGGGCGGGTCACTGTTGATGTAGCGGACATTGCCGGTGAGGTTTCCGGTGCTGGTGATCGTGTAGGTGACTTGGTGGCCGGCCGGATCTGCATGTGAGGTCGCGGCGGAAGCCAACGCTGCCCACGCGGCCACGACCGATGCTGCCGCGCATGCGCTTGCCAGTTTTCGCACGTTCGTCATATCGACGACGCTACCGGATTCGTTACCCAATTGAATTTGCGCCGAGTAGGTGCGCGGCCCTGCAAAGGTCGCTGAATGTGGGGGTTTTTGCCCCCCGACGGCGAATGCGGGTACACAGGCCACACACTCGGCGACGGTGGGTGCGGGCGCGCAGCTGGCGGGCTCGCCGAATGTGGGGTTTTTGCCCCCCGACGACGAATGCGGGTACACAGGCCACACACTCGGCGACGGTGAGTGCGGGCGCGCGACTGACGGGCTCACCGAATGTGGAAGTTTTTGCCCGCCCACGACGAATGCGGGTACCTAGGCCACACACTCGCGACCGAGCAGGTCTGCGCGGGCGCGTGGAGGGGGCGTTCACCCGCAGGTCGCTTGGCTTCGGTATGAAGCGTATGTGGATGACGCCAGACAGGGGATCAGCCGTCGTACCTTGCTGACGACGGGCGCGGCGGCCGTCGCAGGGGTGGGTGTCGGACTCGGTGGTGCCAAGCTGCTGGGCTCACCCAGCCACGGCCCGGGTGTCTGGTACCAACCGGACCGCACGGGCGCTCCCCCGGTGGGCGGGCTGCATCTGCAGTTCGGACGCAATGCCGGCACCGAGGTCGTCGTCTCGTGGCACACCACCGACGCCGTCCGCAATCCGCAGGTGCTGCTGGGCACACCGACGACGGGCTTCGGCAGTGTGGTGGCGGCGGAAACCAGGACGTACCGGGATGCCAAGTCTGGCAGTGAAATTCGCGTCAATCACGCACGCCTGTCCAACCTCACGCCCGACACCGACTATGTGTATGCCGCGGTGCACGACGGCACCACGCCGGAGTTGGGCACCATCCGAACGGCTCCAGCCGGGCGAAAACCCCTGCGCTTCACCAGTTTCGGTGACCAGTCGACGCCGATGCTGGACCACCTGACCGAAGGCCGGTATCTCAACGACCACATCGGGTCCCCGGCGGCCGGCGACACCACCGTCGCGATCGAGCGCATGGCGCCGCTGTTCAACCTGGTCAACGGCGACCTGTGCTACGCCAACCTGGCCAGCGACCGCGTCCGCACCTGGTCGGACTGGTTCCAGAACAACACCCGCTCCGCGCGTTACCGGCCGTGGATGCCGGCGGCGGGCAATCACGAAAACGAAAAGGGCAACGGCCCAATCGGTTACGGCGCCTTCCAGACCTTCTTCGCGGTACCCGACTCGGGGTCGAGCCCAGAGCTTCGCGGCCTGTGGTACTCGTTCACCGCCGGATCGGTGCGGGTGATCGCCCTGCAGAACGACGACGTGGCGTTTCAGGATGCCGGCAACACCTATGTGCACGGCTATTCAGGTGGCGAGCAACGGCGTTGGCTGGAAAGTGAACTCGCCGCCGCCCGACGCGACCGTGACATCGACTGGGTGGTCGTGTGCATGCACCAGACGGCGATCTCCACCGCCGAGGCCAACGGCGCCGATCTCGGTATCCGGCAGGACTGGCTACCCCTGTTCGACCAATACGCCGTCGACCTGGTGCTGTGCGGCCACGAACACCACTACGAGCGCTCGCATCCGCTGCGTGGGGCGCTGGGCAGCGACACCCGGACCCCGATCCCCGTCGACACCCGCACCGACGTCATCGACCCCACGAAGGGCACGGTACATCTGGTAATCGGCGGCGGCGGCACCTCGAAGCCGACCAACGGCAAGTTCTATGCCGACCTCAAGTGCCGGGTCATCACCGGCGTCGGCGATGTCGACCCCGAAAGCGGTCACAAGAAGCCGATCTACGTGATGGAGGATGCGCCGTGGTCGGCATTCCGCGACCGCGACAACCCTTACGGCTTTTCGGCTTTCGACGTCGACCCGGGACAGCCGGGCGGCACCACGTCGATCAAGGCGACGCATTACGCGGTGACGGGGCCGTTCGGCGAGGTGACGCCGATCGACCAGTTCACCCTCACCAAGCCCCGCGGCGACTGACTCAGAACAGCGTCGGCTGCAGGAGCTCCGGCGCGCTAGCCGCTTCTACTGCGACGGTGGACGGTCGCTGGTCCCCGGCCAGTCGGTATCTCTTGACCAAAGGCGCGACCCTGTGGCGCAGCATGTCTCGGTAACTCTCGGGCAGATACGCTCCGCGGCGGTACAACTCCTGGTATGCGCCGAGCAGTTCGGGGTGCTGGCGGGAAAGCCACGCCATGAACCAGCCGCGCGTCGACCCACGCAGGTGCAGTCCGAACACCGTGACGCTGGTGGCACCGGCGCCGGCGATCTGGCCGAGCAGCGCGTCGAGGTGCTCCGTGGAATCGGTGAGGTGCGGCAGCACCGGTGCGACCATGACATGACAGTTCAGGCCGGCGTCGCGGATCGCCTTAATGAGCTGCAGGCGTGCCTGCGGGGTGGGAGTGCCCGGCTCGACGTCGCGGTGCAATTTCGAGTCCACTATTGCCAACGACACCGCCACTGACAGCGGAACCTGTTGCGCCGCATCGGCGATCAGCGGCAGGTCACGGCGCAGCAAGGTGCCCTTGGTCAGGATGGACAGCGGCGTTCCGGATTCCGCCAGTGCCGTGATGATGCCCGGCATCAGGGCATAACGGCCCTCGGCGCGTTGGTAAGGGTCGGTATTGGTGCCGAGAGCCACGGTCTCGCGTCGCCAGGACGGCCGTCGCAACTCGCGGCGCAGCACCTCGGCGACGTTGGTCTTGACGACGACCTGCGTGTCGAAGTCATCGCCAGGATTGAAGTCCAGATATTCGTGGGTTGGCCGCGCGAAGCAATAGCGGCAGGCGTGCGAGCAGCCACGGTAGCCGTTGACGGTGAAGAGGAAGGGCAATGCCGCGGCGTTGGGGACCTTGTTCAGCGCCGACTTGCACAGCACCTCATGGAAGGTGATTCGGTCGAACTGCGGTACGCGGACGCTGCGGACGAAGCCGATGCGCTGCAGTCCGGGTAGCGCTCCGTCGTCCACGGGTGTGCCGTTGACCGCGATCGCCTGGTTGGACCAGCGCATGCCCTCTAGTCGAACACTAGTTCGACTGATCCGTCAAGTTGAGGATCGCTGAACTTCTCGATCCACGGTATGCCGAAGAACCCGGGCTACCCAGAACGAAACTCACGTCGTACTCGATCTCGTGGATCGTTCCCATGACCGTCAGCTCGGGCCCAAAGTCCAATTCCGCATTGAGGGAGGGGGCAAACGAGACGATCGCACCGATGAACGACATAGTGACGATAACGACGTTCATCACAATGATCACCGTCGCTTCGTGCCGCGGTGGCCGTCGAACGCAAAGAGCCACACCACGCCGGCGACGGCAATGAGCAGTCCCAGCGCGATGCCGACGTAGCCGATGCGCCCGAGGCGCAGGTATGGCCTGGTCCAGTTCGTCGACAGACTGGCAATCAAAAGGACGACGAGCGGGGCGTGCGCAAAGCTCTTGCGCGTCAGCTTCACGGTCAACGTACTCGAAGAGCCCCGTCCAGTTCAGTAATCAGCAAAGCGTCGCGCCATCTCCCGCGAAGTCGATCAAACAGCTTTGGTGACACCGACGTAGGACAGCACCACGTCAGATTCATCCGTCACTTGAGTCAGAGTTGCGTAGGAACGGATGAACGACTGACCCACGCACCCGTCAATTTTCACGTGGAAGCCTGTGATTATGACCCGGGGAGTTGCACCCCGGAACTCTTTCTTGACCACCGGCACCACGATTACCAGGCCGGGTTTCAGCCCCACGGTGATCACACCGTTCATCGGCACGGTAACTAACGGGATGAAACCGCCGGTCAACGGAAAGCCGACGCCCGGGTTGATGCCGGCGCTCCCCGCCATTGTGACGCCATTGGATGTGCTCATATCGATTCCGCAACCGATCTCGTAACCCACCTCAAATGTGCCTCGGGGCTGTTCTAGTCCTTTCAGCAACGCGGTGAATGTGCCGCTCGCGAGGTATTCGCGAGACGATGCCGCGGTAGTCAACGGTGGCACTGGGAGTTGAGCCTCGTCCTTCGCCCCGAGTGTCAAGATCCAGCCTTCGGGCGTGTGGTAGGTGATCGGATCGGCCGAGGGTACTTGTCCGTCGGGCGGTTTCGCCGCATCAGAAGCCGCGGGATCAGCGTCGGGTTCAGCGGCCGTCGGCGGAGACAGGGTCACTGCCATGACCAGGCAAACCGCGGTCGCCAGATAGCGGCGAGCAGCGGCGGTGATCGGCCTCACGTGCGACACGGTACGGACGGTTCAATTCGCTGCTCGGAATTTGCGGTCTATGAACCGCAGTTGTTCTGCATTCGTAATTGCTATGCGACCTCACTGCGAAACGCTGGGGTAACGCTCGGGCGCCTGGTCGGCAGTTCTTTGCTTACTTGGTTTGCTCAGGCGGCTACGATTTAAGGCGCACGATCGAGGAGGGCGACGATGAAACGTCATATGTGCGCCCAGGGGCTTCTCCTAGGCGCAATCAGCGTCGCGGCGCTCGCGGCCGGCACCGGCATCGCGCACGCGGAGCCAGACCCCGCCCCGGCGCCGGGAATCGTCGATTTCCTACTGACGAACACCCCTGCTCTGTCGGTGAATTCGAGCAAGAATTCGACCGGTGAGAGTGCTCCAAAAGATGACTGGGGTGGCGTCGGAATGTATTGCACAAATCTCAACGCGCATTGCCATTAAGGCCCCGCCGACGTCAATTTGCGCATAGCGACTGTGCGACCATTATCGAGATTCGATCAGCGACACCACACCGCCAGTGAGGTTGGTGGCGTAGACGGTGTGGGACGACGGCACCGATTGCGGCCGGCGCTGCCGGCACGCCTCAGCGCCGAGCGTGCGCAGTTGTACAACGTCCACCGGCGTGTCGCGTACCGACACGCACGCTCGCCGCAATGGTGGGGTTACAGCTTGAAGCGGCCGGCGAACCCGCGCAGCGGGATGTCGGCACTGGTGAGCAAGCCGGGCGGGGCGTCGACCACTGACCTGATCGCCGCGAGGGCCGGCATACCGGTGATGGTCATGCCGATGGAGGCGAAATTGTCCGGATTGGACAGGTCGACTCCGGGCTTGGGAAAGACCATGTGCTTGTTGTAGATGCACGGGTCGCCCTTGATGCTGGTGATGTAGCAACCCCTGATCTTCCAGTGCGGTTCGGTGTACGGGGTCATCTGCCATTCCAGGTGCGTCTCGATCCGCGGGACGCCGTCGACCATGCCCTGGTACTTGATGTAGTTGCCGCCCAGCGACCCCTTGGGCAGCGTGTACCAGCCCAGATCGACGTCTTTGGTGCAGGCACCCAATTCGGCGCTGAACTTGACCTCGTCGAGCTTGAGGTCAAAACAGTCGGCCATCAACAGCACACTGTCGGCGAAGACGCGGGTGTACTTCTCCAATTTCGACGGAATCTCCGGGTCGTCGACCGGCTGTCCGTAGCCGACTTCGATCCAGGTGTCCTTGGAGTGATGGCAGGACACGTCGACGGATTCGATGGTGGTGATGTTCTCGATCTCGGCGACGTCGGCCGAACACACCACGCCCAGGATCTGGTTCAAGCCGGGGTTCATGCCGGTCCCGTAGAAGGTCGATCCGCCTTTCTCGCAGGCCTCGGCCAACAGCTGAGTCACCGGCTTTCCCGACGGATGCGGATGGTTGGTGTCGCGGTGCCAGCCGGTGATCCAGTCGGCCGTGGTGACGATGTTGATCCCGGCCTCAAGCACTTTGACGTAAAGATCCTCGTCGGGAAACACGCCGTGAAAGGTCAGCACGTCCGGTTTGGCGGCGATGATCTCTTCGATGGAACCGGTTGCCTTGACCCCGATCGGCCCGATGCCCGCGAGGTCCCCGGCGTCCTTGCCGACCTTCTCCGCCGAATAGCAGTGCACCCCAATGAGTTCCAGGTCCGGATGTGATTGCAGCCGCTTGATCATCTCGGACCCGACGTTTCCGGTGGCCACCTGGAAGACGCGGGTGGGTCGAGCGGGTGCATTCATGCGGTTCAGCCTTTCTGGATTGCTGCGTAAACTTCAGCGGCGCTGCCGCCGATGCCGTCGGGATAAAACTGCTTGGCCCAATTGCGAATTGCGGTGAAGCCTCGATACTCGTCGGTGGCCAGTGCGGGCGGATCCGAGTAGCGCTGGTGCTGCCAGATGTGGACGTCCTGCTCGAACTGACGAATCACTTCCTGACCAAATTCGCGGGCCCGCGCCTCGGCGCGCGCCGGATCCTTCGACTCCTTGCGACCGATGTAGACCATGAACCGGACATCGGAGGTGGACTCGTCCACCGGGGTGATTGCAGAGATGGTGCGGTTGTCGACCATCCCCCAGCTCTTGGTCACTGCGACTCCCAAACCGCCGTTGATGGCCTCTACCCCGCTGTTGACATCCTCGATCTTCTGCCCGTCGTCGCCTTCGAAGGTGATGGTGAAGTCGACGAAAGACACCGGGGCGTCGAAGTCGTGCCGGGTGAACACCGGCACGATCGGTGTGCCGTGCACGTACTTGAAGTGCGCGAAGTCCACGCCGTTCTCCAGCACGTACTGCGGATGCAGTTCCAGGCGTTCCCGGTACAGCCGCTGTTGCGGGTAGTAATCGTCGACGCTGCTGCCGTCGCCGAAGCTGGCGAACACGTCCGGTGCTTCAAAGTACGGCGCGCGTCCCTGTATGTCATGCCAGATATAGACCGAAGCGTTGCGTTCGACGACGGGATAGGTACGGATGCGTCGGCCTCGGTTGGGGCGGTCCTGATAGGGGATGCAGACGTTGCGGCCCTCGTGGCTCCACTGCCATCCGTGGAAGGGACACTGCAATACCTCGCCGACGACCTTGCCGCCGTAACCCAAGTGGGCACCGAGGTGTTCGCAGTAGGCGTTCATCACCGTGAGCTGGCCCGATTCGGCCCGCCAGGCCACCAACTCCTGGTCGAAGTACTTCATCTTGTGCACGTCACCGACGCCGATCTCGTCGGACCAGGCGACCTGAAACCATCCGGTCGGCTTCATCGACAACGGCGGCTTGGCCATACGGGTGCGACCTCCTCAGAATCAATAATCAGAGTACCCTCTATGAAAATAGAAGTCGAGACGTAGGATCGGTGCATGGCCCACAAGGCTGACGGTGGGGTGCGCCGTCCCAATCGGCGCGGCAACGCGACGCGGGAGAGCATGCTCGAAGCCGCCCTTCGGTCACTTGCATCGGGTGAACCGGGGTCAGTGTCGGCCAATCGGATCGCCAAGGACATCGGCGCCACCTGGGGTGCGGTGCAATACCAATTCGGTGACACCGACGGTTTTTGGGCCGCCGTGCTGCACCGCACCGCCGAACGACGCGCCGCGACGTTCACCAACCTGGCGACGCCGGCGCAACCGGACGTTCCGCTGCGAGAACGCCTGGCGGTAATCATCGAGACGCTATACCGGGGTCTGGCGTCGCCGGATTCGCGAGCGATCGAAAACCTGCGCGCCGCGCTGCCCCGCGACCCTGCGGAACTAGAACGCCTGTATCCGCGCACCGCCGCCGAGTTGTTTTCCTGGGGCAAAAGCTGGCTGCAAACGTGTGAGAACGCGTTCGCCGGCCTCAACGTCGACCAGGAGCGGGTGCGGGAGGTGGCCGCCCTGATTCCTGGCGCCATGCGGGGACTGGTGTCGGAGCGTCAACTCGGCTCCTACGCCGACCTGGACATTGCACGGCGCGGTCTGACCAACGCCCTGGCCGCCTACCTGGAGAATTCGGGGGGAACATAGTGGAAGCATTGCGGCTCGAGGTGCCGCAGGCTCAACTCGACGACCTGCACGACCGGCTCAGCAAGGCGCGATGGCCCGCCGAAATCGCCGATGCCGGTTGGGATTACGGCACTGACCAGTCATTCCTGCGGTCCGTGGTCGACCATTGGCTGCACCACTACGACTGGCGCCGCGTCGAGGCCGAGGTCAACGCGGTCGGTTCGTTCGTCACCACCGCGGCCGGGCAACGCGTGCACTTCCTGCACGCCCGCTCCGACGAGCAGGACGCGATCCCACTGGCCATCACCCACGGCTGGCCGGGCTCGGTCGTCGAATTCCTCGACGTGCTACCGCAATTGCGACAGCGCTTTCATGTCGTCGCGGTATCGATGCCCGGCTACGGCTTCTCCGGCCCGACCCGGGAACGCGGCGTCGATATGGCCCGTGTCGCCGCCGCAGTTGCCGACGTGATGGCCCAACTCGGCTACGAACGCTACGTCGCGCAAGGAGGCG
Organism: Mycobacterium intermedium; assembly: GCF_002086275.1. Taxonomy (GTDB): domain Bacteria; phylum Actinomycetota; class Actinomycetes; order Mycobacteriales; family Mycobacteriaceae; genus Mycobacterium; species Mycobacterium intermedium. The sequence goes on along the minus strand of NZ_MVHT01000078.1, from coordinate 6,280 downwards.
ATTGGGGCGCGCTCGTCACGCGCCACCTCGGCGAGCATTACACGCGGAACGTGGCGGCCATCCACAGCAACATGTTGTTCGCGCCTCCCGACAAGAACGATCCCGAACTCATGGCCGCCGTCACCGAAACGGAACTCGCCGCCATTGGGGCCGGTCTGGAACGCGTCAAGGACGGCACGGCGTACATGGAATTGCAAGGCACGCGGCCACATTCGCTGGGTTTCGGGCTGGACGACTCCCCGCTGGGTCTGGCCGGGTGGATCCTCGAGAAGTTCCACGCGTGGTGCGACATCAGCGACGGCATGCCGATTTCCACCGATCGCCTCATCGACAACCTGATGTTTTACTGGCTGACCGGCACCGCGACGTCGGCCGCGCGGCTGTATTGCGAATCATTGCGGGCCGGCACGAGCGTGCTCAGCGACTGGTCCGGCCGGGTCGACGTGCCCACCGGGTACGCGGTCTACCCGGGCGAGCTGCTGCAGACGCCGCGCGCCTGGGCCGCAGCACGGTACAACCTCGTCCATTACGCGGTTCACGATCGCGGCGGGCACTTCGCCGCGTTCGAACAGCCCGCCCTGTTCGCCGCCGACCTGACCGCCTTCGCCGACGTGCTCAACGAGCAGAAGGTCTTCTAGCGCAACCGCGAAATGACCTCGTCAACAACGGAGTCCGTCGCTACCGAAACCTGATCGCCGGTGGTGAGATCCTTCACCCCGATCGTGCCCGCCTCGAGGTCCCGGTCCCCCGCAACCAAGGCGATGCGCGCCCCAGACCGGTCCGCCGCGCGCATTGCCCCCTTGAGGCCACGGTCGCCGTAGGAGAGGTCGACGCGCACTCCGTTGGCGCGTAACCGGCCTGCCAGTACCGCAAGTCGCAGCTTGGCCTGCTCGCTCAGCGGCACGCCGAAGACGTCGCACCGGGTCGTCTCCCCCACACTCTTGCCCTCGGCCTTCAGCGCCAGCAGCGTCCGGTCGACGCCCAGGCCGAATCCGATGCCGGACAAGTCTTGTCCGCCCAGCTGGCGCATCAGGCCGTCGTATCGGCCGCCGCCTCCGATGCCAGACTGTGCCCCCAGGCCGTCGTGCACGAACTCGAAGGTGGTCTTGGTGTAGTAATCCAGGCCGCGCACCATGCGGGGGTTGATCACGTAGGGCACCCCGAGGGCGTCCAAATGTGCCAGCACCGTGTCGAAATGTTGCTTGGCCGCGTCGGAGAGATGATCGAGCATCACCGGCGCATCGGCCGTCATCGCGCGAACCTCGGGGCGCTTGTCGTCGAGCACCCGCAGCGGATTGATCTCGGCCCGCCGCCTGGTTTCCTCGTCGAGATCGAGACCAAACAGGAACTCCTGCAACAGTTCCCGGTATTGCGGACGGCAGGTGTCATCGCCCAGCGAGGTGATTTCCAACCGGAACCCGTCGAGACCCAGGGAACGGAACCCCGCGTCGGCGATCGCGATCACCTCGGCATCCAGTGCCGGGTCGTCGACGCCGATCGCCTCGACGCCAACCTGCTGCAGTTGCCGGTACCGGCCCGCCTGCGGACGCTCGTAGCGGAAGAACGGTCCCGCATAACTCAGCTTGACCGGTAGCGCGCCGCGGTCCAGCCCGTGTTCGATCACCGACCGCACCACCCCGGCGGTGCCCTCGGGACGCAGCGTCACCGAGCGGTCGCCGCGGTCGGCGAACGTGTACATCTCCTTGGACACGACGTCGGTCGACTCACCGACGCCGCGAGCGAAGAGCGAAGTGTCCTCGAAGATGGGCAACTCGATATGGCCGTAACCGGCCCGACGAATGGTGTTGAGCAGCCCGTCACGCACCGCGATGAACTGTGCCGATTCCGGCGGGAGATATTCCGGCACACCCTTGGGCGCCGAGAAAGCCGAATATTCCGTCACCGCTTACAGACCTTCGAGGAATGGGTTGAATCGGCGTTCGGCGCCGATGGTGGTCGTATTGCCATGTCCGGGTAGTACCACTGTCCTGTCGTCGAGAACTAACAATTTGTCGCGGATCGAGCGCAGCAGATCGCGGCCGCTGCCGCCGAAGAGGTCGGTGCGGCCGATCGACCGCTCGAACAGCGTGTCGCCGCTGAAGACGACGTCGGCGTCGTTCTTGGCGGCCTGCAGGACCCGGAAGCACACCGACCCGCGGGTGTGTCCGGGCGTGTGATCGACGTTGACCGAGACGCTGCCGAGATCGATCTTGTCACCGTCGCGGTCCAGCTCGACGACCTGCTTGGGTTCGCGGAAGAACGCGCCCGCCGCCAGCTGCGCCACCCGCGGCCCCAGGCCGTAGATCGGGTCGGTGAGCATGAATCGGTCCTCGGGGTGAATGTAGGTGGGGCAGCCGAACATGTCGGAGACCTTCTGCGCGGACCAGATGTGGTCGATGTGGCCGTGGGTAATCAGAACCGCGGCGGGGGTCAGCCGGTTTTCGTCCAGGATGCGCCGCAGCTGGGCCATGGCCCGCTGACCAGGGTCGACGATGATGGCGTCGGTCCCCTGGCGTTCGGCGAGCACGTAGCAGTTGCACTGCAGCAAGCCGGCGGGGAATCCGGTGATCAACACAGCTTTGAGTTTCCCATCCCCACTTGACACTGAACGCGGCAGCCACATTAGCCTGGGCTGTCGTGCCGACCAATCAACAACGACGTGCGACAGCCAAGCGCAAACTTCAGCGGCAGCAGGAGCGCCGCGCCAAGCAGGCGAAGAGGCGCCGCCTTCTCGCCATCATCGGTGGTGCGGTGGTCGCCGTAGCGGTGATCGTTGCTGTGGTGGTCGTGGTGCTCACGAACAAGGACGACAACAAGAGTTCGACAGCATCCCCCAGCAGCTCGGCCACCACGTCGGCGCCCGCGGGACCGGGCGGGTTGCCACCATTCACGCCGTCGGCCAATTTGGGGGCCAACTGCCAGTACCCGCCGTCACCGGACAAGGCGGCCAAACCGGCCAAGCCGCCGCGGACGGGCAAGGTGCCGACCGAGCCGGCGCAGATCAGCGTAAGCATGGTGACCAACCAGGGCAAGGTCGGACTGATGCTCGCCAACAACAAATCACCCTGCACGGTCAACAGTTTCGTCAGCCTCGCCCAACAAGGTTGGTTCAACGGCACCAAGTGCCACCGGTTGACGACGTCTGAGATCCTGGGGGTGCTGCAATGCGGCGACCCGAAAGGCGACGGCACCGGCGGTCCGGGCTACCAGTTCAGCAACGAGTACCCGACCGACCAATTCCCCCCCGACTCCCCTGACCTGCAGCTACCGGTCACCTATCCCCGGGGCACCCTGGCCATGGCCAACTCCGGACCGAACACCAACGGCAGCCAGTTCTTCATGGTCTACCGCGATTCCCAGCTGCCCCCCGAATACACCGTGTTCGGCACCATCCAGGCCGACGGCTTGGAGACCCTGGACAAGATCGCCAAGGCCGGCCTGGCCCCGGGCAGCAAGCAAGGGGACGGCCCCCCGGTCGGCGACGTCATCATTCAGTCGGTGTTAATCGACTAATCAAGTAGTAGCGGTTTCAAAATGGCGGCAGCCTCCTTCGGTCGTTACCAACTTCTCGATCTGTTGGGCCGCGGCGGTATGGGGGAGGTTTACCGCGCGCATGACACTGTTACCGAACGCGTAGTCGCGATCAAACTTCTACCCGCTGGACTCGCGGGCGACCCTGACTTTGAGAAGCGATTTCGACGTGAAGCGAAAGCCGCAGCGGGACTTAACGATCCGCACGTGGTCCCGATCCATAGTTACGGCGAAATTGACGGCCAGCTTTACGTGGACATGCGGTTGGTCGAGGGCCGCGACCTACATACGGTCATCACCCAAGATGGTGGACGACTCAGCGCTGAACGCTCGGTCGCGATCATCGAACAAGTCGCCTCCGCACTTGATAGCGCCCACCGCGTAGGCCTGGTGCACCGCGACGTCAAGCCTTCGAACATTTTGCTGACCGAGTCCGACTTTGCTTACCTCATCGATTTCGGTATCGCTCGCGCGGCGTCCGATACCACGATGACGAGCACCGGACTGATGGTTGGCACATTGGCGTATATGGCACCCGAGCGCTTCGGCGGCACCCTCGACGCGCGCTCCGACGTGTATGCGCTCGCTTGCGTTCTACACGAGTGCCTGACCGGTGCCCGGCCGTTTCCCGGAGATAGCCTCGAGCAACTCGTCGCGGGCCACTTGACGGCCCCGCCACCCCGGCCGTCGCTCAGCGGGCCGGGCATCCGGGCGGCTTTCGACGACGTGATTGCGCGGGGGATGGCCAAAGACCCCGACGCCCGCTACCAAACCGCCCCCGAATTGGCCCAGGCCGCGCGCGCCGCGCTCACGGGACCGGGCCCTACGTTGGCGACCACGCAACCGCGAAAGGCACCCACGCCGAAGCCAAGAAGTCCCCGGGCTCGGCCCCCGCAACCCAAAACCGTATCGGCGTCGAACGCAAAGCGACGCGAGGAAGCCAAACGCAAGCTGCAACAAGAGCAGGAAAGCCGCGCCGAGTTGGCCCGCCAGCGCCGAAATCGATTGGTCTTCGGTTTCTCGATAGGCGGGATAGCCGCGATCGTCGTCATCGCGGCGGTTGTCATCTTCATGGTCGCGAACACAGGCGAGCACCAGGAGACCTCGGCGACCCCCAGCAGTTCGCCCACCACCTCGCTGCCTGCTGGACCTGGCGGGTTGCCACCATTCACGCCGTCGGCCAATTTGGGGGCCAACTGCCAGTACCCGCCGTCACCGGACAAGGCGGCCAAACCGGCCAAGCCGCCGCGGACGGGCAAGGTGCCGACCGAGCCGGCGCAGATCAGCATGAGCATGATGACCAATCAGGGCAAGATCGGCCTGATGCTTGCCAACAACGAATCGCCTTGCACGGTCAACAGCTTCGTCAGCCTCGGACAGCAGGGTTGGTTCAAGGACACCAAGTGCCACCGGTTGACGACGTCCGAGTTCCTGGGGGTGCTGCAGTGCGGCGACCCGAAGGGCGACGGCACCGGCGGTCCGGGCTACCAGTTCAACAACGAGTACCCGACCGACCAGTTCCCGCCAGACTCTCCTGAGCTGCAGCAACCGGTCATCTATCCCCGAGGCACCTTGGCCATGGCCAACGCCGGGCCGAACACCAACGGCAGCCAGTTCTTCATGGTTTACCGCGACTCCCAGCTACCACCGGAATACACCGTGTTCGGCACCATCCAGGCCGACGGCTTGGAGACACTGGACAAGATCGCTAAGGCCGGCCTCGCCCCAGGCAGCAAGCAAGGAGACGGCGCCCCCGTCGGCGATGTCATCATTCAGTCGGTGTTGCTCGACTAATCGCCGGGCGGTACCCGCGGAAGCATCCACCTGCCGCCGCCGTAAGCGATAATTTGAGCTCCGGTGCTAATGGGGGAGGTCGCTTTTGGCGGGGAGGGCTCCCGAACGCACATTCGGGCGATACAAGCTGCTCGGCCTGTTGGGTCGCGGCGGAATGGGCGAGGTCTGGCGCGCTTACGACACCGCGACCGACCGCATCGTCGCCATCAAGGTGCTGCCGCCACACTCTGCCGAGGACCGCGAGTTCCAGCAGCGTTTCCGACGGGAGGCGCGTACCGCCGCGGCCCTCAACGACCCGCACGTGGTGCCCATCCACGGCTACGGCGAAATCGACGGCCAGCTGTACGTCGACATGCGGCTGATCGAGGGTCGCGACCTGATGCGGTACATCGTCGAACACGGCGGCCGGCTTAGCCCGGAGCGGGCGGTTGCCGTCATCGAACAGGTTGCGGCGGCGCTGGACAGCGCCCACCGGGCCGGGTTGGTGCATCGCGATATCAAGCCGTCGAACATCCTGGTCGCCAACGCCCGCGATTTCGTGTACCTGATCGACTTCGGAATTGCGCGTAATGCCGCCGACACTTCCCTGACCAGATCCGGCGACACGTTGGGAACTGTCGCCTATATGGCACCCGAACGGTTCGACGGCGCAACGGATCCGCGGTGCGATGTGTATTCGCTGGCGTGCATGCTGCACGAGTGTTTGACGGGTGGCCGCCCCTTCCCCGGCAACAGCCTGGAAGCTCAGCTCGTCGGTCACCTCAACACGCCGCCGCCGCGGCCGTCGACCATGGTGCGGGGCATACCGCCGGCACTGGACGAAGTGATCGGCCGTGGGATGGCCAAGAACATGAAGGCCCGCTACCAGACCGCGCCAGTGGCTAGTCCCCGTTACTGAGTCCACCCGGTTTTGGAGTCGGGTTTGTTGATTCGGATTCAGTTGATCTCGCAGGCC
>NZ_MVHT01000077.1 GCF_002086275.1 Mycobacterium intermedium | reverse complement strand
ACCCCCACTCGCCGAGTGTGTGGCTTGTGTACCCGCTGACGCGATTCCTGGGCCAAGGGCCCCACACTCGGCGCGCTTGCTGTAGACCCCCACTCGCCGAGTGTGTGGCTTGTGTACCCGCTGACGGGATTACCTGGGCCAAGGGCCCCACACTCGGCGCGCCTGCTATCGGCGCCCGCTCGTCGGCTCCAACACCTCGGTGCCCACGAAGGGCACCAGCGCGGCGGGCACGCGCACACTGCCGTCCGGCTGCTGGTGGTTCTCCAGGATGGCGACCAGCCAACGGGTGGTGGCCAGCGTCCCGTTGAGGGTGGCGGCGGTCTGGGGTTTGCCGTTGTCGTCGCGGTAGCGGGTGGACAGCCGGCGCGCCTGGAAGGTGGTGCAGTTCGACGTCGACGTCAGCTCGCGGTACGCACCCTGCGTCGGCACCCACGCCTCGCAGTCGAATTTCCGGGCAGCCGACGAACCCAGGTCGCCCGCCGCCACATCGATCACTCGGTACGGCACCTCGATGTGTGCCAGCATCTCGCGCTGCCAACCCAGCAGCCGCTCGTGTTCGGCCTCGGCGTCGGCGGGCTTGCAGTAGACGAACCCTTCCACCTTGTCGAATTGGTGCACCCGGATGATGCCGCGGGTGTCCTTGCCGTAGCTGCCGGCCTCCCGTCGGAAACACGACGACCAGCCGGCATAGCGCAGCGGCCCACCGGAGAGGTCCAGGATCTCGTCGGCGTGGTATCCCGCCAGCGGCACTTCCGAGGTGCCGACCAGGTACAGGTCGTCGGCCTCCACGCGGTACACCTCGTCGGCGTGGGCGCCCAGGAATCCGGTGCCGGCCATGACTTCGGGGCGGACCAACACGGGCGGGATCATCGGTATAAAGCCGTTGTCGACGGCCACTTTCAGCGCCAGCTGCAACAGACCCAGCTGCAGCAGCGCGCCCCGGCCGGTCAGGAAGTAGAACCGCGAGCCGGACACCTTGGCGCCGCGCTGCATGTCGATCAGGCCCAACGACTCCCCGAGTTCCAGGTGGTCCTTGGGGTTGTCCAGCTTCGCCGGCTCGCCCACGACGTCGAGCACGACGTAGTCGTCCTCGCCACCCGGGGGAACGCCATCGAGGATCACATTCGAAATCGCCATATGCGCCGCGACGAATGCCGCCTCCGCTTCGGCTTGGCTGCTTTCTGCGGCCTTGACCTGCTCGGCCAGTTCTTTGGCGCGTTGCAGCAATGCCGGGCGCTCGTCGGGTGACGCCTTGCCGACGCTCTTGCTGGCGGCCTTCTGTTCGGCGCGCAGCGCATCCGCCGCCGAGATCGCCGCCCGCCGGTCGGCGTCCGCGGTCAACAGCGCGTCGACCAGCGCCGGATCTTCTCCACGGCTGCGTTGAGAGCGGCGAACGGCGTCAGGGTCTTCCCGGAGTTGCTTCAGGTCGATCACGGCCGCAAGACTACTTTTGCTGCTGGCCAGGCGCGCCGAGTGTGTGGCGTATTGCCCTGGTTTCGCATCGGCGGGTGCGTAGGGCCCACGTTCGGCGGGCGGGCGTCCGCTGGCGGGCGCGCCGAGTGTGTGGTGTATGCCCTGGTTTCGCATCGGCGGGTGCGCAGGGCCCACGTTCGGCGGGCGGGGGCGAAAGCCGAGTCAGGCGTCGACCGTCTGGCGGGCCTGCTCGTGCCGGCGCTGCCGTTCGATAGTGGCGAAGTAGAAGGCGAACGCGAAGGCGAAGCTGGTGAACAGGCTGCTGACGAAGTACAGCCACGGCCGCTTCAGCCCGCGCCGATAACCGTCGATAATCGAAAACAGCGGCAGCAGAATGACATTCGCGATCGTGTAGTCCTGCCCCGCTGAGCCTGCGGCCGGGTTGACGAACATCAACTGGATGTACTGCGCCCAGCTCCCGTCGCCCCAGATTGGATTGTGCACCCCGGTGATGCCGTGCGGCGCGTACTGCTGCACGAAGCGGATGTTGAAGTACCAGCCCAGGGCGATCGAGGCGATGCCGACCCCGTAGTACACCAGTTCCAATGGCGAGAACGCCGGTCCGCCTGAGGGCCTTGCGTAGACCGCGGGGTTCGACCTGACGATCCAGATGATGACGGCGATGCCGAGGACAGCGTGGAGGAGTAGCGACACCATTGGCGCAGTCTCACCCCGGCGCCAAAGTTTTGTCAATATTGTCAAAAAAGACGCAAAGACAACTTGGTATCTTGCTCGAATGGTCAGGCCCGCACAGACCGCGCGCAGCGAACGCACCCGCGAGGCGCTGCGCCAAGCGGCACTGGTGCGGTTCCTGGCCCAGGGTGTGGAGAACACGTCCGCCGAGCAGATCGCGGCGGATGCCGGCGTCTCGCTGCGCACCTTCTACCGCCACTTCAGCTCCAAGCACGACCTGCTGTTCGCCGACTACACGGGGTTGAACTGGTTCCGCGCCGCGCTTGAGGCCCGACCCGCGGACGAACCGGTGATCGACTCCGTCCAAGCCGCCATCTTCGCATTTCCGTACGACGTAGAAGCGGTGACGAAGATCGCCGCACTACGGGGCGGCGAGATTGATCCGAGCCGGATCGTGCGGCACATCCGGGACGTCCAGGCCGACCTCGCCGACGCCATCCAGGTGCAACTGCAACGGCGCAGCCGATCGGCGGAACAGCTGCCCGATGCCAAGCTGCGCGCCACGGTGACCGCCCGGTGTATCGCGGCGGCAGTGTTCGGGGCCATGGAGGCGTGGATGCTCGGGGAGGACCGATCGCTCGGCGAACTGGCCCGGGTGAGTCACGTCGCCCTGGAGACCCTGCGAAACGGCATCACCGACACCTGGCACCCGGGACAAGTTTCGTCATAATTGACAAAACTTGTGGCACCGTGCCAGCCTCCAAGTCTGGGAGGTCGAGAGGTCGTCTGAGAGGTCTCGGAAAATGTCTGACTACGACGCGATCGTGATTGGCGCGGGCCACAACGGGCTGACGGCAGCGGTGCTGTTGCAGCGGGCCGGCCTGCGGACCGTATGCCTGGATACCAAGCTCTACGCCGGCGGCATGGCGTCCACCGTGGAGTTGTTCGACGGCTACCACTTCGAGATCGCGGGATCGGTGCAGTTCCCCACGTCGGCCGAGGTCATCGGTGAACTCGGTCTGGATACCTTGCCGACCGTGGACCTCGAGGTGATGGCGGTAGCGCTGCGCGGTGTCGGCGACGACCCGCTGGTCCAGTACAGCGACCCGATGAAGATGTTCGCTCACCTCAACGAGGTACACGGCGCCGACGCCGTCGCCGGCATGGGCGGGTTGATGATGTGGGCCCAGGCGCCGACGCGCGCATTGGGCCGGTTCGAGGCGGGCACCCTGCCGAAGACGTTCGACGAGATGTATGCCTGCGCCACCAACGAATTCGAGCGATCGGCGATCGACGACATGCTGTTCGGGTCGGTCACCGAGGTGTTGGACCGCTATCTCCCGGACCGCGAGAAGCACGGCGCCATCCGGGGCTCGATGACCATGCTGGCCGTCAACACCCTGTACCGCGGGCCGTCGACGCCGGGCAGTGCCGCGGCTCTGGCCTTCGGCCTCGGGATGCCGGAGGGCGACTTCGTGCAGATGAAGAAGCTGCGCGGTGGCATCGGCGCGCTCACCGCGCACCTGGCCCGACTGTTGGAAGCCGACGGCGGCGAGGTCCGACTGCGGTCCAAGGTCATCGAGATCCTGGTTGACGGGGGTCCGTCCGGGGCCCGGGTCAGCGGCGTGCGCACCGAGGCGGGTGACACCTTGACCGCGCCCATCGTGGTTTCGGCCATCGCTCCCGATGTCACCATCAACGAACTGATCGACCCCGCGGCGGTGCCGTCGGACGTCCGGGACCGTTACGCGCGAATCGACCACCGCGGCAGCTACTTACAGATGCACTTCGCCTTGGACGAGGCGCCGCGTTTCGTCGCGCCCTACGAGGCGCTCAACGACCCGAGCATGCAGGCATCGATCGGCATCTTCTGCACACCCGAGGAAGTCCAGCAGCAGTGGGAGGACGCCCGTCGGGGAATCGTGCCCGCCGACCCGACCGTCGTCTTGCAGGTCCCGTCCGTACACGATCCCGACCTCGCCCCGCCGGGCAAGCACGCCGCATCGGCGTTCGCGCTGTTCTTCCCGATCGAAGGCGGCGCCGACTACGGCCAGGCGAAGATCGAGATGGGCCAACGCGTGATCGACAAGATCACCCGGTTGGCGCCGAACTTCGAGTCGAGCATCATCCGGCACACCACCTTCACGCCGCGGCACATGGGGGTGATGTTCGGGGCTCCCGGTGGCGACTACTGCCACGGGTTGCTGCACTCCGACCAGATCGGTCAGAATCGACCGGGTCCGAGAGGCTTTGTCGGCCAACCGATCCCGATCGAGGGGCTGTACCTGGGCAGCGCCGGTTGCCACGGTGGGCCGGGAATCACCTTCACCCCCGGCTACAACGCGGGCCGCGCGGCGTTGGCGGACCGTTAAGCCCGGTCTTTTTCCCGCTTGAGCAGATCGTCCAACAGGGCGGTGAAGTCGTCGGGGCGTGCCGGCGTGCAGGCCGGCTGCGGACGCTCGCCGGGGACGTCGAAGGTGATCAGCGTCGACTTCAACGGCCGGTACGTGTCCAGCGGCAGCCAGCGGCGCCGGTTCAGGTCCGGGCTGCCCCAAATGTTGAACCGCGCCATGAACAGACCCAGCGGTTCCGCTTTGTAACCGCGGATCTTGCTCACCGGAATGACCTTGGCGGTGCCGGACGGAAAGTCGTACCGACGCAGCGTAATGGCTTGGCGGTCAGCCTGAATCACGCCGTCGTCATAGAACTGCATCATGCGCGCGAACTCCGTAACTCGTGACCGCGGGTGGTGAGGCAGCGCCCGTCATCGAGCCGCCACTGCCACCCGTGGAGGTTGCAGGTCAGCGTGTTCCCTTCCACCACACCAAATTTCGACAGGTCAGCTTTCAGGTGCGGACAGCGGCGCTGAATCTCCCAGCCGTCCAAGGTGATCGAGGCGGAATCGTCATGCGTCTCGGCGAACCAGCCGTCGGCGTAGGCGATCCGCTCGTCGGTCAGGCACTTGAAGAACGTGTACAGGTATTCGTTGTAGCCGCCTACCCGCCAGGCCTTGAACCGGGTGGACAAGAAGATGGTGTTGACCCAGTCGGGTTCCTGGTCGCGTAACACGGTGCGAACGAGTTCGGGCTCGATGGCAAACCCGTACCGGAACTTCTCGTCGGGAATGGGTTCCCGCACCGTGCGTTTCGGAAAGTCCAGGACGACGGTTTCGGGGCCGAGCACCAATTCCACCGGATAGCCGATCCCGTCGCAGATTTCGTTGCTCTGCAACATGATCGGTTCGAACAGCGCCCGCAGCGGTTCCAGCAGCGGCTCCCCGGCGGCCGGGGCCCAGGTGGCCTTCTCCGCGGCCAGCACCGGCGCCATCCGCTCGGCGTAGTCCGCGATATACGCCGACTTGCCGGTGGTGAAGATCGCCTCGACCTGGTCGGTGGGCAGCGGGTGGGTAAGCGAATTCAGCGTCGTACCAGTGAAATCCGCGACGGACCCGGGGATCATCAACAGGCCGCCATCGTGGCCGTGGGTGCGCATCTGGTCGAGGAAGACCAGCTGGTCGGGGAAGATGTTGGCCGGGTCGCCCTGGTCGTCGTTGAGGTGACGCAACTCGGGGTCCAGGAAGCACGGCGGTCCGGCCGACGGCACCACCCACGTCGCGCCCACTTGCGCGATGTACTGGCGCGCGCGGTCCATCTGCCGCTGCCGCTTCTGGGTGCCGAACGCCTCCTTGGCGCGGGCGGGCATGTCGTAGACCATCGGGTACCAGATCGCCCCCGAGTACTGCAGCAGATGCACGTCGATATGGCCGAAGTCGGCGGCCAGCACGTCGAGTTCGACGGGCCGCGCGTCGTTCATGTTGAACACCGTCGTCTCGCCGTCGGAAACCACCAGCGCCGAGTCGCCGATCGGGCCGTCGGCGGGGGCGCGCAGCGCGATGATCATGATGTCGAGGTCGCCCTTGGGGCCCGACACGCGGTGCTGGACCGAGTCGGTGGTCTCGAAGAACCGGTGGAAGCCCAACTTCCGTAGCTCGTTCTGCAGGTCGGGGACCGGGAAGTCGGGCAGCAGGACGACCGCGTCCTTGTTGACGTGCTCGGTCAGCAGCTTGGCGTCGAAGTGGTCCTTGTGCAGGTGCGAGACATACAGGTAGTCGCAATCGCCCAAGGCGTCCCAGTTCAGCGCGCTGTTGTCCGGGAACGGAAACCAGGACGCGAAGTACGCCGGGTTGACCCAGGGGTCGCAAAGGATGTTGCCTGCCTGGGTCTGGATGAGAAAGCCGGCGTGGCCGACGCTTGTGACCTGCACAAATGCCTTTCAGGTGACGGTTGGATCCGCCACGAGCTTAGCTTGCGTCAGAGGTCCGGGTCTTGCCACAGCCGCTGGTAGTAGTCGATGCGCAGCGGGTCGGGTTCGATGCCGTAGGCCGCGAACAGTTCCGCCTCCCAGTTGCGGCCGGGGTAGTTCCAGCCCAGCGAAAGGGCGGCCACGGCCAGGTCGGCCCACCGGTCGGCCACACCGAGCTCGCCGAAGTCGACGTGGCCGCAGTACCGGCCGGCGTTGTCGAGCAACGTGTTCGGCGCGCACGCGTCACCGTGGCAGACGACCAGCCGATCGATCGGCGGGGGGTCGGGAAGGTTGGCACGGTGCGCCGGGTGCAGCACCGGCAGGCGCGTCTGGACCGACCAGTCGAACGGACACGACGACACCGGCAGGCGGTCATGGAGTGTGCGCAACCCCACCCCGATCGCGCGGACCGCGATCTGCGGGTTCGCCCGCCAGCGGGGGTGCACCGCGGACAAGCCGGGCAGGCCGCGGGTATGCAGCCACGACCAGTCGCCGTCGAGTCCGAAGTCCAGCACCTCCGGTACCGGGATGTACTGGCCGGCCCAGCGCAGCCGGCGTGCTTCGTTGGGGAAGTCGGCCCACTCCTTGGCAACCTTGATGTACTCGGCGCCGGCGCCCACCCGGAAGGTGAGACCGCCCAATTCGTTGCGCCAGATTGCGCGTACCGGCCGGCCGGCGGCCAGGCGGTGTACGACCGCAGGCAGCTCCGGTGGCGACGACGGAAAGGACACCGGCACCCCTTCCGACTTCGGGTTTTACCCACTTCTGGCGGGAGCATTAGGCTGAACTGCTGTGGAACCGGTATACGGCACTGTCATCCAGATCGCCCGCCTGATATTTCGCATACAGGGTCTCAAGATCACCGTGACCGGGGTGGAAAACCTGCCGACCAGCGGCGGCGCCGTCGTCGCGATCAACCACACCGGCTACCTCGACTTCATGCTGGCGGGCCTGCCTTTCTATCAGCAGGGTCTGCATCGCAAAGTGCGGTTCATGGCCAAGCAGGAGGTGTTCGACCACAAGATCACCGGCCCGATCATGCGTTCGCTGCGCCACATCCCGGTGGATCGAGCCAGCGGCGGCGCTTCCTTTGACGCGGCGGTCGAGAAGCTCAAGGCCGGCGAGCTGGTGGGCGTCTATCCCGAGGCGACGATCAGCCGCAGCTTCGAGATCAAGGAATTCAAAACCGGCGCCGCCCGCATGGCGATCGAGGCCGGCGTCCCGATTCTTCCGCACATCGTCTGGGGTGCGCAGCGCGTGTGGACCAAGGGGCACCCGAAGAAGTTGGTTCGTCCGAAGGTGCCGATCCAGGTGGTGGTCGGCGAACCGATCCAGCCGACCCTGCCGGTCGGTGAGCTGAGTGCCCTGCTGCATTCCCGGATGCAGCACCTGCTTGTCCAGGCGCAGGAACAGTACGGGCCGCATCCGGCGGGCGAGTTCTGGGTGCCCCGCCGGTTGGGCGGTGGCGCGCCCTCGCTGGCCGAAGCCGCGCAGATGGACGCGGAGGAGGCGGCGATGAAGGCGGCGTTGCGCGCCGAGCGGGCCAATCCCGCCCGAGCACCGGAGCAGTGACCCGTGGCGGAGCCGATTTACCGCGCCTGTGAAGAGCTGGCCAAGTTGCTGGTGCTGGCGACCGGAACGCAGATCACCTACGTCGGGGAAGCGAACATCCCCGAACGCGGGGGTGCCGTTATCGCCATCAATCACACCAGCTACGTCGACTTTCTCCCGGCTGGGTTGATCATGCGCCGCCGACACCGCCGGCTGAGGTACATGCTCAAAGCAGAGATGCAGCGGGTGAAGATCGTCAACTTTCTGATCAAGAAGAACGGGGCCATTCCCGTCGACCGCAGTTCGGGCGCGGATGCCTACGTTCATGCGGTGCAGGCGCTACGGGACGGCGAGTTGGTCGCGGTCTATCCCGAGGCCACCATCAGCCGTAGCTTCGAACTCAAGGATTTCAAGACAGGCGCGGCGCGGATGGCCATCGAAGCGGACGTTCCGATCGTTCCGCTGATTGTCTGGGGTGCACAGCGGATCTGGACCAAGGACCATCCACGTCAACTGGGCCGCAAGAAGATACCGGTGACGGTGGCGGCGGGTCCGCCGTTTCGGGCCGCCGACGGCATCGCGGCGACCAACCAAGTGCTGCGTGACGCGATGAACGCACTCCTGCACCGCGTGCAGGAGAGCTATCCGACGGAGGCCGGCGCGTGGTGGGTGCCCCGCCGGCTCGGTGGCAGTGCCCCCACGCTGGAGGAGGCGGCTCAGTTGGACGCAGCCGAGTTGGTTAGCCGTTCACAGCATCATTCAAGGTCGGGGGAAGGATAATCAGGTTATGGCGGAGCCGTTTTTCCGATTCATGGAATTTTTTGTTCCATCGGTAGTTGCGCTGAACGGGAACAAGATCACCTACGAGGGCCTCGAGCACATTCCTAGCAGCGGCGGCGCCCTGATCACCCTGAATCACACCAGCTACGTGGACTGGATTCCCGCCTCGCTGGCCGCGTTGGAGCGCAAGCGGCGGCTGCGGTTCATGATCAAGGCCGAAATGCAGGACGTCAAAGCCGTCAACTACGTGATCAAGCACACCCAGCTCATCCCGGTCGACCGCTCGCTGGGCCACGAGGCGTACGCCGTTGCGGTGCAACGGCTACGCGAGGGCGAAATCGTCGGGTTGCATCCGGAGGCAACGATCAGTCGCAGTTACGAATTACGCGAATTCAAAACCGGTGCCGCGCGGATGGCGATGGAGGCGCGGGTGCCGATCATCCCGATGATTGTTTGGGGGGCACACCGGATTTGGCCTAAAGACCACCCGAAAAAGCTGTTCCGCAACAAGGTTCCGATCGCGGTGAAAATCGGAGCCCCGATGTGGCCGCAGGGCGACATCGAAACGTTCAACGGAGCCTTGCGCGACGTGATGAACAGGATGCTCTACCAGGTGCAGGAGGAATACCCGCATCCGCCGGGAGAGTATTGGGTGCCGCGGCGGCTGGGCGGAAGCGCGCCGACCCCCGAGGAGTCCAGAGAATTCCGTATCGCTGAACTGGCGGAGCGGATGCAGAAGCGCGGGTACGACGGCGTGAGCAGACCCAAGCCCGATCGAGGTAGTTCGCGCTGACAACATCAAACGCGTCGCCGGCCAAGAGGCCGGCCCTCATCGCCTGCGACGTCGACGGCACTTTGTTCAATGACGACGAAACCGTCTCCCCACGTACCCGGGCCGCGGTGCGCGCCGCGGTCGCCGGTGGCGCCCAATTCGTCCTGGCCACTGGCCGGCCGCCGCGCTGGATCCGGCCGGTCGTCGAGGAACTCGGCTTCGCGCCAATGGCGGTGTGCGCCAACGGCGCCGTCATCTACGACCCGGCCACCGACAGGGTGGTGTCGGCGCGCACGCTGTCTGTCGACGCCCTGGCGCAGTTGGCGGAGATCGCGACGCGTGTGATACCCGGCGCCGGGCTGGCCGTCGAGCGGATCGGCGAACGGGCGCACGACACCGCGTCCCCACAGTTCGTCAGCTCACCGGGCTACGAGCACGCGTGGCTCAATCCGGACAACACCGAGGTCTCCGTCGAGGACTTGCTCAGCGCGCCGGCGATCAAGCTGCTGATCCGAAAAGCAGGCGCGGACAGCGCCGATATGGCGGCCGAACTGAGCGGGCATATCGGCACCGAGGGCGACCTGACCTATTCGACCAACAACGGCTTGATCGAGATCGTGCCGCGCGGCATCAGCAAAGCCACCGGTGTCCGCGAGGTCGCTGATCCGTTGGGCATTCCGGACGCGGACGTGGTGGCGTTCGGCGATATGCCCAATGACGTGCCGATGCTGCTGTGGGCGGGTCGGGGGGTGGCGATGGCCAATGCGCACCCCGCCGCACTCGCCGCCGCCGACGAGGTCACGGCCACCAACAGCGAGGACGGCGTCGCACGGGTTCTGGAGCGGTGGTGGCGTTAGGCACGCAGCCGATGCTGATATGGGAGACTGCCCGCGTGCGTGATGTCGCCGCGCACGGCCCGAATCGACCGGAGGACAGCTAGTGGGGGACGACGAAGACCCACCAGGCAAGGGCGGGTCTGAGGAGAGCGCATCGAGCGAACAACCAGACGCTCAACCGCCCCAGTCGGGGGATGAGACACCGGAGGGGCTCAAGCCGTCGGATGAGCCGTCGGAGGGGCCGAGGATATCGCAGCCGTGGAAGTCGGCCGAGCAAGATAGGCGGGCCAGACCCACCGAGTCCCGCCCGCCGGGAACCCCCGGCAGTGTCAAGTTCCAGGACGCGGAGACGACCAAGCCCCGTCCGCCGACCCCGGCCGAGCTGCGGGCACGCAGGAAGTTCGAGGAGAAGCAGCGCGCATTTGAGGAGGCGCGGCGCGCGGCGGAGGAGAAGCGCCGCAAGCAGAAGCGGGTCCTGATGGGCTCGGCGGCCGCGGTCGGCGTGGTCGGTTTGGTGGCGGCCTTCGGGTATTGGCTGTTTTCGCCGGACCATGTCACCGCGCAATGTGTGCAGGACGATCCCAATGGCCAACCGGTGGTCGTCCCGGACAGCTACTGCAGCGGGCACACCGCGGGCATGAACGGGTTCTTCTTCTGGGGCGGGCACCAGTACCGCTACTACTACGGCAGCAGGGGTTCGGTCGGCCAGCGACCGATCGGCGGAACCACCGCTCGTCCTCCCGGTGCGCACATCACCACCAAGTCGGGCACCACGATTCAGCGGGGTGGCTTCGGCGGAGGCGGGGGCAAGGGGAGCAGCGGCTCGTGAGGCGCGGCAGGACGACCCCGCGGCCGAATTGGCAGTCGATCGTCGAATCGCAAGGGTTGGTGTATGGCACGCCGGCGCGTGATGCGAGCGGCGCAGCCCGGCCGTACTGGGACGAGTCGGTGTACTACGAGTTCGAGATGGACGAGATCCTGGCCCTCGAAGCCGACGTCGAGCTGCTTCATTCGATGTGCCTGAACGCGGTCGAGCAAGTGGTGCTGATGGAGCGGTACGCGGATTTCGGTCTGCCGGAATGGAGTTGGCCCGCGATCGCCGAATCGTGGCGGCGCTCCGACCCGCATGTCTATGGTCGCTTCGACCTGCGTTACGACGGGCGACGCCCGGCGGTGCTGCTGGAGTACAACGCAGATACGCCGACGACTTTGTTGGAAGCCGCGATCGTGCAATGGTATTGGCTCAAAGACAAGTTCCCCGATGACGACCAGTGGAACTCGTTGCACGAACAACTGGTTGACCGGTGGAAGGTCGTGGGCGACCAATTGCCCACCAACCAGCTGCACCTGAGTTGGTCGGGCGTGGAACACACTGGTGAGGACCAGATTACGACGACCTATATGCAGGAGACCGCGGCCGAAGCCGGCTTCGAGACCATCGGCCTGATGATCGAGGACATCGGCTGGGACAACGCCCTGGAACGGTTCGTCGACCTAGAAGAGGCGCCGATCCACGCGATCTTCAAGCTGTATCCCTGGGAGTGGGTGCTCGACGACGAGTTCGGCAAGTACGCAATGTCGAGTCTGCCGCAGACGATGTGGATCGAGCCGCTGTGGAAGACACTGCTTTCCAACAAGGCGATCTTGGCGATCTTGTGGGAGATGTACCCCGGACATCCAAATCTGTTGCCCGCCTACCTGGATGACCCGCACGAGTTGACCGAATACGTGCGCAAGCCGAAGCTCGGCCGCGAGGGAGCGAACGTCACCATCGTGGGTGCCGGCCTGGAGACGGCGACCGGGGGCGTCTACGGCGAAGAGGGTTTCGTCTACCAATTGTTGGATCCCTTACCGGAATTCGACGGAATGCGACCCGCGCTGGGTGCCTGGATCGTCGGCGATTCGTCCGCCGGTTTGGGTATCCGCGAGACGGCAGGTTTGATCACCGACGACGGCGCAGCTTTCGTCCCACACCGAATCCCTTTGAAGTGAACGGAGATCATCGATGACGTCAACCGTCGTGGCGCTGGCGCCGGAATATTGGAGTCACCTCGGCCGCGGGGTCAGTGCCATCGTCTTGTACGCGATCCTCGGGCTGGTGCTGTTGATCGTCGGTTTCTATGCCATCGACTGGACCACGCCCGGGCATCTGCGCCGATTGGTCAGCGCCGGAAATCCGAACGCCATCATCGTGACCGCCGCCGGGATGGTCAGCATGGCGCTGATCGTGGTGCTGGCCATCTACTCGGCGTCGGGCCGATTGGTCGAGGGACTGCTGGCGGCGGCGGTCTACGGGTTGGTCGGGATCGCCGCACAGGTTGCCATGATGCGGATCGCGACGTTGGTGCTCGGCATCGACGTCGACACGTTGTTCCACGCTGAGGAGTACCGCCACGAGTCGCGCATCGTGGCGGCAGCGCAGGTCGCCCTGGGGCTCGTGGTCGCCGTCGCGATCCTGTGAGGGTTGTTGTTACGCCGTCGGTGTGATGGCTAGCGCCAACTGCTGAGGTATGTAGTTGACCAGCAGCGGGACGAGCCCCATGAAGGGTGTGCCGAAGACGGTGACTTCCAATGGATTTGGTTGTGGGAAAGGCGATGGGGGGTTATAGCCGGGGAAGGTGATCGTCGCGGTGACCGGGTGGGACGGAACGAGAATCCCGTCGAACGGCAAGTGCAGGGTGATCAACATTTCCGTTGGTAGGAGTGGTGGGGTGAGGCCCGTTGCCACCGGTATCGCCGCGTCCAAGGTGGTGGCGGTGTTGAGGTAGCCGTTCAGCGTGTTCGCCGGAAGATCGATGAGCGCGCCCAGTGCGCCCAAGCCGTTGCCGGCCCACAAGGCCTGCTGGATCGACTCCAGGCCGGTGGCGAACGCATTCAGGCCGGCGAACGGCGCACCAACGACCGCATAGGAGAGGACCAACGGCATCCCGAAGAAGGCGCTGAGGGTTCCGGCGGCGAAGTCGGGGAATGAAACTGGCGGGATCGGCGGTGGAAATATCACCTGCGTCGGCGGCACGTACAGTTCCGCCTCGATGCTCGGGGTCGTGGACACGACGAGCATGTTGGTCAGGTTCTGCGACATCTGCCGGAGGATGGGCACCGACGTCAGGTTCGTCAGATACTGCATGTCTTGCCCGGCGATGTCGATCAGGTTGAAGAAATCTGCCAGCGGCCCGAGCGGCACGGGTTTGGCAATGGCGAGAACCGAGTCGTTGCCCGGTGTAGTCACCACGACGTTGCTCGTGTCGAACCCGGTGACCAGCAGGTTCGCGGTGGCCTGACCGAGGGTGGCCACCGACGCGTTGAAGTCGCCCGCGAACAACTGCTGGATTGACGTGTGAACCCCGGTGCTGAATGCGGGCAGTCCGTTCCACAGGCCGGTCATCATCTGGTTGAACGTCTGGTGGGCGGCGTGGGCGAAGGCGAACTGCTGGCGGATGAACTGCTCGGTGTACTGCGCGAACGGGAAGGTGACGAGCCCCTGGATGCCGGTCTCGATGGCCGACGGCAGATTGGCCAGGTTCTGGGGGAAGTTCTCGATGAAGCTGCGAACTCCGTAGGAGATCATCTGCGAGTAGCGCAGCCAGTTGCCGCCGACCGCCTGGAGCAACGGGAACGGATATGCCTCCCAGGCGGCGAAGAGCGCCCGCAGGTTGGTAGAGGTGTTTTCGAAGAGCCGCACGTAGGCGCCGCCGGTGGCGGTCTCCGCGGTGGCCAGGCCGCCGCCGTTGAGGAACGTCTGGACGTGCCCGGTCACCGCGCTCGCCAGGGTCTGACTGGCGTTGGCGATCTCGGCGTTGACGTATGCGGCCGCCCCGCCGTTCAGCAACCGGACGAATTCGGCATGGAAGTTGGCCGCTTGGTTGTTGACGGCTTGAAACTCCTCGCCGAAGGTGCTTAACAGCCGCGAAATTGCCACCGACACCTCGTCGGCGGCGGCCGTGGTGATGCCGGTGGTGGGGCCCGCGGCGGCAGCGGCTGCCTCCTGCAGCGTCGAGCCGATACCGGCTAGATTCCCGGCCGCAGCCGTGACTGCCTCCGGCGCTGTGACCACGAACGACATGGCCCTGTCCTCCTGACGGTCTTTTTGACGACACTGATAGCCAAGGCAAATGGAGCGTAGTCGCGCGCGGCCCATCCGCGCCGGAGAATGAGGGTCTCGTTTCCTAATTGCCGCATTAGTGTTCGCGCAGCGGACTTTCCGAACCGGCAGACGATCTTGTGAGTCTTTTTGTTAGGGGTTGCGGTTCGGTGGCGAGCGCGAGTTGCTCCTCCCATGAACGGCGTGCCGAAGCGGCGGACGGTAGCGGGGATTCCCGGCCGGCGGATCGTCGCGGTCATAGGGTGCGGCGGAATGAGGATCCTGTCGAAGGCGGTCCGCAGCGGTGGCTGCCGCGGGCGCTGTGACCACGAACGACATGGCGTGGGCTCCTGTTCACCAGCCTTTCGTTAACGGGACTGTTGTCACACCCCAGACGTACAATTCGAACATGAGTTCGAGTAGTTCCGAGGCGTTTGCGGAGGCGTTCGCGTCACTGCAGCAGGCGGTCTCGGCGGTGCTCGACGTGTGCCCGGATGCGTTGAGCGGGCGGGAAACCATGACGTATCTGGAGGCGTTGCTCACCGAAGTGCGCCGCCTGCCGGTGGCGCGACATGCGTTGATCAACCACCTGCGCACCCAAGTGGGCGAGGAGGAGTTGGGCGGCAAACTGCCGCGGGTACTGGCCAACCGGCTGCGCATCACCCGCGGCGAAGCCAACCGCTTCATCGCCGAAGCCGCCGACCTGGGACCGCGCCGCGCGATGAGCGGGCAACCCTTGGAACCGCTGTTGCCGGCCACCGCCGCAGCCCAACGCCAGGGCCACCTCGATGAATCCCACATCCGGGTCATCAGAAAGTTCTTCGCCCACCTACCCGCCAGCGTCGATGTGGACACCTGCACCAAAGCCGACCGCGACCTGGCGAAGTTGGGCGGCGACTACCGCCCCGACCAACTGGAAAAACTCGCCCAGAAAACCCTGGACACCATCAACCCCGACGGCGACTACACCGAAGAACAACAACGCGCCCGCAAACGCTGCCTGATCATCGGCAAACAAGGCCCCGACAAAATGTCGCCGATCAGCGGCTACCTGAGCCCCGAAGCCCGCGCCACCGTCGAAACCGTGCTGGCCAAACTCGCCGCCCCCGGCATGTGCAACAACGCCGAGGAAAAGCCCTGTGTGGACGGCACCCCCTCCCAAGACGCCATCCAAGGTGATAAGCGCAGCGCCGCCCAACGCAACCACGACGGACTGCTGGCCGGGCTACGCGCCCTGCTGGCCAGCGGCGACCTCGGCCAGCACAACGGACTGCCGGCCACCATCATCATCGCCACCACCCTGAACGACCTCGAAGCCGCCGCCGGCTGCGGCCTCACCGGCGGCGGCACCCTGCTGCCCATGAACGACGTGATCCGCCTGGCCCGCCACGCCCACCACTACCTGGCGGTCTTCGACAACGGCAAAGCCATCGCCTTGCAGCACACCAAACGGCTGGCCTCACCCGGCCAACGCATCGTGCTCTACGGCAAAGAACACGGCTGCTCAGCCCTGGGCTGCGAAGTCAGCGGCTACTACGCCGAAGTCCACCACGTCACCCCCTGGGCGCAATGCCACACCACCGACGTCAACGACCTCACCTTCGCCTGCGGCCCCGACCACCGCCTCCTCGACAAAGGCTGGACCACCCGCAAAAACGCCAACAACGACACCGAATGGATCCCCCCACCCCAACTCGACCACGGCCAACCCCGCACCAACACCTTCCACCACCCAGGCAAGCTGCTTGGTGGACAAAATGATGACGGACCCGATTGACCAGCGGTGTATCGTTCGGATTTGTCGAGCCCGTCTCCGGGAGGTGCGAACAGCCGTGTCGCAACGCGAAGATGTCCACATCCCATCCGATGATGAGCGGCTCGCGGCTTACGTATATCGCCCTGAGGGCGCGAACCGAAGACTGCCCTGCGTGGTGATGGCGCACGGTTTCTCGGGAACCCGAGACGACGGTTTACCCGCCTACGCCGAGGCGTTCCGCGCTGCAGGTTATGCGGTCGTCCTTTTCGACTACCGCCACTTTGGTGCATCCAGCGGCCAGCCGCGTCAACTGCTCGACATTGACCGCCAGATCGCTGACTACCGGGCGGTCGTGGAGTGGGCACGTCAGCTCGACGAAGTCGATCCGGAACGAATTGTGCTGTGGGGCACCTCATTTAGCGGAGGTCATGTGCTGGAGGTGGCCGCGACAGATCCCCGTATCGCTGCGGTGATCGCCCAGGTGCCGTTCACTGACGGGATTCCCACCCTGATGGCCTCGCGCAGGTGGGTGCCGCTGAAGAATGTCGTCCGGCTTGTCGTGGCGGGCCTGCGGGATCAGGTCGCCGCCTGGCGCGGCCGTCCGCCCCATCTCGTGCCTGCCTTTGGCGACCCCGGCACGCTTGCAGCGATAACCGCACCCGACGCGAAACTGCATTTCGAGGCGCTGGTATCGCCGAAAGGGTTGTGGCGCAACGAAGTTTCAGCTGCCGTGACGCTGCGGCTCAGCCTGCGGCGTCCAGGACTCAAGGCGTCGCGGCTGGCGATGCCGCTACTGGTGTGCGTATCTGACAGCGACTCGATCACGCCCGCCGCGCCCGCCGTCAAGGCCGCACAACGCGCCCCGCGGGGTGAACTCCGGCGTTACGCCTGTACCCATTTTGAGCTCTATCTCGACGCCCAGGTCAAGGCCGACGAAATCGATTTCCTTCAGCGCGCCGTCCCAGGAGTCGTCGCGCCCAGCTGATGCAAGGCGCAACCCTGCTGCACCAGAAATAGCGTGTTGACGGTCCCGGTGTAATGGATCCCCCCACCCCAACTCGACCACGGCGAACCCCGCACCAACACCTTCCACCACCCACAAGAACTCCTACATACGGCGACGACGACGAAATCCCCTAGCCGCGAACCGCTTTCTGAGGCACGGCGCCGCCAGGCGAGCGTCACCAACCGCACCGGCATGATCGCCGGGAGAGACTCGATCGTCAGCGCCGATTGAGCCGCAACGGCACGGACACCGGCCCGCGCAACGACGGCGTGGTGCTCCACCGCACCGGCCCCGCCAGTTCGAGACTGTCGACCTCATCGAGCAGGCAGTCGACGGCCGTCGCCGCCTCAAGCCGGGCGAGATGAGCGCCCATACAGAAGTGCAGCCCGTGACCGAACGCGACGTGTCCGGTGGTCTCGCGATGGACGTCGAAGCGGTCGGGCTCATGGAATTTGGCGGGATCACGGTTGGCCGAGCCGTAGAACAGCAAGACCTTTGCGCCGCTGGGAATTACCGTGTCGCCGGCGTGGTAGTCGGTGATCGCCGTTCTGGCTGCCCACTGAACCGGCGAGCCCCAGCGTGCGGTTTCCTCGACCGCGGCGGGGAGCAGGCTGCGGTCGGCTTTGAGCTCGGCGAACAACTCCGGATCCTCAGCGAGCCTGACGAGGAGCATCCCCAACAGGTTTGTGGTCGTCTCGTTGCCGGCCACCAGCAGTACCAGAACGTAGAGGAAGGCCTCCTGCTCGGTGAGTTCACCGGACATCGTTGCCGCCTGCAGGCGAGTCAACAGATCGTCTGCGGGATGCGTTGCGCGGCGGCGCATTTCCGCGTCCGAAAAGCAGCGCAGGCGCAGGTATGCCTGCATGGCATTGCCCATCAAACGCACCATGCCGGACAAGGATTGGGGGCCGAAGATCTGTGCGAACTTTTCCGAGACCGCGCGAAATCCCGGCCACTGCTCGCGGGGGATTCCGAGAATTCTGGCGATCACGTTGATCGGCATGGGAACGGTGAGCGCCGGAACCATATCGACGACATTGCCGGCGTTCAGGCCCGTGATCGCCTCATGGGCCAACTCGCGGATGTCGGTCGTCCAGGTCTGGACGGCCCGCTTGTTGAACATCGGAGCGACGACGTGCCGCAACCGGGTGTGATCCGGGGGATCGGCGAAGACCACCATGTTGGCCACGAAAGAACGCAGCATCACGCCGTCTCGCGACGAGAGTTTGTCGTTGGCGCGGATGGCGGCGTGCACGTCGTCGTAGCGGCCGAGCATCCACACGCCCAACCGCTCATTGACCACCACGGGGTGCTCACGAATCCGCTGAAAATCGGGATACGGGTCCGGGATGTTCCGGGCCAGCGTGGGGTCGAATGTCGTGCGCGGCAGCGTCGCGGGTGCTGAGCGCGGATGCGGCCGACGCAGATCGCGGTACCCGCCGGTCGCCACCGGACGCCAGATATCGCCTACGGAACTGCGCGCCGCCGAGACGAGGGCCCGCGGCGGAGGCTTGAGCAGATCGGTCGCCACGCCGAAAACGCTAGGGCCTGGTCCGCGTCCTGGGAATAGCCGATCGTGCCTGTCCCGCGTTGATGCTGCGGTTTGGGCGGTGGTTACTCGCACTTTGTCGCCCTGGGCGCAGAGTCAATGTGGCGGCGGGGTGCCAGACCCCTGAGCTCCTAGCCGCGCAATGCCTTCGGCGGCACGGTGCAGGCGATCAGCGATGCGGCGTCAATGGTGCGGGGCTGATAGGGAAGCGTCGCCAACCGGGCGGACATGGTCGCCACGGGATCATCGAGTGGTCCGGACACTCCAGACAGAAACGCCCACTCGTGCTCGTCGCTACCGAAATAGACGACGTTGTCGAAGGTTTCGTGAAATCGCCGCCACGACCGGTGCAGCGTCTCGTTGCGCCACAACGTCGGACACCCGGCCTGCCCGACGACCACCTGGCCGATCTTGCGGCACCTTTCCAGGAACCCGACGTCGTAAAGCCGGTTGTGTTGGGCGGGTTCGCTGCGCTCGTCGGGCAGGTCGACCACGACGACGTCGTACGACACGGTGGACCGATCCACAAAGTCCCAGCCGTCGCGGTAGTGCACCGACACCGGGCCGAGACCTTTTTCCGCCCTTCGCAATTCGTCGACGCTGTAGCCATACGGCAGGTGCTCCGCGCAGAGCCGAACCGCTTCGCGATCGATGTCGACGTGGTCGACGTGTGTGGCTCCGGCGGCTACCGCCAGTTGACTCACCACGCCTTCCCCGGAGCCGATCACCAGCACCCGTTCCAGCTTGTCCGCCAGCAGCAGCGCCGGCACCAGCAGCGCTTCGTGGTAGACGAGCTGGCTGAACTCGGTGCTCTGCCGCTCGCCATCGCTGAACAACGCGATGCCCTGCTCGGTCCGGCCGATCACCAGATGCTGGAACTCGGTGCGCACCTCGCACACCACCTCGGACAGGCGCCAATTGCGAGTCAGGCCCCGCCCGAGCGGCTCCACTATCTCTCGGGCCGTTGGCGCCGCAGTGTCACCGAAATACGTTGGCAACGGCGCGAATCCGTTGAACTCCGTCGATGCGTAGCTGGCCGTGTACGCGCCGGCCGCCTCGATCTGAACACGGTCGCCGGACCGCAGCGTCACCGGCAATGGATAGCGTTGGTACAGCACATCGTCGCCGTCGCAGGTCGGGCCGGCAACGACGGCGTCGGCAACGGGATCGGCGTCGCGGTCGGTGCGCAGCCGGTATCGGATGTACTCGTTCTCGGTCTCGGCGAGCCCGCCGTAGCGCCCGATGTCGAGGTATACCCAACGCCGCCCGTCGGTGCCGGAGCGCACCCCGACCACCTCGGAATGGATCGTCCCGGCCGAACCGACAACTGCCCGGCCGGGTTCGATCACCAGGCGTGGCAAGCCATCACCAAAATGGCGCGCCAGCGCGGCAGCGATCGCGTCGGCAACGGCCGACAGGTCCGGCACCGCATCCGCGTAGGCAACGGGGAATCCGCCGCCGAGGTTGATCGTGGTGAGGTCACCCACCTGATCGAAGACCTCCGCTGCACAACGTATTCCGAGCTCCCACGCCGCCGGGTCAAGCTGCTGGGAGCCGACGTGGAAGCACACGCCCTCGGGGCGCAGCCCCAGGCTTCGCGCGCCCTCCAGCAGCGCCGCGGCGTCACCGGGATCGCAGCCGAACTTGTGGCCGAAGGGCGTGACGGACGACGGAAACGCCGGTGCGATACGGCATTCCACGCTCGCGCCGGGCGCGTGCTCGGCCAGCGCGGCGGCGCCGTCCGCGGTGTCGAACGAGAACCGCCGCACCCCGCGGGCATATGCCATCCGCACCGCCGACGCCTTCTTGATGGTGTTGCCAAAGGTCAGCAGCCCGCCGTCGATGCCGGCGGCACCGCATGCGTCGATCTCGCCGAGCGAGGCGACGTCGAACTCGGCGCCCTCGGCCGCGAGCAGCGACAAGACCTCCCGGGCGGGGTTCGCCTTCACCGCGTAGCGGATCCGTGCGTGCGGCAACAGGCCCTGCAACGCGACGAAGTTCTCGCGCACCCGCTCGAGGTCGATCGTCAGATACGGCGTCTCGGGCACACGACGCAGACTAGCGCCAGCGGCCAGTTGACTCAGGGTTCCGGATTCGTCGGCGGCGTGAAGTGCTCGGCCGGCACCGTCGAACCGGCGGGCGGTTGGGTGGCCACCGGCGTGCTGATCCCGTCGACGACCGCGAAGACGTTGCCGGTGAGCCGCTCGAAGTTCAGCGTCCCGTGCTGGAAGTTCTGGGCGATGTACAGCGGCTCCTGGAACTCGGCGCCGGTCGGCAACCCGAGCGGGCCGCGTTCGTAGCCCAGCGACGCCCAGGCGTCATAGATCGCGCCGGTGATGGGTTGCGGGCCGGTCGCCGGCGACCAGTACATCGCGCCCTTGGCGAAGGTCACGAACACGGCGCCGCCCTCCGCGTCGCCCTCCGGGGATGTGGGCGGGCCCAGATAGCTCTTCATTCCGCCCATTTCCTGCCAGTGCTGGTAGATCGCGCCACCCTCCAGCGCTTTGATCAGCTCTGGCGGCGGATCGTTGACATGCGCCGCGATTTCGCGGATCTCGTCCATCAGTCCGTAGGCGGCATTGCCAGGACAGTGGGTGTTGCTGACGTCGCGGTGCGAGAAGATCGTCGGCAACTTGGCCACCGCACCGGCCGGGAACACGGTGTAGGAACTGCCCGCCGATTGCAGGTCCACCTCGCCCTTGGGGTCGATGTCGTTGAGACCTAGCCGCCAGCCGAGCAGCCGGCCGACGGCACGCAGCTGGACCGGCGTGGGTGGCATGTCGTCGAAATTGCCGAGCATCGCCACACCCCAGGTGTCGCGGTTGAAGCCGCCGGTGTGGAAGGCCTCGACCGCCTTGGTCAGCCCGCCGGCGCTGCCCTCGAACACCTGGCCGTACTTGTCGACCAGCGCGTTGTAGGCGATGTCGCACCAGCCCAGCGTCTTGCTGTGATACGTGTAAATCGCCTTGACGATCCCGGCCGATTCCAGCGGCGAGTAGTCGTTGCTGCCCGCGGTGTGGTGCACGACGGCGGCGCGTATTCCCGGGTCGTATTGCGGGGTTCCGCAGCGCAGTGACTCGTCGGCGCCCCATTCCGCTCGGCTGATGATCGGCGGCGCCTGGCCCGGCATGGTCACCCCGGTGGGGGGTGTCCAGTGGATTTCGGACGGCGCCAGCGGCGGCGGGGTGATGAGGATGGCGGAAAGGTTCTGCCCGAAGGGCTGTTCCTTGCTGGCGGGACGGTAACCGAGGCCGCCATGCGCGGAGTCGTGCGCGGACGGCCCGGGCGGTGCCTGGGTCACTGGAGCGTCGGCCGGTCGGGTCACCGCGATCTGCACGGTCGTGGTGCTACCGACGAACACCGGAGAGGTGCCCCGGGGCCCCTCGGAGCCGCCGTCGGCGCCCGTGCCCTCGAGCGATGCGGTCTCGTACTCGGCCTGGTACCAGGGTCCCCACGAGCCGTCCGGGCGCTTCGCGCGCACCCGGGTGGAAGTGCCGGACAGGTCACCGGTGAGCGCGACCAGGGAGAACGGGGTGTCCTGGGTGAGTTCGCGGACGGTCTCGCCGCCACCTAGCCCGACCAGCGGCTGCTCGCTGAGCCTGGTGTCTTGGTTCGTCGTCGGCCGCGCGTGGTTGCTCCCGAAGAGCGGGCTGTGCAGCATCCCCGAGACGATGACCACCGTTGTCGCGACAGCGGTGAGCAGCATCGTCGGTGCGCGGCTACGGGAGAGCACCAGGCGATGTTACTTCTGTGCCTAATGTTTCATATGAGACGACACGGCATTAGTGGGACGAAACATGTCGACGACACCGCAGAGGATTAGGTGCTGGGCGGGCGGCCGAGCGTGACTTCTGCGGTGCCGTCAGGTGACAGGTCGTTGGAGTTGTTAGGTGACCGGGATGAGATCTGTCGGGGCGGGAGCCGCGGGAACCGCCGCCGCAGCGGCCGGGACACCGGGTACCGCGGGTGCGCCGGGAACCGCCGGCAGTGCGGGCGCGCCGGGGATGGCCGGTGCGGCGCCTGCCGGAGCGGCTCCGCCGGCGTTCTGGATGCCCTGCATCATCGCCGGCATGACCAGGCCCTTGATCAGGTCGATCGCCTGCGTGGCGCCCAACTGGTTCGCCAACTGCATGACGTCGTTGACGAGTCCGCCGCCGCCGCTACTGCCGCCACCAGTGCCGGTGGGGGTCACCGGGTAAAGGCCGGTGCCGGCGCCCAATGACGGGTCGCCCAGGATCGGGTACGTGCCGTCGACGCCGGGGTCCAGTCCGACCGGAGTGGTGATGGGCACCTCGCCGACGCCGGTGGCGGCACCGGGGGCAATTCCGACCGGGCTGGTCAGCGCGGGGTTGACTCCGGTGGCCGGCACGCCCGCGGCGGGCAGGCCGGTGGTGGGCAGGCCCGTCGTCGGCGACAGCGTGGCGCCCGGCGTCCCGAGCGCTCCGGTCGGGTCCGTCGGGGGCAGGCCGGGGCTGGTCAGGCCCGGGCTGGCGAGCCCGGGGGTCGTCCCCAGTCCGGGGGTCGTCCCCAGTCCGGGGGTGGCGCCGAGGCCGGGGCTGACACCCAGGCCAGGGCTGGTGCCCAGGCCGGGAGTGGTGCCCAGTCCGGTGGTTCCGGTCGTGCCGAGTGCGGGCACGGGAGGAATGTTGATGCCGAACTGCGACAGCCCCTGCGAGAGCGCCCCGATCAGCTCGTTCGGCAGGTCAGCGATGTTGGCGGCCTGCTTGAACTCGTGGTGCTCCACCGGCTTGTTGGCCGCGGTCGCTTCGTAGACGAGGAAGTATGCACACGGACTTGCGACTGCCAGGGCTGCGACCGCGCTCATGGCTTTCGAAAGCTTGCGTCGGCGTCGGTTCGGCACGAAAGTCTCCTAAGCATTTGAAATTACAGATGTGGCGTCAACTCAAACCCACAGGATCGATGGTACGAGTGAGATTCTTGTGACTAGAGTGGCGAGATCGAATCGTGAGGCAATCGCTACGCGAGCGGTTCATAAGCGTGACGTGTGATGAACCTCGCGCGGGACGTCGCCGCAAGCGGGTTTTGGCAGCAAGGTCAGATACCCTAGGCAACCGATGACCGCTCGCTTTGACCTCTATGTCGTCGGCTCCGGATTTTTCGGCCTGACCGTCGCCGAGCGCGTTGCCACCCAACTCGGCAAGCGTGTGCTCGTCGTTGAGCGGCGACCGCACATCGGTGGCAACGCGTATTCCGAACCCGAGCCGCAAACCGGCATCGAGGTCCACAAATACGGCGCCCACCTGTTCCATACCTCTAATAAGAGAGTGTGGGACTACGTGCGGCAGTTCACCGAGTTCACCGGGTACCAGCACCGGGTCTACGCCATGCACAACGGGCAGGCCTACCAGTTCCCGATGGGCCTGGGGCTGGTCTCGCAGTTCTTCGGCCGATACTTCTCCCCCGACGAGGCGCGCAAGCTCATCGCCGAACAGGCCGCTGAGATCGAGACCGCCGACGCGCAGAACCTCGAAGAAAAGGCCATCTCGCTGATCGGGCGGCCGCTCTACGAAGCGTTCGTCAAGGGTTACACCGCCAAGCAGTGGCAGACCGACCCCAAAGAACTGCCGGCGGCCAACATCACCCGGCTGCCCGTCCGCTACACCTTCGACAACCGCTACTTCAACGACACCTACGAGGGCCTGCCGGTCCACGGCTACACCGCCTGGCTGGAGAACATGGCCGCCGACGAGCGCATCGAGGTGCGGCTGAACACGGACTGGTTCGAGGTTCGCGACGAACTGCGCGCCGCCAACCCCGACGCACCCGTCGTGTACACCGGGCCGTTGGACCGCTACTTCGACTACGCCGAGGGGCGGCTGGGCTGGCGCACGTTGGACTTCGAACTGGAAGTGCTCCCGACCGGGGACTTTCAGGGCACTCCGGTGATGAACTACAACGACTTGGACGTGCCCTACACCCGCATCCACGAGTTCCGCCACTTCCACCCCGAGCGCAGCTACCCGACCGACAAGACGGTCATCATGCGCGAGTACTCCCGTTTCGCCAACGACGACGACGAGCCCTACTATCCGATCAACACCGAAGGCGACCGTGCGCTGCTGGCCGCATATCGGGCCAGGGCCAAGGCCGAGACGGCGTCCGCAAAGGTCCTGTTCGGCGGCCGTCTGGGTACATATCAATACCTGGATATGCACATGGCCATCGCCAGCGCCTTGAACATGTACGACAACGTCCTTGCGCCGCATCTGCGCGATGGCGTGCCGCTAACGGCGCCGGATGGGCCGCCTCCTCCTCAGGCCGCTGCGCGGCCTGCATCGTCACCGACCGGAGAATCTTCCTGATGACTGCCGTAAGCCTGCTCTCCCGAATAATCCTGCCGCGGCCCGGCGAACCCCTCGACGTACGCAAGCTGTATCTGGAGGAGTCGACCACCAACGCGCGGCGGGCGCACGCCACCAGTCGCACGTCGTTGGAGATCGGCAGGGAATCCGAAGTTTCGTTCGCGACGTACTTCAACGCGTTCCCGGCCAGCTATTGGCGCCGCTGGTCGATCTGCGAGTCCGTGGTGCTGCGCGTCGAACTGTCCGGCTCCGGCCGGGTGGATCTCTACCGGACCAAGGCCACCGGGGCGCGAATTTCCATCGGGGGCCGCAGCTTTGATGGCACAGACGCGCCCGCGACGGTCGAGGTCGAGGTGCCGTTGAAGCCGTTCGAAGACGGCGGCTGGATCTGGTTCGACATCACCACCGACACCGACGTCACCCTGCACAGCGGCGGCTGGTACGCCCCCATCCCGGCGCCGGGGCAGGCCAATGTCGCCGTCGGCATCCCGACGTTCAACCGGCCCGCGGACTGCGCCAACGCGCTGCTCGCGCTCACCGACGACCCGTTGGTGGACGAGGTGATCGGCGCGGTGATCGTGCCCGACCAGGGCACCCGCAAGGTGCGCGACCACCCGGACTTCCCAGTGGCGGCCGCGCGGCTGGGCAACCGGCTCTCCATCCACGACCAACCCAACCTGGGTGGCTCCGGCGGCTACAGCCGGGTCATGTACGAAGCGCTGAAAAACACCGACTGCCAACAGATCCTGTTCATGGACGACGACATCCGCATCGAGCCGGACTCGATCCTGCGGGTGCTCGCGCTGAGTCGGTTCGCCAAGACCCCGATGCTGGTGGGCGGCCAGATGCTCAACCTGCAGGAGCCGTCACACCTGCACATCATGGGCGAGGTCGTGGACCGGTCCAACTTCATGTGGACCGCGGCGCCGCACGCCGAATACGACCACGACTTCGCTGAATATCCGCTCAACGACAAAGACGAGAAGAGCAAACTCCTGCACCGCCGCATCGACGTCGACTACAACGGCTGGTGGACGTGCATGATCCCGCGCCAGGTGGCCGAGGAGCTGGGCCAGCCGCTGCCGCTGTTCATCAAGTGGGACGACGCCGACTACGGGCTGCGGGCCGCCGAACACGGCTACCCCACCGCCACGCTGCCCGGCGCGGCGATCTGGCACATGGCCTGGAGCGACAAGGACGACGCCATCGACTGGCAGGCCTACTTCCACCTGCGCAACCGGCTGGTGGTCGCGGCGATGCACTGGGACGGCGACGTCCGCGGCCTGGTCCGCAGCCACCTCAAGGCGACCCTGAAACACCTTGCCTGCCTTGAATATTCGACGGTGGCGATTCAGAACCGGGCCATCGACGACTTCCTGGCCGGACCGGAGCACATCTTCTCCATCCTGGAATCCGGGTTGCCCGAGGTGCATCGACTGCGCAAGGAGTACCCCGACGCGGTAGTGCTGCCGGCGGCGACCGAGCTGCCGCCACCATCGAACCGGGTGAGAGAGATGAAGCCGCCGGTGAATCCGGTGTCGATCGGCTACCGGCTGGCCCGGGGGATCCTGCACAACCTCAAGGCCGCCGACCCGGCCGCCCACGAGCGTCCCGAGTACAACGTGCCGACGCAGGACGCGCGGTGGTTCCGGCTGTGCACCGTCGACGGCGTGACCGTCACCACCGCCGACGGGTGCGGGGTGGTCTACCGGCAGCGTGACCGGGCCAAGATGTTCTCGTTGTTGTTCGCGTCGCTGCGTCGCCAGCGCCAGCTGTTGCGTCGATTCGACGAGATGCGCAAGACGTACCGGGACGCGCTGCCCGTGCTGTCCAGCAAGCAGAAGTGGGAGTCGGTGCTGCTACCGGCGGGCGACGCGGCAGCAAAGCATGGCTGACGCCGAGTCGTTAGATCCGACAGGGGAGCCGCCGCGCGGCGAAATCGCCGCGATGGTGGCCGTCCAGTCGGCGCTGGCCGGGCGACCCGGGGTGTTGCCCGCGGCGCGGGCGCTGTCGCACTTCGGCGAACACAGCCTGGGCTGGGTCATCGTGTCGCTGTTGGGCGCGGTCGCCGCGCCGCGCCGCCATGGCTCCCGACGGGACTGGATAGTGGCCGCGGTAGGCGCTTTCGCCGCGCATGCGGCAGCGGTCGTGGTCAAACGGGTGGTGCGCCGCCAACGGCCAAGCCATCCCGCCGTCGCCGTCAATGTCGGGGTGCCCAGTCAGCTGAGCTTTCCGTCAGCACACGCCACCTCCACCACCGCCGCCGCCATCCTGCTGGGCAGGGCAACCGGATTGCCGCTGGCGCCGGTCCTGGTGCCGCCGATGGCGCTGTCGCGAATACTTGCCGGGGTGCACTACCCGAGTGACGTGGCCGCAGGTGTGGCGCTCGGCGCAGCCGTGGCGGGCGCTGTCGTGCGCGTGGATAACGGTCTGCAGGGACGTCGGCAAGGAGGTACGGCCCGTTGAGTGAAGACCTGGCTACCCCCGTGACCGGACCGCCGACGAACCTGGTCGCCGGGGTCATCAAGGCGATCCGTCCGCGGCAGTGGGTCAAGAACGTGCTGGTGTTGGCGGCGCCGCTGAGCGCGGCGGGCCGCGGTGCGCAGTACGACCTCACCCGCCTGGCGCTCCAGGTCGGGGTGGCCTTCGTGGTGTTCAGCCTGGCCGCCTCCTGCATCTACCTGATCAACGACGTACGCGACGTCGAGGCCGACCGCGAACACCCGACCAAGCGCTATCGCCCGATCGCGGCCGGCGTGGTGCCCGAGTGGCTCGCGTACGTCCTGGCGGCGGTGCTCGGCGTGGCATCGCTGGCCGTGTCCTGGTGGTTGACGCCGCACCTGGCCGTGGTGATGGCCGTCTACCTCGCCATGCAGCTGGCATATTGCTTCGGCCTCAAACATCAAGCGGTGATGGACATCTGCGTTGTGTCGTCGGCGTACCTGCTGCGGGCGATCGCCGGGGGCGCGGCCACCAACACCCAGCTATCCCAATGGTTTTTGCTGACGGCGGCGTTCGCGTCGCTGTTCATGGTCGCCGGCAAACGCTACGCCGAGCTGCAGCTCGCCGAGCGCACCGGCGCGGCGATCCGCAAGTCGCTCGAAAGCTACACGAGCACATACCTGCGCTTCGTCTGGACGCTCTCGGCCACCGCTGTGGTGGTCTGCTACGGGCTGTGGGCCTTCGACCGTGACCAGGGCTCGGCGGGTTGGTTCGCCGTATCGATGGTCCCGTTCACCATCGCCATCCTGCGGTACGCCGTCGACGTCGACGGTGGGCTGGCCGGTGAACCTGAGGACATCGCGTTGCGCGACCGGGTCCTGCAGCTGCTGGCGTTGGCGTGGATCGGGACCGTCGGTGCTGCTGTTGCCTTCGGCTAGCGAGAGATTCAAGGCGTTGCAGCTTCGTGGGCTGGCGTCCACGAAGCTCGCTCGGCCTGCGGTCAAACTGACCCGGCCGGCGTTCCCGTACGACAAGACGGTCCGGATCAGCCTGTGGGTCAGCGTGGCCGTGGTCGCGGCGCTGTTCGGTTGGGGTGCTTGGCAACGTCGCTGGATCGCCGACGACGGGCTGATCGTGCTGCGCACGGTGCGCAACCTGCTGGCCGGCAACGGGCCGGTGTTCAACCAGGGGGAGCGGGTCGAGGCGAACACGTCGACGATCTGGACCTACCTGCTGTACGTGCTCAGCTGGGTGGCCGAACCGATGCGCCTGGAGTATGTGGCGCTGGCCGCCGCGCTGGTGCTTTCGGTGCTCGGCGTCGCGTTCCTCATGTTGGGGACGGGCCGGCTGTACGCGCCCAGCCTGCGCGGTCGGCAGGCGATCATGCTGCCGGCCGGCGCCCTGGTGTACATCGCGGTGCCGCCGGCCCGCGACTTCGCCACCTCCGGCCTGGAGAGTGGGTTGGTGCTGGCCTACCTGGGCCTGTTGTGGTGGATGCTGGTGTGCTGGTCGCAGGCGTTGCGGGCGCGTCCGGACAGCCGGGCGTTCATCGGCACGCTGGCCTTCGTGGCCGGCTGTAGCGTGCTGGTCCGCCCCGAACTGGCGCTGATCGGCGGGGGCGCGCTGGTCATGATGCTGATCGCGGCGCGCACCTGGCGGCGACGGTTGCTCATCGTCGCCGCCGGTGGCTTCCTGCCGGTCGCCTACCAGATCTTCCGGATGGGCTACTACGCGCTGCTGGTGCCCGGTACCGCCTTGGCCAAGGACGCCGCCGGCGACAAATGGTCGCAGGGTTGGACCTACCTGTTGAACTTCAACGGGCCCTATTGGCTGTGGGTGCCGGTCGTCCTGTTGGTGCCGCTGGGCGTCGTGCTGATGCTGGCGCGGCGACGGCCGTCGTACATTCGTCCCACGCTGGCGCCCGGATACGGCCGGGTGGCGCGGGCGGTCCAGAGCCCGCCGGCAGTTGTGGGCTTCATGTTGGTCAGCGGGTTGCTGCAGGCGCTCTACTGGATTCGGCAGGGTGGCGACTTCATGCACGGCCGGGTGCTGCTGGCGCCGCTGTTCTGCCTGTTGGCGCCGGTCGCGGTCATTCCGGTGATGATTCCCGACGGCAAGGACTTTTCCCGCCGGACCGGTTACTGGGTGCTCGGAGGAGTGACCGCGCTCTGGCTGGCGGTGGCGGGCTGGTCGCTGTGGGCGGCGAACTCGTCGGGCATGGGTGACGACGCCACCCACGTCAGCTACGCCGGGATCGTCGACGAGCGGCGCTTCTACGCGCAGGCCACCGGGCATGCGCATCCGCTGACCGCCGCCGACTACCTCGACTACCCGCGGATGGCCGCGATATTGGTCGCCATCGACAACACCCCGGAGGGCGCGCTGTTGCTGCCGTCGGGCAACTACACCCAGTGGGATCTGGTGCCGATGATCCCGCCCGGTAGCGCCCCGGGCATTCCGCCGGACCAAAAGCCTCAGCACGCAGTGTTTTTCACCAACTTGGGGATGGTCGGCATGAACGTCGGGCTCGACGTCAAGGTGATCGACCAGATCGGGTTGGCCAACCCGCTGGCCGCACACACCGAGCGGCTCAAACACGGCCGCATCGGCCACGACAAGAACCTCTTCCCGGACTGGGTGATCGCCGACGGCCCGTGGGTGAAGTGGTATCCGGGTGTACCGGGCTACCTGGACCCGCAGTGGGTCGCCCAGGCGGAGGCAGCGCTGCAGTGCCCCGAAACTCGGGCCGTGCTGAATTCGGTTCGCGCGCCGCTGACGTTGCGCCGGTTCGTGTCGAACGTGCTGCACTCCTACGCGTTCACCAAGTACCGGATCGACCGGGTGCCGCTGTTTGAACTGGCCCGATGCGGCCTTCCGGTGCCGGATGTGCCGCCCGCGCCGCCGCGCGGGGATTGACCGCTGATGCAGCACAAGTCCGGGTGCCAATCCGGTACCAGAGCAGCCGAATGCGCCCAAAGTGTGACGCGCGCCTCACTTTTGACAGGAACATCACAACAACATCACGCGAGCCGATGGCGCCGAGCCGCAGGCACTTGCGGAAATGTGGTTTCCGGCAGCCTGTTTCAAAACCGGCGAACGGCCCGGATTTCCGCCCGCGGCGCGCTTGCGGGGTCCGTTCGGGGTGAGCGTGCGCACGAAGGTGTGGTTGACTACACGAGCACTGCTGCGCCCTGCGCATGCAGTCCTACCTATTCAGGAAGCGCCCAGAACTTCAGGATGCGCCTAAAAGATGAGGATGAGGAAGCAAGGATGAAGTTTGTTGACAGGTTTCGCCGGGCCGTGACAGGTATGCCACGCCGGCTCGTGGTGGGTGCCGTTGGTGCGGCCCTGCTGTCGGGGCTGGTTGGTGTCGTCGGCGGTACGGCGACCGCGGGGGCATTCTCGCGGCCGGGCCTGCCGGTGGAGTACCTGCAGGTGCCCTCGGCGGCGATGGGCCGTGAAATCAAGGTCCAGTTCCAAAGCGGAGGTGCCAACTCGCCCGCGCTCTACCTGCTCGACGGCATGCGCGCGCAGGAGGACTTCAACGGCTGGGACATCAACACCCCTGCTTTCGAGTGGTACCTGCAGTCGGGCATCTCGGTCGTCATGCCGGTCGGTGGCCAGTCCAGCTTCTACAGCGACTGGTACCGGCCCGCCTGTGGCAAGGCGGGTTGCACCACCTACAAGTGGGAGACCTTCCTGACCAGCGAGCTGCCGGCCTACCTGGCCTCCACCAAGCAGGTCAAGCCGACCGGCGGCGCCGCGGTGGGTCTGTCGATGGCGGGTTCGTCGGCGCTGATCCTGGCGGCCGACCACCCCGGTCAGTTCATCTACGCCGGCTCGCTGTCGGCTCTGCTCGACCCGTCCCAGGCGATGGGTCCGTCGCTGATCGGCCTGGCCATGGGTGACGCCGGCGGCTTCAAGAGCGAGGACATGTGGGGCCCGAAGGACGACCCGGCCTGGGCGCGCAACGACCCGACGCTGCAGGTTGGCAAGCTCGTCGCCAACAACACCCGCCTGTGGGTGTACTGCGGTGACGGCAAGCCGTCCGACCTCGGTGGCAACAACCTGCCCGCCAAGTTCCTGGAGGGCTTTGTGCGGACCAGCAACCTGAAGTTCCAGGACGCGTACAACGCCGCTGGTGGTCACAACGCGGTGTTCAACTTCGACGCCAACGGCACGCACAGCTGGGAGTACTGGGGTGCGCAGCTCAACGCCATGAAGCCGGACCTGCAGGCCACGCTGGGTGCGACCCCCGGCGCCGGCCCGGCGACCGCTACCGCTGCTGGGAACTCCGGCAACTAGTCACCGACTAGTTCGAGAAAGAACCGCTACTAATGGCGGCGGCCCACCTGGGCCGCCGCCATTAGTTATTCGCTTGTTAGCGCCCCTTTATCGAATCGATAGCAGTGTGGTTAGCTTCTTTTCGGGCCGTACCTGTGCCGCTAGTACGCGTGAAACACGATGGAGGTGGACATGAGGGGTCTGTCGGTGCTGCTACGGCTGCTCTGCGTTGCCGTGCTGGCAGTCGCGTTCGGCGGTGTGCTGGCGGGGAGTCCGGCGAGTCCGGTAGGAACCGCCAATGCCGCCCCCTTCGAGACCCTGATGGTTCCGTCGGGAGCGATGGGCCGCGACATACCCGTACAGTTCCTGGCCGGCGGACCCCATGCGGTCTACCTCCTCGACGCCTGCGACGCCGCCCCGGACGTCAGCAACTGGGCCACCGCGGGCAACGCGTTCAACACGCTGGCCGGCAAGGGCATCTCGGTGGTCGCACCGGCCGGTGGCGCCTTCAGCATGTACACCAACTGGGAGCAGGACGGCAGCAAGCAGTGGGACACCTTCCTGTCCAGTGAGCTGCCCGACTGGCTGGCAGCCAACAAGGGCCTGGCACCCGGCGGCCACGCCGCAGTCGGCGCCGCACAGGGCGGCTACGGCGCCATGGCGCTGGCGGCGTTCCACCCCGACCGGTTCGGCTTCGCCGGCTCGTTGTCCGGCTTCCTCTACCCGTCGAACACCTTCACCAACGGCGCGATCCTGGCCGGGTTGCAGCAGTACGGCGGAGTGGACGGCAACGGGATGTGGGGTGCTCCGCAGTTGGGCCGGTGGAAATGGCACGACCCGTGGGTGCACGCCGCACTGCTGGCGCAGAACAACACCCGCGTGTGGGTGTGGAGCCCGACGAACCCCGGGGCCAGCAATCCCGCCGCCCTGATGGGTGCCGCCGCTGAGGCGATGGGCAACAGCAGGGCCTTCTACCAGCAGTACCGCAGCGTCGGCGGGCACAACGGGCACTTCGACTTCCCCGGCGGCGGCGACAACGGCTGGGGTTCGTGGTCCGGCCAGTTGGCGGCGATGTCCGGCGATATCGTCGGCGCCATCCGGTAGCGGAGCACCTTCTCGCACGGGCACGCTGCGCAGGCCCGCGTTGCGGCGCGCGGCCGAAATTCGATTGCCTCGGTGGAAGAATCGGACCGCCGATGCTTTGGTTACCGTCGTGAACAATGCCGGTGTAGGTGTCAAATCTGTCGACATTAATGCCGGAATCGTTTAATTCGAATTCGTTGATCGACCGCCTACCGACGTGGTTCGCTCACTGAATGCACCCGCAAACCGCTTGTCAGAGCGGTTGTTTCGATAGGCAAGTGTCAAATATCTGAAAATTCTTAGCACTCGACAAGAATGTTTCAGCGCGGCGAGTTGGTCGATACCGTTCTTCACGGAACGCGCGTCGACGACGTTTCAATATCCACTTTCACCGCAATCGCCAATCGTCGTGACCTATCGGGAGGTCGGACATGTCGTATGTAGTGGTACTGCCGCATGCGTTGGGAACAGCGGCCACCGAGTTGGCCGGCCTTGGTGCTGCGGTGAGCGGGGCCAATGCGGCTGCTGCCGCTCAAACGACGCAGGTGCTGGCCGCCGCTGCTGACGAGGTGTCGGCGGCTATTGCGGCGCTCTTTTCCGCTCATGGGCACAGCTACCAGGCGCTCAGCGCGCAGGCGGCATCGTTTCAGGCGCAGTTTGTGCGGGCGCTGGCGGCGGGTGCGGATGCTTACGGCGCTGCGGAGGCCGCGGGCGCTTCGCCGTTGCAGAGTGTGCTCGATGTGGTGAACGCGCCGGTGCAGGTGTTGACGGGGCGTGTGTTGATCGGCAATGGCGTTAATGGCGACAGATTTGACACCTACACCGGCATTGTTCACGACGGTAACCAAAGCATC
>NZ_MVHT01000076.1 GCF_002086275.1 Mycobacterium intermedium | reverse complement strand
CGAAGGCTGAATCGCACGATGGGGCATCACAACACTCCTCACTCAAAGAGGTGTTGCATCGATGGCTTGAAACCGCAGGCGGTCGGGGGGCCAAAGGACCCACTGTCGGCGACCGGGGTTGCGCGCTTGCTCTTTCGGTGTTGGTCGAGTGTGTGGGTTTTGCACCTGTGTTGGTGGTCGGGGGGCCGAAGGCCCCACTGTCGGCGACCGGGGTGTGCGCGCTTGCCCTTTCGGTGTTCGTCGAGTGTGTGGGTTTTGCACCCGCGCTGGCGGTCGGGGGGCCAAAGGACCCACTGTCGGCGACCGGGGTTTCTGAGGGCGCTCGGCGACTGTCACGCAGCGCGTGACTTGCGATATTCGCCTGCCCCGGCGGCGAGAGTTAGGCCGTGGCCGGGTCCGTCGGTGTTCGGGGTGAGTGCCCCGTTGGCCGCGTGGGGCACCCCGTCGAACAGAAGTTGCTCCAGCCGGACGTGGTCGACGAAGTATTCAATGTGGCGGAGGTTGCTGATGGCCGCCCCCAGCGGGGCGTGTAATGCGGGCGCGCAATGCGCCGAGACTTGCAGATTGTGGGACGAGGCGATCGCCGCGCCGGCCAGCCAACCGGTAAAACCTCCGCACCGAGTGGCGTCTAGCTGCAGGCAATCCACCGCGGGAGCCAGATGACGTGCCTCGTATAGGTCGGACACGTACTCGCCGGCGGCGACATCGCACTTCAGCGAGAGTCGGAGGACGCCCAGCCCTTTGAGGTCATCGCTGCTGACCGGTTCTTCGAACCAGGCCACACCAAGCTCGTCGAGTGCTGCGCCGACGCGCCGCGCCTGGCCGACGGTATAGCCACCATTGGCGTCGACCATCAAGGTCACGTCATCGCCCGCGAGGTCACGCAACTGGCGCACCCGCGCAAGATCGCGGTCGATGTGGCGCCCCCAGTCCTGTGCGATCTTGATCTTCATTGCAGTGCATCCATCAGCACGCCAGGCGGCCACTTGTTCGCCAAGTTCGGCCTCACTGAGTGTGGTGAAGCCACCGGAGCCGTAGATCGGGACCGTGTCACGGGTCTGGCCCAGCAGGGCGGACAGCGATTCGTCGCGCAGCCTCGCTTTGAGATCCCAGAGTGCCACGTCCACCGCGCTGATGGCCTGCATGATCAGGCCGCGCGTGCCGAAGTTGCGACAGCTGCGCCGCATTGCCTCCCAGGTGCCGCTGATGTCATCGGGACTGCGTCCGGTCACCACCTTCGACAACTGTTCGGCGACCACGGCTGCAGCCGCCGGCGAGCTGTAGGTCCAGCCCAGGCCGCTGGCCTGTCCCGCACGAATGTGCACCACCACGGCGGTGGTGGCATCCCATTGGAAGGTGCCGTCGGCCTCCGGCTGCGGGGTCGGCACGGTGTAGGTGTCGACGTCGACCTGATCAATGCTGGGGGCCTGCCGGCTCATACGAGGGATGCCTCCCGCGTGTCGGCTCGCCCCCGTGCATGCTCGTTCATCAGGTCGGCGGCGCGGGCGGCCAACGTCATGATGGTAAGCGCGGGGTTGGCCGAGCCCTGGGTGGGCAGTGTGCTGCCGTCGACAACGTAGAGGCGTTCGACGCCGAACACCCGGTGGTGGGCATCAACCACGCCGTCCTTCGGGCTGGCCGCCATCCGGGCTCCGCCGACGAGGTGGGCGTAGCGCTCGATCGAGATCACCTCCTGTGCGCCGGCTGCGCGCAGGATGTCGCCCATGACCTCGGTGGCGGCCTTGATCAGTTGGCGGTCGTTGTCGCATTGGGAGTACGAAAAGTGGGCAACCTGAAGACCGTGACGGTCGGTTTCGTCGGCCAGCGTGACCCGGTTGTCGGGTAGGGGTAGTAGTTCGCACAATGCGCCCAGGGTCGCCCAGTGGATGTAGTCACGCATGTATTCGCGCAACGTGGTGCCCCAATGACCCTGCGCGGCAACGTGTTCAGCCCAGGTAATGGGTAGCGGGCTGATATTCTGGATGGACCAGCCACGCTTATACGGTTTGGTCGGATCGGTCTCGTAGAACGCTTCGGTGCTGGCCTCCGGCGGCGGAGCCTTGTACATCCGAATCTCGTCGTCGAAGCGTCCGGCCACTTGGGGCGCACCCTGCACCATCAGGTAGCGGCCGAGTTGATCATGGTCGTTACCCAACCCGTGCGGGTAGCGGTCGGTGGCCGAAAGCAGTAGTAGCCGAGGGGTTTCGATCGAATAACCGGCAACCACCACCGCGGCGGCCCGCTGCCGGTGGACCACCCCGGAGTGGAAGTATTCGACGCCCGTGGCGCGACCGCTGCGGTCGTCGACGAGGACCCGTGACACGTGGCAGTCGGGCCGGATTTCGGCGCCGTGAGCCAGCGCATCCGGGATGTGAGTGATCAGTGGGCTGGCCTTGGCGTTGACTTTGCAGCCCTGTATGCAGAATCCGCGGTAAATGCAGTGCGGCCGATTACCGAATCGGCCGTTCGGGATGGCGACCGGACCCACTCGGATGGGAATTCCCAGCGCCGCGGCGCCCTTGAGGAAGGTCAGACCATTGCCGCTGAGGGGGTGTGGGCGGTGCGGATAGGTGTGCGGGTCTCCCCAAGGCCAATCCTCCCCGGCGACAGGCAGTTCGGCTTCGATCTGCTCGTAATACGGACGCAGCGTGGAGTATTCGATCGGCCAATCGGCACCCACCCCGTCAGCGCTGTACGTGTGAAAGTCCGAGGGGTGGAACCGCGGGACGTAGCCGGCAAAGTGCACCATCGAGCCGCCGACGCCGCGACCAGAGTTGTTCGAGCCCAACGGAACCGGGTCGGATCCGCCGATCTGGCGCGGTTCGGACCAGTACAGCACGTGCGACGCACGTTCGTCGCTGACCCAGTCGGTGTCGGGATCCCAGAAGGGGCCGGCATCCAGGACCACCGTGCGCCATCCCGCGCGGGCCAGTCGTTGGGCCAAGGTGCCGCCGCCCGCGCCGGCCCCGACAATGACGACATCCACCTCATCGTTTTCTGCGTACCGGCGCATATCGGCACGCAATCGATGATTTGTCCGCGAACCATCATTGGGAATGAGCCAGGCCGATTCGTTACGGGCGCGGACCGCGCGGTAGTCACTCACCGTGATCCTTGGCTGACAAGTCGTCGTCGGCCTTGCGGGCGCGTTCCACCCGCTGGGCGAACGGAACCGGGTCCACGTCATAGTGGTCGGCGACTTCCCAGTTTTCGCGGGCATTGATTCCGGGGTTCAAGTAGCCGCGGGGATACGCCGGCCCGCTGAATCCAATCTCGTTCCACGCCCAGGGATGCGAGTAGAACGCGGTGCTGGCATACCGCGTCCACAAACTCCAGACGTGCTTGGCCTTGAACCCGTGCCACGCTTCGCCGCGGTCGCCTAGATCCTGCACGTCTTGCAGCAGCCGAGCCTGCTCTTTGCTCACGAGTTCGGCGTATCCGGCGCCGTGTCTACGGCGCGCGTCGTCGTCGATGCCGGCCAGGGTCTCTCGCCAAGCTTGCCCGTCTTCGGGCATGTCGTCGTAGTGCCAGCCGTCGGTTTCGGCGCCGGCCAGTCGGGCGTCGATGAGGGCAAGCACCGGTACCCTCGGCTCGGCGTCCTGGGCGAGCAGTAGATCGAGCAGTGGTGCGGCGACACCTACCTCATGCGTAGTGAAAAACGCCAGCATGTTCGGTAACGCGAGGCGCGCCAGGACAACTCCCGCCGTGACGTCGTCCCACATGTGCGCCTGGTCGAGTACGTCAAAGCCGGGAAACCGCCCTCGCCCCTGCGGGGTGATCGCGTGTTGGTTCGGGGGGCGAAACGGCATCAGGGGCTTCCCTCACCCGGCAGCGGGAGGTCCTCCCGTCGCAACAGAGCCGCCAGCAAGCCCATCGCGCCAACCAACGAGGCCAGCAGGGGCGAAGGCGGGCGGGCCGGACTCCATGTTGTACTTCGTGAGCCCGCCCGGGCGTTGGGCGATGCCGCGCCAATGCAAATAGGTGCCTTGCACTCCGTTGATCACGATCGCCGCACTGGTTACCGGCAGCACGGTTCTGGCAGCCCGACGAGAAAAGAAGCCGGCCACACCGGCCGGTATCGCGGTGGGCAGCACAAAGACAGGCC
Source organism: Mycobacterium intermedium (assembly GCF_002086275.1). Taxonomy (GTDB): domain Bacteria; phylum Actinomycetota; class Actinomycetes; order Mycobacteriales; family Mycobacteriaceae; genus Mycobacterium; species Mycobacterium intermedium. The sequence continues at coordinate 29,729 of NZ_MVHT01000076.1, read as the reverse complement.
ACCACATCATCTTGTTGCCGAAGCTGGCTCCGTCGTGGGAAAGATATATCTCGCCCGCGGTCACCGCAGCGCCGGCTGCCGTCAGCGCTGACAGGGTGCGCTCGAAGCGTCCGGTGCGAATGTCATGCAGCGCAACGCCAATCGCGTTCATCGTCGATCCTTCTTCTCGCCGGGCAGATACTGTTGCACCTTCTGCTTGGCGCCCTGCTTGATGAATCCGGCCGCGTCCTCGTCGCCGCCGAGCACCGCCTTGACCAGCGACTTGGCCTGCTCGAAAGTCGCGTGTGGCGGGATGGGTGGAACGTCGGGATCGCAGCGGACGTCCAACACGGTCGGGCGGTCCGCCAGCAAGGCGCGTTCCCAGGCATCTCCCAATTGATTTGCGTCGTCGATGTTTTCGGCGCGCAGGTCCAGGGACCGGGCAAACGCTGCATAGTTCACGTCCGGCAGGGCCTGTGACGCCTCGAATTTCGGTGAATCCTCCATGGCGCGCATTTCCCAGGTGACCTGGTTGAGGTCGTTGTTGTGCAGGATCGCGATGATGAGCCGGGGGTCGGTCCACTGCCGCCAGTACTTGGCGATAGTGATCAGTTCGGCCATCCCGTTCATTTGCATGGCGCCGTCGCCAACGAACGCAATACCCGGACGGTCAGGGTGCGCCCATTTCGCCCCGATTACGTACGGCACCCCGGGGCCCATGGTGGCCAGCGTCCCTGACAATGATCCGCGCACTCCGTTGGTGAATTTTAGATGCCGCGCATACCAGTTGGCCGCGGAGCCCGAGTCGGCCGAGATGATGGCGTTCGACGGCATTCGCATCGACAATTCGTAGAAGATCCGCATCGGGTTTACCGGATCGGCGTCGGTCATCGCTCGCCGCTGTGCGGTGTTCCACCATTTGGCAACATACTTCTCGATCTTCTCGCGCCAGCTGCGGTCGGATTTGCGCTCAAGTAGCGGAATTAATGCGCGCAGCGTGCTTTTCGCGTCACCAACAAGGTTGATCTCGTAGGGGTAGCGCATGCCGATCCACTTGCCCGATCGGTCGATCTGCACCGCGCGGGCCTGGTCGAGTTTCGGCAGGAACTGGGTGTAGGGGAAATTGGATCCCACCGTCAGCAGGGTGTCGCACCCCATCATCAAGTGCCAGCTTGCCGTGGTTCCCAGCAACCCGATCGATCCGGTGACCCACGGCAGGTCGTCAGGCAATACGTCCTTGCCTAGCAACGCCTTGGCGGCCCCGGCGCCCAGCAGGTCGGCGACCTGAGTCAATTCCTCGACGCATCCGCGGGCCCCCTGGCCCACCAGCAGCGCCACCCTCTCTCCGGCATTGAGCAAATCAGCGGCCGCCCGGACGGCGGCGTCGTCGGGAGTCACGTGCGCCGGGCTGAGCCCTAGGCTGGACGGCACCTGTTTGAATGCGTGCTCTGGCGGCTCGTACTTCAACTCGAAGACATCAGACGGCACGATGATGCAGGTCGGGCACCCCTCACTCAGCGCGATCCGGATGGCTCGGTCGATCAGGTTCGGTAATTGCTGTGGCACCGTGAGCATTTGGACGTACTCGCTGCAGACGTCCTTGAACAAACTGATCAGATCCACTTCTTGCTGATAGGAGCCGCCCATGGCCGATCGCTCGGTCTGCCCGACGATGGCTACCACCGGCACATGGTCGAGTCTGGCGTCGTAGAGCCCGTTGAGCAGGTGCACCGCCCCCGGGCCGCTGGTGGCCACACACACTCCGAAAGTGCCGGAGAACTTGGCGAATCCCACCGCTTCGAACGCGGCCATCTCCTCGTGCCGAGCCTGCACGAACTGAGGTTTGTCGCCCGCCCGCTGCCAGGCCGCCAACAACCCGTTGATGCCGTCCCCGGGAAAGCCGAAGACTTGCTTGACATCCCAATCTCGCAGCCGGGACAACATCACGTCGGCAACGGTGCTAGGCACTATGCATCACTCTCCTGATATTCGGAATTCGCGATCGTGCGATCCGCGCGAACATTGCTAGACAGCCTCTTTCAGTTGCGGCTGATGTTGACGCCGTACCCGTTCCGCCCTCACCCAAACGTGCTGACCGCCGGGCAATCGGGGCAGGACCAGTTCGACGAGGTGGTCACGGCCTCGTTGTCCGTTCTGGCCGAAGGAGGTGCCAGTAGCCAAGTCGTGCGTGCCCAACAGCGCCCATAACGCGGCGACGGCTGCGTCGGTGAGTCCGGCCCGTGCCCGGTGCCGGTCGACCACAGCCAAACCCACCGCGGTGAGAGAATGGACGGTGTCGACCCAGGTTCCCATGGCGATGACTTCTGGGCTGGGGCGAATTCCCGACAAGCCGGCCTGCACCAGGTGACGTGCGCCCAGTATCCGGGTGATGACGAGGGCTTTGCGGTCAATCTCGATCCGGTGGATCGAACTCAATACGAACCGCGTCCGTACCAATAGGGCTGCGCCCCAGGCGAATCGGAAGATCTCCAGGTATCTCAGCTGCTTTCCCTGGCGCGTGCGGCCGGATCTATCGGGACTCATCGGTACCGTCGTCGCAGACCCAGCGCAGCGGTGGCGGCAACGGTCGCCGCTCCTGCGCCGGTCAACGCGTGCTTGTGTTGGGAAAGCCAAACCTGCGGCGCGCGGTTGTGAGCGCGGTCATCAAAAGCGCCGTGTGGGCCGTGATCCTTATTGGTGTCACTGTCGACAGGTTCCCACAGGTTGTCGGGGTGGTCCGTGCTCATGGGTTGGTCGGTCTGTTGCGAGGAGTACCCGGTCTTCGCCAGGTACCGGTCCAGTAACGCGGGGGCCAACCGTTGCCCGAGAATGGTTGCGACGGTAGTCGAGCCCACCCAATACTCCTTGCGTTGCGGATGCTTGGCGGCGAAAAGCACTGCTCGCGCGGCAATTTCGGGTTGATAGATGGGCGGGACGGGTTGGGGATGACGGGGTAGCCGGGACCGGACCCAGGAGAACTGCGGGGTGTTGACCGCGGGCATCTGTACCAGGGTGATCCGAATCTTGCTGTGCTCGTGCATCAGTTCGGTGCGCACCGACTCGGTGAACCCGTTGATCGCGTGTTTGGCGCCGCAGTAGGCGGATTGCAGTGGAATCGCACGGCTGCCCAGGGCGGATCCCACCTGCACGATGGTCCCGGCGTCGCGCTCGCGCATGCGCGCCAACGCGACCATGGTCCCGTGTACGAATCCGAGGTAGCTCACCTCGGTGACACGCCGATATTCGTCGGGGGAGATCTCGTGGAAGGGGGCGAACACCGACGTGAACGCATTGTTGACCCAAACGTCGATGGGGCCGAACGCACGCTCGATGTCATCCGCGGCGGCCTCGACCGCCCCATAGTCGGCGACGTCGGTAGCAATGGGTAACGCCTGCCCGCCGGCATTCTGGACATCTTTGGCAGCGCCGTCTAGTCCCGCTGCCCCGCGCGAAAGCAAGCCGACCCGGTCACCCTGCGCGCCGAAGAGCCGAGCTGTCGCCCGGCCAATTCCGGCGCCGGCTCCGGTGATCACGACTGTGCGCGCTGCCGACATAAGCATTCCTCCCGAACGAATTCGCCTCCCACCTGCGACGCTACGCCTACTTCATGCGTAATGCACGAAATGCAATTCGCAGGATATTCGGATGGCAGGATTTGAACGCGGCATGTATTGTGCGGTCAGAAGGGAGCGGCATGGCCTCAACGCGGAACAGCAGCCGCCCCGGCGCCACCGTGGACGGGTTTGATGATGTCGCCACGGAGCTGGAATCGGCGACGCGGGGATTCCTCGAACTCAACGTCGGGGTGCTCGAGGAAATGGAGAAAAAGATCAGTCTGGGGGCACTGCATGCGCTGCAGTCGTTGGAGCGGTTGGGGCCAAGCCTGGTGACCGAGTTGGGGGAGGACCTCAACCTGCTCCCCTCCACCGCCAGTCGGCTCAGTGACCGGCTCGCCGAGGCGGGATGGATCACTCGTCGGGTTGCGCCGTCCAATCGCCGGGCCACTTTGCTCGAACTGACCGCCAGCGGGCGCGCCATACTCAACGAGTTGTTGACCCTGCGCAGGAAGGCGTTGAAATCCGTTGTGGCGCAAATGGATGACGATGATCGCGCCGCGTTGCTGCAGGGTACCCGGGCGTTCACCGCGGCCCGACGCAGATTGATTGACCCGGTGCCGTGACAGCGACCGCCGCGCGCCGCACGAAGACTCCGCGTCGGGTGGCGCGCTGGTGGGGACTGATCGTCGTGGACGCTTTGTCACTGGCGGCCTGTTCCTTGGCGGGTAGCCCGTTCGGAGCGCAGTCCGAAGTCCCCGAAGTCTTCGTGACACCCGTAGGAATGGCGCTGTATGCCCCGATCTGGTCGTATCGCACGCACGCTCTTCTCGCGCTGACCGACGATCAGCGGCTGGCAGAGGTGGCGGATCCGGCTGACCCGCGCAACGCACGCATGCGGCTTTCGCCGCCGCTGGCCGCGGGGCGCAACCTGCAAATCAGCCGAAAGAACGAAAACCAGGTGTATGTGCCGCAGCCGCGGCTCGGCAAGGTCGCCGTGGTCGACCTCGGCAGCCTGCGTGCGGTCCGTTCATTCGACGCCGGTCCCGCTCCGGCGTACCTGTCCGAAGACGCCGGCATGCGGGTGTTGCTGGCGCTCTCGGCTGACGGGTTGTCGGTGACACCCGTCGAGGAAAACGGCTATCGGATCTTGGCCACCGCCAACCTCGCCGGAGCTCCCGCGGACGTCATCGACGGTGCGAACCGCGGGCGTGCAATCGACTATCACGTCTACGGGGCGTCAGGGATTCGTCACTACAAAGGCGCGTCATCGCCGGCCGACGAGCGCGGCTCGATGAGCATGGACGTCGCGGTTTCGGCCGGGGACGGAACGCAAGTGACGCGTAGCTATGTCGCGGCTCGCAACGGTGACATGCTGTATGCCGTCGATTCCCGCCGCGGCGGAAAGGGATTGGAGGTGTTGGCCGAGGCCAGGTTGTCGTCACCGGTGCGCGCGCTTGGTACCGACGACACCCGCATTTATGCCGCAACCGACCGTGAGCTGGTGGTGCTTGAGACGGCCAGTTTCACCGGATACCCAACGGGAAAGATCCCGATAGTCCATGTCACGGATTACCGTGCCGCTCTGCCGTCCGGTCCGGTGCGGTCCGCGCCGGTGTCCGGCCTGGCGGTAGGGCCGCACCGCGTCTACCTCACCCTGCAGGACGCAACGTATGTGGTCGGCGTGGCCAAGCCGCCACTGTGACCGGAAGGGGGTCGAGTGTCGGTAGTCATCGACGACGATGTCGCGTTTCTCCGCGAGCAGATCGACGTGCTCAAGCAGCTGGGTCGGCGGGAGTCGGTGAGCGAGGGCGAAATCTACGACTTCAGCATCCGCTGGGGCACTGCCCTGGCGGGACGACTTCCGCGCCTTGTGCACTACAGCTCGCTGCAGCTGCTCGACGTACCGGGTCAACACGAGTTCGAGTCGTTGTGCGGCGAATTTCGCGCCCTGTCGGATGTGATCGACCGATTCGGACTGGCTCGACCCCAACTCCACTAAACGACTCGCTATCCCGCGGGCCTCTCACCGGGGCTGACGAACTCGTGTTCGTGCAGCACGATGCCGCTGCGCGGCTTGGGGCATTCGGGATTGCGACAGGTCAAGGCGACCATGTAGGCGTCGCTGTCCTCGTTGAGGAACAAGAACCCCAAGTACAGCGCATGCCCGACCTCGAAGTCGGTTCGGCGACACGACTCGCAATATCCGCCTTTTGCGTGGATCTGCTCCGAAACCCGCTGCCGCGACGCTTCGTTCAACTCGATCAGTTCCGGCCGGACCATCACCTCGTCGGACATATCAGATCTCCACGTTCCTGTCGTAGTAGACGTTGTCCTCGCGCCAACCGCCGGCACCATGTCCGATGCCTGCAAAGTCATTGATGAACTCGATTTGATTGATCCATTTGGCCATCTTGAAACCGACCTGGGTTTCAACGCGCAGCCGCAGCGGTGCGCCATGTTGGATGGGCAACGGTTGACCATTCATCTCGTAGGCCAACAGAGTCTGCGGCTTGTAGACGAGTTCGAGATCCATCACCTCGTAGAACTGGCCTCCGCCATGAGAGGCGGGTTCGTCCCGGTCGTTGTCTTGCATGGTCAGGAAACAGACGTATTTCGCTTGGGGGAGTGGTCGTACCAGGTCCGCGAGCTGTGCCAGCGGAATCCCGCTCCATTCACCGATGCTCGTCCAGCCCTGCACGCAGTGGTGTAAAACGCGCTGTGATTGCCGGTCCGTCAAGGTGCGCAGCGCGTGCAAATCCAGTGTCACCGGGTTCTCCACCAGGCCGCCGACCCGCAGCCGCCAATCGACAAAGTTGTGCACCGCCATCACCTTGTATTGCGTACTGGCCGGCGGCTTCCCGTTCACTCGATGCTTTTCGGAGATCTTCGCTACTGGGTAGTTCTGGCGCGAGTTCAGCGGGCGCAGCAGCAATCGTCGTACCGTACTGACCACGGTGCCCAGTACCCGCTGTACGGATCGGGGCCTGCGCAGGCTCCAGATTGTCACCGCGACGTGGATACCGATGATTACCGAGATGATGGTCAGGGACAGGGCGGTGGCCAGAGTGATGTTACGGACCGAGCCGAAAATCATTGTGGCAGTGAGGGATCCCCATCCCCAGAAGAACACCATCGACAGATGGATGACGATGAAGACGAGGAAGGCCACCAACCCAAGGAAATGCAGGCTGCGAGCCCACTGCCGGCCACCCCACATTTGCACATACCAGGGAAATCGCGCGGCGATCGCAGGGGATTGCGCAGCGCCGGTGAGGATCTGGAATGGGGCGAGTACGAAGATGACGCCGGCATAGGTCAGCTTCTGGATCCCGTCGAAGGGTTCTCCCGGAAGCAGCGGCGGCAGGTTGAAACTCAGGTAGGTAACGATGTCATTCCAGGCCTCGGAGAGTATTGACCAGGATGCGGGCCAGTATCGGTGCCACTGGCCGGTCGCGAACAACAGGACGTAGTACGACAGCCCCAGCAGGATCCAACCGATCACCGCGAAGAAGTGCCAGTGGCGGCCCATGCCCAACTGCGCGTGGCCGGGCAGCGCAATTATCGGGTGATAGTCCTCCTCTTCGTCGAGCGTGTCGTAGAGGCGGTCGCGTGGCATCACTTTGCGGGTGAAGCGCGCCCACTCGGTGCCCGGCTTGCTGTCGTCGTGCCAGTACAGCTTCGGGTGGGTGGCGAGGATTTCGATGCCGCTGCGAATGATCAATGTCACGAACAGCACGTTGAGCCAGTGGTCGATCCGCAACCACGCCGGGTAGTCCAGAGTTGTCATGCCTGCGGGCTCCGTTCAGTCTTGCCAGCCCTGCCGTTGTGGATACGCCACATTGATGCCCGACAGCACCGTGGTGTGTACGGCGAGGAATCCCCCGGCCAACGTCATCGCCAACGTCCCCGGTGCCAGGTCCCAGCGTCCCGTCAGTGCCTCGAGTCCGGGCAGGCTCAGCATCCGACTGAGTAGATAGACCCCGAGGAACACGAGGCAGCAGAAACTCCCCACATACCAACCGTGCCGCGGCACAGCATGTTTGAAACGACCTACCATGAGCGCGGCGGCGACCAGGCAACCGACGATCAGGGTAAGCGCATAACCGACGAAATATCCGGGCAGGGCTGGTTGGCTGTTCAGCAGGTAGACGTGAACGGCGATCAAGCCGATCAAGAGACCGTCGCCGATCGCGGTTACCGTCCGCGGCAGGTCGAAGGCGATCCAGCCGCCCAGAGTGAGCAATCGGGACGAGAAAATTTTGTGCCAGATTTTCAGCCACAGCCGCTGAACGAAACCGACCACCAGTAGGAAGTACCCCAGGAAAAGCGCGGCAAACGCTGCCGTCAAGCACTCCCTATCGGGTTTCCGCTGGGCCTGCGCTGGCTCCGGTCAGTCGGTGCGCCGTCTCGAACAGAAGCGCATGGACGAACGCCTGGGGGAGGTTGCCGCGGAGCTGGCGTTGCGTGACGTCGAACTCCTCGGCAAACAAACCCGGTGACCCGCACGCGGTGCGACTGCGTTCGAACCATCGGACCGCCTCGACATCGTTGCCCTGTTGGTGATCAGCCATCGCCATCAAGAACCCGCAGAGCAGGAACGCGCCTTCGGACTCTCCCAACGGACGCTCGTCCGGCTGGAATCTATATACGAAGCCGTCTTGCGTGAGATCGGCACGTACCGCTTCTAGGGTGCCGACGGTCCGAGGGTCACTGGGCGGCAGTGCTCCCCGGATGGACGGGATGAGCAGCGAGGCGTCGACCCGTGAATCAGCCGGGGCGCGTTGCCATCTACGGTCGCGATGTAGACAGTCCGACGCGGTATCCGAAATCAACCGATCCGCCAGCTGATCCCATTCGGAGCCCTCTGGCCGCGGCGCCACCTCGGCGATGCGACGCAGACCCGCCGCGCACGTCAGACGCGAGTGCGCCCAACGCTGATTGTCCAGCTCCCATATTCCGGCGTCGGGTTCGTGCCACCGGTCCTTGATCGTGCGGACCAGTGTCTGGACGGCCCGCCAATGGCCGGCATCGAGACGTTCGAGACGCGCGGCGGCGGCCAACAGCAGCAGCGCTTCGCCGCACGCGTCGAGCTGAAATTGGTCGGTCACCCAGTTGCCACTTTTCGCCGCGGCGCCGGGATAGCCGGGCAGGTCGAGCTCTTGCTCCTGCGGTACCGAGCCACCCACTGGCGAGTAGGCCGGCTTGAGATTCGGACCGTCGGCCAAGACGCGCTCGCTGACGAAGCGAACGGCGTCGTCGAGCACCGGGTAGGGGCCGGCCGCGGCTACCGCCTGTCCGGCGTAACACTGATCGCGGATCCAGCAATACCGATAGTCATAGTTGCGGCCCTGCTCGGCGCGCTCCGGCAGCGACATCGTTGCCGCGGCAACCATTCCCCCGCTGCTGCTCGTCAGGCCGCGAAGTGTGGCATAGGCAAGCTGGGCGTCGGTGTCGGCCAGGGTCCCGGTGACCAGTGGAACCGCTTCCCGCCAAGCTGTTTCGGTTCTTCCCCAGGCCTCCTCCGGCGGTAGGGGGTCGTCCCGCAGTTCCTGGTCGGAAAGCTCCAGAACCAGGTCATGGTCGCAGCCGGGCCGGACGTCCACCGTCGCTTGGAGCGAGCCGTCTGCGCAGTGCTGAGCGGAGTGGGCCCCGGTCCAACGGAAGCGAAGTGGCCCGCACCGTCCAGTCCAGAAGTGGTCCGATTGATGAAGGTCGCGCATGGGCTTCGCCCCGAAATCCGCACGCAGGTCGAGCGCGATTCGTACCCGTGTCGGTCGATCGAGCGCCACGATACGGCGCAGCAACACCGCGGTGTGTCGATCTCCGGGAAACGCCAGAGCTTCTCGGCACTCGACAATTCCGTCGGTGGTCACCCACCGGGACCGCCAAATCAGTGACCTTTCCTCATAATGTCCGCCCCATACGTACCGCGAGTGGTCCGGGGCCACTACGTAGGCACCACGCCCGCCCAGTAGCGAACTGAACACCGCCGGGCTGTCCCAGCGCGGCAGGCACATCCAGCAGAAGTCGCCGCGCGGTCCCACCACGACTCCGCGCTCCCCGTCGGCGAGTACCGCATATTCGCGCAGTACGTGCGGCGAGATCAGTTCGGCGACGGGCGGCCTGTCGTTCACCGGTCGCTCGTTCCACACCGATTGTGATGCCCCAACGACATTGCTGCGTGCATACCCGTTTACGGGGGTCTAACACCCTTCTCGGTCGGGTCGTCAAGCTCAAGCGTTAAGCCCGGCAACTCCCCAAGGTTCGCCACAAGAAGGAGTAAGTCAGTGCCATCTTGAACGCCGACTGCTCGTTGTCGGCGGCCCCGCCGTGTCCGCCCTCGATGTTCTCGTAGTACCAGATCGGGTGCCCGGCGGCCTCCAGCGCTGCCGTCATTTTGCGGGCATGGCCGGGATGCACCCGATCGTCGCGGGTGGAGGTGGTCATGAGCACCGGCGGATATTTCCGGTCTGACGAAATGTTCTGGTACGGAGAATATTCGGAGATGAACGCCCAGTCGTCCGGATTGTCCGGGTCGCCGTACTCGGCGATCCACGAGGCGCCGGCCAGCAGCAGGTGATACCGCTTCATGTCCAGCAGCGGCACGCTGCAGACCAGCGCGCCGAACTTCTCCGGATACTTGGTCAACATGATGCCCATCAGCAGGCCACCGTTGCTGCCGCCTTGCGCGCCAAGCTGTTCGACGGTGGTGATACCGCGGCGGACCAGATCGTCGGCCACCGCGACGAAGTCCTCGGCCACCTTGTGCCGGCCTTCCCGCATCGCCTGGGTGTGCCAGCTGGGTCCGTATTCGCCGCCGCCGCGGATATTGGCCAGCACGTAGGTGCCGCCGCGGGCCAACCACAGCCGTCCAAGCACGCCGCCATAGCTCGGCGTGTTCGACGTCTCGAACCCGCCGTAGCCGTAGAGCAGCGTTGGGCCCGGGCCGTCGGATGCGCCCGGCCGCACCACGAAATACGGGATCGAGGTGCCGTCCGCTGACTTCACGAAATGCTGTGACACCGTGATGTTTTCCGCATCGAAAAAGGCCGGTGCGAACTTGATCGGCTCGAGTTCGCCGTCCTTGGCGCCGCGCAGCAGGCGAGACGGCGTGTCGAATCCGCTGGAATCGAGGAAGAATTCGTCCCCGAGGTCGTCGGCGGCGACGATGACGGTGTTGGTTGAGTCCGGGATGCCGGCAACCGGTTCGCACTGCCAGTCGCCCGGCGTGACGATCTCCACCCGGCTTGCCACGTCGGCCAGTGAGACCAGCAGCAACCGGTCCCGCGTCCAGGCGTAGTGGTACAGGCAGGTGTGCTCGTCGGGTTCGAAGACGACGTGTAAGTCCCTGGTGCCGCTGAGGAACTCGTCGTAGTTTGCGGCGAGCAGGGTGCCGGCCCGGTACGTGGTGGAGTGGACCGTCCAGTCGGTGCGCAGTTCGATCAACATCCACTCGCGGTGGATGGAGACACTGCTGGCATCGGTCGGGACGTCGATCGGAATCAGTTCCGAACCCCGCAGTTCGAACCGCAGCCTGTTCCAGAAGTCGACGGAGCGCCCGACGAAGGTGCGTTCGAAGCCCGGTGTCCGATCTCGGTAACCCGAGACGCTGACGTCGCCGCGCTCGCCCTCGAACAGGGTCTCGGCGGCCGCCAGCGGCGTGCCGCGGCGCCACCGCTTGACGATTCGCGGGTAGCCGGAATCGGTCATGGAGTCGGGGCCGAAGTCCGTGCCCACCAGGACGGTGTCGACATCCTCCCAGGAGATCTGCGTCTTGGCCTCCGGCAGCTCGAACCCGTCCGGCACGAATTCGCCTGTCAGCATGTCGAATTCACGAACGATCACGGCGTCCGAACCGCCCCGGGAGAGGCTGGCCAGGGCGCGGGTGAGTTCGGGTTCGATGACGTCGGCGCCCGCCCACACCCACTTCGTGTTGTCGGCGCGGCCCAATTCATCAACATCGATGAGCACTTCCCATTCGGGTGTGTCGGTGCGGTAGCTGTCCAGCGTGGTGCGTCGCCAGAGTCCACGCGGATTGTCGGCGTCGCGCCAGAAGTTGTACAGAAACTCGCCGCGGCGGCGCACATAGGGGATCCGGGCATCCGTGTCGAGCACTTCGAGCGCCTGGGTGCGCATCTCTTCGAAAGCCGCGTCGCAGAATTCCGCCTGGGTCGCCTCGTTGCGTGCGCGCACCCAATCCAGTGCCCGGTCACTGTCGACGTCTTCGAGCCACAGGTAAGGGTCGTCTTGAGTCGCCGAAATCGCCTCGGATGTGGCCGCGGGTGTCACCTCGGGTGTCATGGAAGCCATTCTGGCCCCGGCGGTAATGTGAGTTGTATTACATGAAGGAAAAAGGAGCCGAGCACATGCCTGTCTTTGCCCGTCCGGGTGCCGCCGGATCGCTTATGTCATATGAATCCCGGTACGGAAACTTCATCGGGGGCGAGTGGGTCGCGCCGGCCAAGGGCCGCTACTTCGAGAACACCACACCGGTCACCGGCCAGCCGTACTGCGAAATCCCCCGCTCGGACGAAACCGACATCGAGAAGGCCCTCGACGCGGCGCACGCCGCGGCGCCCGCGTGGGGCAAGACCTCACCGGCCGAACGGGCCGCGATCCTGAACAAGATCGCCGACCGCATCGACGAGAACACTGCCGCGCTGGCGGTGGCCGAAGTGTGGGACAACGGCAAACCGATCCGAGAGGCGCTGGCCGCCGACATCCCGCTCGCGGCCGACCATTTCCGTTATTTCGCCGCCGCGATCCGCGCCCAGGAAGGCTCGTTGTCGCAGATCGACGAGGACACCGTCGCCTACCACTTCCACGAGCCGCTCGGGGTGGTCGGGCAGATCATCCCGTGGAACTTCCCGATCCTGATGGGCGCTTGGAAGTTGGCGCCGGCGCTGGCCGCCGGCAACGCGGTGGTGCTCAAGCCGGCCGAGCAGACTCCGGCCTCGATCCTGTACCTGCTCTCGTTGATCGGTGACCTGTTGCCGCCCGGCGTGCTGAACGTCGTCAACGGCTTCGGCGTCGAGGCCGGCAAACCGCTGGCCTCGAGCAACCGGATCGCCAAGGTCGCGTTCACCGGCGAGACCACCACCGGGCGCCTGATCATGCAGTACGCCTCGCAGAACCTGATCCCGGTCACGTTGGAACTCGGCGGCAAGAGCCCCAACATCTTCTTCTCCGACGTGATGGCCGCCAACGACAACTTCCAGGACAAGGCGCTGGAGGGCTTCACCCTGTTCGCCCTCAACCAGGGCGAGGTGTGCACCTGCCCGTCGCGCAGCCTGATCCAGTCCGACATTCATGACGAGTTCCTGGAACTGGCGGCGATTCGCACCAAGGCGGTCCGGCAGGGCGACCCGCTGGACTCCGAAACGATGCTGGGTTCTCAGGCCTCCAACGACCAGCTGGAAAAGATCTTGTCCTACATCGAGATTGGCAAAGGTGAAGGCGCGAAGATCATCACCGGCGGCGAGCGCGCGGACTTGGGCGGCGACCTGTCCGGCGGGTTCTACATGCAGCCGACGATCTTCACCGGCCACAACAAGATGCGGATCTTCCAGGAGGAGATTTTCGGGCCTGTCGTCGCGGTGACGCCGTTCAACGACTACGCCGACGCGTTGGAGATCGCCAACGACACCCTATACGGCCTGGGTGCGGGCGTGTGGAGCCGTGACGGCAACACCGCTTACCGGGCCGGCCGCGACATCAAGGCCGGCCGGGTGTGGGTCAACTGCTACCACGTGTATCCCACGCACGCGGCGTTCGGCGGCTACAAGCAGTCCGGCTTCGGCCGGGAGGGCCACAAGATGGCGCTCCAGCACTACCAGCAGACGAAGAACCTGATGGTGTCCTACTCGGACAAGGCGCTCGGCTTCTTCTGATGATCCCCGGTGCGCTCATCACCGCCGATGCCGCGGCGCTGCTGACCCGGCTCCAAGACCGGCACGGTCCGGTGATGTTCCACCAGTCCGGCGGCTGCTGCGACGGGTCGTCGCCGATGTGTTATCCACTCGGAGACTTCCTGGTCGGCGATCGCGATGTGTTGTTGAGCGTGCTCGATGTCGGGCCGGACGGCGTTCCCGTGTGGATTTCGGGTCCGCAGTACGAGACGTGGAAGCACACCCAGCTGATCATCGACGTGGTGCCTGGGCGAGGTGGCGGGTTCAGCCTGGAGGCTCCGGAGGGTATGCGGTTCCTCAGCCGCGGCCGGGTCTACACCGACGAGGAGAAGGCGCAACTGCAGGCCGTCCCGGTGATCACCGGAGCGGACTACGAACGCGGTGAGCGGCCGTCGATAAGAGGTCATGTTGTGACCGGTGACGCGCCGGAAATGTGCCCGATCCCTGAGGCGTGACTCAGTAAGGTCGTACAGCGTGATTCCCCTTCCGCGGCCGCGGTTGTTGACCAGCGCCATGCTGGTCGGGATTGCGGTCGGACAGTTGGCCGGCGTGGCCATGAGCTTGCTGGTGCACGCTCGGATGCGGCCGGACGTCGTGATTGCGCTGGTGGTGGGCATTCCCACGGTGATCGGGCTGGCGGCGATCCTGCTCTCCGGGCGGCGCTGGGTGACCATGCTGGGTGCGTTCGTCCTCGCTTTGGCGCCGGGCTGGTTGGGGGTGCTCGTCGCGGTTCAGGTGGTTTCTCATGGCTGACAATGGCATTCGACACGCGGACGAGAAAGAGAGCGACACCAGCCCGGGGACCGCTCCGTTCGTGCCGGACTTCGACGACGACACGGGTTCGCAACCGATCTCCGGACTGGCCGAACCCGCACCCGACAAGCCCGCCAAACCGGACGAGAAGCCCGACGAACAATCCGTCGAGAAATCCGCGGCGGCTGAAGGCGCCGCAGCCGACGACGACAAGTCCGACGTGCCGGTGGCCGAGGTTCCCGCGGCGCCGGTCAGCGTGCCGGGCCGGTACCAGTATGTGAAGTGGTGGAAGCTGCTGCTGGTGATCTTCGCCGCGTGGGTACCTGCGGCGCTGATCGGGCTGGGCCTGTTCTACTGGTGGTTCAACACGCTCGACAAGACGGCGCCGGTGTTCGTCGTGCTGGTCTATATCGTCGCGTGCTGGGTCGGTGCCACGCTGCTGTCGATGGTGTCGGGCAGGCCGCTGCTGACCGCGTTGTCGTTGGGGGTGCTCACGGGGCCGTTCGCCTCGGTCGCCGCCGCCGCGCCGCTGTACGGGTCTTACTATTGCGAGCACGTGGCCCGCTGTTTAATCGGCGTGCTTCCTTACTAGGGTAGTGCGCGTGACCCACTATGACGTCGTCGTTCTCGGAGCAGGTCCCGGCGGGTATGTGGCGGCGATTCGTGCCGCGCAGCTCGGTCTGAACACCGCAATCGTGGAGCCGAAATACTGGGGTGGAGTTTGCCTCAACGTCGGCTGCATTCCGTCGAAGGCGTTGCTGCGCAACGCCGAACTCGCCCACATCTTCACCAAGGAAGCCAAGGTATTCGGCATCAGCGGTGAAGCCACCTTCGACTATGGCGTCGCATTCGACCGCAGCCGCAAGGTGGCGGAGGGTCGGGTGGCCGGTGTGCACTTCCTGATGAAGAAGAACAAGATCACCGAGATCCACGGCTACGGCAAGTTCACCAACGCCAACACGTTGTCGGTCGATCTGAACGAGGGCGGAACGCAAGAGGTCACGTTCGACAACGCCATCATCGCCACCGGCAGCAGCACCCGGTTGGTGCCCGGCACGTCGCTGTCGGAGAACGTGGTCACCTACGAAAAGCTGATCCTGACCCGGGAGCTGCCCAAGTCGATCGTCATCGCCGGAGCGGGCGCCATCGGCATGGAGTTCGGCTACGTGCTGAAGAACTACGGCGTCGACGTCACCATCGTGGAGTTCCTGCCGCGGGCGTTGCCCAACGAAGATGCCGACGCCTCCAAAGAGATCGAGAAGCAGTTCAAGAAACTCGGCGTCAAGATCCTCACCGGGACCAAGGTCGAGTCGATCACCGACAACGGATCGGATGTCACCGTCGCCGTCAGCAAGGACGGCAAGTCCGACCAACTCAAGGCCGAAAAGGTGTTGCAGGCCATCGGGTTTGCGCCCAACGTCGAGGGCTATGGCCTGGACAAGGCCGGTGTCGCGCTGACCGATCGCAAGGCGATCGGCATCACCGACTACATGCAGACCAGCGTTCCGCACATCTACGCGATCGGCGATGTCACCGGCAAGCTGCAGCTTGCCCACGTGGCGGAGGCGCAGGGCGTGGTGGCGGCCGAAACCATCGCGGGCGCAGAGACTTTGGCGCTCGGCGACTACCGCATGATGCCGCGCGCGACGTTCTGCCAGCCCAACGTCGCCAGTTTCGGGCTCACCGAAGAGCAGGCTCGCGACGAGGGCTACGACGTGGTGGTGGCCAAGTTCCCGTTCACCGCCAACGCCAAGGCGCACGGTGTGGGCGACGCCAGCGGTTTCGTCAAGCTGATCGCCGACGCCAAGTACGGCGAACTCATCGGCGGTCATTTGGTCGGTCACGACGTGGCGGAACTGTTGCCGGAACTTACGCTGGCCCAGAAGTGGGACCTGACGGCGAATGAACTGGCGCGCAACGTGCACACCCACCCGACCATGTCCGAGGCGCTGCAGGAGTGCTTCCACGGCCTCATCGGCCACATGATCAACTTCTGAGCATGCCGACTCGGGCACCCCAGACGGCCGGAAGTACCGCCGCCAAGGTCGTCGGCGCGATCGGCGGTTTGACCGCCGGCTACTCGCTGTGGCTGATCGCGATCACCGTCGCGGACGACTTCACCATGGTGGGCACGTGGAGCGTGCTGGTGCTGTTGCTGTCCGGGGCGCTGGCCGTCGGTGCGGTTTTCGTGGGTCTGCTGATGCGCTGGCGGCGCAAGTATGGGTGGTCGACGTTCGCATTCGCGCTGCCGATTCCACCCGTCGCGCTCTCGCTGGCGTTACTCGCCGAACTGCACCTGTAACCGCTAACGGGGATTGTCCAGCGGGATCTGCAATGCGGTGATGGTAGCGGCCAGCGAGTCGTAATGGGTTGCCAGCATGCAGAATTCGATCAACCGGGGACGGTTGAGGTGCGTCGCCAACTGCTGCCAGGTGTTCGGGGTGATCGACCGGTCTTTGATCAATTCGTCGGTGGCGGTCAGCAGCGCCTGCTGGCGTGCGCTCAAGACTTTTCGTGGGCCGTCGGTTTCCGGTGCATCCGGCCAGGCGAAGATCGCCGCCTGAGTCTGCCCATCTAGGCCCGCCTTCCGGGCCATCTTTCGATGGTGCTGCAACTCGTATTCGCAGGAGCGCAGGTGTCCCACCCGCAGGATCACCAACTCGGTGTCAATCTTTGGCAGCCGCCCCCGCAACAGCCGTCCGCCATAGAGGAGCCAAGTCCAGAAAAGGGACTGCCGGTAGCCGAGCGTGGTGAACAGATGCATCTCCGGCGCGCGGACCGTGCGCGCGCCCAGCTTGGCCAACACCCAGTTGACCGGACCCAGTTGGCGGAATTTGCCCGACGGGATTCGGGCCACCTCGGACGAGCCGCTCACGATTGCTTCACCAGATAAGGGGAGACGGTGCTGCGGTGTTCGTCGAGATCGAGGGCGCGGCCCAGCGCCGGGAAGGCGCGCTGCGGACAGTTGTCGCGCTCGCAGACCCGGCAACCCGCTCCGATCGGCGTCGCTGCGAGGTTCTCGCCGGACAAGTCGAGTCCTTCCGAATAGACGAGCCGGTGGGCGTGCCGGAGTTCGCAGCCCAACCCGATCGCAAAGGTTTTACCGGGCTGACCATACCGGGCAGCGCGCCGTTCGACAGTGCGAGCCACCCACATGTAATTGCGGCCGTCGGGCATCTGGGCGATCTGCACCAGGATCTTGCCGGGGTTGGCGAACGTCTCGTAGACGTTCCACAGCGGGCAGGTGCCGCCACTGGAGGAGAAGTGAAATCCGGTGGCCGACTGACGTTTTGACATGTTTCCGGCCCGGTCGACCCGGATGAAGGAGAACGGGACACCGCGCATCGACGGCCGCTGCAGGGTGGAAAGCCGGTGCGCGATCGTCTCGTAGCTGACCGAATAGAACGCCGACAGGCGCTCGACGTCGTAGCGGAAATTCTCGGCCACATCATGGAACTGGCGATAGGGCAGCACCGCGGCCGCCGCGAAGTAGTTGGCCAGGCCGAGGCGGGCCAGCTTGACCGATTCCTCGCTGGTGAACTTTCCCTCGGCCACCATGCTGTCGATCAGGTCACCGAATTCGAGGTAGGCCAGCTCGGCGGCCATCTTGAAGACCTGCTGACCCAGGGACAGGTGGTTGCTGATTTCCAGCGTCTTGGTGGCGGGGTCGTACCGGTGCAGGACGGTGTCGCCCAGGTCGATGCGCCGGTTGATCCGGACGCCGTGCACCTCGATGAGCCGGCGCGGCAACTCGCGGGCCAGGTCGCCGTGATGCATCCGCGTCTGGGTCGTCAGGTTCTCGGCGGCGGTGTCGAGCTCATGCAGGTAGTTCTGGCGTTGGTAGAAGTAGTCCCGCACCTCCTCATGCGGCATGGTGATCGACCCGGTGCCGCTGCCGTCGGAATACCGCTCCTCGGTGGCCGCGGCCAGCTGGGCGGTGGTGATGCGGTAGCGACGGTGCAGGTTCACCATCGCCCGGGCCATGCTCGGATGGGCGCTGACCAGCTCGGCGATCTCGTGCGGCTCGACGGCTATGTCCAGGTCGCGGTCCATGGTCACCTCCCGGAGCTCCGCGACCAGCCGGGTGTCGTCCTGGGAGGCGAAAAAGGTGGCGTCCACCCCGAACAGTTCGGTGATGCGCAGCAGCACGGCCACCGTCAGCGGTCGGACGTCATGCTCGATCTGGTTGAGGTAACTCGGCGAGATCTCCAACATCTGCGCCAGCGCGGCCTGGCTGAATCCACGCTCGTTGCGCAGTTGGCGAACCCGCGAACCAACGTACGTTTTGGCCATTTCGCCAGCGTACGCGGGTTTGCGAAGGATGGGTTAGCAGACTTGGCAGGGTCCCGTGGCCGGGCCGGTGGTTGGTAATCCGGCGACGTCGTTGGCATGATTCGCTTCGGAGGTCCCGGAAGAAGCCTGGGGTACGTAGGAGGAAATGGGGAGTAGCACCGTGAGCCTGGACAAAGTGTTGATGCCCGTGCCCGACGGTCACCCCGACGTCTTCGATCGCGAATGGCCACTGCGGGTCGCCGACATCGACCGAACGGGCCGGCTGCGGCTGGACGCCGCATGCAGACACATCCAGGACATCGGCCAGGACCAACTGCGCGAGATGGGTTTCGAGGAGACCCATCCGTTCTGGATCGTGCGCCGGACCATGGTGGACCTCATCCGGCCGATCGAGTTCGGGGACATGCTGCGCTGTCGGCGCTGGTGTTCGGGCACCTCGAACCGGTGGTGTGAGATGCGGGTCCGCGTCGACGGTCGCAAGGGCGGCCTCATCGAGTCCGAAGCCTTCTGGATCCACGTCAGCAAGGAAACCGAGATGCCGGCCCGCATCGCGGACGACTTCCTGGCCGGCCTGCACAAGACGACCTCGGTGAACCGACTGCGTTGGAAGGGATATCTGAAACCGGGCAGCCGGGACGACGCGACGGAAATCCACGAGTTCCCGGTTCGGGTGACCGACATCGACCTGTTCGACCACATGAACAACTCCGTGTATTGGAGTGTGATCGAGGACTACCTGGCGTCCCACCCCGAGCTGCTGGGCGGCCCGCTGCGGGTGACCATCGAGCACGAGGCGCCGGTGGCGCTCGGCGACAAGTTGGAGATCATTTCCCACGTTCACCCGGCCGGTTCGACCGACAAATTCGGTCCCGGACTCGTCGACCGGACTGTTACAACGCTCACATATGCGGTCGGCGACGAGACGAAAGCGGTCGCCGCGCTGTTCGCTCTCTAACCGGACAAGCGTTACGTTAAATCCCGCGCTGACCTGCGAATTTTGGTTACTGGCAAGTAGCTTCTGAAACGGTTCAGTAAATTTGCAACTTCGCAAACTTCGCAAAATGACCACAAGTCATAGCCGAAATTCGCAAGTTAAAGGGGTGGACCTGCAGGAATCGGGTATGCCATGGTCGTGTTAGCACGTTAGTGAAGTTGAGTCCCTAGCTTCCATTTGGCTGGCTGTCCTGGTCGCCGGGGCCGTCAACTATCCGTCTGAGAATGATCGTTAGGAGCAGTCCGATGTCTGTCGTTGGCACCCCGAAGAGCGCTGAGCAGATCCAGCACGATTGGGACCACAACCCCCGCTGGAAGGGCGTTACCCGCACCTACACCCCCCAGGACGTCGTCGCCCTGCAAGGCCACGTCGTCGAGGAGCACACCCTGGCCCGCCGCGGCGCCGAGGTGCTGTGGGAGCAGCTGCACGAAATGGACTTCGTCAACGCGCTGGGCGCGCTGACCGGCAACATGGCCGTCCAGCAGGTCCGCGCCGGCCTGAAGGCCATCTACCTGTCGGGTTGGCAGGTCGCCGGCGACGCCAACCTGTCCGGCCACACCTACCCCGACCAGAGCCTGTACCCGGCGAACTCGGTGCCGGCCGTGGTCCGTCGCATCAACAACGCCCTGCTCCGCGCCGACGAGATCGCCAAGGTGGAGGGTGACCGCTCGGTGCAGAACTGGCTCGCGCCGATCGTCGCCGACGGTGAGGCCGGCTTCGGTGGTGCGCTCAACGTCTACGAGCTGCAGAAGGCCATGATCGCCGCCGGTGTCGCCGGCTCGCACTGGGAGGACCAGCTGGCCTCGGAGAAGAAGTGCGGCCACCTGGGCGGCAAGGTGCTGATCCCGACCCAGCAGCACATCCGCACGCTGACCTCCGCCCGCCTCGCGGCCGACGTCGCGGACGTCCCGACGGTCGTCATCGCGCGTACCGACGCCGAGGCCGCCACGCTCATCACCTCCGACGTCGACGAGCGGGACCGTCCGTTCATCACCGGCGAGCGCACCAACGAGGGCTTCTACCGCGTCAAGAACGGACTCGAGCCCTGCATCGCGCGTGCCAAGGCTTACGCGCCGTACGCCGACCTGATCTGGATGGAGACCGGTACTCCCGACCTCGAGCTGGCCAAGCGGTTCGCCGAGGGCGTCAAGAGCGAGTTCCCCGACCAGATGCTGGCGTACAACTGCTCGCCGTCGTTCAACTGGAAGAAGCACCTGGACGACGCCACCATCGCGAAGTTCCAGAAGGAGCTGGGTGCGATGGGCTTCAAGTTCCAGTTCATCACGCTGGCCGGCTTCCACGCCCTCAACTACTCGATGTTCGATCTGGCCCACGGCTACGCCCGCAACCAGATGAGCGCCTACGTCGAGTTGCAGGAGCGCGAGTTCGCCGCCGAGAAGCGCGGCTACACCGCCACCAAGCACCAGCGCGAGGTCGGTGCCGGCTACTTCGACCGGATCGCCACCACGGTGGACCCGACGTCGTCGACCACGGCGTTGGCCGGTTCGACCGAAGAGGGCCAGTTCCACTGAGTTAGTCTGCCGAGCAGACGCAAAAGCACCCTTTTGTGCCGCAAAAGTGGTGCTTTTGCGTCTGTTCGCGCGTATTAGGAGGAGTGCAGAGTGGCTATTGAGCGGGTTGGCGTCGTGGGTGCCGGGCAGATGGGATCCGGGATCGCCGAAGTCTCGGTGCGTGCCGGCGTTGCGGTGACGGTGTTCGAGACCACCGAAGCGTTAGTCACCGCGGGCCGCAACCGCCTGGTGAAGTCGCTCGAGCGTGGCGTCAGTGCGGGCAAGGTCACCGAGCGTGAGCGCGACCGCGCGCTGAGTCAGCTCACCTTCACCACCGACCTGAACGACATGGCCGACCGGCAACTGGTGATCGAGGCCGTCGTCGAGGACGAATCCGTCAAGCGCGAGATCTTCGCCGAACTGGACCGCGTCGTCACCGACCCGGACGCCGTACTGGCGTCGAACACCTCGAGCATCCCGATCATGAAGATCGCCGCGGCCACCAAGAACCCGCAGCGGGTGCTGGGTTTGCACTTCTTCAACCCGGTTCCGGTGCTGCCGCTGGTCGAGCTGGTGAGCACGCTGGTCACCGACGAGGCCGCGGCCGCCCGTACGGAGGAATTTGCCAGCACGGTGCTGGGCAAACAGGTGGTGCGCTGCTCCGACCGATCCGGATTCGTGGTGAATGCCCTCCTGGTGCCCTACTTGTTGTCGGCGATCCGGATGGTCGAATCCGGGTTCGCGACCGTGGAAGACGTGGACAAGGCCGTCGTCGCCGGCCTGTCGCACCCGATGGGACCGCTACGGCTGTCGGACCTCGTGGGTCTGGACACGCTGAAGCTGATCGCGGACAAGCTCTACGACGAGTTCAAGGAGCCGCACTACGGCCCGCCGCCGCTGTTGCTGCGCATGGTGGAGGCCGGGCGGCTGGGCAAGAAATCCGGCCGGGGTTTCTACACGTACTGAGTCGCTGGCCGGTTATTTCTGCAGCGTGAACTGGTGGACGTCGGTGTAACCCTGGCGGAATAGCTTCGCGCAGCCCGTCAGGTACTTCATGTAGCGGTCGTAGACCTTCTCCGACTGGATTGCTACCGCCTCGTCCTTCTTGGCTTGCAGGGCCGCTGCCCACGTCTCCAGCGTCCGCGCATAGTGCGACTGCAGCGACTGGATTCGCTCCAGCTTGAAACCCGACTCACCACCATGCTCTTCGACCAACTGGATCGTCGGCAGCCACCCGCCGGGAAAGATCTCGGCCAGGATGAACTGGCTGAAATGCACTACCTCGTGGGTCAGCGGCAGGCCCTTCGCCCTGGCCTCCTTGAAAGTGGGGCGGGTGATGGTGTGCAGCATCATCGTGCCGTCGGACGGCAGCACGTCGCTGGCCATCTTGAAGAAGCGCGCATAGCGCTGCCGGCCGAAGTGCTCGAAGGCGCCGATCGAGACGATGCGATCGACGGGCTCGTGGAACTTCTCCCAGCCTTCCAGCAGCACTCGCCGGGAGCGCGGGGTCTCCATGTTGTCGAATTCGCGCTGGACGTGAGCGGCCTGGTTCTCGGACAGGGTCAGACCGATGACGTTGACGTCGTACTTCTCGATGGCGCGTCGCATTGTGGCGCCCCAGCCGCAACCGATGTCCAACAGCGTCATGCCCGCCTCAAGGTTCAGCTTGCTCAAGGACAGGTCGACCTTGGCGAGCTGGGCCTCTTGCAGCGTCATGTCGTCGCGCTCGAAGTATGCGCAGCTGTACGTCTGGCTGGCGTCTAGGAACAGGCGGAAGAAGTCGTCGGACAGGTCGTAGTGGGCCTGGACGTTCCCGAAATGTGGGGTGAGCTGCACTGACATGGCGATGAGCGCCTTTCTGGTTTCGCGGGAATCCCCGCGGCGCACCCTGGCTTCGACCCGATGCACTTCCAAGCATGCTAGCCGCAGAACTTGACACCGCAGCCGCGATTTTGTGCGGTTTGGCCGTGCGGGCCGCTCACAAGACGCGCGTGACGGCGCCTATCGCGAGGCCCACCACCAGCAGGGCGCCGGCCTGACGCACGTGGACCCAGGCCAACGCGGCGTACCACAGCGGCCACACCGGAAAGTCCGGCGGTGGCTGGTCAGGCCGCTGCCGGCGGAAATATGGCCAGACTTTGGCCAACCGCGGCAACGCCAGCACAACCAGGAGCGCCGGCCACGGCATCGCTCCCAGCGCCACGGAAACGGCGACCAGCACGTAGAACCCGACCATCATGGCCAAAGTCACAAGTCTGGCCCGCCGCTCGCCCAGCAGGACCGGCAGCGTCCGAACGCCCAGCGGTTCGTCGTACGGAATCTTGTCGATGTGCTTGCCCATCAACACCGTCGTGCACAGCAGGCCGTACGGAAGCGACGCGAGCACCACGTCCCAACCGACCGAACCCACGGCGGAGTAGTACGTGCCGCACACCATCAGCGGACCCCACACGACGAAAACGTCGGGCTCGCCGAGGCCGCGTTTCTTCAGCCGAAGTGGCGGTGCCGTGTAGGCGACGCTGAGCGCGAACCCGCTGAGCGCGAACGCCACCACGGGCCAGCCCCGAGCCCAGGTGAGTGCGATCAAGATCGCCAGGTCGGCGAGGTTCACCGCCAGGATCGTCAGGCCCAGCTTGCGCCGGCTGATCAGGCCGGACAGCACCGGGTGCGGGGCGTATAGAGCGCGCGGGTAGGTGGCGCTGTCGGTACCCACCTGGGTGTCGTAGAGGTCGTTCATCAGGTTGTTCGACACATGGGCCAGGGTGATGCCGACGACGGCCAAGACCAGCCAGCGCCAGTCCAGGCCCGGTTGGCCGACGGCGAGGAGCGCGGCGACCAGGCCGGAAACCAGGGTCATCGGTAGCACTGCCGCGCGGGTGACGACGAGCCACCGCGTGACGAAGTCGACCGGCCCGTCCGGCGGCGGGTTGGTGGTGCGCAGTGCGTAGGCCCACGACCTCAGCCGCGAGGCCGCGCTAACGTCCGGCATCCTTCGAGCTTATGCCCGCTTCCAGGCGGGCACGACCGGCGATGGATGCGGTTGCTCGCGGAACTTGTCCAGTGACCCGCCCGCCTCGACGATTCCCCACAAGGCGTTCCAGCTGAGCATGGTCAGGTAGTCGATGAGCTCATCGCGGCTCATCCGCGGGTCCGACATCCACGAGTGCGTGGCCAGTTGGACCCCACCGACGATCAGGTACGACCACGGCTCGACCCCGCCGGTGTCCATCCCGGCCTCTTGCATGCGGCGGCGCAGCATCACCGCGAGCATGCGGGCGATGATGCGTTCGGAGTCGGCGATCACCTTGCTCTTGCTGGCTGAGCTGTTCGCCATGACGAACCGGTACGGCTCGGGTTCGTCGGCCACGGTGTCGACGTACACGCGGATGATCTCGCGGGTCAGGTCGAAACCGTCCAGGTCGGATGACAGCGCCTTGGCCATGTTCGGAATCAACGTGGTCTGGGTGAACCGCATCATGACCGCGGTGGTCAGGTCGTTCTTGTCGACGAAGTACCGGTAGAGCACGGTCTTGGAGACCCCGATCTCGGCTGCGATCTCATCCATGCTCAGGAATCGGCCCTGTCGGCGGATCGCATCGATGGTGCCGTCCACCAACTCATTGCGCCGCTCCACCTTGTGCTGGTGCCAGCGACGCTTGCGCCCATCCGATTTCATTGCCACGGCCGGGATATGCTCCGCCTCTTTCGTCCCATCTTCACAACACTGGACGCATCGATACTACGGCGTAGGGTGCCAACCCGACGGATCCGCAATATGTAGGAAGGCTCCCCGACCAGTGTGGGTAACACTAACTGGTGCGAGTAATAGCGGATGATGGTGTCGTGGCACACAGAGCCTTGCCGGCCAGGGGAGCGTCCGGTTCGTCGGGTCGCAGGCCGGACGGGCGCAAACCGGACGGTCATGGGCCGGTAGCGCCGAACACGCCCCACAAGTCCTTCGCCGAGTCGTTCGCGGGAGCGGATCCGGCCGCCGACGCCGAGCGGCGAAGCGCTTTGCGCCGGATGAAGGTGGTGGCGCTGAGCTTCCTGGTCGGCGCCAGCCTGGTGTTTCTGCTGTGCCGCTGGCTGCAGGTGGACGGCACCGCACCGCTGTGGGTCGGCTACGTCGCCGCGGCCGCCGAAGCGGGCATGGTGGGTGCGCTGGCGGACTGGTTCGCCGTGACCGCGCTGTTCAAGCACCCGCTGGGCATTCCGATTCCGCACACCGCGATCATCAAGCGCAAGAAAGACCAGCTCGGCGAGGGTCTGGGCACATTCGTGCGGGAGAACTTCCTGTCCGCCGACGTCGTGGAGGGCAAGCTGCGCGACGCCGAGGTGCCGGGCCGGCTGGGCAAGTGGTTGTGCGAGCCCGTGCATGCCCAGCGCGTCGCCAGCGAGACCGCGACCGTGCTGCGAGTACTCGTGGAGCTGCTCAGGGACGAGGACGTGCAGCAGGTCATCGACAAGATGATCGTTCGCCGCATCGCGGAACCCCAGTGGGGCCCGCCGATCGGGCGGGTGCTGCACACGTTGTTGGCCGAAAACCGCCAAGAGGCGCTCATTCAGTTGCTGGCCGACCGGGCGTTTCAGTGGTCGCTGAATGCCGGAGTCGTGATCCAGCGCGTGGTCGAGCGTGATTCTCCGACGTGGTCCCCGAAATTTATCGACCACCTGGTGGGCGATCGCATACACCGCGAATTGATGGACTTCACCGACAAGGTGCGTCGCAATCCCGACCACGAGTTGCGCCGGTCGGCGACGCGTTTCTTGTTCGAATTCGCCGACGACCTACAGAATGATGCGGCCACAATTGCACGTGCGGACGCCGTCAAAGAACAGTTGATGGCGCGCGACGAGATCGCCAATGCGGCCGCGACGGCCTGGAAGACCCTTAAGCGGTTGGTGCTCGAAGGTGTTGACGATCCGTCAAGTGCGCTGCGTACCCGGATTACCGACGCTGTGATTCAAATCGGCGAGTCGCTGCGCGACGATGCCGAGCTGCGCGACAAGGTCGAAAACTGGATGGTGCGAGGCGTTCAACACCTGGTTTCGCAATATGGGGTGGAGATCACAGCGATCATCACCGAGACGATTGAGCGCTGGGATGCGGAGGAAGCCAGTCGCCGAATTGAGCTCCATGTGGGCCGTGACCTGCAGTTTATCCGGATCAACGGCACCGTGGTGGGTTCCTTGGCCGGCCTGGCGATCTACGCCATCGCCCAGTTGCTGTTCTAGCGGGTGCTAGCAAAGTGCTTGCAATAGCAAGCACCTGTGCGTAGCCTATGGGGCATAACGAACCATCCACACCGCTAGGAGTGTTCTCAATGTCGCCGTCGGAGGAGAAGCTGGAGGAGAAGTTGGGCGCCACGGTGTCCGCTGTTTCCACCGTGTCCTCCAAGAAGGCGTCCGATATCGGTAGCTTCATCAGGGCACAGCGCGAAACGGCGCAAGTCTCCATGCGGCAGCTCGCCGCGCGCTCCGGGGTCAGCAACCCGTATTTGAGTCAGGTTGAGCGGGGGCTGCGTAAGCCGTCCGCCGACGTCCTGGCCCAAATCGCAAAGGCGCTGCGGGTTTCCGCGGAGGTTCTCTACGTGCGAGCTGGAATTCTCGAGCCCAGCGAAACCAATCAGGTGCGCGACGCGATCATTACCGACACCGCGATCACGGAGCGTCAGAAGCAGGTTTTGCTGGACATATACGCCTCGTTCACCCAGCAGAACGAGGCCGCTCGGGAGGACTGTCCGAGCGACTCGACACCGGACGAGTAACGCGTCTATCCACCTAACTGAACAACTGAATCGGAGACCCGACATGC
The DNA here is from genome assembly GCF_002086275.1 of Mycobacterium intermedium. GTDB lineage: Bacteria > Actinomycetota > Actinomycetes > Mycobacteriales > Mycobacteriaceae > Mycobacterium > Mycobacterium intermedium. The sequence continues at coordinate 2,919 of NZ_MVHT01000076.1, read as the reverse complement.
AAATGGTGTTCTGCGAGCCGGCGTCGGGCTACCCGTAAAGAGGAGTCTGCCCTCAGGTCACGTGCTGGCCCTATTGGGCAAGCGACCGGTAGCGTAATCGACTTATTGCGAAGGAGACAATTTGCCCGAATGTAGTAGGAGCCAACGCGTGGCGCCATAGGCGCCTATCCCGAATACGAATTCGACCCGACGAATCAGGAGGTTTTCGGCGAGCTGCGTGTCATGTCAATCCGCGGGTCTTGACTACCCCTCACCGGGGGCGACGGCTTGCCACGACTTCCCCATAAATGATCCCCCATGGCTAGAACTCAAAACGAAAGGAAATAACAATGGCTGAAAACACGAACATCGAAGACCTGAAAGCTCCGTTGCTTGCTGCGCTCGGCGCGGCCGACCTCGCTCTGGCCACTGTCAACGACCTGCTGGCCACCCTCCGCGAGCGTGCCGAGGAGACTCGCACCAACATTCGCGAGCGTGCCGAGGAGACCCGCACCGACACCCGGTCTCGTGTGGAGGAGACCCGCGAGCGCCTGAGCAAGTTGCAGGAAGACCTGCCGGAGCAGGTTGCCGAGCTGCGTGAGCGCTTCACCACCGAAGAGCTGCGCAAGGCTGCCGAGGGCTACCTGGAGGCCGCTACCAGCCGCTACAACGAGCTGGTCGAGCGCGGCGAGGCCGCCCTGGAGCGGATCCGTAGCCAGTCGGCGTTCGAGGACGCTTCGGCCCGCGCCGAGGGCTACGTGGACCAGGCCGTCGAGCTGACCCAGGAGGCGCTGGGCACCGTCGCCTCGCAGACCCGCGCGGTCGGTGAGCGGGCCGCGAAGCTGGTGGGCATCGAGCTCCCTAAGAAGGAAGCTGAGGCCAAGAAAGCCGCTCCGGCCAAGAAGGCTGCGCCGGCCAAGAAGGCTGCTCCGGCCAAGGCTGCCGCCCCGGCCAAGAAGGCTCCGGCCAAGAAGGCCGCGGCCAAGAAGGTCACCCAGAAGTAATTCGGGCCGCGAGGCGCGAACAAATCACGACTCGACTCCGAGTCGCCCACGTGTCGGGCGGCTCGGAGTCGACGTTTTCCGGGGTGCCCGCATAGTCTGGTCGGGTGAACGAGATCGCGTTTAACGTCATAAGGGTCGCGCAATTCGCCGTTCTGATCATGGCGGTCTACGCGTTTGTGCATGCCGCGCTGCAGCGGCCGGATGCCTACACCGCCGCCGACAAGCTGACCAAGCCGGTGTGGTTGATCATCCTGGGGGGCGCGTCCATCTCGGCTCTCCTGTTGAGCGTTCTCGGAATAGTGATTGCGGCGTGCGCGGCCGGTGTCTATCTGGTGGACGTCCGGCCGAAGCTGCTCGAAATTCAGGGCAAGTCCCGTTAACGGATGAAAGCAATGGTGGCTGGGCCGGCCGCGGTGCTGGTCGCCCTGCTCGGTGCCCCGGCGGCGCTCGCCGAACCCGATGCGGGGGTGTCGGTGTCTCCGCCCTACGTCGACCACACCGAGTGGGCGCAGTGGGGAGGCGCGACCAGCCTGCGGGTTTATCCCACCCCCGCCGGGCGGATGGCGTCTCGCCAACCCGGCATCACCGCCGACCAGGCCTGGGCCGAAGTGCTGGCGCTGACGCCCGACGCCGACACCCCCGGGATGCGGGCCCAGTTCGTCTGCCACTGGCATCTCGCCGAAATCGGCTATCCGGGTAAGACCAGTTGGAACCTCGAGCCGTGGCGGCCGGTCGTCGGCGATGCCCAGATGCTGGCGTCGGGGTGCAACCCCGGCGGGGCCGAGGAACCCTTCTAGTGGCCGAAACCCCGGCGCGTCCGACCCGGGAGCAATTGGCGGCCTTGGTCGACCACACCCTGCTCAAACCCGAGTCCACCGAGGCCGACGTGATCGCCCTGGTAGCCGAGGCCGCCGAGCTGAACGTTTACGCGATTTGCGTCTCGCCGTCGATGGTCGCGGTAGCGGTGGACGCCGGGGCGGCACGCGTCGCCGCGGTGGCCGGCTTTCCGTCGGGCAAGCACCTCTCCGCGATCAAGGCACACGAGGCCGAACTTGCCGTCGCCGCGGGCGCAACCGAAATCGACATGGTCATCGATGTCGGGGCGGCGCTGGCCGGCGATCTCGACGCGGTGCGGGCCGACATCGCGGCGGTGCGGGCCGCCACGAGCGGGGCGGTGCTCAAGGTGATCGTGGAGTCGGCGGTGCTGCTGGGCCAGGGCAACGAGGACCTGCTGGTGCAAGCGTGTCGCGCCGCCGAGGATGCGGGCGCCGACTTTGTGAAGACCTCGACCGGGTTTCATCCCGCCGGCGGCGCAAGCGTGCGTGCCGTCGAGTTGATGAACGCGACCGTCGGTGGACGCCTGGGGGTCAAGGCCAGCGGCGGCATCCGTACCGCCGCTGCCGCGATCGCGATGCTGGACGCCGGGGCCACCCGATTGGGCCTGTCCGGCACCCGGGCGGTGCTCGACGGGCTCAGCTCAACCTGACGCGCTCTGCCCGGTCAGAGATCGGCGAAGCAGGGGTGCGTGTTGTCGGCGGGGATGGTGGCGTTGCGGCTGGAGAAGTGGGCCTCCACGCCGTCCGACGTGACTTTCACACTGTCTGCCTTGATGCCCAACGGGTAGTTCTTCGTCAGCTTGCTGGTGTAGTCGTCCAGCGTTGACTGCACCGTCTCCTTGGGCAGCGAGAAGCCCAGGGTGTTGAAACTGACGATCTGGAGCTCGAGGCCCCCGTCGACCACGGTCGGCTTGGTGACGATGTCGTCCAACATGCCCTTCAGTTCGACGGTGCCGTCGCTGGGGTGCGTCGTCACGCTGCTGGTGACGAACGAGCCCAGCAACGGAATCGCGTTCTGCACAGTCTGTTTGATGCCTTCAGACGTCCACGTGATGGTCGCATCGAGTGAGCCGATGGTGCCCTTGGAGTCGCCGCTGTCC
>NZ_MVHT01000075.1 GCF_002086275.1 Mycobacterium intermedium | reverse complement strand
ATCGCCTGTTCACGTTGGGGAATGCTGTCGCCCGAGGGACGCTGCAAGACGTTCGACGCCGACGCCAACGGCTATGTGCGCAGTGAGGGCGCCGGGGTCGTGGTGCTCAAGCGGTTGTCCGACGCCCAACGCGACGGCAACCGCATCCTGGCCGTGGTGCGCGGCTCGGCGGTCAACCAGGACGGTGCCAGCAGCGGGGTCACCGTTCCCAACGGCCCGGCGCAACAGGAGCTGCTGCGCCGGGCGCTGCAGGCAGCCCGGTTGACCCCCGCCGATATCGATTACATCGAGGCGCACGGCACCGGCACCCCGCTCGGCGACCCGATCGAACTCGACTCGCTGAGCAAGGTTTTCGACGACCGCCAAGGCCGCGACCCGCTGGTGCTGGGCTCGGTGAAGACGAACCTCGGACACCTCGAGGCGGCAGCTGGTATCGCCGGATTCATGAAAACCGTGCTCGCGCTGCAAAACCGGCACATCCCGCGGCATTTGAACTTCCGCCAGCTGACACCGCATGTCAGCGAGGGTGTGACGCGGTTGAACATCGCGGCGGACGGTATGGACTGGCCGCCCACCGACCGGCCCCGCCGGGCGGGTGTGTCGTCGTTCGGTGTCAGCGGGACCAACTCGCATGTGCTGATCGAAGAGGCGCCCGAACCGGTTGTCTCGCAGCATGTTCCACAACCGCCGGTATCGAAGCTGGTGATCTTCGGCAAGACCCCGCAACGGGTGGCCGCGACCGCGGGCGTGCTGGCGGACTGGCTGGAGGGTCCCGGCGCCGCCACCCCGCTGGCTGACGTCGCGCACACGCTCAATCACCACCGGGCTCGCCAAGCCAGGTTCGCCACCGTGGTTGCCCGCGACCACGCCCAGGCCATCGCGGGCCTACGGGCACTGGCCGGCGATCAGCCAGCACCCGGCACCGTCGGCTGCAATAGCGGCCCCGGCGGACCCGGCACGGTGTTCGTGTATTCCGGGCAGGGCTCGCAGTGGGCCGGCATGGGACGCCGGCTGCTGGCCGACGAGCCCGCATTCGCCGAGGCGATCTCCGAGTTGGAGCCGGATTTCCTTGAACAGACCGGGTTTTCGTTACAGGAGACACTGACCGAGGGCCGCGACGTGGTGGGCATCGACCGCATCCAGCCCGTCCTTGTCGGTATCCAGCTCGCGCTGACTGCGCTGTGGCGCCACTACGGGGTCACCCCCGACGCGGTGATCGGCCATTCCATGGGTGAAGTGACGGCCGCCGTCGTGGCCGGGGCACTGACCCGGGCCGAGGGCTTGAAGGTGATCGCCACCCGCTCGCGGCTGATGAGCCAGCTCTCCGGCCAGGGCGCGATGGCGCTGCTGGAGCTGGACGCGGACGCGGTCGCGGCACTGATCGCCGACTATCCGCAACTGACCCTGGCCGTGCATGCCTCACCGCGCCAGTCGGTGATCGCCGGACCCCCCGAGCAGGTGGACGCCGTCATCGCAACCGTTGCGGCGCAGGACCTGCTGGCGCGTCGCATCGAGGTCGACGTCGCGTCGCACCACCCGATCATCGATCCGGTGTTGCCGCAATTGCGTTCCGCGCTGAGCGATCTGCGGCCCAAGCCCCCTGCCATCCCGCTCATCTCCACGGTCCACGACGTTCCAGCAGGCTCACCCGGCCCGGTGCCGCTCTTGGATGCCGACTACTGGGCTGCCAACCTGCGCAACCCGGTCCGGTTCCACCAGGCCGTCGCTCAAGCCGGCGAGAACCACCACACCTTCATCGAAGTCAGCCCGCATCCCCTGCTCACCTACGCGATCACCGACACCCTGGGTGCGACCGGGAACCAGGCCAGCCAGGGCGCCCATGTCGCGGGCACGCTGCACCGGGACACGGACGACACCATCACGTTCCACACCAACCTCAACGCCACCCACACCACCCGTCCACCCGACACCCCGCATCCACCCGAACCCCACCCGCAGCTGCCGCTGACCCCGTGGCAGCACACCCGGCACTGGATCACGGCGAGCTCGACCGTCTCGTACGGCGCGGACACCCACCCGCTGCTGGGCATCGGCGTCACCGATCCCACCAACGGCACCCGCGTGTGGGAATCCGAGGTCAACCCGGAGCTGCTGTGGCTGGGCGACCACCGCGTCCATGACGCGTGCGTGCTGCCCGGCGCGGCATACGCGGACATCGCGCTGGCCGCGGCGACGCAAGCCTTTGACAACGAGTCGTGGATGATCCGAGAGCTCAGCCTCGACCAGTTGATGCACGTCGACGGCAACACGCTCATCGTCACCACCCTGACCGGAGACAGCCAGTTGTGCCGGGTCGAAATCCGCACCCGCAGTGCTGTTTCCGGCTGGACGACGCACGCCACCGCCACGCTGGCGCCCGCCCCGGACGCGGCTGTCGACGTCGTGGACCCCGGGCCCGACGGCGGGACCGAACTCGACCCCGACGAGCTTTACCAGCGGCTGCGCGCGGCCGGCCAACAGCACGGCCCGGCGTTCCAGGGGATCGTCGGCCTGGCCGTTCTACCGTCCGGATCGGCTCGCGCCGCGGTGCGACTGCCCGCGGCGGCGAAGGCCGGCGCGCGCAAGTTCCCGCTGCATCCGGTCATGATGGACGTCGCCTTGCAGACGCTGGGTGCCACCGAGTTGGCCACCCAATTGGCAACGGGGGCAACGGGACAGCGGGCCACGGTGCTTCCGGTGCGCTTCGGCGGCGTTCGCGTGTACGGCGACGTGGTCGAAGGTGCTTACGCGATCGGTTCACTCGCCCCGACCGACAGCGCGGATCGGTTGGCCGGGCAGGTCTCACTCTTCGATGACCACGGCCGGCTGCTACTAGGGATCGACCACGTCGAGATGGCGGTACTGCAGTCGCGCGGGGGCGCAGCGGAACTCAACAACCGCCTGTTCACGGCGCAGTGGGAACCAACACCGCTGGACGGCTCGGCCGGCGAGTCCGCTGCACTGCTGCTGGTCGGCGACGGCGATGCCCTGGCCGCCGCGCTCGACACCCGAATCGACCTGTGCGAGCTGGTCTCCGGAGCCGACGAGGCGGCCCTGCACGCGGCGATCACCCGACGCGACGTCGAATGGGACGGCATTGTCGTGGTCAATCCCGCCCGCGCGGTCGACGAAGCCAAACCCGTGGCAGAGCAGCTGGAGCTGGCCCGGCAACGGGTGCTGCGGATCGCCGACATCGTCCGGACGGTCTCCCGGATCGGCGCGCGCAACAGCCCCCGGCTGTGGATCGTCACCCGCGGCGCCCAGCAGGTAGACCCCGGCGAGCCGGTCACACTGCCGCAGGCACAGCTTCGTGGCATCGCCCGGGTGCTGACGTTCGAACACCCGGAGCTGCGCACGACCCTCGTCGATGTCGACGCCGACGGCACGGGGCCACTTTCAGGTCTGGTCGACGAATTGCTGGGAAACGCCGACCACGACGAGGTGGCATTGCGCGACGGGCGGCGGTTTGTGCGTCGCCTGGTGGCGGCGCCGGTGACGCCTGCCGGCGAACTCGCCGTCGAAAGCCGGAACGTCACCGTCGATATCGACGCCGGCGGCGCGTTCACGCTGGAACTCGGCGGAGCCGACGGAGTGAAATTCCACGCGGCCAGGCGCGTCCCGCCCGGGGCCGGCGAGGTCGAGGTCCGCGTTCACCTCGCGGCGTTGGACGGCGGCGAGTGTGTGGGCGTGGTGACCGCGGTCGGCCCCGAGACTCCCCGGACCGGGTCCGTCCAAGAAGGGCAGCGCGTCATCGCCTTCGGCGCAGCGGCGATCGGGTCGCATCTCAGCACGTCCGCGGATCTGGTTTTCCCGCTTCCGGACTGGCTCTCGGACATGGAAGCCGTGGGATACGGGAAGGCCTACCTCACGGCCTGGCACGCGCTGTGCACGGTCGGGCGGTTGGCGCGCGGGGAACGCGTACTGATCCATTCGGCGCCGGACGGCGTCGATGTGGCCGCGGTGCACATCGCCAAGAGAATCGGCGCGGTGATCTACGCGACGACCCCGCATACTGGGGCATCGGATGACAAGCGCGCACTGTTCGCGGACCTGGGCGTCCACCACGTGGGAGATTCGCGCGGTGTGGGGTTCGCCACAGAGATTCTGGACCGCACCGACGGTGCCGGGGTCGACGTCGTCCTCAACTCGCTTCCCGGAGAAGCGCTTCGCGCGGGAATGCAGACCCTCGCCCCGGGTGGACGATTCATCGAACTGGGCAAGAACACCGACACGTCGATCGGGGTCGCCGCGCTGGCCCGCAGCGCGTCGTTCTCGGTGGTCGACATCGATCTGAACCTGCGGTTGCGGCCGAGCCAGTATCGCGAAAACTTCGCAGAGATAGTGCAACTCGCCCAACAGGGTGAACTGCCGCCCCTGCCGGTCAGCGAGTTCGGATCCGAGGACGCCGCGGGCCGGACCGTCATCACGATTCCGCAGACCGGCCGCGTCACGGCGTTGGCGTCGCCGCCGGCCCAGCCGCTGGTCAGACCGGACGGCGGATACATCATCGCCGGCGGCATGGGCGGCCTCGGCTTGGTGACCGCACGCTGGCTGGCGCAGCAGGGCGCGGGATTGGTTGTGGTCAACGGACGTTCGGCGCCCAGCCCGGACGTGCTCAAAGAGATCGAGGAGATCACCGCCGAGGGTGGCCGGGTGGAAGTGGTCACCGGCGACCTGTCGGACCCCGACACCGCGCGACGCCTGGTGGCTGCCGTGGCCGACGCCGGCTTCCCGTTGGCCGGTGTCGTGCACAGCGCCATGGTCCTCGCCGACGAAATCGTGCTGAACATCTCCGATTCCGCGTCCGCGCGGGTGTTCGCCCCGAAGGTGGCCGGTGGTTGGTGGTTGCACGAAGCCACCAAACACGCCGACGTCGATTGGTGGGTGTCGTTCTCCTCTGCCGCCTCACTTCTCGGCGCGCCGGGCCAAGGCTCCTACGCCGCCGCGAACTCCTGGATCGACGGACTGGTCGCGCACCGGCGCTCGCTCGGGTTGCCCGCGACCGGAATCAACTGGGGCCCGTGGGCCGAGGTGGGCCGCGCTCAGTTCTTCGCCGACCTCGGCATCTCGATGATCACCCCCGAGCAGGGCCTCGCGGCGATGCAACTGGTGCTGTCGGCCGACCGGGCCCGCACCGGCGTGTTCGCGCTCGACGCGCGGCAGTGGTTCCAGTCCTTCCCCGCCGCGGCGGGTTCGTCGTTGTTCGCCAAGCTGCAGGAATCGATAGCCGTCGAACCCCGCACGGGTGGCCGCATCCGGGCCGAGCTGGATGAGCTTGCCCCACAAGACCGTCCGGCCTACCTCGCCGCGGCCATCGCCGACGAGATCCGGGCGGTGCTGCGTTCGACCGAACCGATCGACCACGACCAGCCGATGGAATCGCTGGGCCTGGATTCGCTGATGGCGCTGGAATTGCGGAACAGGTTGGAGGCGAGTCTGGGTACGACGCTGCCGGTCGCCCTGGTGTGGGCCTACCCCACCATCACCGACCTCGCCGGTGCGCTCTGTGAACGGCTCGGTTATGCACCAGCCTTGGAAAGCACGGAAGGCACAGCCGCCGAAGCGATCTCCGACGCGGACTTGTCGGACGAGGAAATGGATTTGCTGTCGGACCTGGTCGCAGCAAGTGAGTTGGAAGCTGCAACGGAGGGCGTCGAGTAATGACGAGTCTGGCCGAACGCGCGGCCCAAATGACACCCAAGGCGCGCGCGGTGCTCGCGCGTGAGTTGGTGCGTGCGGGCACGCCGTTCCCCACCGACGTCGCCGAGCCGATCGCGGTCGTCGGCATGGGATGCCGGCTGCCGGGGAATGTGTATGGGCCGGAAGACTTTTGGCAGCTGCTCCTCGACGGCCGCGACACCATCCGCGAAGTGCCCGCCGACCGCTGGGACGCCGACGCGTACTACGACCCGGACCCGGAAGCGTCGGGCAAGATGACCACCAAGTGGGGCGGCTTCGTCGACGACGTCGCCGGATTCGACGCCGACTTCTTCGGTATCACCCCGCGCGAAGCCGCCGCCATGGACCCGCAGCAGCGGATGCTGCTGGAGGTGTCCTGGGAGGCCCTCGAACACGCCGGGGTGCGACCGGATTCGCTGACCGGGACCCGCACCGCCGCGATCATGGGGCTCTCGACCTGGGACTACACCATCGTCAACATCGAGCGCCGGGCGGAGATCGACGCGTACGTGAGCACCGGCAATCCGCACGCCGCCGCGGTCGGCCGCATCGCCTACCTGCTGGGGCTCCGCGGCCCCGCGGTGGCCGTGGACACCGCGTGCTCGTCGTCGCTGGTTGCGGTGCACCTGGCGTGTCAGAGCCTGCGACTGCGGGAAAGCGATGTCGCGCTGGCCGGTGGGGTGCAGCTCGCGTTGTCGCCGTTCGCGGCGATCGCGGTGTCCAAGTGGTCCGCACTGTCGCCGACGGGACGCTGCAAGACATTCGACGCCGGCGCCGACGGCTTCGTACGCGGCGAGGGGTGCGGGGTTCTGGTACTCAAGCGACTGGCCGACGCCACCGCGGCCGGCGACCGGGTGCTGGCGGTCATCCGCGGTTCGGCGATCAACCAGGACGGCCGCTCCAACGGCCTGACCGCCCCGAATCTGCTGGCGCAGCGGGAGGTCATCAACACCGCGCTGAAGCAAGCCGGAGTGACGGCCGACACCGTGAATTACGTCGAGACCCACGGCACCGGCACCATGCTGGGCGACCCGATCGAATTCGAAGGATTGGCAGCCACTTACGGCGTCGACAAGGGCACCGGCGCGGCCAGGTGCGCGCTCGGCGCGGTGAAAACCAATCTGGGACATCTGGAAGCCGCGGCCGGGGTCGCCGGGCTGATCAAGGCGATTCTGGCCGTCCGCAACGCTTACATCCCACGCAATTTGAACTTCACCCGGTGGAATCCCGCCATCGACCCCTCGTCGACGCGCCTGTTCGTGCCGACCCAAGGCACGCCCTGGCCAGGCACGGGTCCGCGCCGGGCGGCGGTGTCGTCGTTCGGCCTGAGCGGGACGAACTCGCACGTGGTGATCGAGCAGGCCCCGGAACCCGCGGACCCTGTTGCCCCGCAGCCCGATCCGGCTGCGGTCGCGACGCTGGTGATATCCGGCAAATCGCCCAAGCGGATGGCCGCGACCGCGGCGACGCTGGCGGACTGGTTGGACGGCCCCGGCGCGAAGACGCCGTTGCCCGACGTGGCGCACACGCTCACCAAGCACCGGTCCCGGTACCCCAAGTCGGGCACGGTGGTGGCCCGCGACCACGCCGAAGCGGTGGCCGGCTTGCGTGCCCTGGCCGCTGGGAAGCCCGCAGCCGGTGTGCTCGGCCCTCAGGAGCGGACCCCCGGTCCGGGTACCGTTTTCGTCTATTCCGGACGCGGATCGCAGTGGGTCGGCATGGGACGCCGGTTGTTGGCAGACGAGCCCGCCTTCGCCCAAGCCATCGCCGAACTGGAACCCGATTTCCTTGCTCACGCTGGGTTTTCGTTGCAGGAGGTGATCGCCGAAGGCAAGGAACTGGTCGGTATCGAACAGATCCAGCTCGGGCTGATCGGCATGCAGCTGGCGCTGACCGCCCTGTGGCGCTCCTATGGGGTGCGGCCCGACCTGGTGATCGGACACTCCATGGGCGAGGTGGCCGCCGCCGTCGTCGCCGGCGCGCTCACGCCCGCCGAGGGACTCCGGGTGACCGCCACCCGGGCCCGACTGATGGCGCCCCTCTCCGGGCAGGGTGGCATGGCGCTACTCGACCTCGATGCCGCGTCGACCGAAGCGCTGATCGCCGACTACCCCCAGGTGACGGTGGGCATCTACAACTCCCCGCAGCAGACCGTCATCTCCGGGCCGACCGAGCAGATCGACGAACTGATCGAGCGGGTGCGCTTCCAGGACCGCTTCGCCAGCCGGGTCAACATCGAAGTGGCCCCGCACAATCCGGCCATGGACGCGCTGCAGCCCGCCATGCGGGAGGAGTTGGCCGACCTGACCCCGCGGCCACCGAAGATTCCGATCCTGTCCACCACCTACGAAGACCTCAGCACCCGCCCCGTCTTCGATGCCGAACACTGGGCGACCAACATGCGCAACCCGGTGCGTTTCCAGCAGGCCATCGCCTCGGCAGCCGCTAACGCCCACCAACACACCTTCATCGAGGTCAGCGCGCACCCACTGCTCACCCACGCGATCACCGAAACGCTAGGTGGCGAGACCGAATACCTGAGCGTCGGAACGCTGCACCGCGACACCGATGACACCGTCACCTTCCACACCAACCTCGCCGCGCTCGGGCGCACCCCGGAGACCAGCGGGAGTCTCGCCGACATCCCGACCACGCCGTGGCAGCACGTGCAGTTCTGGGTCGAGGGCCGTTCGGTAGCGGATTTGCTTGCCGCCGAAGCACATCCGCTACTCGGCGTGCACGTCGAGGTTCCGTCCAGCCAGGATCACGTGTGGCAGGCCGACGTCGGCACCGAGGTGTCACCGTGGCTGGGTGATCACAAGGTGTTCGGCCAACCCGCCCTGCCGGCCGCGGCGTATGCCGAGATCGCCTTGGCCGCCGCGTGCGAGGCGCTGGGCCTGCCGGCCGAAGCGGTGTCGATCAACCAACTCGAGGTCGAGCAGATGCTCACCCTCGAAGACCACACGACGCTGAGCACCCAGTTGATCCGCAACGGAGACAACAAGGTTCGGATCGAGATCTACTCCCGCGGCTCCGGTGGCTGGACCCGGCATGCCGTGGCCAAAGCGCAACCCGCACAACCCGACGACCAGCCCCCGACCACGGCCGGCGGTCAGACGGAAGTCTCCGTGCCACCGGGTGATCTGTATGCGGTGCTGCGCCAGGCCGGCCAGCACCACGGCCCCGCGTTCGCGGCGCTGACCCGGATCGACCGTCTTGCGGACGGTTCGGTGGAAACCGAGATCACGCTTCCCGACGAGGCGCCCAAGCATCCCGGCTATCGGCTCCACCCGGCCATGCTCGACGCCGCCCTGCAGAGCCTGGCCGCCGCGATGCCCGCCGACGGGCTGTCCGGCTCGGCCGGATCGTCGGAAGCCAGTTATCTGCCGGTCTCGTTCGAGAGTCTTCGGCTGTACGGCAACCCGGGCCGCTATGCCCGGTGCCGGGCCCGGCTGAGCAACCTCGACGAAGGCGGCACCGGCAAGCTCGGCCGGGTCATCCTCACCGACGCGGCGGGCAACGTCACCGCCGAGATCAACGACATCTACCTGCGGTCCGTCGAGCGCCGCAGCGTGCCACTCCCGTTGGCGCAGAAGGTCTTCGAAGCCAGCTGGGTAGCACAGGGCCTGGCCGACGCAGCGGCGACCGCGCAAGTACCGGGCAGCTGGCTGGTGCTCGCCGGTGCGAACCCGCTGGCCGAACAGTTCGTCGACGGCTGGCGCGACGACGAACGGCGCGTGATCACCGCCGACCTGGCCGACGAACCGGGGGTGCTCGCCGCGTTCGCCGAAACCGCGGGCGATCCCGAACGCCCACCCGCCGGCGTCGTCATCTTCGTGCCGGAGGTCTCCTCGGACCCCGAAGCCGGGGTCACCCAGGCCCGGGATCTGGTCTGGTCGGTCGGCACCGTGGTGCGTGCGGTCGTGGGCGGCTGGCACGGTGAGTCGCCGCGGCTCTGGCTGGTCACCCGCAGCGGTCTCGCGGTTGACGGCAACGAACCGGGGCAGCCGGCGGTCGGCGCGTTACGGGGCCTGGTGCGGGTCCTGGCCTACGAGCATCCGGAACTGCGCGCCACCCTGGTCGACTTGGACGCCGCGCAAGATCTAGCCGGGGCGACGGCGACGCTGCGGGCCGAACTCGAGGCGCCCGAATCCGCCGCGCTGAGCACGGTGGTCGCGCGGCGCGGCGAGCGCCGCTACGTCGAACGGCTGGCTCGGGCCACCGACGCCACAGTCACTGCGGCGCAGTCTGATTCGGTGGTCCGTTCCGGAGGGTCCTACATCATCAGCGGTGGTCTCGGTGGCCTGGGTCTGGTGGTCGCCCGGTGGCTGGTGGACAACGGGGCCGGCCGGGTGGTTCTCAACGGGCGCAGCGAACCCGCCGAAGAGCAGCGCAAGATCTTGGCCGAGCTGGAAGACCGCGCCGAGATCGTGATCGTGCGCGGCGATCTGGCCGCCCCGGGTATCGCGGACAGGCTCGTCGCGGCGGCCGAGGACGGCGGCCGGCAGCTGCGCGGCATCGTGCACGCGGCCGCGGTCATCGACGACAGCCTGCTCTATTCCATGACCAGGGAAAGCCTGGAACGGGTGTGGGCCCCCAAAGCCGTCGGCGCGCAGCGGTTGCACCAGGCGAGCGCGGGCCGCGCCCTGGACTGGTGGGTGGGGTTCTCCTCCACGGCTTCGCTGCTCGGCGCCCCAGGGCAGGGCGCTTACGCGTGCGCGAACGCATGGCTCGACGCTCTGGTCGATGCCCGGCGGGCGGCCGGACTGCCTGCGGCGGTGATCAACTGGGGACCGTGGTCGGAGGTCGGCATGGCGCGGACCCTGGCCAACAGCGTGCTGGACCCCATCACCCCGGCCGAAGGCATCGAGGCGATGGAGTCGCTGCTCGCATCGGGTAGAGGCCACACCGGCGTCGCCCGGCTGCGCGCCGACCGCGCGCTCATCGCCTTCCCCGAAATCCGCGGTCACGACTTCTTTGCCGCGGTCGTGCAGGAGCTCGACGCGGCGGGCGGCGGTGACGACTGGGCCGGACCCGACGCGCTGCGCGACCTGGACCCGGCCGAGGCCGCCCGCGTCATCGCCGACCAACTGCGCGGCCGGATCGCTGCGGTCATGGGCTACGCGGACCGAACGGCCGTTGACACGACGCAGCCGTTGCTCGACCTCGGGATGGATTCGCTGATGGCGGTGCGGATCCGCAACACCACCCGCGCGGACTTCGGCGTGGAGCCCCCGGTGACGCTGCTGCTGCAGGGCGCGTCACTGCAGGACGTGACCGCCGACCTGATGCGCCAACTCGGCATCGCCAACCCAGAGCAGACCGGGGGCGCGGGGGGCGGCGAAACCCTGAAAAGTAGTGCCACTGTTCGTGACCGCGCCCAGCAGCGCGCGGCCGCGCGACAAGGAGCCGCAATGCGGCGAAAGCGAGGATAGATCGAGTGACTGAGCTGGTTGACAACGCCGACAACGCCATTGCCGTCGTCGGCATGGCCGGCAAGTTTCCCGGCGCCAACAACGTGTCGGCGTTTTGGGACAACCTGCGGCGCGGCAAGGAATCGATCGTCACGCTGTCCGAGCAACAGCTCCGGGACGCCGGCATCAGCGACAAGGCGCTGGCCAATCCCGCGTATGTGCGGCGCGCGCCGATCGTCGACGGGGTGGACGAGTTCGACGCCGACTTCTTCGGCTTCCCCCCGCAGCTCGCCAAGTCGCTGGATCCACAGCACCGCCTGTTTCTGCAATGCGCCTGGCACGCATTGGAAGACGCCGGTTACGACCCGGCCCGCTACCAGGGCTCGATCGGCGTGTACGGGACCAGCTCCCCCAGCGGTTACCTGCTGCACAACTTGCTGTCGCATCACGACCCGAACGCCGTGCTGGCCGAGGGTCTCAACTGGGACCAGCTCAGCATGTTCTTGCAGAACGACAAGGACTTCCTCGCGACGCGGATCTCCCACCAGTTCAACCTGCGTGGCCCCAGCATCGCGGTCCAGACCGCGTGCTCCTCGTCGCTGGTCGCGGTTCACCTCGCCTGCCTGAGCCTGCTCAGCGGCGAATGCGACATGGCGTTGGCCGGTGGTGTGTCGCTGTGCGTGCCACACCACGTCGGTTACTGGCACTCACCCGGCCAGATGCTGTCCGCGGTCGGCCACTGCCGGCCGTTCGACGTGCGCGCCGACGGCACCGTCTTCGGCAGCGGTGTGGGGCTGGTCGTGCTGAAACCGTTGCGGGCGGCCCTCGATGAGGGCGACCGCATCCACGCCGTCATCCGCGGGTCGGCGATCAACAACGACGGGTCGGCGAAGATGGGCTTCGCCGCGCCCAGCGCCTCGGCTCAGGCCGACTGCATCGCCGAGGCCCATGCGGTGGCCGGCGTCGACGCGTCGACCATCAGCTACGTCGAGACCCACGGCACCGGCACCCCGCTGGGCGACCCCATCGAAATCGAAGGACTGCGAACCGCTTTCGAAGTCTCCGACACCCCTCGGCCGGGGCCGTGCGCGATCGGGTCGGTCAAGTCGAACATCGGCCACCTCGAGGTCGCCGCCGGAATCGCGGCGTTGATCAAGACGATCCTGTGCCTGAAGAACAAGGCGATTCCGCCGACGCTGCACTTCACCAGCCCCAACCCGGAACTGCATCTCGACCGGACACCGTTCACCGTGCAAAGCAAGTACGGCCCATGGGAATCCGACGGGGTGCGTCGCGCCGGGGTCAGCTCGTTCGGGATCGGCGGCACCAACGCCCATCTCGTCGTCGAAGAAGCACCGGCGGTCTCGGCACCGGAGGAACCGGCACCGGCCGAGTCGACCGGCCCGCAGGTGCTGCTGCTGTCGGCGCAAACCGCCACCGCCCTCGCCGAGGCGCGCAAAGCGCTGGCGACGGCACTGGAGAAGCCGGACGCCCCGGACCTGTCCGACGCGGCGTTCACCCTCACCAAGCGCCGCAAGCACAACGTCACCCTGGCCGCGGTCGTGCACGACCGGGAGCACGCCGCGAAGCTGTTGCGGGCCGACGAACACGACAACGTTTTCGTGGGTGAGGCCGCTGCCGACAGCGAAGGCGCCGCCGCCGACCGCGTCGTGTTCCTCTTCCCCGGGCAGGGCGCGCAACACGTCGGAATGGCCAAAGGTCTCTACGACACCGAACCCGTCTTCGCCGAGCAGTTCGACGCCTGCGCCGACGGCTTCCGCGCGGAGATGGGCGTCGACCTACATGCCGAGATCTTCTCCGGCAGCGCAACGGATCTGGAGCGCATCGACCGCTCCCAGCCCGCGCTGTTCACGGTGGAATACGCATTGGCGAAGTTGGTCGACTCCTACGGCGTGCGCGCCGGGGCCTACATCGGTTACAGCACCGGCGAATACATCGCGGCGACCCTGGCCGGGATCTTCGATCTCGAAACGGCCATCAAGACGGTGTCGCTGCGGGCAAAGCTGATGCACGAATCGGCGCCCGGCGCCATGGTTGCGGTGGCGCTGACCCCGCAGGATATAGCGGAGCACCTACTGCCCGGGGTCGAGTTGTCGGCGGTCAACGATCCCGGCAACTGCGTGGTGGCCGGGCCGAAGGACCAAATTCGCGCCTTCTCCCAACACCTTTCGGAGCGCGGCATACCCGTTCGCCGGGTGCGGGCCACCCACGCGTTCCATACCAGCGCGATGGATCCCATGCTGGGCGAGTTCCAGGAATTCTTGTCCCGCCAGCGGTTGGGCGCCGCGCAGACACCGTTGCTGAGCAACCTCACCGGGACCTGGATGACCCCGGAGCAGGTGAGCGATCCGGCAAGTTGGGCGCGCCAGATCAGTTCCACGATCCGGTTCGCCGACGAACTCGACGTGGTCCTGACCGATCCGGGCCGGATCCTGGTGGAGGTCGGTCCCGGTGGCAGCCTGACCGGTTCGGCGATGCGGCACCCCAAGTGGTCCAGCGGGCACCGCTCCGTCCGGCTCATGCGTCATCCGATCCAGAACGCCGACGACCGCGACACCTTCCTGCGCGCTCTCGGCGAATTGTGGTCCGCCGGCGTCGATGCCGACTGGACGCCGTTGCGCCGCGAGCAACCGCACATCGTGTCTCTGCCCGGGTACCCGTTTGCCCGGCAGAAGCATTGGGTGGACCCGAAGCCGACCGTGTGGGCGCAGGCCCCGACCAACGGAGCCGCCGTCAGCCCGGCTGCCGCCGCGGCCGGTCACCCATCGGAAGACGCCGCCAGCGTCGAGTTGGCGCGTAACGGGCAGTCCGAGACCGGTGCCACCCTGCAGCGGGTGTGGGAGCAGTGCCTGGGCGTCGGGTCGATCGACCCGAACGCGAATTTCTTTGACCTCGGCGGTGATTCGCTGATGGCGATCAGCATCGCGATGACCGCGGCCAACGAAGGCCTGAGCATCACACCGCAAGATCTCTACGAGCACCCGACCTTGGCCTCGCTGACGGCCGCGGTGGACGCCTCGTTCGCGGCGAACGGGCTGGCCAAACCCCCGGAGCCGGAGGCGCATCCGGCGCTCATGCCGAACACCACCTACTTCCTCGAGCGCGGGGTGCGTGACGCCGGCCGCTGGCGCTTCCCGCTGATCCTGCGCCTGGACCCCACCGTGTCGCCGGACGACATCCAGGCCGTGCTGAGCGCGGTGGTCAACCACCACGGGGCTTTGCGCCTGCAACTGGTCGACCAGGACGGGGTGTGGGAACAGCGCATCGCCCCGCCGGGCGAATTCACCGGGCTGGTGACCCGTGCGCTGCCCGAGGAGGTGCCGTCCGGCAGCCAGGACGAGCAGGCCGCGGTGCTGAAAATCCTTGCTGAACAGGAGGATCCGTACGCGCCACTGGTGGCCGTGTACATCACGCGCGCCGACGGCGCACCGCATTTCCTGGCGCTCGGTGTGCACGAGATGGTCGCCGACAACGCCTCACACCAGATTCTGGGCAGCGACCTGGTAATCGCGTTCGGGCAACGGTTGGCCGGTCAAGAGATCGCACTGGAACCTGGCGTGACCGACTGGCGGGAATGGTCGCTGCGCGCGGCGGCTCTCGCCACCCATCCGGCCGCCGTGGACACTCGCGGCTACTGGATTCGGAATGCCCGCCAGGTCACGCTGTGGCCCGCGAAGTCCGACCAAGCGGAGACCCGGCCCGCGGCCGCCGATCTGGTCCGGCTGTCGAGCACGCTGAGCTTCGAGCAGACATCGGAGGTCGACGACGCCAGGCGCAGGTTCCGCCGGTCGATCCAGGAGATCATGCTGGCCGGCCTGGGCCGGACCATCGCCCAGACGATCGGCACCGGCGTCGTCGCGGTGGATGTGGAAGGCGAGGGCCGCTCGGTGTTGCGACCGGACGTCGACCTGCGCCGTACCGTCGGCTGGTTCACCACGTATTACCCGATTTCACTGCCGTGCTCGACCGGACAGGGCACGGCCGCGCTCGACCATCTGGATGCTGTCCACGACATCGTCAAATCCGTTCCGCACTACGGAATTGGATACGGTCTGCTGCGGTACGTGAATGCCGCGACCGGCCGCGTCCTCGCTGCCCACCGCACACCCGACATCCACTTCCGGTATGTGGGTGTGATCCCGGAGTTGCCTCCGGTCGTCGCGCCGGTGCAACTGCACTCCGACATGACCGTCCCGGTGCGCGAGACCGTCCCCGGACTGGGCCACGCCATCGAGATTCGGGCCTACCGGTCCGCCGGTGCGCTGCATGTCGATTGGTGGTACGACGCCCGCCGGGTTCCGGCGGCGACGGCCGAAGCGCTGCAGCGTACGTTCCCAGTGGCACTCAGCGAACTGATCCAAGAGGGCATCGTGGCGGAACAGGACGAGAGCGCCATGGCGGGCGCGACCGAGGCCGGCGCGCTGGTCGATCTGTCGAGCTTTGACTGAGGAGAGTTGGATGCCCGATACAGCGGCGGTGGCGGTTCACGGCGTCGGCAAGACGTACGGCGACGTGGTGGCGTTGGATGACGTCAGTTTCGAGGTGGGCCGCGGTGAGGTGATCGGTCTGCTCGGCCCCAACGGGGCGGGCAAGACCACCATGGTGGACATCCTGTCCACGCTGACCCGGCCGACGCGCGGCTCGGCAACCGTGGCCGGCCACGATGTCGTCTCGGATCCGGCCGGGGTGCGGCGCTCCATCATGCTCACCGGACAGCAGGTCGCTCTCGACGACATGCTCTCCGGCGAACAGAACCTGGTCTTGTTCGGCCGCCTGCACGGGCTGAGTAAGTCCGCCGCGCGCACCCGCGCCCAGGAGCTGCTCAAACAGTTCGACCTGGTGGACGCGGCGAAGCGGCGGGTGAGCACCTATTCGGGCGGCATGCGTCGGCGCATCGACATCGCGTGCGGTTTGGTGGTTCAACCGCAGGTGGCGTTCCTGGACGAACCCACCACGGGCCTGGATCCCCGTAGCCGGCAAGCGATCTGGGATCTGGTCGGCAACTTCAAGAAGTTGGGCATCGCGACGCTGTTGACCACGCAGTACCTCGAGGAGGCGGACGCGCTGGCGGACCGGATCATCCTGATCGATCGCGGCACGATCATCGCGGAGGGCACCGCCAACGAACTCAAGCACCGCGCCGGCGGCACCTTCTGCGAAATAGTGCCGCGGGACGTCAACGACCTGCCCGCCATGGTGGCGGCGCTGGGCCCGCTGCTGCCCGAACAGCAGCGGACGATGTTGACCTCCGGATCCGACCGGATCACCATGCCGGCGCCGGACGGAACGAGCACGCTCATCGAGGCGGTGCGACTGCTGCACGAAGCGAACATCGAACCGGCCGACATCGCGTTGCGGCGCCCGTCGCTGGACGACGTCTTCCTGTCCATGACGGCCGATCCCAGCGAGGACCGCGCCTTGAGTCACCTCACCCCCGAGGCGGTGCGGTGAGCGTCACAGCTTTGGATCGGCCGCAGCCGTCGATGTTGCAGCAGTGGTGGGTGCTGACCATCCGCTTCATCGCGCCGACGCTGCGCAACGGGGAGCTGATCACCGCGATCGGGGCGTCGGTATCGTTTGCCGTCGGCTTCTACATCCCGTTCTCCACACCGTGGAACCACTACGTCGGCGGCGCCAGCAGCGGCGTCGCAAGCAATCTCGGGCAGTACATCACCCCGCTGATCACCTTGCAGGCCATCGCCTTTGCCGCCATCTCGTCGGCGTTTCGGGCCGCCACCGATTCGCTGCACGGCGTGAACACCCGGTTCAGGTCCATGCCGATCGCCCCGCTGACTCCGGTGTTGGCCCGGGTGTCGGCCAGCGTGTACCGGTGCTGTGTCGGCCTGACGGTCGCCCTGATCTCCGCACACGTGATCGGATTCCGGTTCCACCGCGGCGCTATCTACATCGTCGGGTTTTGCGTGTTGGCGATCGTGATCGGGGTTTTGCTGTCCTTCGGCGCCGACCTGATCGGCACCGCCACCCGCAACCCGGACGCCATGCTGCCGTTGCTGACGATGCCGATCCTGATCTTCGGGTTGCTGTCCGTCGGTATCCAACCGCTCAAGATGTTTCCGCAGTGGGTGCAGCCCTTCGTCCGAAACCAACCGATCTCGCAGCTGGTGTTGGCGTTGCGCGCCCTAGCCGGTGACACCACCAAGTCGCCGCTGCCGGTGACCTGGTCGGTGATGGCGCCGACGGTCGCGTGGCTGATCGGCTTTGCGCTGCTCTTGGTGCCCGTGTCCGTCATCGTCCTGTCTCGACGCCCATGACCGCGGGCACGGTGCAGTACTCGGAAAGCTCGCTACGGCGGCTCATTCCGCAGACGCTGGTGCAGACCAGACGGATACTCACCCGCTGGGGCCGCGACGTGGTCACCGTCATGGAGGCGCTGATCTTGCCGGTCGCGTTCATGCTGGTGCTTTACATCGTGCTCGGAAAGCTCATCTACGCGATGACCCACGACAGCGCGCTGTACAGCATCGTGCCGCTGCTCGCGCTCGGCGGTGCGGTCAGCGGTTCTGCCTTTGTCGCAATCGATCTGATGCGCGAGCAATCGAGCGGGCTGCTGGCCCGATTGTGGGTGATGCCCGTACATCGGGCGTCCGGACCGTTGTCGCGGATCCTGGCCGAGGCGGTCCGGATTTTGGTCACCACCGGGGTGATGCTCGGGGTTGGAGTGCTGCTGGGATTCCGCTTCCGCGGCGGCGCGCTGGCCACTTTGATGTGGTTGGGCGTGCCGGTGATTTTCGGCATGGCGTTCGCCGCGCTCACCACGATGGTCGCGCTTTTCGCGTCGAAAACGCTTGTGGTGGAAGCGGTTGAGCTGTGGCAGCTGTTGTTGATCTTCTTCTCGACCGGGCTGTTGCCGCTCGATCAATACCCGCGTTGGATTCAGCCGGTCGTCGCGCACCAGCCGGTGAGCTACGCGATCACGGCGATGCGTGGCTTGTCGGCGGGCGGTCCGGTGCTGGCGCCGATGATCGCGACGGTGCTGTGGAGCGTCGGTATCGCGGCCGCCTGCGCGGTACCCATCGCGATCGGCTACAAGCGCGCCAGCACGCACTGACGGGAGGAGTTCTGGAGTGTTTCCCGGATCCGTGATCCGAAAGCTGGCGAAGAGCGAAGAAGCCTTCGCGCAGTACGAGGTGTTCACCGCCGTCACGGTGCAGCTGCGGGGCCGCGTCGACATCGACGCGCTGTCCGACGCCTTCGACGCGCTCGTGGAGGCGCATCCGATCCTGTCCAGCCATCTCGAGCAGAACCCCGACGGGGGCTGGAATCTCGTCGGCGACGACATGATGCATGCGGGGATAACGGTTGTCGACGGAACGTCCAGCGGCGGCGAGATCCGGCTCGACCAGACCGTATCCCTGTTGCACCTGCGGTTGAAGCACGGCGAGAGCGCCTCCGAGCTGACGATCTATCTGCATCACAGCATCGCCGACGGCCACCACGGGGCGGGGCTTTTCGACGAGCTGTTCTCCCGCTACACCGACATCGTCGCGACCGGCGACCCCGGCCCGGTCGACCCGCAGCCGGCGCCCCTGTCACTGGAGGCGATGCTGGAAAAGCGTGGGGTGAAGAAACTGGGGCTCACCGGCGTCGAACGCTTCCTGCCGGTGATGTACGCCTACGACCTGCCCCCGTCGGTCAAGCCGACCCTGGTCGCGACTCCTGGTGCTCCGCAACCCGTTCCCGTCACCCGGGTCCGCTTTACCGAACAGGAGACCGCCGACCTCATCGAGTTCTGTCAGCAGAATCGGGTCAGTGTCAACACCGTGGTGGCCGCGGCGATCCTGATGACGGAGTGGAAGCTGCGCAATACGCCCCACGTGCCCATTCCCTACGTCTATCCGGTGGATCTGCGGTACTTCCTCAACCCTCCGGTGGCCCCGACGGAGGCCACCAACCTGGTGGGCGTGGCGACCTACCTCGCCGAGATCGGGCCGGACACCGACATCGTCGATCTGGCGGCCGACATCGGCGCCACCTTCCGGTCCGACATCGCCGAGGGCCTGGTTCAGCAGTCGGGGCTGAACTTCGGCGCCGCGTTCGAAGGAACCCCGCCCGGCTTACCGCCGCTGGTCTTCTGCACTGACGTCAGCGCGCTGCCCACCGTGCGCACGCCCGAAGGGGTCGTGTTGGAAAACTTTGAGGGACAGTTCTTTTGCTCGATCACCGTCCCGCTCGACTTCTACGGTTGCGGCCTGTCCGGGGAGCATCTGGTCATCGAAAACCACGGGCACTCGCCGTCACCCAAGGAGCCGCTCGAGGCGATCCACGAGTTGCTGTGCACCGTCCCCTCCGACTACGGCTGGGCCGTGGAGTAGTCGCGAGCAGACGCAAAGTCGTACGGATCGGGCGCGAAATATACAACTTTGCGTCTGCTCGCGGGTTAGGGTGAGCCCGCCTCCTCGGCGAGGGTTTCGGCCAGGTGCTCGGCGAGTGCGCGTGCGGTGTTGTGCGTAGCAATCACCTTGGGGCTCAACCGTATCCCCGTCTCCGTCTCGATGTGGGTGCGCATCTCTAGCATCCCGAGTGAGTCCATCCCGTACTCGACGAAGGGCCGGTCGGCGTCGACGCTGCGGCGCAGGATCACCCCCACCTGCTCGGTGATCAGGCGGCGCAACCGGGCGGGCCATTCGTCGCGGGGCACCGTCATCAGCTCGGAGCGGAATTTGCTTGGCCCGCGCGAGCTTTGGCCGCTGGATTGGAACAACTCGCCGAACGGGCTGCGTCGGACGACGTCGTCGAGCCACGGCGCCCCGATGATCGGGATGTACCCGGTGTAAGCGCGGTCGTAGCGCAGGATCGCCTCGAACGCGTAGATGCCTTCGTCGGGGGTGATCATGAGCTGCTTGCCGGTCTCGGCCAGGAACGTGGCGCGACCAACCTCGGCCCAGGCCCCCCAAGCCAGCGAGGTGATCGGCAGCCCCTGCGCGCGACGCCAGTGCGCGAACGCATCGACGAAGCTGTTGGCCGCCGCGTAGGCGCCCTGACCGGGCGAACCCAGCAAGGAAGCGCCTGAGGAGAACACGCAGAACCAGTCCAACGGCTGCCCGACCGATGCCTGGTGCAGGTAGTAGGAGCCGAAAGCCTTTGGCGACCAGTCCCGGTCGATGATGTCATCGGTGATGTTGACCAGCGTGGCGTCCTCCACGACGGCCGCCGAGTGCACAATGCCGCGCAACGGGAGCCCGGTGGCGGTTGCCGCCTCCACCAAGCGAACCGCGGTCTCCGGTTCGGCGATGCTGCCGAGCTCCACCACGACGTCCGTGCCGGCCCGACGCAGCCGCTCGATCATCTGCCGGGCTTTGGGGTTGGGCGCCGAGCGCGCCGTCAGCACCAGCCGCCCGCACCCCTTCGCCGCCATCTTCGACGCGAAGAAGAGACCGAGCCCGCCGACGCCGCCGGTGATGATGTACGCGCCGTCACGACGGAACACCGGGAACTGCTCCGGCGGCACGACCACGCTGCTACGTCCGGTGCGCGGCATGTCCAGCAGCAGCTTGCCGGTGTGCTCGGCGTTGCTCATCGCGCGAACCGCTGTGGCCGCATCCGCCAAGGGGTAGTGCGTGGTCTGCGGTGCGACCAGCACGCCGTCGGCGGTCAACTGGAACACCGTCTTCAGCAACTCGCGGACCCGCTCGGGCTGCAGCACCGACATCAGCGCCAGGTCGAGGTAGAAGAATGTCAGACCGCGGCGGAAGGGATACAGACCCAGCCGGGTGTTGCCGTACACGTCGGCCTTGCCGATCTCGACGAACCGCCCACCGAAGGCCATCAGCTCGAGCCCGGCACGCTGGGCCGCACCGGTCAACGAGTTCAGCACGATGTCCACGCCGTAGCCGTCGGTGTCGCGGCGGATCTGCTCGGCGAATTCGATGCTGCGCGAGTCGTACACGTGCTCAATACCCATGTCGCGCAACATTTGCCGCTTGGCGGGGTTGCCGGCGGTCGCGTAGATCTCCGCGCCGACGTGGCGTGCGATCGCCAGAGCCGCCTGGCCCACCCCGCCGGTGGCGGAATGAATCAGCACCTTGTCGCCGGCCTTGATGCCGGCCAGATCGTGCAGCCCGTACCAGGCGGTGGCGTTGGCCGTGGCCGACGCTATCGCCTGCTCGTCGGTCAGCGTCGGCGGCAGCTTGATCGCGAGGTCGGCGTTGCAGGTCAAATAGGTGCGCCAGCAGCCGCCCTCGGAGAAGCCGGCCACGCGGTCACCGATCTGATGGTCGGCGACGCCCTCCCCCACCGCGGTCACCACACCGACGAAGTCCATCCCTGGCTGCGGTTCGCGGTCGTCGACGACGGGGAATTTGCCGAATGCGATGAGCACGTCGGCGAAGTTGACCGTGGACATCGCGACGGCGACCTCGATCTGGCCGGGTCCGGGTGAAACACGTTCGCACGCAACCAGTTCCATCGACTGCAGATCACCCGGCGTGCGCACCTGCAGCCGAATGCCGTCCACCTCGTGGTCGACGATGGCGGTATGGCGCTCGTCGGGTAGCAGCGGGCTCGGGCACAACCGCGCGACGTACCACTCGCCGTTGCGCCAAGCGGTCTCATCCTCCGGCGATCCGCTCAGCAGCTGCTGAGCCACCAGCTCGGCCTGCGTGTGCTCGTCCACGTCGATCTGGGTGGGCTGCATCAGCGGCACTTCGCTGCCGATCACTCGGATCAACCCGCGTAGCCCGAGCTGGTCGAGGTTCAGTTGGTCGTCGGAGCGAGCATGCTGGGCTTGCCTCGTGACGACGAACAGACGGGGCAGCTCACCCTCCAGTTGGGCCACTTCCCGACTGAGTCGGACGAGGTGCCGCACCTGCTCACGCCCCAGTGTCAAGGCGGCTTCATCCGAGTCGCTTGCCCTTGGGCCACAAAGGATTACCACGCCGCGGAAGGATCGCCGCAGCTGTGCACGCAGGGATTCCAGGTCGGCCTCGCGGGGCAGCTGCAGGTTGACACATTCTGCGCCTTGGGATTTCAGCGCGTCGGTCAGCGTGGCCACCAACATCTCGGCGCCGTCGGAGGTGTCGATCAGCAGCCAGGAGCCGGCCTCGTCGGCATCGATTTCGGGCAGCGTCCGCTGCTGCCATTCGAGGGTCAGCAGTCGCTCGCTGAGCAGACGGTCACGTTCGGCGCCTTCGGTGGTCCCGGTGCCCATGCGCAGACCGCGCAGGGCCAGCAGCACGGCGCCGTTCTCATCCAGCACATCGATGTCCGCCTCGCCGCCCGTCGAGTCCGCGCGGGTCACTCGGCCGTAGCAGTACTGAGCGTTGCGCAGCGGGCCGTAGACCCGCAGTTGTTGCACGCCGAGCGGCAACAGCAAGCCGCCGGCGCTGTCGACGCCGGCGGCCACCGACTGGAAGCACGCGTCCAGCAACGCCGGATGCACGTGGTAGGCGGCGTGCTGAAAACGGATCGAGGCGGGCAGTCCCACCTCGCCCAGCACCGTGTTGCCGCCGGATTCCGCGGTATGGACGGTGCCCAGGCCGCTGAACGCCGGGCCATGCTGGACACCGCGTTCAACGAACGACTCCCGCAGCTCCGCGCCCTTGACGCTGTGCGGATGCAGCGCCAGCAACCCTTCGATGTCGTAGGCGGGCGGGGCAGCATCATCCGCGGCAGGGCGCAGCGACGCGGTCGCGTGCGTGGTCTTCTCACCGTCCTGTTGGGATTCCACGACGAAGTCGACGACGCCGGGCGCCTGCACCGACGCGACGGCGGTGATCGGGGTCCGCTCGTCCAGCAACAGCATCTGCTCGAACACGACGTCCCAGACCTCGTAGCCCTCGCCGAAGACCTCGGCGGCCGCGGCCAGCGCCATCTCGCAGTAGGCGGCTCCGGGCAGGGCGGCCACGTTGTGCACCTGATGGTCCTCGAGCCATTGCAGCGTCGCGGTACCGACGTCGGTCTGCCACACGTGGCGCTCGGGCTCCTCGACGAGGCGCACGTGCGAGCCCAGCAACGGGTGCACGGTAATGGTGGACGCGCCGTGCGCCCGGCCTTCCTGCGCCTCGGCGTCGACGAACAGTTGGCGATGGCTCCAGGCCGGCAACGGCGCATCCACCAGCCGTCCGGCGGAGTACAGCACCGAGAAGTCGACCTTGGCGCCCGCGCCGTGCAGGTCGGCCAGGAAGCCGCGCAGCCCGTGCGGCAACGGTTGTTCGCGTCGAACAGCGGCCAAGGCGGCCACCGTCATGTCGAGGCCGCGGGCGTTCTGGTCAACAGCGTGCGTGAGCAGCGGGTGGGGCGACAACTCGGCGAACACCCGGAATCCGTCGTCCAACGCCGCCTGGATCGCTGCCGCGAACTGCACGGTGTTACGCAGGTTGTCCACCCAGTAATCCGCGTCGCAGACCGGCCGTTCGCGGGGGTCGAACAGGGTCGCGGAGTAGTACGGGACGCGGGGCGTCATCGGTTGCAGGTCGGCCAGCGCATCGGCCAGGTCGTCGAGGATCGGGTCGACCTGGGGTGAATGAGATGCCACGTCCACGGCGACCTCGCGCGCCATGATGTCTCGTTGCTCCCAGCGTGCGACGAGGTCGCGCACCTGATCGGCGGCTCCACCGATCACCGTGGAGTTGGGTGATGCCATCACGGCCACCGCCACGTCGTCGATGCCGCGAGCCATAAGTTCCGAATTCACTTGCTTGGCAGGCAGTTCCACCGATGCCATGGCCCCGGAACCGGCGATGCGGGACATCAGTTTCGAGCGGCGGCAGATGACGCGCGCGCCGTCTTCCAGCGACAGCGCGCCGGCGACGACGGCCGCAGCGGTCTCCCCCATCGAGTGGCCGACGACCGCGCCGGGAACTACCCCGTAGGTCTTTTCCATGGCCACCGCCAGAGCGACCTGGATGGCGAAGATGCTCGGCTGCACCTTGTCGATACCGGTCACCGTCTGCGGCGCCGTGATCGCTTCGGTCACCGAGAAACCCGATTCGGCGGCGATCAGGGAGTCGAGTTCGGCGATCGTCGCGGCGAATTCCGGTTCGCTCGCCAGCAAGTCGGCTCCCATCGCGGCCCACTGCGAGCCCTGGCCGGAGAACACCCACACCGGCCCCCGGTCGGACTTGCCCACCGCCGCCTCGAAAGGTGTTTCGCCGCTTGCGATCTCGCGCAGACCGTGGACCAGCTCGGCCAGGCCGGCGGCCGGCACCAACGTGCGCACCGGCCGGTGGGCGCGCCGGCGCGCCAGCGTGTAGGCGAGATCGGAAGGCGCCACGCTGTCCTGGTGTGCCTCCACCCACTCGGCGAGCCGCTGTGCGGATTGCCGCAGCCCGTCGGCCGAACTGGAAGACAGCGCGAATACCAACTCCGCCGGTGCGGCGGATTCGGTGGGGGCGTCGGCCGTAAGTGGTTGTGCGGGAGCTTGTTCTAAAATGGCGTGCACGTTGGTGCCCGACATGCCGAACGAGGACACCCCGATCCGCCGCGGCCCCCCATTGTTCTGTGGCAACGGCGTAACCTCTTGGGGCACAACCAGACCCGTGTCGATCGTGGCAAGCTCATCGGGCAGTTTGGTGAAGCCGACGACGGGCGGCACCAGGCCGTGTTGCAGCGACAGGACCGCCTTGATCAGCCCCACCGCGCCGGCGGCGGACTCGCTGTGGCCCATGTTGCCTTTGACCGTCCCGACCGCGCAGGTGTTTCCTTCGGTCCCGTAGACCTGTGCGAGGCCGCGGTATTCGATGGGGTCGCCGACGGGGGTACCGGTGCCGTGCGCCTCGATGGCGCCGACCGTCTCGGCGGCCACCCCCGCCGCCGCCAATGCCGCCCGATAGACGGCGACCTGCGCCTCTTGGGACGGCATGGTGAGCGTCTCCGAACGACCATCTTGATTGCTGGCCGTGCCGCGGATCACCGCCAGTATCCGGTCACCGTCGGCCAGCGCGTCCGGTAGTCGCTTCAGCAACACCACGGCGCACCCCTCGGAGCGCACGAACCCGTCGGCGGCGGCGTCGAACGAGTGGCAGTGGCCGGTCGGCGAAAGCATGCCCTGTCCAGAGGCGGCCACACTGCCATCCGGCTCCAGCAGCACCGCGCAACCGCCGGCCAGCGCGAGGTCGCTTTCCCCCTCGTGCAGGCTGCGGCAGGCCAGGTGCACCGCCATCAGGCCCGACGAACACGCGGTGTCGAATGTCATCGCCGGGCCTTGTAGACCCAGCGTGTGGGCTATCCGCCCGGACGCCACGCTGTTGTTCAGACCGGTCACCACGTACGGGCTGGCCAGACCACCGGCTCCCTTGATGAGCAGCATGTAGTCGTGGTGGGTGAGTCCGGTGAACACGGCCGTCGAGGACCCGGCCAACGATGCTGGGTCGAAACCCGCATGCTCGATCGCCTCCCAGGCGGTCTCGAGCAACAGTCGGTGCTGCGGGTCGATCGAGAGGGCCTCCCGCTCGCTGATACCGAAGAAGTCGGCGTCGAAGCCCGCGACGTCGTCGATGAAGCCACCCCACCGGGACACCGTCCTGCCCGGCACTCCCTGCTCGGGGTCGTAATAGGCGTCGGCGTCCCAGCGGTCCGGCGGAATCTCGGTGACCAGGTCGTCGCCGCGCAGCACCGACTCCCACAGCTGTTCGGGAGAGTTGATTCCCCCCGGCAGCCGGCATCCCATGCCGATGACCGCAATGGGAGTGACACGCGTTTCCATCCCAAAAACCCTCGTTCTCAGCTCAATCTGCTTCCCGACAACACCTGCATCGAGTCTTGATACGGGCAACGGACTGCGCAGTGCCGCTCTGACAATTCTCGTCTAGCCCCAACCCCAGCGAACCCGGACTCGAAACCGTTAGCCGGTCTCGGAGAATCAAGCTTAGACGCCAAAGTGGTACGCCGAGGCCAAAGGGGAGAATTCCCAGCATGCGGCCAGGATTGCCGCGCTGAGCAGGGCTAATGCGCTCACCGGCCGACGCCACCGGGCCGGCGGAAGGCACGGCATCGGTTACTAGCCGATCATCCGTTGCGCCACAACGGATTTCACGCGTCATCCGGTAAAGTAACCCGTTCGACCGCGGGCGACGAACCCCGTCAAACCGGTGTTGATCTGGCCAAATGCCAAGTCTGGGACAGGTCACAACGACGGCCGGTACCCTAGACGCCCATGAGTGTGCGTTCCCTTCCCACGGTGCTGCGCGCCTGGGCCCGCCTGCAGCCCAACGACACGGCATTCACTTTCCTCGATTACGAGCGGGACTGGGACGGCGTCGCCATGACCCTGACATGGGGGCAGCTGTATCGGCGGATGCTCAACGTTTCTCAGGAGGTGAGCCGTCACGCCTCGCCGGGTGATCGCGCGCTGATACTGGCTCCCCAGGGACTCGAGTACGTTGCTGCCTTTCTTGGCGCGCTGCACGCCGGAGTGATTGCGGTACCGCTTTCCGTTCCCCAGGGCGGCGCCACCGACGAACGGGTGGAGTCGGTGCTGCATGATGCCTCACCAACCGCAATTTTCACGACGTCCGCAGTGGCAGATGACGTGGCTCAGCATGTCGAGGCCCACGCCGGTGCATCCGCTCCGGCCATCATTGCGGTTGATTCGTTAGACCTGGACCGGCCCAACAGATCTGGCGCCGCCGCCGACAACCAGCTCGAAACTGCGTACTTGCAGTACACGTCCGGATCGACCCGCACGCCGGCGGGCGTCATCATGTCGCACCAAAACGTTCGAATCAATTTCGAACAGCTGATGGCGGGCTACTTCGCGGATACCGACGGTATCGGGCCGTCGGACATGACTCTTGTGACGTGGCTGCCGTTCTATCACGACATGGGATTGATGCTCGGGATTCTCGCGCCCATCCTGGGCGGCTTCCCCGTGGTGATCACCAGCCCGATGTCATTCCTGCAACGCCCCGCCCGGTGGCTGCAGCAGCTGGCAAGTCGTCCGCACCCATTCTCGGCAGCACCGAACTTCGCGTTCGAACTCGCCGCCAAGAAAGTGTCGGATGAGGACATGGCAGGCCTTGACCTGGGCGATGTCTGCACCATCGTCAGCGGCAGCGAGCGGGTGCATCCGGCAACGCTCAAGCGCTTCGCCAACCGGTTTGCGCCGTTCAATCTGCAGGAACGAGTGCTCCGGCCCGCGTACGGACTGGCGGAGGCGACGCTCTACGTAGCGAATAGCAAACCGAATCACCCGGCCGAAACCATTTACTTCGACTCGGAGGAGCTGGCCAACGGCCGCGCCAAGCGATGCGCGGCAGGAAGCGGCACACCCCTGATCAGCTACCTACTTCCCACATCGCCGATCCTGCGCATCGTCGATCCCGACACCCGTACCGAAGCCGCAGCGGGAACGGTCGGCGAGATCTGGGTGCACGGCGACAACGTCGCCAGCGGGTATTGGGAGAAGGCCGAAGAGAGCGAGCGCACGTTCGGTGCACAGCTGGTCAATCCCTCGGAGGGCACCCCCGAAGGTCCCTGGCTCAGAACCGGGGACTCGGGGTTTTCCGTCGATGGCAAGTTCTTCATCATCGGCCGGATCAAAGATCTTCTGATCGTGTACGGGCGCAACCATTCTCCCGACGACATCGAGGCGACCATCCAAGAGATCACTCGGGGCCGCTGTGCGGCAATAGCCGTGCCCGGCGAGCAGAGCGTCGAAAAGCTGGTTGCCATAATCGAACTCAAGAAGCGCGGCGACTCCGACGAAGAAGCGATGAATCAGTTCGGCGCCATCAAGCGGGAAGTCACCTCGGCGTTGTCGAATTCGCACGGGCTGAGCGTGGCGGATCTGGTTCTGGTGCCGCCGGGCTCGATTCCGATCACCACCAGCGGCAAGGTCCGCCGGTCCGCGTGCGTCGAGCAGTATCGGCAGCATCAATTCGCCCGCTTGGACGCCTAGTCTGATCTGGTACATCCGTTCAAAAACACCCTCGACGGGGGCTGCTGTCAGTACCATCACGAGCGTGCCAGCCGACGACAGCCATAGGTCACCTCGGCTCGCCAACCTCCTTGTCGTGGCTGCCTGGATCGCGGTGGCCGTGGTCGCGAACGTGCTGCCGGCGCTGACGTCGACCAGAGCTGACGTCGGCTCGGCGCTGGTGCCGCATGACGCCCAGACGGCCGCCACGACGGCTCGGATCACCCAGGCGTTCCCGGGCACCGGCACCGATGCCATTGCCTACCTGGTGCTGGACGGCCGTGACACGTTGGGACCGGCCGATCAGCGTTACTACGAAGCGGCCGTCAGCGCCTTGCGCGCCGACACGACCCATGTGGGCGCCGTGGTCGACTGGTGGTCGGATCCGCTGACCGCGCCGATCGGAACCAGTGCCGACGGCCGGACCGGCGTCGCGATGCTGTGGTTGAAGGGTCAGGCCGGCACTGCGCAGGCGCGGGAATCGCTTGCCGCCGCCCGCTCGGTGGTGAGCAAGCTGCCGCCGACTTCGGGGCTGCGCGCCCGCATCACGGTCCCGGCGACCACGACCAGCATGCCGCTGCGGATGAACGCCTGGCAGGGCGCGGCGATCGCGGCCGCGGCAGCGGTAGCCGCCGTGCTGCTGTTTCTGCTGGC
Organism: Mycobacterium intermedium; assembly: GCF_002086275.1. Classification (GTDB taxonomy): domain Bacteria; phylum Actinomycetota; class Actinomycetes; order Mycobacteriales; family Mycobacteriaceae; genus Mycobacterium; species Mycobacterium intermedium. The sequence goes on along the minus strand of NZ_MVHT01000075.1, from coordinate 5,888 downwards.
ACGACGGTCGCTGGTCGGGGCGGGCAGCTTGTTGCTCACCATCGGGGTGTCACTCGCGGTGGCGTGGCCGCTGGTCGTGGCGACGAGGTTTGCGGGGCTGTCACCGTTCGCGGTGACCCTGGCCGCCGTGCTGGCGATGGGCACGATCACCGCATCCGCCCTGCTGGTCGGCCGGCGCGCGATGGCCCTTCCTGGAGTCGGCGTCGCGGTGTTGACCGCGCCGATGCTGCTCGCCCGGACGCCGGCGTTGCACAGCGTCGGCATCTCTTCAGTGAGTGTCGTTGTGGCACTTGCGGCTTCATTGACACTGTTGCCCAGCCTGCGCGGGCTTGCGGAGGTGCAAGACCCGCCGGAGCCGGCTGCGGCGCCGGCCGGCGGCCTCGTATCCCGGCTGTCGGCTCCACGGACGGCCGTGGCCACCGCCCTGGTGCTCGCGATCTGCGCCCTACCCCTGTTGGGGCTGCGTTGGGGGGTCGCTGACAACCCACCCCTGTCGAATCGCGCTCAGTTCGTCCCCGGGACGTCGCTCCCCGACGTCATCGTGTTCAAAGCCGACCATGACCTGCGGGACCCGGCGGGACTTGTCGCCATCGACAAGGTGAGCCATCGGCTGATGGAGATCCCCGGCGTCCGCAGGGTGCAGTCGGCGGCCTGGCCGGGCGGTGTCCCATGGACGGATGCCTCGCTGGCGTCGGCCGCGGGCAAGCTGGGCGAGCAGTTGGATCGCCAGGCCGTGACGTTCGTACCGCAGGTGAACGCGATCAAAACGCTGGCTTCCGTCGTCGATCAGGTGAGCGGCGCCGTCGACCAGGTGGAAACCACCCTGAATGCCGGTCTCGGCGGGCTCTCCGAGCTGCAGCGAGCCATCAACGTGGTGCTCTCCGGCACCCGTGACATCAAGGACACCACCGTGGAGGTGTCGGGCTATCTGGATCCGATCCGCGACTGGACCGGCGGCGTCCAGAACTGCCCCGCCGACGCGTTGTGCTCGGCCGCACGCAAGGTCATGGATCCCCTGGACCGCGTGGTCAACGACGTGCGAGTGCTGTCCGACGGAGCGGACCGCATAGCCGGGGTATCCGCCCGCACGGTCAACGTCTTCGCCACCACGCCCCAGGCCGTCGCGCAAATGCGCTCCGCGTTGGATCAGCTGCGATCCTTCGTGCCCACGCTGGAGCGGACCGTCGAAGAGACCATCCCCCAGGTCGTCCAACTGTCGGCGTTCCTGAAGAACCTCAGCGTCGACTTCGCCGACACCGGTGAGGGCGGTTTCTACCTCTCCCGCAAAGCGTTGGCCGACCCGTCTTACCAAAACGTGCGCAAGTGGATGTTCTCCGCCGACGGCACAGCAACCCGCCTGTTCGTCTACTCCGACGGCACAGGACTCGACCTGAGTGCGGCAACCCGCGGTCAGCAACTCGAAGCAGCGATCGACAGCACGACCAAGTACGGGAGCCTGCTGGACAGTCAGGTGGCACTGGGCGGCGGCGCCGCAATGGCCGCGAGCATCCGCAGCGCGCTCATCCACGACGGCGTGCTGCTCGGCGCGACGCTGCTCGCCGTGGCAGCGGTGATCGGCGTATGGCGAGGCGCCGTCACCGGCGTCGGGGTGGGCCTCGGGGTGTTGGCCGCCGGCCTGGCCGCGCTGGGCATTTCGGCGTTCGTGCTGCAAAACATGCTGCATCGGGACCTGCACGTCTCGGTGGCACTGGTGTCCTTCGCCGTCCTCGCGGCCTGCGGTATCCCCTACCTCGTTGCCGCGTCGGCCCGGCGGGCCGTCGCGCCGCTGGCCGGGCTTGGGGTGATTTTCGGCGTCGGCTTGGTGCTGGTGTCGGGCGGTGTGTCCAGTGCCCTAGGTCAACTGGGAGTTGTCCTGCTGATCGGGCTCGGGGCACTCGCGGCGGTGGCACACGTCTGCCCAGCGGCCTGGCACCCGGCCCCGGCGTCGCCAGCGGAACCGACTACCGACTAGTCGGTGTTGACCGGCTCGTTCCACTTGGACAGCGTGACCTCCACGGACCCAGACCCGAGGTCCACCGAGGCCCGGACAAGGCGATGCGAACCATCCGAGGCGATCCACACGGTCGCCGGCCTGGACTGCCTGGCCCCGGGATCCAGGATCTTGACGGTGTCGGTAGGCAGGGTCCCGTTGATCTTGGTGGTGGGAATCCCGTCGATCACCTCTGGACCTTGTGACTGCACGTTGGTCACGCCGGAGAGCAGTTTCGCCACACCATTGGTGGGGTCGAGCATGTGCGAGGCCGACAGGTCGGAGACGTTGCCGAGATTGGTCCAGTCGTCGAAGAGTTTCACCGAGATGGTGTCGTCCTTGATCCGGAAGGGAACGTCGGACTGCCCGTTGTAGGTGCACGAACCCTTCGCTGCGAGCGGCTTGGACCGAACATCGACGTCGGCGCTGGTAATGCCGAGCATGCTGTCCACCTGACCCGATGAGCGGACCGCCAGATGCGCGCTGCTCAGCGCCTTGGTCGACTCCACGGACTGGCGGACATCGGCCATCAGCGGGGAGTCGGCCGTGGTACCCGTGGCAGGCGGCGCCTCGGACTCCGGATTTTCCGACGAGCAGCCGGATAGCCAAAGCGCCAGGAACACACCAAGTGCCGCTAGGACCGCCAAGGGCGTCGCTCGTCTTTCCATCACCGTTGCAAACCTCGTCTCATCTCCGGGCGGGCCAAGCTTAGACGCCGCGCCTAAGAGCGGCTTGACCAGATACCCCTAGGGGGTATATCTTCCTGACCCAGACGCCCCCGCTGCGCTGTGGGTGATCATCCGGCGGAAACGACGCGACAACGGAGGTCCTGATGGACAAGGTGTTGGGGGGCCTCGGGCACGCTTTGGCGCTCACGGGCTCGATGACGTGGGAGATTCTGTGGGCGTTGATTCTCGGTTTCGCGCTGTCGGCCGTGGTCCAAGCGGTGGTGCGCCGGTCGACGATCGTGAGCCTGATGGGCGACGACAGGCCACGCACTCTGGCAGTGGCGGCCGGACTGGGCGCGGCGTCGTCGTCGTGCTCCTACGCTGCGGTGGCCTTGGCGCGTTCACTGTTCCGCAAGGGCGCGAACTTCACCGCCGCGATGGCGTTCGAGATCGGTTCCACCAATCTGGTGGTGGAATTGGGCATCATCCTGGCTCTGCTGATGGGCTGGCAGTTCACCGCCGCGGAGTTCGTCGCTGGGCCGATCATGATCATCGTGCTGGCCGTCTTGTTCCGGCTGTTCGTACGCACCCGGCTCATCGACGAGGCTCGCCAACAGGCCGAACGCGGCATCGCCGGTTCGATGGAGGGCCACGCCGCCATGGACATGTCGATCAAGGGTGACGGGTCGTTCTGGCGACGGCTGTTCTCCCCGGCGGGCTTCACCTCGGTCTCACATGTCTTCGTCATGGAGTGGCTGGCGATCCTGCGCGACCTCGTCATCGGCTTGTTCATCGCCGGCGCCATCGCGGCTTGGGTGCCCGAAAGCTTCTGGCAGGACTTCTTTTTGGCCAATCACCCGTCCTGGTCGGCGGTGTGGGGACCGATCGTCGGGCCGTTCGTGGCCATCGTGTCCTTCGTCTGCTCGATCGGCAATGTGCCGCTGGCCGCGGTGTTGTGGAACGGCGGCATCAGCTTTGGCGGCGTCATCGCGTTCATCTTCGCCGACTTGCTGATCCTGCCGATCCTGAACATCTACCGGAAGTACTACGGCACCAAGATGATGCTGACGCTGCTGGGCACCTTCTGTGTCGCGATGGTGGCGGCGGGCTACCTCATCGAATTGGTCTTCGGCGCGGTAAGTCTCATCCCCAGCCAGCGCAATGCCATCGTCATGAGTGCCGGCATCTCGTGGAACTACACCACCTGGCTCAACATCGCCTTCCTGCTGATCGCCGCGTTACTGGTGGCCCGGTTCTTCACTTCCGGCGGCATGCCGATGCTGCGCATGATGGGCGGCTCGCCGCAAGCCGAGCATGACCACGGCTGCCACGCGCAGGACCACGGGCACCAGGGCCACCACGAGCACTAGCGCTTTACAACCGCCCGTTCAGCCCGTCCGCACCGAGCAGTTGCCCGCCGGTACCGCCGGTGCCGGACGTGCCGGGCGGCGTACCCGGTCCTCCGTTGCCCCCGTTGCCACCATCGCCGACCAGTACCGCGTTGCCGCCGTTGCCGCCGTTGCCGCCCTTGCTGCCGGTACTGGCAGCGCCGGAGCCACCGGCACCACCGCTGCCGATCACCCCGGCCGTGCCGCCATTGCCCCCGGCGCCGCCGGGGTCACCGAGCTCGCCTGCGCCCCCGGCCCCGCCGGCACCGCCCGAACCGATGAGCATCCCGCCGTTGCCGCCGTTGCCGCCGGCCGCGCCGACGAACCCGCCGCCGCCACCGACACCGCCCGCCCCGCCGTCGCCAAAGAACATGCCGCCGCTGCCACCGGTGCCGCCCGCTCCGCCGGTGCCGCCGCCGTTGTTGTTCCCGCCGGCGCCGCCGGTCCCGCCCGCGGCGCCGAGGCTCAGCATGCCGGCGTTGCCGCCGTGCCCGCCGGCACCGGCAGTGGTCTGGCCGAATCCCCCAGCGCCGCCGCTACCGCCGCCGCCAAACAACCCGCCGTTGCCGCCCGTGCCGCCCGCCCCACTGCTGCCGTTCAGGTTGCTGGCGCCGCCGGCACCGCCGTCACCGCCGCTGGAGAACAGCCCGCCGTTACCGCCGACCCCGCCGGCCCCGCTGGTTTGGCCGAAGCCACCGTCGCCGCCGACGCCGCCACTGGCGAACAGCCCGCCGTTACCGGCCGCGCCCCCGGCGCCGCCCTTGCCGGCGCCGCCCACGCCGGCGGTGAAGGAAGCAGCGCCCTGGCCGCCGCTTCCGGCGGCGCCCGCCAGCATGCCGGCGTTGCCTCCGGCCCCGCCTGTGCCACCGATATTGGCGCTCGGCGCCCTGCCGCCGGCTCCGCCGGTGCCGCCCGAGCCGAACAGGCCGCCATCGCCACCGGCGCCGCCCGTACCGCCGTTGCCGTTCGGCGACGCGCCGCCAGCGCCGCCGGCACCTCCCGTGCCGAACAGGCCGCCGCCCGTGCCGCCGTGCCCGCCCGTGCCGCCGGCCGCGCCGGAACCACCGATCCCGCCGTTGCCGAACAACAACCCACCGTCCCCGCCGGCCGTACCGGTCCCCGCTGCGCCGTTGGCGCCGTTGCCGATCAGCGGCCGTCCGGTCATCGCCTGGATGGGCGTGTTGATCGCGTTGATCGCCTGTTGCTGCGCAACGTGTAACGGGTTGGCGCTGGCGGGCGCGTTGAAGCCGTCCAGGCCCAGCAATTGGCCGCCGATGCCGCCAGCGCCCATCGTGCCCTTGGTCGCGCCGAGGCCGCCGGTGCCGCCGTTACCGCCGTCGCCGATCAGCATGCCGTTGCCGCCGGCCCCGCCCGCACCGCCGGTGCTGCCGGCGGCCGCCTCTCCGGTGCCGCCGCTACCGCCGTTGCCGCCGTTGCCAAATAGGCCGGAGTTGCCGCCGGCGCCACCTGCACCGGCGAGCGCCGTTCCGGCGTTACCGCCCGCGCCACCCGCACCGCCAGAGCCGGTGAGCAGCCCGGCGTTGCCCCCGGCGCCACCCTTGCCGCCGTTGGTCGGGCCGAACCCGCCGTTGCCGCCCGTGCCGCCCTCGCCGAAGAGTAGGCCGGCGTTCCCGCCCGCCCCGCCTGCGCCGCCGTTGCCGGTCCCGGCGGTGATGCTGTCGCCACCAACGCCGCCAGCGCCGCCCGCTCCGAGACTGAGCATTCCTGCGTCGCCGCCGCTCCCGCCGGCTCCCCCGCTCGCCGCGCCGTGCCCGCCGCTGCCCCCGGTTCCGCCGGCACCGAACAACCCGCCGGTCCCGCCGGCGCCGCCGAGTCCGCCGG
>NZ_MVHT01000074.1 GCF_002086275.1 Mycobacterium intermedium | reverse complement strand
AGGCCCAAACCACAACCACCACCGCAATCTCGCCGCCCCCAGAGCCCGCGAAGGCAAACCCTCGCAGCGAGATTGCCATGAAGGTCGTGATGGAGGCCCAAACCACAACCACCACCGCAAGCTCGCCGCCCCCAGAACCCGCGAAGGCAAACCCTCGCAGCGAGATTGCCGTGAAGGTCGCGGTGGAGGCCCAAACCACAACCACCACCGCAAGCTCGCCGCCCCCAGAACCCGCGAAGGCAAACCCTCGCAGCGAGATTGCCATGAAGGTCGTGGTGGAGGCCCAAACCACAACCACCACCGCAAGCTCGCTGGCAGCGGAGCCGTCACAGACCGTCAGAGGTACATGCCCGCCGGAACCGCTGCGCGGTACCGACCGCTCCCCACTTCGGCCAGCAGCGTCGCGGTGCTGACCGCGCCGCCGTCGCCGGCCAGCACCGCTCGGCGGACGACTTCGCGAATATCGCTGCCGCTGGTTCGTTCCGGCAATGCGGCGACCACTGCAGCCGTGTCGACGCTTTCGCCACCGGGAATGTGGTCGATCAGCGTCGCAAGAATGCGCGCGGCGTCTGCGCGGCTGGGGTAGCCCACCTCGACGACCGAGTCGAATCGGCCCGTTCGGATGGCGGCCTTGTCCAGGGTCGCGGCGTCGTTGGTGGAAGCCAACGTCAAGATCCGCGCCTCCGCCTTGATGTCCATGGCCTGCAACAGCTCTGACAATCCGCTCTCACCCGCGGCGCGGTCCTGACACCACAGGTCGACGTCCTCCAGCACGATGAGTACCGGACCGCCGAGGCGCTGGGCCTCTGCCACGACGGCCGTCAGCAGGTGGGCCCCCGCCTTGGCTTCGACATAGATAACGGTGAACTCGCCTACGACCTCTCGGGCGACGACCGCGCTCACCGCGGACTTGCCCGTTCCCGGCGGGCCGCACAGCAGCACGCCGCGGCGCACGCCGAGGCCGTGTGCGTTGAGGATGTCATGGCGGTCGCGCACGGCGGTGACGCCGAGGTCGACCTCGGTCCACACCTCGTCGGGGACGATGACGGTGTGTCGGGTCGCCGTCGACGGCAGGTCGATCACGGTCAAGCTCAGCCCGTGCATATAGCTGGCACGCACCGCCCGCCCCCGGTATGGGTTCAGTTCATTGGCTCGCTCGGCGAGCCGGTCCAGCACACAACGCGCGAGAGACTGATTGTCCGGCGTTACGAAGGCCGAAATTTCAGGCGAGCACATCACCGTGTCGCGGGCCTCAAGGTGGATGACACACCCCGAGTCATTCAGCAACGTCCCGGCAGGGAAATACACACGCAGGCACAACGGGTGCCGGTAACGCTCGCCGCCGACCTCGGTCTGCGTCCACTTCGGCGGGCACGCATCTTCGCCCGGGCCGACCTCGCAGTCGAGTGCGTGCTCGTCCATCCACTCGGCCAAGGCAAGCGCCACGGTCAGGCGGGACACGGGATTAAGTTGGCGTTCCTCATCAACCAGGTGGCCGCAGTCCGGCACCCCCAGGCAGCGGGCCGTGAATCGCTCTGCGGTTTCGGCACTTTCACGCTCGGCCACGCCCACCAACAACTCGCCGAGAGCGCGCAGCGCCGGACGCACACCGTAGTCAAGGCCATCAAGCCACGCGCCGATGTCGGAGATCGGCTGGCGGTGCGCGTCATCGCCGCCGGTCAGTTCGGCGGTCAGATCGGCAAGTTCGTCGTTGGTCAGAGTCATCGTTCTAATGTTGGTAGGGGGTCAAAGCGACCGTTCACGATGACATCCGACCAGCGGTCGGTCAATTGATTTTTCGGAGCGCAGGTTAGAAGTTCAAGCTGGAGAACATAATTCGGCCCGGGTCGTACTTCTGCCGGACAGCCACCAGTCGGGAGAGATTGGAGCCGAAGTAGCGGGCGGCCGGCTGACCGGCTTCCAGGTAGTTCACATACCCGCCGACCGAATATGGTTGCACCGCTTTGTGTGCCGCGTTGAGCCAGTTGGTCGCCGCGGCCGGCGAGCCGGCCGGTTCGATGTACCACTGCACCAGCGCGGATTGTGTCCGCCATGGAAACGCCGTGGCTCCCGGTGCCACCGTGGCCATTGCGCCGTCAAGCGCATGCATGATCGCCAGCATCCGACCGGCCCCGCGCGGAAATGCCTCGACCGCCGCGGCGATCCCCTGGGCGGCGGCCGGCGTGATGGTCGTGAAGACATCGGACCCGCCGACGTAGCCGAGCGGGGACGGGTTGAGATTCCCGACCGCCAGATAGTTCACCAAGTCCAGGTAGTTGAAGGTGTGCTGTTCGGTACCGGACGGCTGGGCGCCCACGGCCGCGATGATGGCGCTCGCCACGCTGTTGCCGGATCCGGCGGGGCAGGTCGCCATGATCCGGCAGTGCGAGCCCATCGCGTCGGTTGTGCTGTCGGCCAGCGCCCAACTGTTGCGGTCGGCGGTGCGCAGCCAGTTCTGCCAACCAACGAGGACTTGCGCAAACGACTGCTGTGGGTAGTTGAGGTTGACGACGTCGTACTCGGTGGTGGGGAACGTGGCAAAGGTCAGCGAAGTCGTCACTCCGAAATTGCCGCCACCGCCGCCGCGCAGAGCCCAGAACAGATCCGGCTGACTGGCGGACGACGCAGTGACCGCTTGGCCGCCAGGCAGCACCACCTGTGCCGACACCAGTGCGTCGCTCAGCAGGCCCGCGTGCCGGGAGTGCGCACCCAGGCCGCCCCCCAACGCGTGCCCGCCGGCCCCGACGCTCGGGCAGGTGCCGGTCGGGATTCCCCGGCCGACCCCCGCCAACGTTTGATGCAGCGCGTACAAGGTGGTCGCCGGCGTGACCGTGACGTGCCCGGTGGCCGCGTCGTAATTGATATCGCCCGTCAGTTGGCGGAGGTCGAAGACCAGGGCGCCGTTGGCCGTTGACGCCCCCACGTATGAGTGCCCGCCGCTGCGCGGAGCGACTTTGAGGTTGTGCGCGGCAGCGAACGCCATCGCTTTCTGCACGTCCGCCGACGATGTCGGGGTGACGATCGCCGTCGGCGTCGAATCGTTGTAGATGGTATTGAAAACTTGTTTGGCAGAAGCGAATTCGGGGCTGCCGGGTAGCAACACCGGCCTGCTGAGTGCAGCGGACAGCGTTTCCAAGCCAACGGGATTCGGGTCGGCGGTGGCCAGCACCGAGCCGAGTCGACCCGATCCGAACACAGCGCCGGCGGCTAACGCTCCAGCGGCGCCCCGCAGAAACGTCTGGCGTGAGATCTCACGCGCCAACGTTGGGCTTCCGCGATTGCATCATGCTTCGGATTGTCGGGGCCGAAACGACGCCGGCAGTGACGGCGCGGTGGCCGACACCGGAACGTGGCCAAACCTTTAGCGCCCAGCGACCAGCCTGGCTGACGGTTGCCGTTGCCGGAAGTAGTCCGACCACGAAATGACCTCGGGATGCCGCTTGAGCAGTTGCCGGCGCTGGCGCTCGGTCATCCCGCCCCAGACGCCGAACTCCACCCTGTTGTCCAGGGCATCTGCTCCGCACTCCTGCATCACCGGGCAGTGACGGCAGATTGCCGTCGCTTGGTGCTGTGCGGCGCCTCGCACGAAAAGTTCGTCGGGATCCGTTTCGCGGCAATGCGCTTGAGACACCCAGGCAAGGCGTCCCGCCTCCTCGACACCGCGCGCCGAGTCGTGGACGGCGAGCAGATTGGCACTTCTGGCCGCTCGGCGGGTTCCCACTGGCCGGCCTTGCGTCACACGGTTCTCGTCGGGTCTGGGCTTCATGACGCTGACCTCCCGTCGACTCGTCCCGGCCGCGGCGCCGACTCCCCTCTTGCGGCGCCTACGACCTAGATATGAAACTAAACTATCAGAATTGATTTACGAGTTTCAATTACAGGACTGCGATCGGGTTCGTCAACCAGCCGGACGCGGTCTGACGAAAGGCACCAGCACTTCGTCGACGAGCTTCACGCACAGCTCGTCGTCGATCGGGTCGCCCGTCACCAGCAGGCGGTGCCAAAGCACGCTCTGCCCCAACTCACGAGCGATCTCGATGGGCACGTCCGGTCGCACGTCGCCGCGGGCGATTCCCCGGGCGAGTAGCTCTGACATTTCCTTCTTGCGCCAGCCGATGACCTCGGTGCGGAAGGACTCGGCGAGTTCGGAATCATGTGCGGCCGTTGCGATTACGGCGCGGATGACTGCGGCTTGCGGGCCGGTGAACAAGGCGGCCCAGCCGCGCAGGATCGCCAGCATGTCCTCGCGATAACTGCCGGTGTCCTCGTGCGGAATCGCCCCGATGGCGATGCGCAACAAGGTGTCGCGAAGCAGCGTCCGACCGTCAGGCCACCGCCGATACAACACCGCCTTGCTGGTGCCCGCGGCGCTGGCGACGGCCTCCATCGTGACTGCTGATGCGCCGTGCTCGCCCACGAGGCGCAGTACCGCATCCCTGATCGCCGCATCCAGTTCCGCGCCATGCCGCCGACGCATCGAAGTTCCTCCCGAGAAACGGTTGCGTTTCTTAGTACCGGATCGTAGCCTTCAATAGAGAAACGGTACCGTATCTTGGAGGTCGTCATGTCGGGTTTGCCAGTCCTGTATCCGCTGCGTTCCCTCGACACCGCCACGGTGCGTTTCACCAGCGCTCCGCATCACCGCCGCCGAGTGACGATCGACCACCGAATGCTGGCCGGCGTCACCCCGGAGATGCTGCTCGATTGGTTCACCCACATCGGCGAAACGATGCCGTACGGCGGCCAGATCGTTCCCCGCTACCTCGCTTGGCATCCGATCGACCACATTCACTGGGACCTCGCCAGTGCGGCGCCGGGCGGTGGCGCCGGCGAGGGCGCCCGTTTCCACATCGTCGAAGCTTTCGGCGCCCGGCCCGAATACAAGGTCGACATCGTTGACCGCGTCGAGAAGCTGGACGAGACGGGAATCCGTCTGGTCGAGCGAGTCGCCGGCGTCGTCGTCTTCCAGCTCGAACACACCTGGTCTGCATGCTCGGACGGCACGCACTATGTCACGGTGCTCGACGTCGGGGCGCGCACACCCCTCTACGCGCCGGTCAACCGCTTCGCCTGCCGGCGCTTGCCCGACGACATGTTGCGCGCCTGGGTCCAACACAACATCGAGGAAGTCGGCCAGCTGGAGTACCTACTGCCACAGCTGAAATCGGGTGAGCAAGGCACTTCCGCCACGGGCGCGGCCAGCCCCGGCATCCGTTCGGCAAGATAGCTGCGTTCCGCGGCTTCGCCGGTTAGGCTGCTTCCCGGCAGGCGCCGGAACCGGAGTGCGCCGACCATGGCGCGAAAGGCTCAGATGTCTGACGACGACGAGAACGTCCCCGCTTCGTCTGCAGTTCCGCCGGGGAATTACCCGCTGCCTCCGCAATACACGCCACCTCCGCAATACGCGCCACCTCCCAAATACGCCCCTCCTCCGGCGCAGGCGCCCGCGCCCAAGAAAGGCTCTGCGACGAAGAAGATCCTTGCGGCGCTGGCCGTGATCGTGCTGGCGGTTGCGGTGAAGGTAGGAGCGCGCCTGGTGCTGAACCAACCCAGCCACCATGGGTCACACAGCAACGGCTTCGATTACGCCATCGGCACCTGCCTGAATCTCTCGAAGACCGGCATCGTCGTCACGCCCAACGAAGTCAAGGTCGAGCCGTGCTCGTCACCGACCGCGCTGTCAAAAGTCGCTAAGAAGTACACGGGCACCAAGAACTGCCCCAACGCCAACTACGGAACTCTGGAAGGTGGCGGCAGCGGTCTCTGCTTAGAGGACAATCTGACCGTCGACAGCTGCTATACCCAGGACCTCGTCTCCCACATGTTCAAGGCGACCGAATGCAAACCCTCGGTTCTGAGCAGTGAGCCGACCTTCAGGGTCGCGCTCCGAAAAGACGGTGTGGCTGACCCGAGCCTGTGCAGCGAAGAGCAACAGGCGGTCGACTTCCCCGAACCGCCCCTGACCTATTGCATGGACGTTCTCGTCGCCAGCGAGTAGCACCGAGTAGCACCCGGTTCAGCCCGCGCCTTTGCCGTTGTCGACTCGGTACACGGCGCCGTGTATCGCCGCGGCGTCATCGCTAGCGAGAAACGCGATGACGTTGGCGACATCATGGGGCCGCATCATGCCGCGCGGTGCGGCCGATCGCATGATCAGGTCGTAATTCGGGTTGTCCGGGGCGCTGAAATTCTCAATCTGCGGGGTCAGCATGCCGCCGGGACATATTGCGTTGACGCGCAACCGATCTGCGGTGTATTCGACGGCCAAGGCCCGGGTCAGCCCGATCAGCCCGTGTTTGGCGGAACAGTAGCCGGCCGAATACGCCTGGCCCTCCACACCGGCGATGGAGGCGACGTTGACGATGTTGCCGCCACGGGCCAGCAGATGTGGCAACGCGGCTCGGCACAGATAGAACGGTCCGCTCAGATTGACCGCTAGGTCTTCTTGCCAGTCCTCGTCGTTCATCGACTCGGTCCGGCGCATCTGGTGCCGTCCAGCGATATTCACCAACACATCGAGTCCGCCGAACCGTTCGACACACTCCGCGACGGCGGTGCGGCAGGCCCCCGGGGACGTCACGTCCACCGAGACGTATGCACCGCCGTCGACGTCCGCGAAGACCTCGGCTAGCCGACCGGCGTCTCGTGCGATCCCGAAAACCGTTGCGCCCCTCTGGGAAAATAAGCGGACAGTTTCCGCGCCCAAGCCCGATGAAGCGCCGGTGACCAACGCGATCTTGCCCTGCAAGATCAGCCCCACCAGAACGCCGTCGCGATGATCCCGTACAGCACGACGAGGGTGGCGCCCTCAAGCCAGTTCGACTCACCGTCGAAGTAGATGAATGCGGCGAGTACCACCGACAGCATCAGGACGGCCACCAGCATCGGACTGAAGACCAGAGTCAACGTGGCGAACCCGGCGATCTGCGAGATGAGTACGAGCAGCGGTGCCAGCACCAGTGAGATCTGGATAGGCGAGTTGAGTACCACCGCGAAGGCGTACGCCGACCTGCCACTGGCGGCAAGCTGGATACCGACCACGTTCTCGACGGCATTGCCGGCAATCGCGACCACGACCAGACCGGCAAAGGCTTGGGAGATGTGCATTGAGTCCATCGCCGGTTGGAGCGCATCGACGAACCACTCCGACACGAAGGCCGCGAGCAGACTGGCGGCGGCCAGCATTCCGATCGCCAGCCAGACGGGCCAGCGCGGGTGTTCATGCTCTTCTTCGGGCTCGGTGGTCCCGTCGCCGGGGTCGGCCTCATCGACGGGGCGGGCCTCGTCGGGGTCGCGGCGCAGCGAGGCCGGAAGGTTCAGGGCGAACAGGACGAGCAACAGCACCGAGACGATCAGCGAGAATGCGTCCTCATGTTCGGAGGCCGGAGTGTGGATCCAGTGCGCCACGGACGGGATCGACATCGCCGTGACCGACAACAGCATCAGCACGGTGATGGTGCGCGCACGAGCCGAGCCGAGTTGCTGGGTGCCGTGGCGCAGGCCGCCGGCCACGAAGGCAAGCCCGAGCACGAGCAGGAGGTTGGCCAGTATCGACCCGACCAGGGCAGCGCGAACCACGTCGACCAGTCCGGCCTTGAGGCTGAATATGCAGATGAAGAGCTCCGGAAGGTTGCCGAGCGCCGACTGCAGGACGCCGGTGGCACCCGGCCCGAACCGGTCGCCGAGTTGGTCCACACTGTGACCCACCACCGACGCGAGAACAGCGACCGCCGCGGCCGCGAGTAGGAACCTCAGCACCGAGTTCCACTCGCCGTAATGCGCGAACCCCGCGCCAAACGTCAATGCCACCGAGAGGATCAGCAAGATCCGATCGGACCGGACAAGGACGGGCGAAGCGACCTCGGTCGACATGGTCACTCATCATGCCAGCAAACGTGGGCTGGGTAACCGTCCTCGCCAAGGAAATATCAAGCATCCGTCAAGCGGCGTCGGTGAATCTCATCGTGTCCATCGCTGCTGAGGGAGAAATGATGAAGAAGTCGGTCGCGGTCGCGGGTTTGGTCGCCGGTTTGGCCACCGGTTTGTTCGCCGCTTCTGCCGGTATCGCTCACGCGAATGCCAGTGCGCCGGTTGGCTTCTGGGTCAACCAAACTGGATCCGAACAATTGCTGGTGAGCGCCAACGGCTGCTCGCTGGCGGACGGTGCGGGCATCCCGACCACCTCCGGTCCGTGCTCGTGGAACCCGTCGTCCAACGGCGGTATCCTCACCATCCTCAGCAGCCGGACCCGGACGCCGTCACCGGTCTACTTCAACGTGCTGTGGATCAATCAGACGACGATCTCCGTCTACGGCGACGTGTTCTACCGGCGCGCCTGAGCATTCCACGCCACGGCCGAAAGCAGCTCCGAATGGAGCGCTTCGCTAGCCTGGGTGCGGAGACAGTCGTCCGCAGACAGGCATGAGACAGCGTGTCGCGTTACGTCTTGGTCAGCTCGGCGTATCGAGCGATGTGGTGATCGGTGGTGCCGAACTCGTACTGGATGGCGGTGAGCCGCTTGAAGTAGTGGCCGATGGCCAACTCCTCGGTCATCCCCATCCCGCCGTGCAGTTGCACGGCCTGCTGGCCGATGAACCGTGCGGCACGGCCGACGGTGGCCTTCCCGGCCGACACCGCGCGGGCGCGGGTCGCCTCGTCGGCGTCGAGGTTCAGGATCGCGAGATAGACTGCGGCGACGGACTGCTCGAGTTCCATGTACATGTCGACCATGCGGTGCTGCAGCACCTGGAAACGGCCGATGGGCTGTCCGAACTGCTGGCGCTGCTTGCAGTATTCAACGGTGTCCGCCAACACTTTTCGCATGCACCCGACCGCCTCGGAGCAGATCGCCGCGGCGCCCTCGTCGCGTGCGCGACTCAACGAAGACCACGCCTGACCCTGCTCGCCCAGCAACGCCTCGGCCGGCAGGCGTACGTCGTTGAACGCGATGTCGGCGGCGCGTCGGTCGTCGATGGTGCGATACGAGTGCATCTCGATGCCGGCTGCGCCAACGTCGACGAGAAACAACGAGATTCCGTCGGCGTCTGGGGTGCTCGCGGTGACCAGCAGGTGTCCGGCCAGCGGTGCCGCGACGGCCATCAACTTTCGGCCGTTCAACACCCAACCGTCCCCGTCGCGTTCGGCGCGCGTCGAGACGTCCTGCCAGCGATCGGCGGATGCCGGTTCGGTCGCGGCCAACGCCGCAATGGCGTTACCCGCGACGATCTCTTCCAGCAGCGATGTCGCCACCGCACCGCCGGCGCGGTGCAACAGCCCACCGGCTACGACCACCGTTTCGACGTAGGGCTCGACCACCAGCGCGTGACCAAGCGCCTCGGTGATGACCATGAGTTCTATTGGCCCACCACCGATTCCGCCCACATCCTCGGGCAGCGTGGCACCAAGTATGCCCAACTCGGTGGCGAACCCGCGCCAGATGTCGGGCTGCCAGCCGGTACCGGTCTTTGCCGCCCTACGGCTCTTCTCGAGGTCGTAGCGGACACCGAGGAATTTCGTCAGCCCGTCACGCAGTAGTTCTTGCTCATTGGTCAGATTGAAGTCCATTTACAGTCCCAACGCCGCCTTGGCGAGAATGTTTCGCTGAATTTCGTTGCTGCCGGCGTAGATTGAGCCGGCCCGGTCATTGAAGTAGCGCAGCGGCGCCACGGCCTGCCACGGCTCACCCGAGGCGTAACCATCGGCGGGCGGCTCGAAATCGGCGATGGGGCCGCCCGGCGCGGTCGCGTGCGGCTGGTACGCGCGGCCCCACGGTCCGGCGGCCTCCAGCGCGAGTTCGGTGAGCGCCTGGCTGAGTTCGGTACTCAGGATCTTGAGCATCGACGACGCCGCGCCCGGGTTGCGGCCTTGCGCCACCGCGGCGAGCACTCGGTACTCGAGGATCTCCAGCACCTCGGCGCGGATCCGTGCGTCGGCCAACTTGCGCACGAATGCCGGGTCGTCGGAAAGCCTTCCGCCGTTGGGTCCGGGTTGATTCTTGGCCGCTTCGCCGATTTCCTCTGCCGCCACTTGCAGACCCGGCGCGACCGCACCGCCGCCGCGCTCGAACTCCAAGAGATACTTCGCGACCGTCCAGCCGTCGTCGATTTCACCGAGAACGTTGGCTTTCGGTACCCGCACCTCGTCGAAGAAGATCTGGGTTTGAATCTGTTCGCCCGATGTCATCACAAGCGGGCGAATCGTGATTCCGGGGGAGGTCATGTCGATGAGCACGAAGGTGATGCCCTGTTGCTTCTTCTGCGTTCGGGAGGTGCGAACCAGCGCGAATATCCAATTCGCTTCAGCGGCATGGGTTGTCCAGATCTTGCTACCCGTACACACCAGGTGGTCGCCGTCGGAAACAGCGGACATCGACAAGTTGGCCAGGTCCGACCCCGCTTCCGGTTCGGAGTAACCCTGGCAGAAAAACACCTCTCCGGTCAGGATCCGCGGCAGGAAGAAGTCCTTCTGCGCCTTGGTTCCGTACCGGATGATCGCGTGCGCGACCATCCGAATCCCCATCGGCGACAGGGACGGAGCACCAGCCAGAGTCGACTCCCGGGTGAAGATGTAGTGCTGGGTCAGGGTCCAGTCGCAACCGCCGTATTCGACGGGCCACGCCGGCGCCGCCCATCCCCGCTCATGCAGAATTGCCTGCCAGGCCATGCTGGCCTCGTGGTCCGCGTAGACGCTGGTCATCAACCGTCCCGCGCGTCGGAGCTCGGGGGTGAGCTTCTGTTCCAGGAACTCCCGAACTTCTGTCTGGAAGTCCAGCTCTTCCTGCGTCCATTGCAGATCCATGAATTTCCCGGTCTAAGCGTCGTATTGGGAGGGTCGGCGAGAGCTTAGCCGACTCCATTCTGGGTGATGGTCGTCAGGCAAGTCGCCGCCCGAGAGGTGGGCGCCGACAGCCGAGATCGTCGCCGCGATGGCATCGGCACTGTCGCCACCCAACGGAGCGATACTGGCAAAACCGTGCGGGAGTGAATCGAACTGCCGGTGGTGCACGGCGACACCCGCTCGACGTAACGCAGCGGCGTATTCGTTGCCTTCGTCGCGAAGCGGATCGAACCCGCCGGTGAACACCAACGCGGGCGGTAGGCCGACCAGGTCGGCTTGCAACGGCGATACCAGCGGGTCGTCGGTTGCTATGTCGGTCCCGCCAAGGAACGACTCGGTGAACCAGTCGATTTCCTGCTTGGAGATGAAGAATCCGTCGGAGAACAGTTCGCGTGACCGGGTCCGACCAGAGAGATCGACGGCCGGATACCACAGCACCTGCAGCGCGGGCTGCGGCAACCCTTCGTCACGGCTGCGCAGCGCGACGAGGACCGTCAGGGTCCCACCCGCGCTGTCGCCGCCGATCGCGATCCGCGACGCGCCCAATTCGGTGGCGTGATCGAGCGCCCACCTATAGGCCGCGACGCAGTCGTCGACCGCGGCCGGGGCCTTGTGCTCGGGTGCCAGTCGGTATTCCACCGACAAGACGTGGATGGCGGCGTCGCGGCAGATCATTCGGCACAACCCGTCGTGAGATTCAATGTCCCCCACGACAAAACCGCCGCCGTGGAAGAAGACAAGCAGCGGCGCCTCAGCCTCGACCGGTGGCCGGTAGTGCCTCGTCCGCAATGCACCGGCCGGGCCGGGAATCGAGAAGTCGGTCGTGGGGACGGCAATCCGGGGCGCCATCGCCACATGCGAATCCCGCATCAACGCGCGGGCCGTTTCGGGATCGCCGGATGCGCCCAGGCCGCCGGTGCGCGTGAGTCGTTGCGCAACGAGTATCAGCTGTGCGGTGGCGTCGAGGGTGTTCCCGTCGATCGTGATCGGTTTGCCACCGGCGAGGAGCCGTTTCACCGGCCTCGGAATCCGCGGCAGGACGGTGACGCCCATCCGCAGCGCCGCCGTGGTCACCGCGACGGGACGAACCTTCGAACGCCTGCGGGCCATAGGGCACCCTAGACCGGAACATAAATTTGGTTCAACATGGGCAAGCGGGCCCGGGGTGAGGTGCGCCACTGACCCCCGCCACTGCGGCCGTGCCGGGCGTACAGTCGAAGATAAGTTAAATGAGCTAACTATTCGCTCGTTGCCCGCCGAGAGGAGACGGACGGTGGCCCGTACCGACAACGACAGATGGGACCTCGCGTCCAGCGTTGGAGCGACCGCGACTGCCGTCGCGGCATCACGAGCCATCGCCTCGAACGGCCCCGATGCGCTGTTGAACGACCCCTGGGCTGATCCGCTTGTCCGTGCGGTAGGCATCGACACCTTCATCAAGCTCATCGACGGCGAGATCGGCGATCCAGACGATCCGCTGCTGAACCGTCAGACCATGAAGGAGCAGATCACCGTCCGAACCCGGTTCTTCGACGACTTCTTTGTCAAGGCGACCGACGCCGGCATCCGGCAAGCCGTCATCCTGGCCTCCGGACTCGACACGCGGGCGTACCGATTGCGGTGGCCGGTCGGCACCGTCGTCTACGAGCTCGACCAACCCGACGTCATCGCCTTCAAGACACGCACGTTGGCCGAGCTCGGCGCCGAACCCGCCGCGCAGCGCAACCCCGTTGCGATCGACTTGCGTGACAATTGGCCGCTGGCACTGCACTGCGCGGGGTTCGATCCCGGACAGCCGACCGCCTGGATCGCCGAAGGCCTCCTGGTCTATCTGCCGCCCGATGCGCAGGATCGCCTGTTCGACAACATCTCCGCCTTGTCGGCGCCGGGCAGTCGGATTGCCACCGAGCACATGGAGCTGCGCAGCGTGCCGGCGGACTGGGCGCAGAAGCTCACCGAGCGGTCCCGGCGCATCGGTTCCAACATCAACCTGGCCGAGCTGTTCTACACCGGTGATCGCAACACGGCCGGCGAGTATCTCGCCGGCCACGGCTGGCAGATCGACGTGCTGACTACCGAACAAGCCTTTGCCGCAAACGGTTTCGCGTTCCCCGAGGACGAGCTCGCGTCGTTCGGCGGCGGCTCTGGTTACCTGACGGCGGTCTTGGGCTGAGCATTTTCTTCCACCTGATCGCAACGGATCCAAGGCGCGACCGTGGCCGCGCGCCCCCGGTAAAAGTACTGGTGAAGCAGCCGTTTCGGCAGGTCAAGCACCCCGGCGGCACGGTCGGCCGGGGCCTCCGCACGAACTGGATATTGCACTGGTGTAGTCATCTGTATACGGTCGACTACAAGTCGCATGTACACAGTCGACTACATGCGTGAGATCTGAAAGGCGCACGCCATGAGCAGCGAAATCCGCGTAGTGAAATTGAGTGAGAACATCGGTGCACGCATCGACGGCGTGCGACTCGGTGCGCTCGAAGCTGACACCGCCGCCGCCGTCAACCAGGCGCTGGTGGAGCACAAAGTGGTGTTCTTCCGCGGCCAGCACCATCTGGACGACGACTCGCAGTACGCCTTCGCCGAGAGCCTGGGCGTGCCCACGACTCCGCACCCGACCCTGAAGTTCGACGGAAGCAAGGTGATGCGGCTCGAGGCGATCGGCGGCAGCGGTGCGAATCAATGGCACACCGACGTCACCTTCGTCGACCGTCCACCCAAAGCGTCCATCCTGCGTGCCGTGGAGTTGCCCAGCTACGGCGGCACCACCACCTGGGCGTCCACCGTCGCCGCATACCAACAATTGCCGCAGCCGTTGAAGGTGCTGGCGGAGAACCTCTGGGCCGTCCACAACAACGCATTCGACTACGCGTCAGTAGATCCCGCGCTGCTGGCGGCGGCCCAGGTCGCACCGGAAGCGTTGCTGAACTACGCGGCCGAATTTCACTCCATCCACTTCGAAACACAACACCCGGTGGTGCGGGTGCACCCGGAGTCGGGCGAAAAGTCCTTGCTCCTAGGGTCATTCGTCAAGTCGTTCCTCGACGTCAACGTCGCCGAGTCCCAGGCGTTGTTCCGAATCTTCCAGGACCGAATCACCCGGCTGGAGAACACGATTCGGTGGAACTGGGAACTCGGCGACGTCGCAGTGTGGGACAACCGCTCCACCCAGCACTATGCCGTCTCGGACTTCGGCGACCAACCCCGCCGGATGCACCGGATCACGCTGGCCGGCGACATCCCGGTGAACGCACACGGTGAGCGCAGCCGGCCGATTGCGGGCGACGCGAGCGAGTACTCGGTGGTCGACACGCCGAAATCGCTCGTGGCGTAGCGGAAAACGGTCGTTTAGCTAGCGACCGCGACGAAGTCGTCGATCTGGTTGATCGCCGCGGTGGCGCCCTCGATCACGCCCATGTTCAGCACCTGCTGCAGCGCCTCGGCCGACGCGTAGGTACTCACGAAGATCGCGCGGGTGCCGCCGTTGTGCTCGGTGAAGGGGTAGACGTTCTTGGAGACCGGCAGATCCGGGTTGGGGTTGAAGTCCTCATCGGCGAAGCCGTCCTCGAAGGAGAAGCTGCTCGGCTCGTCGACGGCGGTGATCCGCCAGAAGCCGGCGTACTTCTCGCCGTTGGGGCCGGTCATGAAGTAGTTCGTGCGGCCGCCGGGTGTGAGGTCGTGGTCGACGAAGGTCGCCGGGCATTCCGGCGGCCCCCACACTTTCTCCAGTTGACGAGGGTCGGCGTAGATCTGCCAGATTCGCTGCACCGGCGCGTCGAAGTCGGCGGTGATGGTCAGGGTGAGGTTGTCGAAGTCCTGCTTGACGTCGGTCACGGGCACGATTCAGCTCTCCTTTGTTGAGTCGGTTGCGATGAGTTCGTCGATGCGCGCGACGCGGCCGCGCCATATCTGTTCCAACTCGGCCAACATTGCCGCCACCGAGCGCACTGCCTCCACGTCGCCGCTGGCCAGTTGCTCGCGACCTCGGCGTCGCTTGGTGAGCAGTCCGGCCTTTTCCAGGACGACGACGTGCTTTTGCACCGCCGCGAAGCTCATCTCGTATTTCATGGCGAGCGCGGAAACCGAGTGTTCGCCGGTCAACACCCGGCGCATGATGTCGCGCCGGGTCCGGTCGGCAAGCGCCTGGAACAGAGCATCCGCCCGGTCTTCGAGGTCCACCGCCACAATGCCCAACATACAACCATTTGGTTGTATGTTGTCAATTCCTAATTTTTAGGCTCTGATGACGCGCATGGCCGGGGCCGAGTGCTCGTCGGCAGCATCCGCTGGGTCATGACCCCGCCCGAGCACTTCACCGAGCAGGAGTTGAAGCCCAGGTCGGACTGGGTGAGCGAGCGCGCGGGCGGTCGGGATGGTCGGCGCAGGTTAGTGTTGCTCATCGTGCTCGGCGAAAGTTCCCTGACGTCTCCTGCGGCGATGTCATGACCATCAACGACAGGCTGTATCGGCTGCTGCGCCTGCCTTTGCCGGTGGTTTCGCTGCGCAACATCGTGATCGTGGCCGCGCTGTCGGTGATCGTGCTGGTGATCGCGCTGGGCGCGTGGGTCTGGATCGGCGTCACCAATGACCAGTACAACCAGCTGGACCGCCGGCTGGACTCGGTCAGCAGTCTGGGCGACGTGCGGACGTTGCTGCTCAGCCCACCCCGCTCGGCGACCGACCAATCCGTCCCCGCTGACGACAGCTTGGTCCGGACCGTGCGGGTGAACAACTCGACCGTGTCGGTGCCCAGCGACATCGTCCTGCCGGCCCTGCCGATCGGCTATGCGACCACCACGATCAACGGCGTCCCCTATCGCGTCCGCACGTTCACCGCCGGGCCGGCGACAGTCGCACTCGGAGCTCCGCTGGCCGGCGCCGAACGCCGGATAGACCAGCTACACCTGCGCGTGCTGCTCATCTGCGGCAGCGTCATCGTCGGCACGTTCATCGTGGGCAGCGCGATGTGGTTGATCATGATCAATCCCTTTCGGCTGCTGGCGCAGCAGGCGCGTGCGATCAACGCCCAATCCAACCCCGGCGAGGTCAAGGTACGCGGGGTCTGGGAAGCGGTAGAGATCGCCGAGGCCGTCGAGGGAATGCTGGCCCGCATCGGCGACGAACAACAGCGCACCAAAGCCGCGCTGGAAACGGCACGCGATTTCGCCTCGGTCGCATCCCACGAACTTCGCACGCCGCTGACCGCGATGCGCACCAACCTCGAGGTGCTGTCCACGCTCGAACTGCCCGCCAAGCAGCGCGATGAGGTGCTGGCCGATGTGATGCGCACCCAGAACCGCATCGAAGCCACCCTCTCGGCGCTGGAGCGGCTGGCGCAGAACCAGACCATCACCACCGACGACTTCGTCCCGGTCGACATCGTCGAGTTACTGGACCGCGCCGCGCACGACGCGGTGCGGATTTACCCCGACCTGATGGTCTCGCTACTGCCCTCGCCCACCGTGTTGATGCTGGGACTTCCCGCCGGTCTGCGGCTCGCGGTGGACAACGCGATCGCCAACGCGGTCAAGCACGGGCACGCCACCCGAGTACAGCTGTCCGCCAACAGCTCTCGAGACGGCGTGGAAATCGCCATCGATGACGACGGTACCGGCGTACCCGAAGACGAACGCAGCTCCGTCTTCGACCGGTTCTCCCGCGGCTCCACCGCATCGCAATCCGGCTCCGGCCTCGGGCTGGCGCTGGTAGCCCAGCAGGCCGTGCTGCACGGGGGCACGGCATCCCTGCACGCCAGCCCCCTTGGTGGGGCGAGGCTGCTGCTGAAGCTGCCCGGCCCGCGGCCACACAACGAGGATGGGTACGTCTAATCGCCTAATCCGCCTGATCCGCCGCATCCGCAGCCGGATGTCCGGGAAACAGCGAAAAGAACTGGTAGGACGGGTCGTTCGCGTCCATGGCGCCTCGTGACGTCCCTTCGACGATGGGATGCGAGAAGTCCAGCACCGACGGGTCACTGACGCGCGCCCAGTCGGTGACGATCATCCGATCGGTGAAACCCCATGTGCCGTCGCGCTTCTCGTACTTGTCCAGATAGCGCCCGCCGATCAGGACGTCGACGTCTCGCCCACGTGCTCGGAACGTGTGCATGGCGATGCTGTAGACCTCGCCCTCGGCGAAGTCTCCGCTGATGACGAAATTCGCCGTGGTGATGTTGTGCTGCATCGCCCGAAGGTGGGGCCGCGCGGCGTCGAGTTTGGCGAAGAAGTCGTCCACGCCGCCCGCGGCGAAGCCACCGTGGTTGTCTGCCGCATCGGGGTGGTACAGGCTGCGCAGTTGGGCGGTGTCACCGCGGTCGACGGCACGGCAGTACGCGTGGACCAGCCTGCGCAACTGGTACTCGTCGAGCATTTCCCTGAGAAGGCTGTCCGATGGCGTCATCGCTTCACGCTAAGCGACGAGCCCGGAAACAAAGGCGGGCGTTACTGGCCGTGCCCGGAGAACTCGTCCATGGAGTTGTAGACACCGACGCGCCGGAGGTAGAAGTCGCGCAGCCCGATGGGCAGCACCGCGGACAGCACTTTGTTCATCTTCGATGTCCACGGCATGATGACGAAGGGTTGGCCCTTCAACATGGCCGCCCAGGTCCGCTGGACAACCTCCTCCTGCTCAAGCATCGGCGTGAACAAGATGCCCTTGGCGCCCTCGAACATGCCCGTGTTGATGTAGGTGGGACAGACCGTCGTCACCTTCACCTTGTCGTGCCCGGCTTGCTCCAGTTCCAGCCGCACCGAGTCCGAGAAGCCGATCGCCGCCCACTTGGAGGCGGCATATGCGGCCATGCGGGGAATGGCGTTGAGCCCGGCCGACGACGCGATGTTGACGACGCGACATTGCGCCCCCGACTCGATCATTGCGGGCAGGAACTCCCGGGCCACCAGCATGGGCCCAATGGAGTTGACCTCCATGGTCAGCGTGAAGTCGCGCGTCGAGTTCTCCCAGAAGTAGCCGTTACCGCGCACGATCCCGGCGTTGTTGAACAACACGTGGATGGTGCCGACGTCGTCACGCACCCGCTCGGCCGCCTCGGCCACCGCGGACTGGGAGGTGACGTCGACGGTTGCGTAGTGGACGGTCCCGCCGGCCTTTTCCAACTCGGCCGCGGTCTCCTTCAGGGCGACCTCGTTGGCGTCCCACAGCACCACAGCAGCGGCGCCTTCCTTGACGGCTTGGGTGGCGAACAGCTTGCCAAGGCCCATGGCGGCACCGGTGACTAGGACATTGGTCCCCTTGACGGACTCCATTGATGGGCTCCTTTGGCAATTGGTTTGACGGTCTGATAGCTCTTATACCCTTTTGATCGCGGCAGGTGTGACGGCCTGTCACATCACTTGCCTCGATTTGCGCACCAAAACCCCCAAACGATGCCCGCAGTGTGCCGCCCGCTGCACCCGCCGTTAGTGTGCTTGGGTCGCGTCAGCGAACACGCCGATAGAAAAGTTGGACACATTCATGACCACAGCAGAGACGTCGGAGATCCTCGAATCACGGGTCGGCCACTACTACCAGATGGACACCACCTACCTGGTTGGCCGCGAAAAGCTGCGCGAGTACGCGCGCGCAGTGCAGGACTACCACCCCGCGCACTGGGACGTCGCGGCCGCCGCGGAACTGGGTTATTCCGACGTGGTGGCGCCCCTGACGTTCACGTCGGTCCCAGGCATGGCGTGCAATCGCCGCATGTTCGAAGAGGTGGTCGTTGGTTACGACACCTACGTTCAGACCGAGGAAGTCTTCGAGCAGCACCGCCCGATCGTGGCCGGAGACGAACTGCAGGTCGACGTCGAGCTGACGTCGGTGCGCAGGGTCGCCGGGCGGGACCTGATCACCGTCACGAACACCTTCACCGACCAGGCCGGTGAGCGGGTACACACCCTGCACACCACCGTCGTCGGCGTCACCGGCGAGGAAGTTGATCCCGCGATCAAGTCCGCCGTGCAGAGCGCGATGATGCACGACGTCCGGTTCCTGGAACCCCATGCGGTCGACGCCGCCTACGAAAAGACGGTGCGGCCCGACGACCAGCAACCGATCGCCGAGGGCGGCACGACCCGCACGCCGGGGACACCGTCCTTCGACGCCGTTACGGTCGGCGACGAACTGCCGGTCCGGAACGCCCACCTGTCGCGCGGCGACGTGGTGAACTATTCCGGCGTAGCCGGCGACGCGAACCCGATTCACTGGGACGAAAATCTCGCCAGGTTGGCCGGGCTGCCCGACGTGATCGCGCACGGAATGCTCACCATGGGTTTGGGTGCCGGGTTCGTATCCGCATGGTCAGGCGACCCCGGTGCGGTCACCCGCTACGCGGTGCGGTTGTCGGCACCCGCGATCGTGACGGCCATTGAGGGCGCGGACATCGAATTCAGCGGCCGGATCAAGTCACTGGATCCAGAAACCCGCACCGGAGTCGTCATCGTCGGCGCGAAGTCGGCGGGCCGGAAGATCTTTGGCCTCGCCACGTTGAACGTCCGCTTCAGCTAGGCAGAGATGCACGCGATCGGCGGCTGGCCGGGCTATAGCCGGTCGACGATGTCCTTCGCCTGCTTCAGACCCATCCCCGTCTCCTGCACAAGCGCCTTGATGGCTGCGAGCTTGTTCCCTTGCGACACCAGTTCTTGCACCGCGGAACTCACCACAGTCTCCGTGGGCGCGCCTTCATGTGCGACGGGGATTGGTATCCCGTAGCCGCGCACCGCCCGCTCTAACAACTCGATGCGCCTTTCGAGTTGTGCGAGCCGCTCGCTCTGGTCGTCATCACCACCCGATCCCCTGAAAATGGCCATGGCAACAGTGTGGGGCATCGTGCGCCCGCGATCGATCTGGATCCCCGGCGACACGAAAGTCGATCCGCCATGCACTGCATTGTTTCGATCGGGCCAAGCCGGGAAACGCTCGAAGTAATGCCCTTCGGCGGGTTCGTCACTACTTCGGGACACGGCTGTCGACCCGTGCGGGGCGCTACTGAGGCCATTGAGGAGGACACGATGGCGGCCAACGTAACTCATAAGTTGATCGAGTCGCATCTCGTGTCGGGGGAGTTGAAACCGGGTGAGGAAATCGCCATCCGAATCGACCAAACGTTAACCCAAGACGCCACCGGCACATTGGTGATGCAAGAACTGGAGGCGCTCGCCCTGGATCGCGCCCAGACGGAAGTGAGCGTTCAATACGTCGACCACAACTTGCTGCAAACCGACGAAAAGAACGCCGAGGATCACGAATACCTGCGGACCGCCGCGCAGCACTTCGGGCTGTGGTTTTCCAAGCCCGGCAACGGCGTATCGCATCCGACGCACATGCAGCGCTTCGGCATTCCGGGTAAGACCATGGTCGGCTCCGACTCGCACACCCCCGCAGCGGGTTCGCTCGGCATGCTCGCGATCGGGGTGGGCGGCTTGGAAGTGGCGGTCGCCATCGCCGGCAAGCCGTTGCACCTTCGCATGCCCGAGGTGTGGGGGGTTCGGCTGGAAGGTGAACTGCCGCAGTGGTGTTCGGCCAAGGACGTGATCCTGGAAATGCTGCGGCGCCACGACGTCAAAGGTGGCGTGAACCGGGTCATCGAGTACTACGGGCCCGGCCTGGCGACGCTGAGCGCGATGGACCGACACGTCATCGCCAACATGGGCGCCGAACTGGGCGCTACCACATCGGTGTTCCCCAGCGACGACGCCGTGCGGCAATTCCTGCGCGCCGAGGAACGGGAGGACGACTGGGTCGAGCTCCTGGCCGACGACGGGGCGGACTACGACATCGACGAAACCATCGACCTTTCCGAGCCGGAGCCCTTGATCGCCAAGCCGTCGTCGCCAGGCAACGTGGTGCCAGTGCGGGAAGTGGCGGGTGAGCCGATCGCCCAGGTGGTCATCGGATCGAGCGCCAACCCCGGTCTGCGTGACTTCGCGATCGCCGCGGCAATGGTCGACGGTCGCCAAACATCACCAGCCGTCAGCTTCGACATCAACCCGACCTCGCGGCAGATACTCGCCGACCTGATGTCGATGGGCGCGACGACGTCGCTGGTGATGGCTGGCGCGCGGATCCATCAGGCGGGCTGCATGGGCTGCATCGGTATGGGTCAGGCCCCGGCCACCGGACACAACTCGCTACGCACGATGCCGCGCAACTTCCCGGGACGCTCGGGCACCAAAGAGGACAAGGTGTGGCTGTGCTCGCCCGAGACCGCGGCCGCGTCGGCGCTGACCGGTGTGATCACCGACCCGCGCGAGTGGGCGGAGACCGAAGGCGTCGACTACCCGACGTTGCGCATGCCCGCGAAGAGCAGCGTCAACACGGCGATGCTGGTGCCCCCGCTGGAACCGGACGAGGCCAAAGACGTCGAACCGGTGAAGGGTCCGAACATTTCTGGGCTGCCCGACCTGGAACCGCTACCTGACGAATTCGACGCACCGGTGCTGTTGAAGGTTGGCGACAACATCTCGACCGACGAGATCTCCCCCGCCGGCGCTCGCGCACTGCCGTTCCGGTCGAACATTCCCAAGCTGGCGGAGTTCAGCTTCACCCAAATCGACGAGTCCTATCCCGACCGCGCCCAGGAAGCCGAAGAGACCGGCCACGTCATCGTCGGCGGCGACAACTACGGCCAGGGCTCCTCGCGCGAACATGCGGCGATCGCGTTGCGCCAGCTCGGATTACGGGTGGTGATCGCCAAGTCATTCGCCCGCATCCACTGGCAGAACCTGGCGAACTTCGGGGTGCTGGCGCTGGAGTTCGTGGATTCGGACGACTACGACAACATTGACCAGGACGACACCCTCGCCTTCACGGAGCTGCAGAAGTCTCTCGAGGAAAATGAGCCCATTACCGTCAGGAACGTCACCAAGGACACGACCTTCAAAGTCTGCCATCGGCTTTCGCCGCGACAGGTCGAATACATCCTGGCCGGTGGACTCATACCTCAGTTGACGCGCGAATCCGACTGACAAGATTTCCGCGCCGGGGACCGATCCCTTGCCGGGACTGTGTTCAGACGCGACGCGGCACGGTGCCCAACTCACGCAGCCAGCCTTTGCGCGCTGCGACATGCCATTTCAGCGACGCCGGCACGGCCGACCAGGTGTTGCGGATGACGGCGCGGATCGCCCGGTAGCTTGTCTCGTTGGCCTTGGTCCACCGAATCGAAAAACGTTCGCGCACAATCGGCGGCAGGCCACCGAAGATCACCAGCTGCATTGGCGGTGCCAACGCGGCCCGGACCGGCAACGTGGGCAACAGCCAATTTGCCAGCGGCCGAAGGCGGGGATGGCTGGGAAAATCGCGCGAGGCACTCATATCGGGAATCGCCGGGCGCTTGATGAACTCGATCAGGTAGTCGGATGCGGCATTGGGCTGCAACACCTCTGCGCAGTAGCGCTCATATTCGCGATTGAATTCCGCCAACGTTGGGGGCAACACCGAGTCCGACATACCGTAGCGGCGGTACCACTCGCACCCTTCGCGGTAGAGCTGCTCGCGTTCACCGTCGGTGAGTCGGTGATTGTCCCAATACTCGGCGAGTCGATGGACCATGACCTGGAAAGTCGCGTGTGCCCACCAGTAGGTGTCAGGGCTCAGCGCGTGGTAGCGCTGCCCGTCCGGCAGGACACCCTTGATGTCACGGTGAAAGTCACGCACCTCAACGCCGATGCCATCGGCGGCTGGACCGGCATAGACAGCCCCGAGAATCCCCGGCAGGGAACGGAATACCCGATCCACCGGGTCGTCGAAGAAGTTCGAATGGTCAATCAGCCCCTGACCGATCGCCGGGTGCATCGTTTGCATCAGTCCCGCGGTTCCGCCTTCGAAACCGATCCGCATGTCACCGGCCCATCGCCACAACAGCGACTGCGGGCCGAGGTCGATACGCGTGGTCACGATGGCAGCCTAATCGAGCCACCGACTCGGAATCGTCAACGCACCAGGCGAAGCCGCTGGTCGGCCAGGCTCAGGGAGAGCCGCTGCCCCCACGAGACCGTCAACGCGTCGCTTTCGATGCCGTCGCCAAACACCACCAGGCGGTCCGACTCCACGTCGACGGTCAGCGTCGCCGCGGCCAGCTCCCCCTCTATCAAGTCCGTGCCGGTGGCGGGCGACGGCCAGGCCTCACGAACGAACCACGCGAGCCGCGGCTCAGTCGGTCCCGGCAACGCGATGCTGCTATGCCGTTCTTCCCAAACCGACCGGCACCACCCGGTTGCGCCGGTGCCGGTTGAGACGATCATTCCCGACGACGCTTGCCGTTCGGCACGTCCGTCGGCCAATCGGATTGTGTAGCGCGCGGTTTGATGGCTGGCGTGGCCGACGAAGATCTCGTTGACGGCCAGTAGCCGTTGTCCGTCGTCCGTGTTCGCGGCAACCATGGTGCGCTGTTCGACATCGGCGGTGTTTTCGGCCGCGGGCCGGATCAGCGTGATGGCATCGTCGGGCGTGTGCGGCACCAGCACGCCGGCGTTGCGATCCCGTGCTGGGTTGACGCCGATGACCGGCTGACCGTCGAGGTACTTTGCGACGTTGGCCACCAGCCCGTCCTGCCCGACGACGATGACGACGTCGTTGGGCTCGAACAGAAATCGGGACAGGTCTTGGCGTTCGACGCGGCCGCGGCGCCAGTCGGCCGGGATCGCCGCGGCGACGGTGGCGAGGGCCGATTGGGTACGCCGGTGCCGAGCCTCGAGCTCATCGATGCTGCGCCCTCTGCTGGACAGGAAGAACGCGGTCTGCCCGTGGGTGCCGTGCCTGGCCAGTGCATCCTCGAGTTCGGTACGCCGGCGCACCAGGATGGCCCTCGGGGGCAGCGTCATCAGGCGCCTCCTCCCCCAAGGCGGGCCAACACGGGGGCCAGTAGGTCTGGCGTCAACACCAAGTGCTCGATCTTGGGCAGGCTGGCGGCGAGTTCCTTGACCGCCAGGCCCAACAGGGTGGCCTCGGACAGGTCGCGGTAGGCGGCCAGTCGCGCGGACTCGGCCGCCGCCTTGGCGTCGCCGACCAGCCGAATGGCTTGAGCCTCCGCCTCGGCCAGTTGTACGTCGCGGCGGGCGCGAGCTTCAGTGGCAATCGCTTCGGCCGCCCAGACTTCCTGGGTTTTCAGGCGTTCGTTGATGCCGTCTTGTGCCACCAACTCCTCCCTGCGACGGGCCAATTCGATCTTGGTCTGCATTTCGTTCTCGCCGATGGCTCGTTCCCGTTCCACGGCCAGCGCGCGACGTTCGAACGTCGCGCGGTCCGCCTCCTGCTGCACCTGTTCCCGGGTCGGGGTCTGCAGCGCGCGTTCCACCTCCGCCTCGGGACGAATCGCCACCACCCGAACCCCAAACACCGCGATTCCGGTCTCGGCGAGCCGTGTGTCGCCGGCCAGGCCGTTTGTTACTCGATCTCGTACGGCGCTGATCCCGTCGGCTAGAACCGCCGTCAACGTGGTGCGTGCCAGCAGGTCGAGGCCGTGCTGCTGAGCGGATTCGGTAAGAATCCCACCGACCTGTTCGAGGGGCGCAGACCGCCAGTTGCCGGTTTCGGTGTCGATGGAGAAGTCGATGCGCTGCGCGGCCAGCGTCGGATCGACGATCCGGTACGTCACGGTGGCCTGGACGGTCACTTCCTGGAAATCATTTGTCCTGCCGCGAAAGAGCAGCGGCAGCTCACGGTCGTCGAGCGGAATCTCGGATATTGCCGCGGTCAGCGGCAGAAACCAAAATGCCAAACCCGGTCCGTCGTGCACGAGCTTGCCTCGACGCAGTGCCCGGATGTGGGCCGTCTGTTCGGACCGTAGGTGCCGCAGGAATGGATAGCGGGTGATGACGGCCATGGGGCCACCTCCTTATTTATCGTCGTTCTGACGATAAGTGCCACGGTAGCTTTTCGTCAATACGACGATTAGTCTGGCCGCGTGCCTTACGAGCCGAAGGACCATCCGGCGGTGGCGGTGACCGTCGACCTGGTGGCCTTGACGATTCGCGACGACGAACTGTGCGCGTTGGTGGTTCGGCGCGGGGAGGAGCCATTCGCCGGCTGGTGGGCGCTGCCCGGTGGGTTCGTCCGTCCCGACGAGGATCTTGATGAAGCTGCCGCGCGTGAGCTCCAGGAGGAGACCGGCGTGTCCGCCGCTCGCCTGCATCTGGAACAGCTAGCTAGTTACGGTGCACCCCAACGTGATCCGCGTATGCGGGTGATCACCGTCGCGTATCTAGGCCTGGCGCCCGACCTGCCGCGCCCAGCCGCCGGCGGCGATGCTGCCGGCGCGCGCTGGGCACCGGTATCCGAACTGATGATGAGCCGGCTCGCCTTCGATCACCAACATATCCTGGCCGACGGCGTCGAGCGGGCCCGCGCCAAGCTCGAATACACCCCGCTCGCCACCACCTTCTGCCCGGATGAATTCACCGTGGCCGACCTGCGTCGCATCTACGAGATCGTTTGGGGCACAAAGCTGGACAGTCGGAATTTTCACCGCAAGGTCACCGGCACCGCGGGATTCCTCGAAGCTACCGGGCGGACCACCACCCGCGATGGTGGTCGCCCGGCGCAGCTTTACCGACCGGGCAACTTGCGTCTGCTGCACCCGCCGATGACGCGTGCGTCTAACTCGCCTTGAGGACCTTGGTGAAGACCAGAGCCGGTCTGCCGGCACCGGTCTGGCGCCGACGGTTGTGGTCGGGGTGATACATGCCGCAGCGTCGAAGGCGTGACCCGATGGTGCTTTCGCTGGCCTCGGGGTCGCAGGCCCTGGCCAGGGCCATCACCTCGGCCATGGTGGTGCTTTCGCCAAGCAGCGCGTAGGTCAACGCTGGATCGGTGAACAGCCCGGTGCGGATCTTGGCCAGGGCCGCTCGAACCATCGGTGAGTGCCCGAACGGCATGCCGTCGGGGACGCCGTCGATTCGAACCGCACCCGGTGTGCCCGCGGGGATCCGAACTCCGACCACGATGGAAACTGTATGCCCGCGTTCGTCGCGGCCCGGATCACTGACCACGTCGAGAACCGCTACGCCACCGACGATCTCGACGCCCACCTTCTCCCGGGCAATCCGTCGCGCGGCCTGTTCGACCGTCTCCTGATTCCAGGCGGCCAACAGGCCTCCAGGCAAGGTGGTCGCGCCTTGGTGCGGCTCGCCCGCACGGGTGATCAGCGCGATGCGGACAGCATCGGCATCCTGGGTCAGCGCCACCAAATCAACTGAAAGCCAGGTGCCGTGGAGGGGGTGTTTCCCGTCCTTGTAGACCAGGTTGGTTTCACGTAGCGAACTCATCACAACTCCCTGTTCGCACTAGGTCAGCTGGTGCGACTGCGGTAAAGCTTTGTCTCGCGCCGCAGTTCGTCCCGCACATCGGCAAATGACCACTGCCGCACCAGATTCCCGTTGTCGTAGACCAGCTGCAGTTCTTGATCTGCTTCCTCATCGGCGTTTGCGTGCTCGATCAGGTACGGAAGACCGTCCGCGGTGCGGTGGACCGCCAGGCGGCCGGTGGCGGATTTCTTTGTCCCGTCGTCGGTGACGGGGTCTTTTTGGATGTCTCGGCCTTCGCCGTCGACCTGGACCCAGGTCGCCTTCATGGCCATCTTGAAAGTATCGCGCGTCTGATACTGGTAGGTGAAGCTCCCGTAGCCGAATACGACCGCGGTGGAGGCGAAGCCCTGTCGCATCAGGTTGGCCGTGATCGCATCGGCGCGTTCGAAGTTGATCGAGTCGCCGTAGATCGCACCCACCTGTGGGGCGAGGTCCCGAAATCCTTTGTCGTTGACGACGGTTCCGAACTCGTCGGCGAGCAGATTCACCACACCCCGACGTGCCGGGCTGCCCTCCGGAGCGTTGGGGTCGCCGCAGAGGATCAGCTCCGGATCGCCGCTGTCGGGCCGGATGACGACCTTGCCGTCCCGTGCGGCGATTTTCTCCTTCAGGCGGGGTAGGAAGTCGGTGCAGACCTGCCACAGGTCGTAGGTGTCGGAGACGATGGACAGGATGCCATTGGGGTAGAGATCCAAAAGCCGTTCGAACGTCTCGAATTCGGTGTCACGGCCGCCCGCGCACATGACGCTGTGTTCGGTGGCCGGGCAGGAATTGGCGACGATGCCGTTGTCGCCCGGGTAGTAGCGCTCCACGAATCGGATCGCCGACAGAGTATCGGTGCCGCGGAAGCTCAGCAGGTGCCCGGCGCTGCTAGCCGCGGCGGCGTACATTCCCGCCATTCCCCTGCAGGAGAAGTCGTGGCCTTGGAAGTCGACGGCTTCGGGATCACCGGAAGCTTCGGCGCGCTCGTCGAGCAGGGTGCGGTTACGCCAGGCCAGGGTCGCGCTGGTGATCGGCTGCCACAACTCCGCGGAGAGCTCGGTCTCCAGATAGTTCGTCAACCAGAACGCCCGTGGGTCGGTGTTCTCGATCGTGAAATACGGTACCCGCAACGGGACCAGAGCGCCCTCGCGGAAGGCTTTGACCCGCAGGGGCAGGTGGCCGATTTCGTGCAGTGTTCGGAAGTGTTCGGTGCCAACGTCATTGGTGCCCAGCAGCCCTGTGACGATGCTGTCGTACTTCGCCAGGACCGCATCCAGAGACTCGGCGTCAAGGCTGAAAAATTCGTTCCACCGCTCGGTGATCTGGGTGAGCAGTGCTTGCAGCCCGAAGAAAACGGTCACATCGACGCCCGGGATCCTGGTGCCACGCGCCGTGAGGTTCGAGAACACCACTTCGGTGCCGTCCGGGTACTGCCGGCGGTGATCCAGTTTGTAGGCGTCGGTCGCCAGCAGCGTGTCCACAACGCGATTGACGGCATCGTTCATGTCGAGATCCTGTCTGGGTAGTTGTGTGGTCATCGCTCGGTTGAGGTCAGGTGCTGCGCGCCGGTCAAGCTGCTGATCGCCGCGGCAATCCAGGGCTGAAGCCCGGTAACTTGAATCTGGTTGTCCTGCAGGCTCGCTGCTACCGCAGTGCCCAGCGAGTCGGTGGTGTAGATGCGGCGATACGGTGCGCGGGCTTCGGCGGAGAAATTCGGTTTGGTGAATCCGCCGTGGGTGACCCACAGGTCCAGCACCACACCGTCCGGTGCCGCGCCGGCCAGCAGCGCGAATGTCCCGCCGCCGTCGAAGATGTCGTCGACAACCAGGTAGTTGCCGGGCGCAAGGTCGGCGTCGAGTGAGTAGTGGGTGAGGTGACCCGTCTTCGGATCGCGGTTCTTGCTCGCCGTGTAGACCGGCAGATTCAACGCCGTGGCCACGCCGGTGGCTCGCGCGACCGCACCCTTGTCGGGGCTGATGACGCCCAGGTATTGCGATGCGCCTCCGTTCGCTGCCAGCGCGCGCTCAACGATGTCGCCGAGCGGGAGGACGTGCTCACGGATTTCGGGGCCATTGGCCCGCATGGCCGCCAGCCATACGGGGCTGTGCGGGTCGACGGTGACGAGGTCGGTGATGCCGGCAGTGGCTGCGAGCGTTGCATTGACGACAGCCGGGCTGGGTACGTCTTTGTCACCACGCGCGCTGGGCAGGTATCCGAGCGCCAACACCCGAGGTTGTTCGGGGAACAGGTTCTCGGCGAGCACGGACCACGCCTTGACCAGCGCCCAGTCCACGGCGCTGCGCCGGATCTGCAGGATCTGCACTGCTCCCGGGACCGCCTCGGTATCCCGGATCGGCCGAACGGTGATGTCTCCCATCGGGTAGGAGAACACCTCGAATGCCTGCGCCTCGATCAGTCCCGCATGGTTGAGTACCTGGAACTGGTAGCCGTCATCGCTCATGCGCACACGATAGCCCGAATTTCTCGCAAATCAAAATAAATTATTCGGGTGTGCGCCCGGACGGTCGACGCTAGTTTCCGCTAGTTCCCAAAACCTGCCTGACGCAACGCTTCTGCCATTGATCCCCCGGGTTGGCGCGGAGCGCCACGGCTCGGGTTCGGTCGCGCCCCTTGGCCCCTACTGCCGGTGGCACGTGCGGCGCCTTTGCGATCGGTGCGATCGGAACGCGCCGCCCGGTCCTGCTGGGGTGTGTCGTTCAGCCGCAAGCTCAGCCCGATCCGCTGACGTTCCACGTCGACGGAGATCACCTTCACCCGTACCACCTGTCCGGATTTCACCACCTCGTGTGGGTCAGACACGTAGCGGTCGGACATCGCCGAGACGTGGACCAGGCCGTCCTGATGGACACCGACGTCGACGAATGCACCGAAGGCCGCGACGTTGGTCACCACACCTTCTAGGACCATGCCCACCTTCAGGTCCGCTACCTTCTCCACCCCCGCGGCGAAGGTGGCCGTCGAGAACGCGGGCCGCGGGTCGCGACCGGGCTTTTCGAGCTCGGCGAGAATGTCGGTCACGGTGGGTACGCCGAACCTGTCGTCGGCAAAGTCTGCGGGCCGAAGGGATCGCAACGTCCGCTCGTTTCCGATGATCTCGGCGAGGGTGATGCCCAAGCGATCCAGGATCTTGCGGACCACCGGGTACGCCTCCGGGTGGACACCGGACGCATCGAGTGGGTCCTCGCCGTCACGGATCCGCAGGAAGCCCGCACATTGCTCGAATGCCTTGGGGCCCAGTCGCGGAACGTCCAGCAGTGCGCTGCGGCTACGGAACGGCCCCATCTTGTCGCGGTAGGCGACGATCGCTTCGGCCAAAGACTCCGAGACCCCGGACGTACGCGCCAGAAGTGGGACCGACGCCGTGTTCAGGTCCACACCGACCGCGTTGACCGCATCCTCCACGACCGCGTCCAGACTGCGGGCGAGCATCCCCGGTGTCACATCGTGCTGATACTGGCCGACGCCGATCGACTTCGGGTCGATCTTCACCAATTCCGCTAGCGGATCCTGCAGCCGCCGCGCAATCGACACCGCCCCACGCAGTGTCACGTCCAGGTTCGGCAACTCGTAGGCCGCATACGAAGAGGCGGAATACACCGACGCGCCGGCCTCACTGACGAGTGCCTTCGTTGGGGCATCGCCGCCGGCTGCCCGGATATCGGCGATCAACTCGGCGACCAGGGCGTCGGTTTCGCGCGATGCGGTTCCGTTGCCGATCGCGATCAGCTCCACGCGGTGGCGCTGGATCAGCGCCGCGAGAGTTCCCTTGGCCAAATCCCATTGCTTTTGTGGCGCATGCGGGTAGATCGCGCAGGTGTCCACAACCTTGCCGGTGCCGTCCACGACGGCCACCTTCACGCCCGTTCGGTAACCGGGATCCAGGCCCAGCGTCGTACGCGCGCCCGCGGGCGCCGCGAGCAAGAGGTCCTTGAGGTTGGTCGCGAACACCGCCACCGCCTGTTCCTCGGCCCGCTGACGCAGTTTGATTCGCGCGTCGACCTTGGCAGAGACCGTCAGCCTGGTACGCCACGCCCAATCCACCGTGGCGGCCAGCCACGGCGTCGCGGCCGCTGGCGAGCTCAGGTCGATACCCAGGGACTGGGCGATCATGGCCAGATACGCCTCGTCGTCACCGCCGTCGAAGTTGAGCGACAAGATCCCTTCCTTCTCACCGCGCAGGACGGCGAGCACGCGGTGTGACGGCATCTTCTCGAGCGGCTCGTTGAACTCGAAATAGTCGCGGAACTTCTGGGCGGCATCGCTTTTCGCCACGTCGTCCGACGTTGGCGCGGTCCGAAGCGAGCCCGACGCCCAGAACTTCTCCCTTACGACGCCGACAAGCTCCGCGTCTTCGGCCGCACGCTCGGCGAGAATGTGGCGTGCCCCCTCGAGCGCTGCGCCGGCGTCGGCCACATCGGTGGAGACAAATTCCGCCGCCACCTCCTCCGGGACGAGTGTGGGGTCCGCCAACAGCCGATCGGCCAGGGGCTCGAGCCCAGCCTCGCGAGCTATCTGCGCCTTCGTCCGCCGCTTGGGCTTGTAGGGCAGGTAGATGTCCTCCACACGCGACTTGGTTTCCGCCGCCATCAGGGCGGCCTTCAACTCGTCGGTGAGTTTTCCCTGTTCTGCGATCGAGGCCAGCACCGCATCGCGTCGGGCGTCCAACTCCCTCAGGTACTGCAGCCGCTCCTGCAGGGTCCGCAGCTGGCCGTCATCGAGACTCCCGGTTGCCTCCTTGCGGTAGCGGGCGATGAACGGAACGGTCGCGCCCTCATCGAGCAGTCGCACTGCGGCGGCTACCCGGGCCTCCTCGACGGCCAGTTCCTCAGCGAGACGGGCGTTTACAGATTTGACGGTTGGGTTCTGAGGCACCCGACGACTGTACCGGTCGGAGTTGCCGCGCGCCCGCATCCCTCCACACTCCAGACGGCCTTCGTGGGATTTTTCACCCTCGGTGCCCAACGGTCAATTCGGAATGTGTTTTCGCTCACCACCATTGGTCTTGCGGATCACGAGGCAGTGCTGCTAGATGCCGTCGCCGCTGCCGAACGGCGAGTCCTTGAGAAGCCAAAGTCGATTGGATTCAATGCTTCTGGCGTACCACCAGGCGACGCGATGTTTTTTGTTGACGCCGATTCGGGCGCCACAACCAGGGGATTGCACGGGTTCAGAAGTCCGCCGCCGTTGTTCTACTTATCCCACGCCGCCGCGGCGAGCGACGAACGGAAAGGCGACGACATGGGCCGACTGAACCCTGCTGAAACGATCATCCGCCTCCCCGACGACATCGTGTGGGAATCGGCACCGGACACGCCGGCCCGATCGGTCGAGCGGGCGATCCTGGCCGGCAGTGAAACCGAAGTCGGCCAATACCTGGTGCTGATGAAGTGGTATCCCGGCTACATGAGCGCCCCGCACTTCTACCGCACCGACCGGTTGTGTGTGGTGCTCTCCGGAGTCTGGTGGTGCAATAGCGGGTCCGATTTCGACCCGCAAGCGGCCGTCCCGGCAGCGGCGGGTTCCTTCGTCAAGCGCGTCGCGGGAACGCCTCACTACGACGGCGCGCACCCAGCTGCCGCCGAACCTGCCGTCATCGCCGTCACGGGAATCGGGCCCGTCGGCCAGACCTGGGTCGACCCGTCGCAACCCTGGCTGCGTCGCTGCTGACTCCCGGTGCAGGCTTGGCTGGTGGCCTGAATTCAGCGCGAAGTAGCGTTTCGAATTCCCCTCGAGATTGCGTCCACGGTCGTGGTTTGTGGCCAGCACACAGCCCTCACAGCAATCTCGCCGCGACTGAGAACGCGTGAGCTGTGACTTCCCAGCGAGATTGCGACCACGGTCGTGGTTTGCGGCCAGCGCACAGCCCTCACGGCAATCTCGCCGCGACTGAGAACGCGTGAGCTGTGACTTCCCAGCGAGATTGCGTCCACGGTCGTGGTTTGTGGCCAGCGCACAGCCCTCACGGCAATCTCGCCGAATATCTATCGCCGTGAGCGGTGGCGTGGCCGCGCTGGTGGCTAAGTTGCGACGGCCCGGTGCCTGCGGGTGCAGATGCTTCTTTCGGCGGTGGACCGCTCGCGGGTTCCTCCTCCGATTGGGGGAGGACGGCTCGTCCTACGAATGGGCCATTTGGCCGATGGTTCCGGGGGCCTCGATTGCGCGAGATTGGTTGCTGGAAGTGCCGGCCAGATAACCGGGGGGTGAGCGCGGCGACCGGTTTTCAGCCAACCGCTCAAAGGAGAAAGTGAGCACCGATGTCGTTTGTCATTGCCGCCCCTGACCTGGTTACCGCGGCCGCTCACGATCTGGCCAGCATTGGCGCGGCGATCAACACCGCCAACCACAGCGCGGCGAGCGCGACAACCCAGCTGCTACCGGCGGCCGAGGACGAGGTTTCGGCGGCGATCGCTGCCCTGTTCCGCAGCTACGGCCAGCAGTACCAGTCGGTCAGTGCGCAGGCCGCCGCGATGCACACCCAATTTCTGCAGACCCTGGCATCGAGCGCCAATTCTTACGCCTCGGCCGAAGCGTTCAATCTGGAGCAGCTGGTACTGAGCGTAATCAACGCCCCCACCAATGTGCTGTTGGGGCGCCCACTGATCGGCGATGGCGCCGACGGCGCGCCGGGGACCGGCCAACACGGTCGCCCCGGCGGGATCCTGTGGGGCAACGGCGGCAACGGCGGCTCTGGGGCGCCCGGGCAGGCCGGTGGTCGGGGCGGGGATGCGGGGCTGTTCGGCAATGGTGGACGCGGCGCGGCCGGCGGTGCGGGGGTGAGTGGCTCGACGGGCGCGGTGGGGGCCAACGGTGTGATCGGCGGTGCTGGCGGTGACGGCGGCGGCGGGGGCAACGGGGGACTCATTTGGGGCAACGGTGGCGCCGGCGGCGCAGGTGGGATCGGAGGCAACGGCGGCGCCGGCGGCGCCGGTAAGACGGGCGCGGCCGGGGTACTCAATGTCAACTCCGGGATGGGAGGCCAGGGCGGCGCCGGAGGCGACGGCGGCGACGGCGGGGGCTCCGGCGGCAACGGCGGCAACGGCGGCAACGCCGGCAACGGCGGTAACGCCGGCGACGCCCAGACCGCCGGCTACGACGGCGGCACCGGCGGCAAAGGCGGCGCCGGCGGCGCCGCCGGCGCCGGTGGCGTCGGCAACGGCACCGGTAACGGCGGCAAAGGCGGCACCGGTGGCGCAGGCGGCAATGGCGGTATAGGCGGCGACAGCCGTGGTGCCAGAACAGGTGGCAAAGGCGGTGCCGGTGGTGCCGGTGGCGTCGGCGGCGCCGGCGGCTTGGCCACCGGCAGCGGCACCGGGGGCGATGGCGGCACCGGCGGTGCCGGCGGTTCTGGCAACCACGGTGGCCACGGCGGCAACGTCGTCAACGGCCGCGGCGGCAACGGCGGCAACGCCGGCGACGGCGGCGCGGGCGGCGCCGGGGGCAACAACACGGGCACCGGCAACGCCGGTAACGGCGGTGCCGGCGGCAAGGGAGGCGCGGGCGGTGGTGGCGGCACCGGCGGCAGCGGCGGCTCCAATAACGCCAACCGAGGTGGCGTTGGCGCCGTGGGAGGCACCGGTGGCGCGGGCGGCGCCGGCGGTACATCTACCGGCCCCAGCGGCAAAGGGGGCAACGGCGGCGACGGCGGCGCCGGCGGCGCCGGAGGCCCAGGCGGCCCCGGCGGCGCCGAGAGCTTCGGCGGCCCCGGCGGCAACGGCGGCATAGGAGGCGCCGGGGGGCAAGGCGGCGACAGCCCGATTACCGAAGACGGCGGCACCGGCGGCAAAGGCGGAAACGGCGGAAACGGCGGAAACGGCGGTCCGGGTTCGTTCATCACAACCGACGGCGACGGCGAGGGCGGCGACGGCGGCAACGGCGGCAAAGGCGGGAACGGCGGCAAGAGCGGCCCACTGTCAGGTCTCAGCGGCCAGGACGGCTCCGCCGGCGGCCCTAACGACAAGCGCCAAGGCGGTTTCTTCGGCACCGGCGGCGCAGGCGGCGAAGGCCGCAAGGCCCTAGTTTGATCGATGGATCATCGGGTGGCGTCTGGTACCGCATAACAGCGGTTATGTACCCGAACACTTTGCGGCGACTCGAGCCGTGCGGTGGGACACCGGCAATGT
Organism: Mycobacterium intermedium; assembly: GCF_002086275.1. Lineage (GTDB taxonomy): Bacteria > Actinomycetota > Actinomycetes > Mycobacteriales > Mycobacteriaceae > Mycobacterium > Mycobacterium intermedium. The sequence continues at coordinate 812 of NZ_MVHT01000074.1, read as the reverse complement.
CGAGGCTCGGCGTTTCCCTTGACGAGGATCTCGCGCTCACTTCTCCTGCCACTTACCGCATCCTTGTGCACGGACAAGGGTGGAGCCGGCATCGGCGACGTGGGCGGCGGCACCGGCGGCAACGGCGGTAACGGCGGCACGGGTGGGGTCGGCGGCAACGGGCGCAATGTCCCGATCTTCACCGACGGTGATGACGGCGGCGTGGGAGGCGCCGGAGGCCTCGGTGGCGCTGGCGGCGACGGCGGAACTGGCGTGGGTTCCGGCGGCGATGGCCGCAACGGCGGCAACGGCGGTAACGGCGGCAACGGCGGTTCCGGACGGCCCGGGGGCCACGGCGGCAACGTCTCCGGGGGCGCCGGCGGCCGCGGCGGCCACGGCGGCGCCGGTGGCCACGGCGGCGCCGGCGGTGACGGCGGCACCGGCGGTGACGGCGGCACCGGTGGGACCCTCTCCTGGGGCGGCGACGGCGGCACCGGTGGGACCCTCTCCTGGGGCGGCGACGGCGGCAACGGCGGGGTCGGCGGCAATGGTGGTGGCGGCGGTGACGGGGCCGGCACCGACGCCGGTGGTGACGGCGGGACGGGCGGCCAGGGCGGCCACGGCAGCAGCAGCGGCCCCGACGTTGTCGTCGGCGACGACATCGGCGGCGATGGCGGCCGCGGCGCACAGGAGGAACTGGGGGCACGAGCGGCACGGGTGTATTGGGTGACGCGGGCGACACCGGAAAGGCCGGCTCTAACCTCGATTTTTCGTCGAGGGTGATTTCGGTCGGACTTGGCGATGGGGTGCGTGGTGTCTGGGGTTTGTGTGGT
>NZ_MVHT01000073.1 GCF_002086275.1 Mycobacterium intermedium | reverse complement strand
CGCCGTTCCCGCCGGCCCCGCCAATCCCGCCTTGCCCGCCATTGCCGAACAACCACCCCCCGGACCCGCCGGCACCGCCGTCGCCTCCGGCGCCACCCGATCCGCCCGACGTGCCCGAGGTGCCCTCCGTTGTCGCCGTCATGCCTGCCGTACCGGTGATGCCGGCCCCGCCGGCCCCGCCTGCCCCACCGAATCCGATCAATTCGGCGTGGCCGCCCTCACCGCCGTCGCCGCCGATCACGCCCGTCCCGCCGACGCCACCGTTACCGGCGTCCCCGACGAGCAAGCCGCTCTGCCCGCCTCTACCGCCTGCCCCACCCGAATGACTCGTGTCACCGGCACCACCGGTGCCCCCGCTACCGCCGTGGCCAAAGAGCCAGGAGCGGCCGCCGTCTCCGCCGGCGCTGGCACCGGCTCCACCAGAGGCTCCACCGGTTCCGCCGTGGCCCGCGTTGCCGAACACGTAGCCACCGTCGCCGCCGGCACCTGCGGCCCCACCCCGAACGACGGTGTTGCCGAGGCCGCCGGCGCCACCCGTGCCGCCGTCGCCCAGGAACCAGGCGCGACCACCGGCCCCGCCAGCCCCGCCGTCAGCCCCACCGGGCCCTCCGTGACCGCCGTTGCCGAACAACCATCCGCCGGTGCCACCAGCGCCGCCGGCGGCTCCTGCGCCTCCAGCACCGCCGAGACCGCCCGAGCCGATAAGACCCGCGGCGCCACCTGCACCACCAGCCACGCCGGGATCCACCCCGGCCATGCCGTTGCCTCCGTTGCCGCAGAGCAGCCCCCCGGCGCCGCCGGCTTGCCCGGGTGACGTCCCGTTGGCGCCGTTGCCGATCAGCGGCCGACCCAACAACGCCAACGTCGGTGCGTTGATCGCGCCCAATACCGCCTGCTCGGCGGCCGTGTAAGCCGCCAACGGCGTGACATTCGCCGCCTCAGCGGCCTGGTACGCGTTTCCGGCCGCCCTGAGCGCCCTCACGAACTCGGTATGAAAGGCCGCCATCCGCGTGCCGACCGCCTGAAACCCTTCGGCGTGCGACGAAAACAGTGTCGCGATCGCCGCCGAAACCTCATCCCCGGCCGCAGGTGGCAACCCGGTGGTGGACCCGGCCGCGGCGCTGCGCGCTTGACTCAGCGCAGCCTCGATGTCAGCCAAATACGAAGCCGCAGCACCCAAGACGTCTGGCGCTGCAACAAGAAACGACATAGAGACCTGTCCTCCCCCAAATTTTTGCCTGGAACGCTAGCGGCGCCGGGAGGAGAGGAAACCCGTATGGCACTACTTGGATTTCGCCCCGCCGACACCGACCACTACTTGGTTTGCCGGAGGCCTGGAGCTCTTGCTTCGCTTTGATTTGCCCGCAAAGTAGGAAGTCGGCGGGCAGGTGCGTACAAATCAAGTAGTGGGCGCCGCACCGCAAGGCGAGGCTGCCCCATCTCGGCTTCTACACGGAAGTAGTGCACTTGCCGACAATCACGTGACCGGCGTCCCTGCCCGGCCTACAACTTCCCGGGGCATCTGTCTGGCATCTTTCCGTATCGCGACGTGGCGTTGGCCGTGCTGAACTTCCGCTCATCCTGGATTGACTACGACTACGACGACCTCGATGCGGCAAAAGCGCATCCTCATCGCAGAATTCGGCGATCCACTCCGCCGGCGATTTGAGTAGCCGACTACTCAAGACAGCCCTGGTGCCCCGGAGGAAGCTAGGTCGTATGCCGCCCAACTCAACCGCACACGGATCGCGTCTGGGCGGGCCAGACAAGCTAAAGGGTGGGAAGACATGTCGTTTCTGATCGCAGCACCAGAGTTGATGGCCGTGGCAGCAGCAGATTTGGCCGGTATCGAATCAGCACTCAGCGCAGCCCACGCGGCGGCGGCTACCTCGACGACCGAGGTGTTAGCCGCGGCCAGCGATGAGGTTTCGGCGGCCATCGCGGACGTGTTCGGCGCCTATGCCCAGGAATATCAGGCACTCAGCACGCAGGCGGCGGCGTTTCACGACCAGTTCGTGCGGGCTGTGGCCGCAGGTGCGGGGTCATACGCCAGCGCCGAGTCCGTAGTGGCCAGGCCATTGCAAAGCCTGCTCGACCTGCTCAACGCGCCCTTCCTGGCACTGACCGGCCGTCCGCTCATCGGCGACGGCGCCGACGGGGCAGCGGGAACTGGGGCCCACGGCGGGGCCGGCGGCTGGTTGGTCGGCAACGGCGGCGCCGGCGGATCCGGCACCCTTGACAAGGCCGGCGGCAACGGAGGGGCCGCCGGCTTGTTCGGCAACGGTGGGGCTGGCGGGGCCGGCGGACGCGGCGTCCTGACCGGCGGCGGGGCCGGCGGACGCGGCGGCGATGCCGTCCTGTTTGGCGCCGGCGGTCGCGGGGGAACCGGCGGAGTTTCAACTCCGCTCGGCAGCACCGGAGGCACCGGCGGGGCTGGCGGCAACGCCGGATTGCTCGGCGGCGCCGCCGGAGCCGGGGGACCTGGCGGGCTGGGGTGGCTGGGCGGCAACGGCGGTGATCCGGGGGCCGCCGGGATTGGCGGAGCCGGCGGCGCCGGTTTGATTGCCGGGGCCGATGGCGCGGCCGGAAGCGCACCCACTAGCGGCGGCAACGGTGGAAACGGCGGTAACGGCGGTCACGGCTCACCCTTCAGCGGCCAGGCGGGCGGGGCAGGCGGCAACGGCGGTAACGGCGGTCTGGTCGGCAACGGCGGCCGGGGCGGCGACGGTGGCTTCGGCTCCCACGGCACTCCGGTCTTCGAGGCCGGCAAGGACGGCGGCTCCGGCGGCGCCGGCGGTGATGGCGGAGCCGGCGGTAGCGGCGGCGCCAAGGCGGGCAACGGCGGAAATGGCGGCAACGGCGGCAACGGCGGCTTCGGCCAGAACGGTACCGCCGGGGTCAAGGGTGCCGACGGCGCCTTCGGCGGCGGTGACGGTGAGAACGGGACCGACGGCGGGGCCGGCGGCAACGGCGGCCATGGCGGCAACGGCGGTGCCGGCGGCGCCGCACCGGCCGGCCAGGCCGGCACGCAAGGGGTCGGCGGGGCGGGTGGTAACGGCGGCAAAGGTGCCGCAGGCGGCGATGGCGGCAACGGTGGTGAGGGATCCGGCGCCGGCGGAAAAGGCGGAAAGGGCGGCAACGGCGGCAACCCGGGTGCGCAGGGACTCGGCGGGAAAGCCGGCTCAGGATCGACCACCAACGTGCCCGATGGCACCAACGGCGGTACTGCCACCAGCGGGGGTAACGGCGGCAACGGCGGCAACGGCGGAGCCGGCTTCAGCCTTGGGGGCACCATCATTGCCGGCGGCAACGGTGGTGACGGCGGCAACGGCGGTTTGGTCGGCAACGGCGGCGCCGGCGGCAACGGCGGCAACGGCGTCAATGGCGTCAATGGCGATCCCATCGGCGGCGGCGGCGCCGCCCCGGGCGCTACCGGAGCGACCGGCGGCACGGGTGGCGCGGCCGGCAACGGTGGAAAAGGCGGCAATGCCGGTGCGCTGGCCGGCGTGGGCGGGGTCGGCGGAAACGGCGGGACCGGCGGAACCGGCGGAACCGGTGGAACCGGTGGGACCGGCATCGCCGGCAACCTGGACCCCAACGGCAACGGCGGCAGGGGCGGCGACGGCGGGCAAGGCGGTACCGGCGGCAAGGGCGGTGACGGCGGAGCCGGCGGCTTGTCCTGGGACGGGAAGAGCGCCGACACCGGAGCCAGCGGGAAAGGCGGCAAAGGCGGCAACGGCGGCAAAGCCGGAGACGGCGGTGTGGGTGCCGACGGAACGTGGAGCCTCAACAATGGGACCGGCGGAAGGGGTGGCGACGGCGGCAACCCCGGGCTGGGCGGCGTCGGCGGCGAGGGCGGCAGCGGCACCGGCAGCGGCACCACCAAGGGCGCCGCCGGTGATGTCGGCGTCGGCGGCGGCAACGGGGGTGCCGGAGGCAAAGGCGCCGACGCGGTCACCGTCGGCGGCGTCGGCGGTGACGGCGGGGCCGGCGGAAACGGGGGAGTGGTCGGCAACGGCGGCCAAGGTGGCCAAGGCGGGGCCGGGGGGATCGGCGCCTCCGACCCAGGCACGCTCGGTGCGGCCGGCGGCAAGGGCGGCTTGGGTGGCAAGGGCGGGGCCGGCGGCAACGGCGGCACCATATCCGGCGACGGCGGCACCGGCGGTGCCGGCGGCATAGGCGGAACCGGTGGCGCCGGCAGCACCGGCGTCAAAGGCGGTACCGGTGGCAACGGCCTCACCGGCGGGGCTGGTGGCGACGGCGGCGCCGGTGGCGAGGGTGGAACGGGTGGCAAAGCATTAGGTGCCGGTAGCGACGGCAAGCAAGGCGTCGGCGGGGCCGGCGGGGCCGGGGGCAAAGGCGGCAATGGTGGCGACGGCGGGAACGGCGCCAACGGCCTCAACTCGATCGTCGAGTCTGAAAGACAGGGTGGCAACGGCGGCAGAGGCGGCGACGGTGGCGCCGGCGGTAACGGCGGCGATGGTGGCGCAGGTTTCAGCAAAGGGGCAGCTGGCACAGCCGGCGCCATGGGCAACGGAGGCGACGGTGGCGTCGGCGGCAACGGCGGTGTCTGGACCGACGGCGGCAACGGTGGCAACGGCGGGGCCGGCGGCACGGGCACCAATGGGGGCGATGGCGGCAACGGCGGCACTGGCGGGGCCAGCGCTGCCGGCGGCGTGCCGGGCAACGGCGGCAAGGGCGGCGATGGCGGTTGGGGTCAGGCCGGCGTCGGCGGCACCGGCGGAAAGGGTGGCTTTGGCGGGGACGGCTCAACCATTCCGTTCTTCCAATTCGGCACAGACGGCGGCCTGGGCGGCGCTGGCGGCGACGGCGGCACGGGATTTCTCGCCGGCGGCAAGGGCGGTGACGGCGGATCGGGCGGCAAGGGCGGCGACGGTACTTATTCGCCGGGCGGATCAAGTTCCCCTGGCGGCAGTGGCGGCAAGGGCGGGACGGGCGGCACCGGTGGCCCCCGATTCACCAACGTGATCGTCGCGTTCGGCCAGAACGGCGCGGTTGGCAGTCCCGGTGGCGGCCCGACCGGCGTCGGATCCGTCTTCGGTGGCGACGGCGGAGCCGGCGGGGCCGGGGGAGCCGGCGGCGGTGCCTAGTCCTGCTCTACGCGCGTACTGCAGGCGCAACGACTTCCGGGCGGCCGATGCTCGTCGATTACGACTCGGTGTCCACCAAGGGCTGATCACTGCAGAGCTTCAGTTGCGCAGCGACGCCGAAGATTCGCCGGAAGGAGTCCTGGCCATAGCTGGTTGACTCGGGCTCGCCGGGAACCAATCGGAATGTTCGTACCCCGTCCGAACGGCGTTCGGCGCGGAGAAACAGGTCAGCGGGATCGTCCCGGGCGTACAGGCTGTGGGCGAAATCGTAGAGGTGCGTTACGAAGAACACTTTCACCCCACCCTCCACCATTGCGCGCACGATGCCGCGCGCGATCTGCGATCCCTCAAGCTCGTTCGTCGAGGAAAACGATTCATTGCACAGCAGCAGCGAGGTCGGTTCGATGTGGTCGACGATCTGGCTCAGCCGGCCCAGTTCCTCTTCGAGCTTGCCGTGTCTTAGGTTGGCGTCCTCTTCCCGCTTGAAGTGGGTGAAGACGCGACCTCGGACGTTGGCGCTGAAAGCTTCCGCCGCAACGAACATGCCGGCCTGCATCATCAGCTGTGCGGCGCCGACGCTGCGCAGAAATGTCGACTTGCCACCCTCGTTGGCGCCGGTGACGACAATCAATGTCTTGCCGTCGGCTTCGACGTCATTGCCGGTGACCATCTTGCCGATGCTCAGGCAAAGCGCGACGTCGCGTAGTCCGCGGCAGCGAAACCGCGGTGCGCCGACCGGTATGGGTTCTGGAAAGCAAATCGGCACATGGCGTCTGGTGAGCTCGTCACGCAAGTTCAGGCAGCCAAGGTAGAAACCCAGTTCCGTGCGCAACCGGCCAAAGAAGCTCTGAAAATGTTCCGCCGCTTGGGTGACGGTGTTGGCGACATCGTTGACGGCGTGGCCCCCTAGTGCCGACAGGGCTTGCTCACCGGCCATGTCGTCGGGGTCGATGGAAAACTCGCGGCTCTCGGTGGGGTTTGCTGCCAGCTTGGCCCACCAGCCGCGACCGCGTTGTGTTGGTTGGTGAAGCAGGTGGCCTTCGCCCTTGTTGCCCATTCCCAGTTGGGCACTCAGCAGCAGCCCGCGCGGCAGTTGGAGCTCACTGAGATACTCGTCGACTTGGGAGAGGTAGTCGTCGGACAGTTGGTCGGTGAGCATGGCAAAGAACTGCCGGAAGCCCGCGGAGCGGAACCGATCGGCATGGTCGCTGGCCAACCGGCGCAACAGCCTGAGCGTCTTCAACAGTAGTTCCAAGATTCGGACCGACCGGCGCAACATCAGTTGCGCGTCATTCGATCTCAGCCCGCCGAGGAATACCTTGTGCCGCAGCGCGATCCCCTCGACCTCCGAGGTCATCGCATATATCCGCCGCACCACAGCACGATTGGCCAAACAGTCGCCCAACACGTGTTGCCGATAAATGATGACATCGGGATCACTGACGGTGAGCGGGAGCACCTTCTTGCCGGCTTCGCGCAGATACCGGTCGCCGGCCCCCATGGCTTCGTAGAGTCTGTCGAGCTCCAGATCATCGTTGACGAGATCACTGAGCTCCTCAGGCAACTGGGGTTTCAGCTCAACATCGTCGTTGGGATGCAACAGGCGCACCTTCATCGGGCAATCCTCTGCCGCAGCGCGTCGTGGTCGAGTCCGTACTTTTCGGCAAGCGCAGCGGCGTAGGCCAAGCCGTCCGCGGGCCGACGGGTGAACTTGAAAGTCCGTCGGGAAGGATCATCGGGCGCGACTTCGCCGACCATGCTGACGCACGCCCGATCCAGGCTGGCCAGTTGGTCTATGAAAGTGACGTAGACAGCAGTACAGCGCAATTCGATCACTCGCTCGACGACTTGGGTGGCGATCCACAGCGCATCGCTCAGGGTGGTCGACGAGAAACTCTCATTCATGACGATCAAACTCGTCGCGGTAGCGCGGCACAGGATGTCATGGATCCGGACCAACTCTTCCTCGAGTCTGCCATGCAGTGACGAGAGGGTCTCCCGACGCTCGAAGTGGGTATATATCCTGTCGGGCAACGTAAATTTGGCACGTCGCGCCGGTACCGGACAGCCGAGCGAGGCGAGATAGGCGCATTGGCCTATGCTTCGGGCGAAGGTGGTCTTTCCGCCCTGGTTCGGGCCGGTGACAACAAAGATGCGTTCGACGCCTGACAGTCGAAAGGCGTTGCATACCAAAGGTATCCTCGTGTCGATCGCTTTTGCAGCCAGGGCCAGGTCGAAGGCGTCATCGGCGGAGAGGAACCCGGGTTCGGTCGTGATCTCGGGATAGCTGAAGTGCAGGCCCGCGGCGCGGAACTGGCGGATATAGGCCAAATAATGTAGGTAGAAACGGATCTCGTGGTCGAATTGGGCGATCGTTGGTTCGACGAAGTGCGTATGTCGTCGACAGAATCCGTCGAGCAGAGCGAAGGTGTCTGGATAGAGCTCCGCGACGCAGTCGAGAATCTGCGCTTCGACATGATTCATGTCGGCGGCGTTTTCGATGCGTGCGTGGTAATCCTTGCTGACCTCGGCGGCGAACCTCTCGAAGGCCGCCACCGCTCCTTCGGTGTAATCGGCTTGCCCCTGGTACCTTTCGACGACCACGCGCCGACCCTGGATGTGGACGCTATACCGAACACTCTGCAGGGCGTGCCGAACGGCCGCAGTTTCGCGCGCCAACTCCCCGAATGCGGCGCTCTCGACAAATTCGGCCAGATACCGGGCAAGATTTTGCAATCCGCGGGAAGCTGGCTCGGCGGCGGCGAGCTCGGATCGGAGCAAAGTCAAGGCATCACAATATGTTTGAACGGCATAGACAACCCAACCCTGTCGTTGCAGGCGATGCCGCAACTCGTCTGCCTGATCCCGTCGGCGTCGCATCGTTCGCATGCCCTCGACGAATTTCAGGATCGGCTGCCGGGTCTGGTTGCGTTCGAGATCTTGGAAAACCTCGTGGCGGTGCCGGACGGTGGGGATGTCGTGCAGTGGGAGGTAGAAGTACTGGTCGACCTGATCCTCGATGTGTCCGGCGTTCACCGCTTTGATGATTTCGTCGACGTGCAAATCGGACACGCAGTCGGGCGCCGCGTCGGTGGCCCGAGGCGGGCCGCCGTGCGGGAACAGGATGCTGGTGAAGCCGGCCATCTATCGCTACCTGCCCCCTGTCAATCCGGACAAAACGTCGGCTGCTCACGCGGTGTAGTGCATGTCCGGTGCGCGAGATGTTCAAACTTCGACGATGTCGACAGCCGGCTGCCGCCGCGCCCCTTCCACTTGGCCTCCTGGGACCAGTGCGCTCCAAGTCACTGACTCGGGAACGCGGTGCCGGTCAGGATCGAGTCGGCGGACAGGCCGAGGGTGGCCAGTTCCAAACCGCCGAGGAACGGCAGGAGTCCGACGTTGGCGGCGATCGGACGGCCGATCGCGTTGATCAGCCCGTCCAACGGCTGCCCGTTGGCCACCTGGGCTATCCCGTCCAGGAACAGGTTGAAGTCGTACGACGGCAGCGAGACCAAGGCGGCGGTAGCCACATCCGCGGTAGGCAGCAGCGTCGAGTATGTCGTGGCAAGTGCGTTCGTTGCGGCGCCGACGAACCGGGTATTGGCCGCTTGCAGGCCCTGGATAATGCCCGTTACCGAGGGTGCTCCGGTCGGCACGGTCAGCGGCGCCGACAACGAAGGCGTCAGCAAGTCCGGCATGCCTGGCAGCTGCGGCGGTCCCTGCGCGTAGAGGTCGCCGATCGCGGCGTTGATGCCCTGCGGGATTCCGTTGAGCACGGCCGGTCCCAGGGCGGCGGTGGCGCTGAGTGGCGGCAAGAATCCGAACGGAGTTGCGATATTGGCCGGCCCGGTAGACCAGCCGTAATTCGGGTCGCCATAGCCCCAGTTGACGATCGGCCGCAGCACCGGCTGCAGCAGGTCGGCGACCGGATCGCCGACGTAGGGGATAAACCGCAGCGGGTCCAGCAACGGCAGATTCTGGGTCGGGATCATGAAGTAGTTCGTGGTGGTGGGTCCCTGCGTCGGCAGGACGATCGCCGAATCGATCTGTGCCGGCGTGAGACTTGCGTAACCGCCGTGCACAGTGACCATCCCCGCGAGAGCGTTGAGGTCGGAAAGGATATTGATCGGGTACCGCGGGAAGTCGGCCCAGCCGTCGTATTCGAGGGTGTAAACGTTGGTCAGGAAGGAGTTGCTGGGTGCCGCGCCCAGGGTCGTGAAACCCAGGCTCGGCAGGCTCAGCCCCGGGAACCGGGCATCCCAGCCTCCGTTTGGATTCATCGAATTGCCAAGCAGGACAAAGTTTATCGGCAATGAACTCGGTGTGTCGGTGGGGTCGAGCATGCGCATCACCAGCGAGGCGATGTTGGCGCTCTGCGAGTAGCCCACCACGTTGACGGCGTTTCCGGCCGCGAGTTGCTGTTGGATGGCGTTGTTCAAGATGGTGACGCCCCGCGCGATGGAAACGTCCTGCGTCAGATCCTTGATGCCGCTGTCCGGGTATTCACCCGCCGGCAGGGCGAGCGCTTGAACCAGGCCCGCCGGGAAGTTGGGCGTCACGTACTTGCTGACGATGTTGGTCACGAAGTCTTGGGGAGGTATCGGCGTTCCGCTGCCGGACATGACCAGCGTGACGTACGGATCGACCAGATCGTTGGCGATCGCCATCAGCGCCCCCGCGCCGCCCGTCGCGCTGGGCGCCGGACTCTGCAGGAGGGCACGGCATGCGGCCTCGGCGGCGCTGTATGCGTTGCCCGCCGCGGCTAGCGCTTGGGCGAACTCGGCGTGTAGGGCCGCGATCTGGGTGATCGCGGCGTGACCCTCCCGGGCATACGCGCGAAACAATGCTGCGATGGCCTCGGATACCTCATCGGCGGCGGCCGCCGCCACGCCTTTGGTCGTATCCGCGGCGGCCGTGGTGGCATCGCTGATCGTCGTGCCGATTGCCGCTACGTCCGCCGCCGTCGTCGCAAGCGCTTCCGGGCGGCTGAACACAAACGCCATGCGGTTCCCTCCCCCTCATGGCCCCCTTGTGGCCCCTTGTTGACCGCCTTGTGACCCCGTTGTGGCCCCGTTGTGAAACATCTCACGCCGAGGCCGTGGCGGTCCGGCGACAATCCGCAGAGCAGGCTTTGTCCAGGCAATTCCCAGCTGGCGGGTCACGATAGAGCGCGGCCTGACGGCACCGCGATGCGGTACGTCCGTCCCAAACGAATTGCAAGAGTTGGCTCTACCAGCTAACTTAGGCGCGGGGGAGTTTCGGGTCACACCGGCGTGGCAAGGTGATGGACACCACAGGGGCAGGACGGCTGTGCGCCACAGCCGGGGACGAAGGGAACAAACTCGTGTCGGAAGCGCGGCCGGCGACGCGTCGATTGAGCCTGGTACCGGCTAACAAACCCATGCGTGCGGTGCAGGCGGAGGATCGTGCCTGGGTTCAGCAAGGGCTGTGCACGAGCGCAGACCCCGACCTGCTGTTTGTGCAGGGTGCGGCGCAACGGCAGGCCGCGTCGATCTGCCGGCACTGCCCAGTGATGAAGGAATGCGCGGCGGACGCGCTGGACAACCAGGTCGAGTACGGCGTCTGGGGCGGCCTGACGGAGCGCCAGCGCCGAGCACTGCTCAAGCAGCACCCCGACGTGTCATCGTGGGCGGAATTCCTCAACAAGCGCAAAGTGCGTTCCATCGGGTAGTGCCCGAGCGGGGTCTGGGACCGACCGGAGCCCACACACTCCTCATTACTTCCCGTTACGCCTCTCGGGCGATGCGCCAGTGACTAGCGCTGGTAGTCAGACAAGTTCTTGCCGAGTTCGGCGAACAACGCCTGGTTGAGGCCGAACGCGACTTTCACCTCGTCGACCGCGCGATCGATTTCCTCGGCGTCGAGGTCAAGGCCGTCGAGACGGGCGCGGTAGGAATCCTTGTAGGGCTTTGACCGCATCGGGAATTCGTAGAACGCCAGTCCGGCACCAGCCAGACCGAAGGTGCGGTCCAGAATCTTGCCGATCGCCTGGCCACCCGAGAGGTCGCCGAGGTAGCGCGTGTAGTGATGGGCCACCAGCGCACCGCCCCACGACGCGCTCGCGATGCGGTCGCGGTAGGCCGCGGCGGCGGGTGATTCGACATCGTGGTCTGCGCCGGGCGCCCAATGGTCCAGGTCGGCGTCGATCGCTGACAAGCGCTCCAGCGCCGGGTCGTAGACGGCGGCCACGAGCGGGTCATCGCGCCGGGCCCGGACAGCGTCCTCCAACGCCTGATACACCACCCGCAATCGCCGCAGGTAGTCCGCGTAACCACGCTCGTTGACTCGGCCGGAAAGCAGCTCGGTCACGAACGAGGAGTTTTCCGCGTCGTCATGTTCGGTCGCCGAACCTTCCTTCATCGCAACAGAGAGAGGCCGAATGGCCTCGGCGGTGCGGGAAGTCATGCCGTGCTCCTAACAGTCGACGGAAGCCCTGACAAGTTGTCAAAACGATACTGACAGATTGTCAAGAAACTAGCACAACGTCCACCGGGTCGCCCTACCGTGTTCCCCGCAGCGCGCGCAGCACAAACCGCTCCACCGCATCGACCGGGAGGTCGCGGGGCGCGAGACAGGCATGGATCAACGAAATCGTGGTGGCAACGTCCTCGATGACGAACTGTCCCGTGCTCGCGCCACTGGCCAAGATGTCGCGCAACACGTCCTCGATCGCCATCACGTGCTCGCGGATGGCGCGGAAGGTGTCGCGCGAGAGCGCGCCGTAAAGCTGCGGACCCAGACCGATATGAAACTGATGACCGGCGTCGAGCTGATGGTTGATGTAAATCTTCAGTCGCTCGACCGGGTCGTCGATTCCCTGCAGAGTGGCGCGCAATTCGTCAATGTAGCGGCTCGTTTCGTGTGATGCGAACGCGACGACCACCGCCTCCTTGTCGGCGAAGTGGTGGTAGATCGCCGTGCGCCCGATGCCCGCCGCGGCCGCGAGCTGGGCCATCGTGATGGCATCGAAGCTCTGTTCCGCCATCAGGCTGGCGAAGGCCTCGAAGACCCGCCGCTGGACCTGCTCGCGGTGCTCTCCGACCGACGCGGCGCTGATCTTGGGCACGTCGCGACTCTAACCCCGGGGCGGTCGTGGGTCGATCGACGGCGGCCGTGGGGCATCAAGCGGCCATGGAATAGCGTGGCGACGTGCTGTCGACGGTCGCGGTGGAGAACTACCGGTCGCTGCGGCAGGTAGTGCTTCCGCTGCGTCGGCTCAACGTCATCACCGGCCCCAACGGCAGCGGCAAATCCAACCTTTACCGGTCACTGCGCCTGCTGGCCGACTCCGCCCGCAACGGCGCGGTGGCTGCGTTGGCGCGCGAGGGCGGGTTGAGCTCGACCATGTGGGCCGGCCCGGCCGTCATCGGAAAATCGGTGCGCCAAGGCCGCCGGCCTGTGCAGGGGACGGTGCGCACCGAGTCGGTGAGTTTGAAGCTCGGCTTCGCCGCGGACGATTTCGGTTATGCCATGGACCTTGGCCTGCCGGTTGCCGGTCGCACAGCGTTCGGGTTCGATCCCGAGATCAAAGTCGAGGCGATATGGGTCGGCCCGGTCTGGCGCAAGGCCACAGTGATTGCCGATCGGGGCGGGCCGACCGCCCGGGTATGCGACGGCGACGGGAACTGGCACATCATGACCGATGCGCTGCGGCCATTCGACTCAATGCTCAGTGAATTGGCCGACCCGATCCGCGCACCTGAACTGATCCAGTTGCGCGAACGAATCCGCGACTGGCGCTTCTACGACCATCTGCGCACCGACGCCGACGCGCCGGCGCGGCAGAGCAGAATAGGCACGCGCACAACAGTTTTGGGGCATGACGGCGCAGACCTGGCCGCCGCCTTACAGACGATTCGCGAGATTGGCGACGCCGCCGCCCTCGACGAGGCAATTGACAGTGCTTTTCCCGGCAGCCGGGTCGACGTCGAAAGCGCCAACGGGCGTTTCGAATTGGCGTTGCACCAACCTGGGATGCTGCGCCCGCTGGGTGCCGCCGAGCTTTCCGACGGCACGCTGCGTTACCTGTTGTGGACGGCGGCCCTGCTCACCCCGCGCCCGCCGCAGCTGTTGGTGCTCAACGAGCCCGAGACGAGTTTGCACCCGGAGCTGTTGCCCGCCTTGGCGGCACTGATCGCCACCGCGGCCGAAAACAGTCAACTCATCGTCGTGACTCATTCGGAAGCACTCGTCGCGGCGTTGCAGGAAGCCGGCGACGTGCACACGATGCGCCTGACGAAGGAACTGGGGGAGACGCGGATCGTGGGCCAGGGCGTCCTCGACCAGCCGCCGTGGCACTGGCCACCTCGTTGATTCGTCAGAAACCCGGCTCCCACCCGCTTGACCGGCCGATGCATGTATATATTAGTATATACGCATATATCATCTCGAACTGCCCGAGGAGGGTTGGTATGGCCAAGCTGAGCCCCGCAGCCCGCGAGTTGTACCAGCGCGAAATGGCCGCCGCGGCCCGGGCAGATACGGGCGATGCGCGGTGGTATCACCTGGAACGCGCGCACATCCTGTCCCAGCCCGCGGCCTGGCTGCATACTCGCAACCACTTCGCAATGTTGAATCTGGCTCTGCGCCAACATGACCGGCGCGAGGCGATCGGTCAGGTCGTACGCATCGTCCTCGCTGCGCCCGGATCCTTGACCGGTCGCTTCCCCGAAGGCAATACCGGTCGTGCGACGGTCGGACTCATGACGCCGATGCCCCTACCCGACGATCTGCTCGCAGCGTTGAGGCCCGCCGCGTAACCGAGTCGGCGGCATTCTCGAGTCCGGCGGGCGCGGTCGAGGTGGCACGCTCTTGGCTAGCTACATTCCCGGCTACATGCTCGCGCACTGGATGAGTCAGAACACTTGACGGCGACCACGCCCATGGAACCGTGGCGCTGCGGGCGTCCGGTCCGATGAGGCGAGACAATGAGCCGATGCATCATGGGAGCAAACTCCTGCAGCTTACGGTCACGGCGCTGCTGGTCGCGGTCGGTGCCTGGGGTGCGGTTCGCGCGGAATTGCCTGAGCCGAAACTGGATTCAGCGATCCCGACGTCGGTGGCCGTGCGGCCGGTGAATACCACCGCCCCGGCCTATCCGGCGGTGCCGCCGGTGAGCGATGCCGCGCGCCAGGCGGGATTCGTCGACGTTCGAAGCGTGGTGCCCGACGCGGTGATCGACCTGCGCTATGCAACGACCAACAATTTCACCCACACTCAGCTGTACCCGTCCGACGCGCGCTGCCTGGTGCATCAGTCGATGGCGCGCGGCTTGGAAGTTGCCGCGTCGGTGCTGCGGCCGCAGGGTCAGGTGCTCGCCTTCTGGGATTGCTATCGCCCGCACGATGTCCAGGTCAAGATGTTCAACGTGGTGCCAAACCCGGCGTGGGTGGCGCGCCCGGGTCCGTATGCCCACAGTCACGAGGCCGGTCGTTCGGTGGATGTGACCTTCGCCAGTCCGCAGCAACAGTGTCCGCCCGAGCGCGTGGTGAGCGGATTGTGCCTGGCCGACATGGGCACGGATTTCGACGATTTCTCCTCGCGGGCAAACGCTTACGCGACTCAAGACGTGAGCGCGGCGGCCCAGGCGAATCGAGCCCGGCTGCGGGAGGCGATGAACCATGGCGGCTTGGCCGTGTACTCGGGGGAGTGGTGGCACTTCGACGGTCCCGGGGCCTACGAAAACCGACCGATCCTCAACGTGCCGGTCAACTAGCCTCACCCTCTTCCCGCGAGCAGACGCGCAAGCCCCCAAAATTTGCCTCTCTTAGGGGCTTTCGCGTCTGCTCGCCGGACCGGGGTGGCGTTAAGCTGGACGCCGTGACCGAACCACGAGCGACCTACACGCACGGACACCACGAGTCGGTGTTGCGCAGTCACCGGCGCCGCACCGCCGAAGATTCCGCGGCCTACCTGCTGCCCCACTTGAAGGCGGGACTAAAGGTGCTCGATATCGGTTGCGGCCCAGGCACTATCACGGTGGATCTGGCCACCCGGGTGGCACCCGGATCGGTGACGGCCGTTGAGCGAACCGCCGAGGCCCTCGACCTGGCCCGCGCCGAAGCACAGCGGCGCAATGTGTCCAACATCGACTTCGTCACCTCGGACGTCCATGCGCTCGACCTCCCCGACGGCACCTTCGACGTCGTCCACGCCCACCAGGTGTTGCAGCATGTCGCCGATCCGGTTCAGGCACTTCGGGAGATGCGCCGGGTGTGTGTGCCGGGCGGGATCGTGGCGGTACGAGATGCCGACTACGCCGGGTTCATCTGGTACCCGCGGCTGGCCCCGCTGGATCGCTGGCTCGAGCTGTACCAACGGGCCGCACGGGCGAACGGCGGTGAACCGGATGCCGGCCGACGACTGCTGTCCTGGGCCCAGCAGGCCGGATTTACCAACATCACGCCCACCGGCAGCATGTGGTGCTTCGCGACCGACGAAACTCGCGACTGGTGGGGTGGCATGTGGGCCGACCGGATCCTGCGGTCGGACTTGAGTCGCCAGCTGCTCGACTCGGGCCTGGCCACCGCCGCCGAGCTTGAGGAAATCTCGGCCGCCTGGCGCGCCTGGGCTGCCGCGCCGGAGGGCTGGTTTGCCATCCCCAACGGCGAGATCCTCTGTCGCGCCTGATCCGGGCCCGCACCCAGTACCGCGAGCAGACGCAAAGTCGTCCAAAAAGCCTTTGTTTTATGTGATTTTGCGTCTGCTCGCGGAAGGGAATCCGCCACAAAGGGATTCGAATGCGTGCGCGACGTTCAATACCGTGGCATCGTCAAACCGTTTGCCCACGATCATCATTCCGGCGGGCAGTCCGTCGACCAGGCCGGCGGGAACCGAGATCGCAGGGTGGCCGGTGACGTTCAACGGCGCCGTATTGGCGGCCTTGCCGATAGCCGCGTGTAGCGACGTGAAATCATCGGGAAGCGGCTGGGCGGTGGCCGGGGTCGTGGGCATGACCAGCACGTCGTACCGGGCCAGTGCGTCGTCGTACGCCGCGCGCGCATGCGGCACCAGATTGCGTGCTTTGGCGTAATAGGAACCGCCCAGCGTGTTGAGGCTGAAATGGCCGGCCACAGCGGTCGCCTTGACGATGGCGGACAGTTGATCGGCATGGGCGCGCCGCTGAGTTGCGAAGTGTGCCATCAGTTCTGGGTCGTAGCGGCCCTCGGCACCGAGTCCGCTGCCGTTGCCCTCCAACATCTGGTAGACGCCACCCTCGGTGCAGAAGATGGCCGACAGGGCCAGTGCCCCTCCGTGCCAAGGCACGCTGATTTCGCCTACCGAGCAACCGATTTCGCTGAACCGGTGGGCAGCGCTGCGCACGACTTCGTCGACTTCCGGTTGTGAACGGCGATGCCCGAATCCCTCGGTGAGGATGCCCACCCGCAGGCCCGCGACATCGCCGGTGAGGGCCGCGGAATAGTCGAGAGAAGGTAGCTTCGAGGGCTGTCGAGAATCCCACCCGTCGGGACCCGTGAGCACGGTGAGTAAGAGCGCGGCATCCGAAACGGTGCGCGCCATGGGCCCCAGGTGGTCGATGGTGCGCTCCAACGGAATTGCGCCGGTGTAGGGCACCAGACCGTACGTGGGCTTGAACCCCACGATCCCGCACAGTGACGCCGGAATCCGAATCGAGCCCGCCTGGTCACCGCCGATGGCCAGATCCACCGCGCCCGCGGCCACGAGTGCGGCGCTGCCACTGGAGGACCCGCCCGTTTCTCGGGTGGTGTCCCACGGGTTGCGCACCGGCCCCGTAGCGGACGTGAAGCTGGACCCCGAATAGCACAGGTCCTCACAGACACTTTTGCCGGCGATGTTCGCCCCTGCGGCAAGCAGGCGCTCGACCACGGTCGCGTCGCGGTCGGGGATGAAGCCCTCGACCGCGCGCGATCCGTTCATCATCGGGACGCCGGCGACGGCGATGTTGTCCTTGACGGCGACCTGGCGGCCGGAGAGGGGGCCCTCAACGTCCGAACGGATGTCGGTAGTGACATACCAAGCGCCCAGGGGATTTTCGTCAGGTGCCGGGAAGTTATAGCTGCGGTCGGAAGTGGGCGTGCGGGCAACCTCGTCGTAGAGCTTGTCAATGACGTCGCAGGTACCCAGCATCTGCTGCACGAAGGCCAACACGGACTGCCGGGCGTCGGTGTCGAGCTGAAAGCCGAAATGCTCGGCCGCTGCCTCGATGTCCGACATCGAGGGCCTGGGAACCGCCATGCCAACTCCCGTCCGTTCTGGCCGCCCGAATTCAGCGTTCGCGCGACTGCTCGCTGTCCAGTCGCGATACGAGGGCGTCGATGTCGATTCGCTCGGCAATCGCGGTCAAGTCCAGCCGCGCGGCGATGGCGTCGATGTCGATTCGGGACACAATGGCGTCGATGTCGAGGCGGTCGATGATGGCGTTCATATCGAGCTGAGCCAGCAAGGCGTCGACGTCGAGACGGTCGATGATGGCGTTCATATCGAGCCGGGACAGGAACGCGTCGAGGTCGAGGCGCGCGACGATCGCGCCGATATCGATTCGGGCCATCATCGCATCGATGTTGATGCGCCGGATGAGTCGGTCAAGCGCCTTACCGTCCCGCACCACGGTGTCGACGAGGCCGTGCAGCGCGCGTTCGGCTTCCCGTCGTTGCCGGCGCAGCAGGCCGCCGACCAAACCCGTGTTGGCCCGCTCTGTCTGTTCGGACTCATCGGCCATTGCGGCATTGTGTCAAAGCCGGCACGGCCGTGGACGCAACTGCCTGTTCTCGTCGTGTTTGGCCAGGTCACACCGTGGTATTGGCATTCTCTTTTTTTGCAAGTACGTTATGCACTGATGGAAAACGTAGCCCAGACCCCATCGGGCATACCGCTTGCGCCGGTCTACGGCCCGCAGGATCGCGCGACGGAGCCGCCGCCGCCGGGGGAGTTCCCGTTCACGCGGGGTAACTTCGCGTCCGGCTACCGCGGCAAGTTGTGGACCTTCCGGCAATACTCCGGGTTCGGCACCGCGGAGGAGTCCAACCGCCGCTACCGCTACCTGCTGGACCAGGGCGGTACGGGGCTGTCGGTAGCCCTGGACCTACCCACCCAGTGCGGATACGACTCCGACGATCCCGACTTCGGCGAGGAGGTCGGCCGCGTGGGCGTCGCCGTCGACAGCCTCGCGGACTTCGAGATCCTGTTCGACGGCATCCCGCTGGACAAGCTCAGTACCAGCATGACCATCAACGGCACGGCGGCGATCCTGCTGGCGTTCTACGTGGCGGCCGCGGAAAAGAAGGGAATACCGCGAGCAAAGCTGACCGGCACCATCCAGAACGACATCCTCAAGGAATACGCCTCGCGCGGCACCTGGATCTGGCCGCCGGAGCCGTCGTTGCGGCTGATCGCCGACACCATCGAGTTCTGCGCCGCGGAAGTGCCGCGATTCAACGCCATCTCGGTGGCCGGGGCGCACTTCCGCGATGCGGGAGCCACCGCGGTGCAGGAGATGGCCTTCACCCTCGCCGACGGCGTCACCTACTGCGACACCGTGGTGGAACGCGGTCGGATGACGATCGACGAATTCGCACCGCAGATCTCGTTTTTCTTCTACACGCACGGGGACTTCTTCGAAGAGATCGCCAAATACCGTGCGGGGCGCAGGCGTTGGGCCACGATCGTGCGCGAGCGTTACGGGTCCACCAAAGACAAATCCTCGATGTTCCGGTTCGGTTGCGTGTGCGGCGGCGCATCGCTGTACGGTCCGCAGGCACAGAACAACGTGGTGCGGGTGGCGTACGAAGCGATGGCGGCGGTCTTGGGTGGCGTCCAGTCGATGTTCACCGCCGCCTGGGACGAGCCCTTCGCGCTGCCCTCCGAGGACTCCACCACTTTGGCGTTGCGCACCCAGCAAGTCCTGGCTTACGAGACCGGCGTCGCCAAGGTCGCAGACCCTTTGGGCGGTTCCTACTTCGTGGAGGCGCTTACCGACGAGACCGAAGCTCGCATCATCGAGATCATGGCCGACCTCGAGCAGCACGGCGGCATGGTCCGCGCGATCGAGGACGGCTACCTGCAGGGCTTGATCGCGGACGAGGCGTTCCGGATACACCAGGAGATCGAGGCCGGTGTGCGGCCCGTGGTGGGGGTCAACCGGTTCGTCTCCGAGGAACCCGATCCCGACGTCGTCACCTACGAACTCGACGCCGAAGGCCGCGAGGTGCAACTCAAGCGACTGGCCAAGGTCAAGGCCGAAAGGGACAGCGGCGCGGTGCAATCCACCCTGGCCGCCCTGGCTCGCAGTGCCGAAGGAAACGACAACCTCATGCACAAGCTGATCGACTGTGCCAACGCCTACTGCACGGTGGGTGAAATGGTCTCCACCCTGAAGGCGGTCTGGGGCGAATTCCAACAGCCGGTGGTGTTCTAGGGGCGCACCGGTTAGGCGTCGCGACAGTGGGGAATATCGTCGGGAGTCCGGGGCAGCGCATAGAGCGCCATCCGACGATTCGCCATGTCATGTTCGCCGAGAAATACACAGCCGGCGCTCTCGCAGAAGCGGCGCGCGGCTTTGTTTCTGTGGTCCGGGTCGAACATGACTCGACGACAACGCGGTTCGGCATTCAGCGCGCTGGCGACGAAGTGCGGCAACACGAATGGGGCGACTCCCCTGTTCATGATTTCCAGGTCGGCAATGGCGGCGTGGATGCCCAAATCGTATGGGTCATGGTCGTATCGGGTAGCAATGGAATCCTTCGCGGCCCGGTATAACTCGATGTAGCCATGGTTGTTGGCGTCGATTTGGGCGATGAACGGGCGCGAATAGCTGCCGTCAAGCTGAGCTCGCAGGTAGCGCCACCAGCGCGACACCGGCCAGACGTACTCCCATGCTTCGGCCAAGTGCGGACGGCTCATCCACTCGGCGATCATCGCTGCGTCCGCATCGGGATCCGCGAGGCGAAATGAGTACGGTTCCGGCAGATCAATTTTCGAAGGCGGCGGCGGAACCTTTCGGACCTCGTCGGACAGCTCGGTCAGCTCCCTGGGCAGGATTACCTCAGGCTGGCTTGAATCGCCTTGCGGCTCAATCCGCGATTTCCGTCGGCTTTGTGAAATCGACGTCATTTACCACCCTTTCAGTTAGGAAGAATCCACCGCATCGCGAAGACTTTTGGGTCTTATGTCTGGCCAGTGGTCTTCGACGTACTGAAGGCAATCGGCCCGGCTGGAGGCCCCGTACACCGTGTGCCAGCCGTCCGGGATGGGGGCAAAGCTTGGCCAGAGGCTGTGCTGGTCTTCCGCATTGACCACGACCACAAAGGTGCCGGCCTCGTCATCGAAGGGATTGGTAGTCATCGTTCCTCCTAGTTGAAACGCGTCCGCTAAACAGCGGGGAACCGAGGACTCGATCAGAAACCAGTCCCAGGCAGCTGAGGTTGGGGAATCCCGGACCCTGACTCAGGCCGGCGAGGGTGGGCAGGAACAGCTTTGGTGTGACATCGTCGACGGCGAGGTCATGCCCGATGGACTCCTGCAAGCGTTCTCCGGTCAGCGGTCCGCCGAGCCCGAGTTCAAGCAGGTCGAGTGCGTCTTGGCTGAAGAGTGTGGTGAACCACAGCGCGTCGACTCCTGACCCGTCGATGACCAAGTCGAAACCGTGTACGGTCTCGAAGTTTTCGCTGCCGCGGTTGGTGCTCAAGGTGAGCCGGACCTGGTCGTCACGGCCCACCGCGTGGGCGACCCGACCGCGCAGATGCCGAATTCGGTCGTCGGCCATCAGCGCATCCTGCACGCTCGACGAGAACACCCCCCGGTCGGTACGCGCGATCGCGTCCCGACGTTCCGCCAACGTCAGGGCGGTCCAGTCGGAAGGGTCAGAGAACAGCGAATTCTCGAAGAAGCTTTCGCCGCGGGTGAACAGTGTGACATGCGGCGATATCACGGTGACCGTCGAAACCGAGTGCCGGAAAAGCTCGTTGAGCATTGCCGCGGCTGTCTCACCTCCACCGATCATCGCCACTCGCTCAGCGGTGATGCGTTCATGTTTGGCGGCCAGGTGCCAGAACTGGGCGATGGACAGGACCCGCGGGTTGCCCGGCAACAGCGTTCGCTCGGCTTGGCCGGGGCCCGTCACCATCAGCGCGTCCGCGAAAACCGTGCTTCCCGTGGTGTGCAGCGCCCAGCGTTGCCCGTCGAGGGCGATCCGCTCGACTTCGCCGAAGACGACCTTCAGGTCGACCCGCTCGGCAACCCAACGCAGATACTGTCCCCACCGCCGGTGGGTGGGCGCCGGTCGGCCGCGATCAATCCAGTTGGCGAACTGACCTGTCGCGACCAGGTACGCCTGCCAGCTGTAGCACATCATTCGCTCATCGAGTTCGGCGTTGCGGCGCGGTACCAGCGATGAGTGGTACGGGAACCCAACGTCCTTTTCCGGGTTGGTGCCCAGACTTTGGGCGCCGTCGGTCCAGCCGCCGCTGGCCTGCCAGTTGGCCGCTACCGCGGTGCGTTCGACGGCGACGATATCGGGCGTATCAACGCCCATCGCGCGTGCCACCGAGGCTTTGGCCGCGACCGCCACCGCCTTGGCGCCGGCCCCGATTATCGCGAGTGTGGTCATGACGCCACCGCCCGTAGTGACTCGTCCCAAAGCTCTTGAATGGCGGTCAGATCAGTGTCGCTGAGGACGTCCGGTAGCGCGCGCCACTGAGTCAGCAGGACTTGCTTGTCACCGGAACCCAGCAGGGTAGCCATGATTGTCAATTCGTGACGTACCGCCAGGTCCGGTTCGGGCAGCGGCGGCAATCCGTCGAGCAATCCGCGGTCAAGTCGCAGGCAGCCGGTGCCGGTGTTTCCGACGTCGGTGCGACCGAGGTAGTTGAGCAGTAGCTGCGGGCTGGCGAATTCGCCGAGTTGACGCGCGGTTTCCGGACGCAGATACCGCAGTAACCCGTAGTCGATTCCACTGCCGGGAATCTCCCTCAACTGCTCGCCGACTCGGCGTGGATCCGTTGAGGGGACTCGCAGTGGGTAGATCGCGGTCAGCAGACCCACCGTGTCGCCGGTGTCGATGGTGCCCTCTGTGTCTATGACGCCGTCGGCCCGGCCGTGTGTTTCCAATGCCAGCAAAGGTGGTGGAGTGGCCTGGCCGCGGCGTTGCCGCCATCGTGTGATCGTTCGCGCCGCAGCGGCGACCAAGAGGTCGAACACTGGCACACCAGAATTCAGCAGCCGGCCGGTAACCTCGGCGCCGCCGGCGTTGGTGCGCACCAACAGCTGACCGGCCCGATCACGGTCCGGCCGCACCCGCCGACGACCCACGTCCGGATCGTCACCGTCCAGCTGAGCAATCCAAAACGGCGTCGACTCAAGAACTTCAGCGCGTTGCGTCAGCGCGTGACTCCACCGGCGGAAGGGTGTGTACTCGCGGTTCGGTGCGGGTGATCGTCCAGCACCGAGCGGATGGAGGGCGGCTTCGAGTTCGCCGAGCACAATCCGCCAGGAGGCCGGATCCATCGCCAGTACGTGTGCGGTCAGCACCAGCACGCCCGGTCCGCTCGGAGGTCGCAACCAACTGGCGGCCAGCAGGTTACCGCGCTCGGGGTCAAGGGTTTCCAGCGCATCCTTCGCGTGCGCTGGGACTGCGGACTGCAGATCGTCGGTTACTTGTATCTCCCGGAACGACTCCTTCAAGACGTCGCCCGTGGGGATGGGCACCAGGGCCAGGTTGGCGCGGTCGAAGCGAGAACGCAGCACCTCATGGCTGTCGACGATGGTCGCGAGCGCGGTACGGAGTTCGTCACCGGTGACGCCCTCGGGCAACCGGATTGCCTCGGTTTGCGCCAGCCTTCGCGGCTCGCCGTATTCGTAGAGCCAAAACGCGTTGGGAAGCAGGGGAATCGGCGCCGCGTTGTGTTCGCCTGGTGTTTCGGGGCCTGACTCGGGACGCCCGGTGGCTTCGGCGTCCACTGCGGCGGCCAGTTCGCGGATGGTCGAACATTCGAGGATCAGCCGGGCGCGCAGCGGGATGCCGCTACGGCGAGCCTCTTGCACCACCGAGAGGGCCACAATGCTGTCCAGGCCCAGCTGCAGGAGGTCAGCGGTCACATCAAGCGCCGAAGTCTGCAACGTCTCGGAAATCACTTGGCAAAGAGCGACTTCCGTGGGGGTTTCGGCCTCCGCCTGCACCGTGCCACCGGGCTCGGCATCGGCGGCCGCCAGCCTGGTCTCATCCAGCTTGCCGTTAGCCGTCAAAGGGATCTCGTCGACGACGACGATGCGGTGCGGAACCATGTACCGCGGCAACCGCTGACCGAGCGTCGCTCGAAGCTCGGTGTCACTAGGCGCGTGGCCGTTTCGGGAAGCCGCATAGGCGATCAGCCGCGGGCCGCCCTGGTGTTCGCGCACCAGGACGTGGGCATGTCGCACCGCGGGGTGTTCCTGCAGGGCTGCGGCAATCTCGTCCGGTTCGACACGGTAGCCCCGGATCTTCACCTGCGCATCGGCGCGGCCCAGATAGTGCAAGGAGCCGTTTGCCTGTCGGCGCACCACATCGCCGGTGCGGTACATGCGCTTACCCGGAACAAACGGGTCGGCGATGAATCTGATCGAGGTCTCACCAGGACGCCCAAGGTAACCGCGAGCGAGTTGTGCTCCCGCCAAATATAATTCGCCCGGTGCGCCGTATGGTACCGGGCGCAGCTGAGAATCCAGGACGTAGCCGCGGGTCTGCCGGGTGGGGCGGCCGATCGTCGGCTCGTCGTAGTCGGCGACCGGTGCGACCACTGCCTCCACGGTGGTTTCGGTCGGACCGTAACAGTTGTAGGCGGCCAGTCCGCCGCGGGTGCACTCGTCGCGAATCGCGTTCCACATGGGCGCGCCGACGGCTTCGCCGCCCAGCGCCAAGACGGTCAATGGTGCGACCGCCAGCAACCCGAATGCGCGCAATTGCGCGAACATCGACGGAGTCGTGTCCAACATGTCGATGCGGTGCTCGTTGAGGGTGTCCACCAATGCCTCAGCATCGCGCTGGCCATGTTCGTCCACGATGTGCACACAGTGCCCGTCGAGCAACGCGATGAGCGGCTGCCAAGCGGCGTCGAATGCGAACGACCAGGTATGTGCGACGCGCAACGGTCGGCTCAGCCTAGCGGCGGCGGGGCGCAGCACGGCGCCGATGTGGTCGTCGGCGTAGGCGTCGAGCGCCGCGTGGGTTCCGATGACGCCCTTGGGCTCTCCGGTTGTGCCGGAGGTGAAGACGACGTAGGCGGCCTGCTGGGCATCTACATGGACGGGATGGAAGTCATCGCCGGGAAGGTCGGTCGACAGCAGCTCCTCGTCGACGACGATGGTCGCCCCGGTCTGCCGCAAAATCGACTCAACCCGCTCCGGCGGCATGCCGGGCTCCAGCGGTACGCACATGGCGCCGGCCTTGAGCGTCGCGAGGATCGCCACCACGTACCGCGGGCCCCGGGAAAGTCGAACTGCCACCGGCGTTTCGGACCCCGCCCCGCGGCCGCTGAGCAGCGCGGCCAACCGGCTGGCGGCTGAGTCCAACTCGGCGTAGGTCATCGTGCCGCCCGTCCAACTGAGCGCCACGGCATCCGCGTTCGCCTGTGCCACAGCGGCGAACCTGGTGTGGATGCCGGTTGCGGGGGACCCGGGTGCCGAAGCGGCGGACCGCAACGGTTGAGCCTCGTCGTCAAACAGCACGCTGACCTGGTTCAGCGGACAATCCCACATCGACAACAGGCGCTCGGCGGTGGCTAGTACCCGTCGACCCAGCATCGCACCGGTCGTCGCGCCCAGCGCAGCGTCGAGAACTTCTACCAGCGTGACCAACTCTCCGTCGGCCATGTGAGCGGCCAGCGTGACCGGGAAGTGCGTCACGCTTTCCAGGCCGGCCGGACGGAATGTCACACCGCCGGCGGGTATCCCGCCACCGTCGACAATTCCAGCGGTGGGAAAGTTTTCGTAGACCAGCAGCGTGTCGAACATCTCGCCGATGCCGCCGAGCGAGCGAAGCTGGGCATGGCTGAGATAACTGTGATCCCGCAGCATCGCCGCATTTTGTTGTACGGCAAGGCATTGGGCGCCAACACTGACGTCTCGGTCTAGTCGGACCCGCAACGGCACGGTGTTGATGAACAGGCCGATCATTGTTTCGACGCCGGACAACTCGGCCGGGCGGCCCGACACGGTGATGCCGAAAACCACGTCGTCGCGGTCGGTCAGCCTCGACAACACCACCGCCCATGCCATCTGCAGCAGGGTGTTCATGGTGATGCCGCGCGAGCGGGCGCGGTCGGACAGGTCCGCGGTGGCCGCCCGGTCGGTACGCAATTCGGTGCGCCGCGGCAGGCCGATGCCGGGTGCTTCGCTGCCCATCGCGGCTGACAGCAAGGTCGGCCCCGGTAGATCCGCCAGATGCTCCCGCCAAACCTTCTCGCTGGCAGCGCGATCCTGGGCGGCCAGCCAGCCGATGTAATCCCGGTAGGGTCGCGGCTCGGCGGGCAGCGCGCCGATGTCACCGCCGGCCCCGTACATCGCGATCATCTCGGCCGCGAACACCGGCAGCGACCATCCGTCGATCACGATGTGGTGCGCTGTGATCACCAGACGCCAGTGATCATCCGGTAATTCGATGAGTAGGAACCGAATAGACGGAGCGTTTTCGAAATCGAAGGGCCGGCAGCGCTCCTCGGTCTCCAATCGTTCGACATCTTCGGGTGCGGCGGTGACCTGCCGCCACGGCAGGTCAACCTGCGTCGGCACTATTTGCACTGGACGTGGGATGTTGCGGCTGACGAAACTCGCCCTCAGGTTCGGATGCCGTACCAACATCGTTGCGGCACAGGCCTTGAGCAGTTCGACGTCGAGCGGGCCGGTGATATCGGCGGTCATGCCGATCAGGTACGGGTCTTCGCCGCTGAATTCACCCAGCGTGGTCAGTGAGTACAGGCCCTCCTGAAGGGGACTCAGGGCCATCACATCTGCAATGGCAGGTTTCTTGCTGGTGGCACCGGTTTCGGTGGCGGTCATTGCGAGCCCCAAGATTGCGTCACTGCGGCCAGATCTTCCGCCGACAAGCCCGAGGTGCTCATCGGCGCGTGCCGGGTGTCCACGCTGGAACCGTCGGTCTCCGGCGCTGCCGCATCAACCGCAGCGGCCAACGACTGAATTGTCGGGTTCTCGAACACCATTCGTGGCCCGACGGGTACGCCGGCGGCCCGCGCCCGCGCCGCGACCTGTACCGACAGGATGCTGTCGCCTCCGAGTGCGAAGAAGTCGTCGAAACGGCCTACTTCGGGCGTGGACAGCACCTCCGTGAAGACGGCCGCCAAGGCATGCTCGGTGTCGGTCTGCGGCGGTTCTGCGCGTCCCGTCGTGGTTACGGCGGGACGCGGCAACCCGGGACGATTCAGCTTGCCCGACTCCGTCTTCGGCATTGCTTCGAGCACGGTGATCGAGGAAGGCATCATGTAACTCGGCAAAGCGGAGGCGACTTCGGCACGCACGAACGACGCGAACGCCGCCTTGCCGGCGTCGTCGGTGACCGCCTGATGCGGCACCACATATCCCGCCAGCGTTGTCACGTCCTGCGTCTCCCAAACGCGTGCGGCCGCCACGGACACACCCTCAACCCGGAGCAGCGCGGCTTCCACTTCGCCCAATTCCACCCGGAAACCGCGTACTTTCACCTGATGGTCTACGCGCCCGACGAACTCGAGCCGACCGTCCTCGGTCCAGCGGGCCCGATCACCGCTGCGGTAGAACCGCGCACCGGCTTCGCTCGCATAGGGATTGGTCACAAATCGCGACGCTGTCAGGGCGGGTCGCTTCCAGTAACCCCGAACCAGTTGGCCACCGGCGTAATACAGCTCACCGACGACGCCGACCGGGACCGGGTTGAGCGCGTCGTCGAGCAGATACACCTGCGAGTCGGGCATCGGGGTGCCCAGGATCGGGACGGGCGGCGTCAGCGGTCCGCGAACCAGTGCCCCGGATGTCTCGGTGGCGCCAAAGTTGTTCAGCAGCTCGGGTCCTCGTTGCGATGCGTCGTTGCCGCCACATGCGGAAAGCAACCGATCCTGCAGCGACACCGTCATCGGCTCGGCGCCACACACCAGACGCGTCAACGAGCGCAACGAGTCCGGCCAGGAATCGACGATCGTGGAGACGAGGCTGGGCACCGCGGTCACCTGTTGTATGTGGTGACGCCGGATGAGTTGCGCCAGCGCTTCGGGATCCCGGTGCTCGGCGTCGTCCGCCAGAACGGTGAGCGCTCCGGCGGCGAGCCCACCCAGGGTCTCCATGCAGCCCTCCAGGAAGGTCCAGGAGGCCTGCGCCAACCGAATGTCGTTACCTCGTACCGGATAGTGCGACAGCTGCCAGTTCAGTCGGGTCGTCATCGCGCGATGGGTGCCCAAGACGCCCTTGGGTTTTCCGGTCGATCCCGAGGTGAAGACCAGGTACATCGGGTCATCGGGATGGGCCGCCCGCAATGCGACATCGGGCGACCTAGATGTGTCCATCGCCTCCTGAACGTCCGGGCCGTCCAACGAAATCAATGTCACGTCAGGAGCCCCGGGCATGGTTTCGAGGGCTTCCGTCGTTACCACCACGACCTGTGGCGCGACGTCATCAAGCATGAACTCCTTGCGGGCCAACGGGTAACCGGGATCGAGCGGGAAGAAGCCGGCGCCGGCCTTCATGATGCCGACTAATGCCACAACCATGTCAATTCCGCGTCGTGTCGACAGACCCACCAACGAACCCGGACCCACCCCGTGGCGGGCGAGCAGCCGCGCGAAGTTGTCCGAACGACGGTGCAGCGCCGGATAATCGATCTGTTCGTCCCCGCAGCACAGCGCGATCCGGTCGGAACCCCATTGCCGGCTCGGTTCGAGCAGAGCGGCGATCGTGAGCGGACGCTCGGTCGGAGGCTCGGGCCCGCGGCTCCACTCCAAGATGCGCCGCCGCTCCTCGGCGTCGAGCAACTGCAAGTCGTGCAACGTCTGGTCGACATCATCGACGAATGCATCGATAACTTGCATCAACCAGCCGACCAGCCGTTCGATTGTGCTGCGGTGGTAGAGCTCGGTGCGGAACAGGATGTTGCCTATATAGCCGCCGCGTTCGGGGTCATGGGCGGCGAAGAAGTTGACGCTCAGGTCGGCGTGCGCAATGTCGAATGTTGGCTCCAAAGCCCTGAATACCGTGTCGCCCGCCACGCCGGCGTCGATGACCCGTTCGGTGGGCAGTTGGTCTCGGACGTGTACCACGACCTGGAACAGCGGATTGCGCGACAGCGAGCGGACCGGGCTCACCGCGTCCACCACCCGATCGAAGGGCAGATCCTGGTGAGCGTATGCGGCCAGCGCTGTCTCCCTGGTCCGGATCAGGACTTCACGCAGTGAAGGGTTGCCATCCAGGTTGTTTCGCAACAGCAGGATGTTGATGAAAAAGCCGATCAATTGGTCGAGTTCGGGTTCGGTGCGTGCCGCAATCGGGGTTCCCAACGGAATGTCCACGCCGCCACCGGCTTTGTGCAATACCACAGCGACCGAAGCCTGCAACAGCATGAACTCGGTGACCCCCAATTGGCGACACAGTTCGGCGAGCTTGCCGCGCTTTTGCGCGTCGATGCTGAATTCGACGGAGTCACCGGCACCGCTGGGCACCGGCGGGCGCGGCAGGTCGGGACGCAGGCCGGTGTCTTCAGGCAGGCCCTCCAACTGGCGCGTCCAGTAGTTGCGCTGCTCGCTAACGAAGGTCGGCGGTTCCCCGGTGTCGGAAGGGCCGTCGTCAGCCAACAATGCCGACTGCCAGGCTGCGTAGTCGGCGTATTGCAGCGGGAGGGGGGCCCACGTCGGCCGGTGGCCGGCGTGCCTCGCCGCGTAGGCGGTCAGCAGGTCGGCGAACAACACTCCGCCGGACCAGTGGTCAATGGCGACGTGGTGGACCACCAACGAGACCACATGCTCCTGGCGCGACGGACCGCCGGTGTCTAGCACTGCCGCGCGGATCGGCCACTCACGGTCCAACTCGAAGCAGTGCCGGCGCTCGGTGTCAAGTTGTTCCCGCAACCACGCTTCGTCGTCGCCGCCGTCGTTCGACGCGCGCCGCACCGAAACATCGGCGGCCGGATTGACAATCTGGTATGGCACACCGTCGATTTCGGCGTAGGTGGTGCGCAATATCTCATGTCGCGCCACGACGTCGCTGACGGCCGCGACCAGGGCGTCGATGTCGCACGGTCCAGTCAGACGGGCGGCGAAGGGTATGTTGTTGACTTCGCTGGGACCCTCGATCTGATAGGCAAACCAGGTCCGCAATTGCGACGCCGACAGCGGCAACGGCCCGTCGTGCGAGGTCTTGATCAGTTTGGGCCGCTTGACGGGACAGACGCCCGATTGCAGTTGGTCGACCAGTTCGCCAAGGCGCGCGACCGTCCCCCGTTCGAAGACATCACGGATTCCGATCTCGACACCGCACTCGGATCTGATTGCGGCGACCAGTTTCGTGGCGAGTAGAGAGTGCCCACCCAGGTCGAAGAACGAGTCGTCGGAACCCACCCGCGCCCGGCCCAGCAAGCTGCGGAACAGTTCGGCGATCCGCCGCCCGTTCTCCGTGGTGGGCTCGCGGTACTCCACTCCCGCGCCGATCTCCGGCAATGGCAGTGCCTCGCGGTCGATCTTGCCGTGCGGGGTGATTGGGATTTCATCGACGACCACATAGGCGGCGGGAGTCATGTATTCCGGTAGCGCGGCGGCCACGCGTGCTCGAATGCGGTCGATATCAACGGGTTCGGTGCCGCCTTCCGAGGGGGTGACGTAGGCCACCAGGCTCTTGCCCAACTGCGGCAAATCCATAGCGACCACGACGGCCTGACCGACGCTGGGGTCGACGGAGATCGCCGCGGCGATCTCACCGAGTTCGATGCGGAAACCACGTATCTTGACCTGTTCGTCGGCGCGGCCGACGAATTCGATGTCGCCGTCTGCGTTGCGGCGCGCGAGGTCTCCCGACCGGTACAGCCGTGCGCCGGGGGTGAACGGGTCGGCGACGAAACGCTCGGCGGTCAGCGCCGGC
Organism: Mycobacterium intermedium; assembly: GCF_002086275.1. Taxonomy (GTDB): domain Bacteria; phylum Actinomycetota; class Actinomycetes; order Mycobacteriales; family Mycobacteriaceae; genus Mycobacterium; species Mycobacterium intermedium. Next base: position 5,212 of record NZ_MVHT01000073.1, on the reverse strand, counting down.
CGGTGATGGTAGCCGTGCGCCATATGCGTGCCGCCGATATAGATCTCGCCGAGGACTCCTACCGGTACGGGCTGTAGCGCGTCGTCGAGCAGATGCACCTGGGTGTTGATCTTCGGTCGCCCGATCGGCACAATGCGGGTGCCTTGGGTGCCCTCCACTTGATAACTGGTGGTATTGATGACGGTCTCGGTTGGCCCGTAGAAGTTGTACAGCAGCGCATCAAAGGTGGCGTGGAACTTGTCGGCGACCTCACCGGGCAGCGGCTCCCCGCCGATTGGCACCCGACGTAGCGTGCGCCATTGATTGACGCCGGGCAGTGACAGGAACAGCCCGAGCAGTGACGGCACGAAATGCATGGAGGTGATGCCTTCGCGGTACAGCAAGTCGGTCAGATAGCCGATGTCACGTAGGCCGTCGGGTCTCGGGATCACCAGCCGCGCACCGCAGATCAGGATGCCGAAGATTTCGGCAATGGACACGTCGAAGCCGGGGGAGGCCACCTGCAACAGCCGGTCGGTCTCATCGACCTGGTACGCGTCGCCGAACCATAGGAAGTACTCGGCGACCGGCCGATGCGGAACTGGGACACCCTTGGGCAGTCCGGTCGAGCCCGAGGTGTATATCAAATATGCAGTGTTGTCCGGTCGCAACGGTCGGACCAATTCGTCAGGCGCGGGGTTGTCGCAGGAATACCCTGTCAGATCGTCAACCTCCTGGCGTAACACCAGTTTGGCTTGGGCATCGTCGAGGATGTAGGAGAGCCGGTCCTCTGGGTAGGTGGGATCGACCGGCAGGTACACGGCGCCGCTTTTGAGGACACCTAGGGCCGTGATGACGAGTTCGGGAGACTTGTCGAGTAACACGGCGACTCGATCTTCGGTGCCGACCCCTTGCTCGATCAGCCAGTGTGCCAGCCGGTTTGCCTGCTCGTTGATTTCGCGGTAGGTGTACTGGCGGCCCTCGTATACGACGGCGATGGCGTCGGGCGACGACGCCGCGCGATCGGCAACCAAGGTGGGAATGGTGGTGGCTGGCGCTGCGAATTTTTCGCCGCGCGAAACTTGGCGCAACCAATCCGCTTCGGCGTCATCGAACAGCGACAGGTGATTGAGTTCGAGGTCGGGATGGGCCACCGCACTGTCGAGCAGATGCGAGTAATGCTCGAGCATCTGCGATGTCAGCGATGGATCCAGGACGTCGACCAGATACTCGGCCTCCACCAGCGCACCATCACCGTGACCGGCGGCCAGGTCTACCGTGAAACTCAATGGGAGTTGGCTGAATTGACCGCGCAGACGGCCGCGCTGGCACTGCACGCCGGGAGGGCAAAAGCCGCCGCCATCACTCTGGCGAAAACCGAAGCTCACCCGCGTCATCCGCTCGGCGCCGTGGCGGCGGTCGGGATTGACCTCGCGCACCAACCAGTCCAGGTTTATCCGTCGGTGAGCGAACGCGCCATTGACGCTGTCACGAGTTTGCACCAGCAAGTCTCGGAACGTCTGTCGCGCCCGGGGTCGTGCGCGTACCACAACGGTGTTGTCGTATTGGCCGATGGTGTTCTGGTGCGGCGCATCGCGGGTAATCACCGGCGCCGCGATCAGGAAGTCCGTGGCATGGGTGTAACGGTGGATGAGCGCAGTGAACGCGGCCAGCATCACCGTGTACAGGTTGGCGCCACTCTCGCGCGCCAGCGCTGTAGCACGGTCGATGGTGGCTGCGCTCAGTCGCACAGACGCACACTGCGCGCGCCACGCATTGGGAATCGCCGATCCGTTGGCGCCGGGAAACTCGAGCGGATCGGGGAGATTGGTCATCAGCGACCGCCAATAGGCCAGGTCCTCCTCGGTGGCGAGGGCACCAGAAGTGGTCACTGATGACGGCCGCCCGTCATGTCGGCACGTCAAATCGTTTGTATCGGTGTAGGCACGCGTCAACGTGGTGAAGAACGGCGCCCACGATCCGTCGTCCCAGGCGATATGGTGTGCCGTTATCAAGAGCACCAGCTCGTCGGCGCCGAGGCGGACCGCGGTAAGTCGTACGGGCGACTCGGCGGTCAGATCGAATGGACGCCGGAATTCCCGCTGTGCCAGCACCTCAAGCCGCAGCTGCCGAGCTTGGTCAGTGAGCCCGGACAGGTCGTGCTCGGCCCAGCCGGGGCTGAGCTCATCATGCAGCACCGGCTGAGGGTCACCGTCCTCATCGATGTGATAGGTGGTGCGCAGCAACGCCTGCGACGCGGCCACGGAATTGAGCGCGCGGTGCAGCCGCTCAACGTCGACCGTGCCGCTCAGGTGGTAGGACGCGCAAATATTGAGCAACGAGCTGCTCGGGTCGATCGATTGCACGAACCACATCCGACGTTGGTCATCGGATAGCTGGTTTCCCGAGTCCTGTCGGGAGTCCTGGGACGGCGCCGCGGGATAGACCGGATTCAGCTCGGCCAGCTTGCGGTGTAATGACTCCAGGTCTTGGTCAGTGGTATTCGTCACGAGTGGATTGCAACCTTTCTTGTCTCTCCGGCTCGGCGACAGCTTCGGGGCTTGCCGCAGAGCCCGCGGCGCTGTTGGTCGATTGCAGACACTCGACCAGTTCAGCGCCGGTCATACCGCCGAGGATTCGGCCCGCGGGCACCGATGTTCCGGTCTCCCGACGCAACCGGTCACGAAGGTCGAGCGCCAGCACCGAGTCGGCACCGAGGTCTACCAGCGTCGCGCTCAGGTCGACCGACGCGGGCCCATCGAGGCTGAACGCAGCGGCAACCTCGGCGCGCACCAACTCAGCAAGTGGACGTTGGCCGTGGCTTTCGCTGCGAGATGGCGAATCACCACTTGCTTGGGTCTTGGCCGTTACGAACGGCATTGGCAGCTTCTGGCTTTCGAAGAAGACACGGAGGCGGTCGAAGTCGGCTGCCAAGATCAACGGGTCACCATGACGGCGGCGAAGACTGGCGGTGATAGCCGCTTCGGGTTCCATCGGCACCAATCCGGACCGCTCGATACGGGCGATCTCCTCCGCATCGGCGATCGTGGTGTCCTGCCACAAGCCCCACCGCACCGCGGTGCAGTCCAGGCCCTTGTCCCGCAGTTCAGCGGCCAACATGTCGAGCATGCGGTTTGCTGCCGCGTAGCCGGCGTGCCCGTAACCGCCCCATACCCCAGAAACCGACGAACACAGTAGGACTCGTACGTCGGGTCGCAGCGGCCACACTTCGGTCATCCGGAGCAGGCCGGTTATCTTGCCGGAGAACACATCTGCCAGGGTCGCGTCATCGATTTGGTCATACGGTGCAAACGTGGCGGATCCTGCAGCATGGATGAGCAGCGACGCGCCCGAGCCGGCGTACTGGTCGGCAACCGCCGACAACGCACGGGCATCGGTGATATCGCAGGTCGGAGCCGTCACCTGAGTCTTGTGCCCGTGGGTCACGCGGGCCAGTTCGGTATCGCTGACCCCCTTACGGCTCAACAGGGTCACGCGCTTGGCACCGCGTTCGACGCAGTGGCGCGCGTACCGCAAGCCGATGGTCCCGTTGCCGCCGGTGATTACCACATGCTCCAGCGTCGCCTCGTCCAGCGGGCTTTCGGTCCCTTCGTCAGGCCGTTCCCGCACAGTGCGGACAAAGTAATTCGGCTCGCCACGCCCGGAGCCATCGAATGCACCGTCGCGCAGCGCAATATCGGCTGCATCCCCCAACAGGACGTCGATGCATCGATGAGCGGCATCCGTGTCGAGAGAACGGCTCGGCAAGTCGAGGTGGGCGAAGGTGCAGTCGGGAAATTCGAAACCGACACAATGGTGCATTGCGGCCAGTGCCGCCTGCGCCGGCAACGCTGCGGGCCCGCTGGGAGGAATTTGGACACCGCCTGTGGTGACCAGCCAGACGCAACGGCTACTGGGACCCACGGCTTGGCGATAGTCGACTCGTGCTGCATCGCCGCGGATCTGATCGGCGGCCCGGTGCACCTCGGGCTGCAGAAAAGCTGGCGCCAGCAACACGGTGATCTCCGCGTCGTCGGGACGTGTTGTGGCACAACCGTCGTGGGCCGCCGCCGCTTCCGTCAATTGGCGTGCCAGGGGGACGGTCGCGTCATCGGACGCCACGATGCTGATAGTCCTGGGTTGGCGGCCGGCTTCGCCTGCTCGCCATGCCGCGCTTGGCTCCCACTCTTCGTAGCAGACGGCCGGCGCCGCGCTGGGCGCGGGCGGCAACGGCTCCGGTTTCGCCCACAAATACACCGCCCGCATCGGCGCGGGCGGAAACCCCCACAGTGGTTGTTGGTCGGTGATGTTCGCCAAGTCGTGCCACCGGTAATGCGGGTTGGCCAGAGCGGCGGTCGCGATGCTGGCGGACAGTTGTTGCAGGACGGGTTGGTCGCGCCGCCCGGAGGGCAAAATCAGCGCGTCCTCGGCGAGTTCGGTGAGCGCGTACAGCAGCGAAGGATCGGCAGACGCTTCCACGTACATGCCGGCGCCGCGCCGCGTCGCCGTCGCCACGGCCTCGTCGAATCGCACGGTGCTGCGCAGGTTTTGATACCAGTAGTCGGTGAAACGTGTGTCCGCGCCAACTGCCTCACCGTGGACGGAGCTGATGAACTCTACCGGGGTGTCCAAGAATGACGATGTGGGCAACAGCTCTGCGAACATGTCGTGCAACTGCTCCAGCTTGCTGGTGTGGGCCGGAAAGTCCACCGCGAGCTCGCGTACAAATATGCCATTCCGTTCGGCCAGTTGCACAATGCCGGTCACAGCGTTGCCGTCCCCGGAAACCGCGGTCGACGACGTCGAATTCACCACCGAAATTTCCAGCCAGCCCGGAGTTTCGGTGACCAGTTGCGCCGTTCTGCCGGCATCCAAACCGAGCACCGCCATGCCGTAGTGGCCCGGCAACTGTTCGACAACCGTGGCGCGCGCCGCCACGACCGAAACCGCATCCGGGAGCGAGATGGCACCCGCCACGTAGGCTGCCGCCACCTCTCCCAAGCTATGTCCGACGGTGATGTCAGGAAGTAGTCCACAGGATCGCCACACCTGGGCCAGGCTCGCCGCATGCGCGAAATGGGCGCCCTGTATTTCGATTTGCGTCCAGTTCCGATCGCCGTCGTCCAGTAAGTAGGGTAGCGGTGACGGCAGCCCGGCCGCAGCGAACTGGAGGCCGGGCTGTGCGCGCTGGCCGACAATCGCCAGCACCCGCTGGTGACCCGATCCTCTCAGA
>NZ_MVHT01000072.1 GCF_002086275.1 Mycobacterium intermedium | reverse complement strand
CGGCCACCCGGAGCCGGGTCCGGACCGGCACCGCCTGCTGCGCATAACCCGATGGGACGGCGGCCTGCGGATTCAACTGTGCGGCGTCAGGCCCCTGGCCCGCGGCGGGGGGCGTGGGAGCCGGCGGCGCGGGATTGGCTTGCGGGACTCGAGCCTGCTGTTGCAGGGGCGCCGAGTAGCGCTGCCCCGGTGGAACTACGCGCTGCAGTGGACCCAACCGGGGCAGCGGCGCACGCTCATTCGCGCCGCGCGGTCGGGGCCCTCTGTTCATCGGGCCGAGTACCTTGCCCCCGGGGTTGGTGACGACCGCATTCGGCGGCGGCGGCACGTTCGCTTCCGGTGCATTGCACGACAGCGCGTGCGCCGCCGGAGCGAGTCCGGTGGCGATGCTTATCGGAAGCAGGAGCCCGACAGCCGCAGTGGCTGCCAGCGATACCGGAAACAAGCGAGGAATCGCTGACATGTCACACCTTCCGCGGGGCGAAGCGCCCCAGTTTGACGCTCGCATTTGACTGATGTGACGATAGTTATTGGCGGTGCTGTTGTGACCGGTGATGAGCTGATAGGTACCCACCCGTGACCGTGTCGCAACCCCTTTGTTCACCCGCAAACGCGAGGCGTCACGCGGCGCTGATGCTCCCGCCGCCGTCGACGTGAACGATCTGACCGGTGATGTATCCCGCATCCTCGTGCAGCAACATGCAAATCACGTGGGCGATTTCGGCGGGAGTCCCGACCCGGTGCAGCGGAATGGCATTCAGGAGACGGGCTTCCCGCTCCGACCCGGCGGGGCTGCGCAGCCGGTACAGCTCGGTCTCCACCGGGCCAGGCGCCACGCAGTTCACGGTGATGCCGGTCCGGGCAAGCTCGCCGGCCCAGATGCGAGTGCTGGTTTCCAGTGCCGCCTTGGCCGAGGCGTAGGGCGTGCGTTCGGCCGTACCCTGCGTCGTCAGGCTGGAGACGTTCACGATGCGGCCCCAACCCGATTCGAGCATGCCGGGCAGCACCGCCTGGACCACCTGAACCGCGGTGCGCACGTTCAAGTCGTAGGTGAGCGCCAGATCGTCCAGGTCGATCTCGCCGATCCGGCCGAATTTGGCGAAGCCGAAGTTGTTGACCACCGCGTCGACCCGGCCTTCGGCGACGATGCGCGCCAACGTTTCCGCCGTCGCGTCCCGATCTCCGAGGTCTACCGCGTAGAAGCTGCCGGGGAAATCCGTCGGCGCACTCCGGGCGATCCCGATCGGTTCGTTGCCCGCTGCGGCTACGCGATCCGCGACCGCGCGTCCAATTCCTTTTGACGCCCCGGTAACCAGGACCCGTCGCTTCGACATCATGCCGCCTTTCGCTGTGACAACGGTTGGCAACACCACGACCGTCCGGCTCATTCCTGGATCACCGGTGTGCAGCGAGAGACTTGCACCACAACAGTTTACAGGGACTTACAGATCTGGGACCGGTATCTCCATGTTGGGGAACGTGAGCCCACCGTCGACCTCCAAGGTCTTGCCCGTCAGGAAACTTCCCGCCGGAGACGCCAGATACACTGCCGCAGCGGCGATGTCGACGGGATCACCAAGGCGGCGCAGCGGTGTCGCCCCCTCCAATTGCGCGCGCAGTTCGTCGTTGGACGCGACGATGTCCAGCGCCGAGGTGTGGATCGAGCCCGGCGCGATCGCATTGACCCTGATGCGGGGGCACAGGTCGAGGGCGGTCAACCGGGTGTAGTGCGACAACGCGGCCTTGGCGGTGCCGTAGGCCGCAAAACCGCGTCCGGCCAGTCGGCCGATCGCAGAGGTGATGTTGATGATGCTGCCGCCGCCGGAATGCTCGAGCATCAACGGCACCGCCGCGACGGTCAACGCGTGAGCGGTGCCGACGTTGAACGTGAACGCGTCCTTGAGGTCCTTGGTCGAGGTGTTAAGCAGCGTGTTCGGCATGGTCCCGCCGACGTTGTTCACGACGATGTCCAGTTTCCCGAAGGCCTCGACCGCCTGACCCGCCAACTGGGCCGTGACCTCGGGATGGGCCAGGTCTCCGGCGACGACGTGCGCGCGGCGGCCGGCCGCCCGGACCTGCTCGGCGACCTCGTCGAGCTGGGATTGTGTTCGCGAACCGATTACGACGTCCGCGCCCGCCTCGGCGAACGCCAACGCGATCGCCGCGCCGAGGCCGCGGCCACCGCCGGTGATGACGGCGACCTTGTCGTCGAGGCGGAACCTGTCGAGGATCACTGTGGGCTCGTTTCGGTAATAGGACTGGGTCGGAACTTCATTGAAACAGGTTCAACCGGACGGCTTTCGGACGGGCACGTCGGGACCCCTTCCATTTCTACCGTGTTGCCGTGGCCCATAATCTGTTTGAATTCCGGAAGAACAATCGCAAGGGGCTCCCGAGGGGCGCCGGATTGCTGTTCCCTCGGGGGGTTACTTGTTGTTAATGTAGCTAGAGGCTGCGAGGGAACGCCTGGTCGACGGGCCGCGGCGTACAGGTGGCGGCGACGATGTTTCATATCTACCGTTAGGAACTGAATTGAAACTCAACCGATTTGGCGTCGCGCTCAGTGTCTTGGCTTCCGGAGCGCTCGTTTTGTCAGGATGCGGCAGTGACAACAACGCAAGTGGGGGAGGCACCGGGTCCGGCGGCTCGTCGGGCAACATCAGTTGCGGCGGTAAGAAAGATCTGAAGGCCAGCGGGGCGACCTCACAGGCCAACGCGATGACCCGCTTTATCAAGGCCTTCGAGGAGGCTTGCCCGGGGCAGACGTTGAACTACACCGGCAACGGCTCGGGTGCCGGCATCAAGGAGTTCACCGGCAAGGTCACCGACTTCGGTGGTTCGGACTCGCCCCTGGGCCCCGCTGAGGCTGCGGCAGCCAAAGAGCGTTGCGGCTCGGAAGCATTGAACCTGCCGGTCGTGTTCGGTCCGATCGCCGTGACGTACAACATCCCCAACGTCTCTTCCCTCAACTTGGACGGGACCACCCTGGCAAAGATCTTCAACGGCGGCATCACCACCTGGAACGATCCCGCTATCGTGGCGCTCAACTCGGGGACCAACTTGCCCGCGACGCCCATCCACGTGGTGTTCCGCAGCGACGAGTCCGGAACTACCGACAACTTCCAGAAGTACCTCGATGCCGCGTCCAACGGCGCATGGGGTAAGGGCGCCGGCAAGGTGTTCAACGGCGGTGTCGGCGAGGGCGCCAAGGGCAATGACGGCACCTCCGCGGCGGTCAAGAGCACCGAGGGGTCGATCACCTACAACGAGTGGTCGTTCGCCCAGGCGCAGAACCTGAGCATGGCGAAGATCGTTACCTCTGCCGGTCCGGAACCCGTCGCGATCAGCACCGACTCGGTGGGTAAGACGATCGCCGGCGCCACGATCAGCGGCCAGGGCAACGACCTCACGATCGACACGCTCTCGTTCTACCGGCCGACACAACCGGGCTCCTACCCGATCGTGCTGGCAACCTACGAGATTGTCTGCTCCAAGTATCCGGACGCACAGGTCGGCACCGCCGTCAAGGCCTTCCTGCAGGCGACCATCGGACCGGGCCAGAATGGATTGGGTGACAACGGTTACGTTCCGATTCCAGATTCGTTCAAGTCGAGGCTGTCGACCGCGGTCAACTCCATCTCCTGATCAGAGGTCGACGTGGGCAATGGCTCGGTAGCCAAGTCTGCGTTGGCTGATGTAGATCCGCACTCGGGGCGGATCAGGGACCGGCTGTTCAAGTTCGTGGCGTCGGCCGCGGGATCCATGATCGTCGTGGCCATCGGGCTGATCGCGCTATTCCTGCTGGTCCGCGCCATCCCGGCGCTGCGGGCGAATGAGGCGAACTTCTTCACCAGTGCAAAGTTCGAGACCTCTACAAACAGGGTTGCGTTCGGTATCCGCGACCTCTTCATGGTTACCCTGTTGAGCTCGATCAGCGCCCTGGTGTTGGCTGTGCCGATTGCGGTGGGCATCGCGGTGTTCCTCACTCAATATGCGCCGCAGCGGTTGTCGCGTCCGTTCGCTGCGATGGTCGATCTGCTCGCCGCGGTGCCCTCGATCGTCTACGGGCTGTGGGGGATTTTCGTGCTGGCGCCGCAGCTCGAGCCGTTGGCAAGGTTTCTGAACGAGAACCTGGACTGGATCTTCCTGTTCAAGAAGGGCAATGTGTCGCTGGAGGGCGGGGGCACGATTTTCACCGCCAGCATCGTGCTTGCCGTCATGATCCTGCCCATCATCACCTCGGTATCGCGAGAAGTGTTCCGCCAGACCCCAAAGATGCAGATCGAAGCGGCGCAGGCGTTAGGCGCGACGAAATGGGAGGTGATCCGGACGACGGTGCTGCCGTTCGGTCGCAGCGGTGTCATCGCCGCGTCGATGCTGGGGCTGGGCCGCGCTCTGGGCGAGACGGTGGCGGTGCTGATCATCCTGCGTTCGGCGGCGAGACCGGGAAACTGGTCACTGTTCGACGGCGGCTACACGTTCGCGTCTAAAATCGCCTCTGCCGCTGCGGAATTCAGTGAGCCGCTGCCCACCGGCGCCTATATCTCGGCCGGGTTCGCGTTGTTCGTGCTGACTTTCGTGGTCAACGCCGCCGCCCGCGCGGTGGCCGGCGGAAAGGTCAACGGGTAGAGGCGGATGCGCCGACTATGAGTATCAATGCGCTCGACATGCCGGTCAAAGCGGTGGTGTTCCGGCCGGTGAGCTTGCGGCGGCAGCTCGAGAACCTCGCCGCCGCAGCGTTTTTCTTCGCATCGTTTCTCATCGCGTTGGTGCCGCTGATTTGGCTCTTGTGGGTCGTCGTCGTACGGGGCTGGCGCGCCGTCGTCAATTCGGAATGGTGGACCCACTCGCTGCGCGGCGTGTTGCCCCAAGAGTTCACCGGTGGCGTTTTCCACGCCATCTACGGAACCTTGGTGCAGGCTGGGATCGCCGCCGTGCTGGCGGTCCCGCTGGGCATGCTGACCGCGGTGTACCTCGTGGAATACGGCACGGGACGGCTGGCGCGGGTCACCACCTTCATGGTCGATGTCCTCGCCGGGGTGCCCTCGATTGTGGCGGCGCTGTTCATCTTCGCCCTTTGGATATCAACCCTTGGATATCCACAAAGTGCTTTTGCCGTCTCGCTGGCGTTGGTCTTGCTCATGTTGCCGGTGGTGGTGCGGGCCACCGAAGAGATGCTCAGGTTGGTGCCGGATGAACTGCGAGAGGCCAGCTACGCGTTAGGCATTCCGAAATACCGGACCATCATTCGCATCGTCGCCCCGATCGCTGCGCCCGGCATTCTGTCCGGAGTCCTGTTGGCGGTCGCTCGTGTAATCGGTGAGACGGCACCAGTTCTGGTGCTGGTCGGGTACAGCCGTTCGATCAACTACGACGTCTTCGACGGCAACATGGCATCGCTGCCGTTGCTGATCTACAGCGAACTCACCAACCCCCAACCGGCGGGCGTCCTGCGGGTATGGGGTGCGGCACTGACGCTGATCATCCTCGTGGCGCTGATCAATCTGTGCGCCGGCATACTTCGGTCGGCTCTCGGTCGCATGTTCTTCAGATTCGTGTTCGCTGTCGTAGGTTCCACGCTGCGATTTGTGACGGAAGCGTTCGGCCGCGTTTTCACCCGCACGCGTTGACTCTGCACTCTTGGCGGTGTCTTCTCGCACTTTCCCGCCCTACACGCAGAGTCAACGCCAGGACTAGCTCAGTCGTTCTGCGCGAGCTTGAGCACCCGCACGTTGCCGCGGTCGGCGACGTAGACAGTGAACTTCTTGTCTACGGCCACCGACAGTGGAGTGTTGAGACCTTTGAACGGCAATTCTTCGGGCGCGGTGGCCCCAGGTGTCAGCTTCACCACCCGGTTGTTGTCGTGCTCGGTGACGTAGACGGCGCCTTTGTTGTCCACTGTGATACCCCACGGCGCGGACAGGCCGGTGAACGGCAAGACGGTCTGGTTGTTGGTCCCATCATCCAGCCTGAGCACCCTGTTGTTGTCGGTGTCGGTGACATAAACGTTGCCGTCTTTGTCGACCGCCACCCCGTCAGGATTCTTCAAGCCGTTGAACGGCAGGACGGTTTGAGTGGTCTGGCCGGCCTCCAGCTTGAGCACCCGGTTGTTGCCCCGGTCAGCGACGTACACGTTGCCCTGGGCATCCACCGCGACGCCCTCGGGGTAGTTGAGGCCGTCGAAGGGCAGGACGATCTGGTTGTTGGAGCCGGCCGGCAGTGCCACCACGCGGTTGTTGAAATCGCTGACGTAGATCTTGCCCGAGTTGTCCACCGCGATTCCTTGCGGTTCATACAGCCCGGTGAACGGCTTGAGCACGGGTGTCGTGGAACCCGGCGACAATGTCACGACCCGGCCGTACATCGTCTGGTTGGTGATGTAGACGGTGCCGGCATCGTCGACGGCCACCCCGCCTGGTGACAGCCGGAAGTTGAGACCGTTGAACGGCAGCGCGACCTGGCCGGTTGGTTCCTTCGATCCCTCTCCTGGCCTGGTCAGCACGAAGGCGGTGACCCCGGCGACGATCAGGAGGACAGCGATGATCGCCCCGATAAGCAGCGGCTTTCGGCTCTTCTTCTGAGGAGGCGTGGACAGCGCATGGGGCTGTGACTGGTTGTAGTTCAGCGCGTGCGGCTGTGACTGGTTGTAGTTCAGCGCATGGGGTTGGGACTGGTTGTAGTTCAGCGCATGCGGTTGCGACGGGTTGTAGTTCGGTGCGACGGGCGCGGCCTGGGTGTACGGGTCACCCGTGTCGACCCGGTTCGTCGGCGGCTGGGTCCCCCAACCTCCCGTGTTGGACGGCACCGGCCGCACCATGGTTTCGTCGCTGCTCTGGTACTGCGGAACCGGGGGCGGCGTCGGGATCTGCGGAGACCGCTGGGTCGCCGAAGCTTGCTCGTAGGCACCGGAATTTTGCTGGTAGGCACCGGAATTTTGCTGGTAGGCGCCCGAATTGTGGTAGTTGGCAAAACCGCCGCCAAAGTTGGCGGGATTGACCACCGGAGACATCACGGTGGCGTTGTTGTCGCCCTGGTGTTGCAGGATGTTGGCTTCTTGACGCTGCTCGGGGGCCGTCAGCGCATCGTGGGCTGCCTGTGCCAGATCGCCGGCGCTCACATAACGCTCGTTGGGGTTTTTGGCCATGCCCTTGGCGACCACCCGGTCCAGCGCCTCGGGAATCCGTCCGGGCCGGATTTGGCTGGGCCGCGGGGCAGGCTCCATGAGGTGTGAGGCGATCAGTCGCTCGACACTGTCGGCCCGATACGGCGGGGCGCCGGTCAGACATTCGCCCAGGACGCAGGCCAGTGCGTAGATATCCGCGCGATAGGTGACCTCGTCGCCGGTGAAGCGTTCGGGCGCCATGTAGTTGTAGGTGCCGACGGCCATCCCGCTCTGGGTCAGACTCGGGTCGGCGGCGCCGCGCGCAATACCGAAGTCGACCAGGTACGCGAAGTCGTTCGCGGCGATCAAAATGTTCTCAGGTTTGACGTCGCGGTGAGTGATGCCGCCGGCGTGTGCGGCGTCCAGCGCCGAAGCAACCTGGCGCACGACGGCCACCGTGCGCGCTGGGGTGAGCGGGCCGTACTGCGTCAGGATCTGCCGCAGCGAAGTGCCTTCGATCAGCCGCATCTCGACGTAGAACTGGCCGTCGATGTCGCCATAGTCGTGTATCGGGACGATGTGCGGTTCGGTCAGCCGGCCCGCGATGTCGGCTTCGCGTTGCATCCGTGCCCGGAATGCCGGGTTGTCGGAATACTGCTGCGAGATAAGCTTCAGCGCCACTGTCCGATTGTTCTTGCGGGTGTCCTGGGCCTCGTAGACCTCACCCATGCCTCCGCGGCCGAGCAGTCGCACCAGCTCATATGGCCCAAAGCGCGACCCTACCCGAGAATCTGGTCCGCTTCCGGCCACCGTCGAAGCTCCCTTCGCCTGACTACCATCCCGATTCCAAACGGATGGTTAACCCACGGTAAATCTCCCAGAACGGGCACACAACAAATTCTGACTTCTCACAGTGAATTTTGAATCACGAGTCGGTAACGGCAATCCGGTACCGACCAATACCGCAGGGCAAAATGTCGCGCTATATGCGCTCAGGCGCTTGCGCATTCGTCCATGATCGGCGCGGCAGTAAGATCACGCGATTGAGTTCACCACCGGAACCAATTTCTGTCGGATGGATTCCGGCAGGGGGATGTATCCGTACTCGTCCAAACCGACCTGACCGTCGCCAATTGTGGCCTGCATGAACGCTTTTACGGCTTCGCCGGTGGGAGAATCGGGGTACTTCGAGCAGACGACTTCGTAGGTGACCAACACGATCGGATACGCACCCGCCTGCGTCGGCTTGTAGAAGGAGGACGTGTCGATCACCATGTCGTTGCCCTGGCCCTTGAACTTGGCCCCCCCAATGGTCTTGCCGACGGATTCCGCGGTGATGGCGACCGGGCCGCCCCCCGCCGACGTGACGATCTGAGCCATGTTCATCTGATGGCCCACGGCGAAGGACCACTCGTTGTAGGTGATCGAGCCGTCGGTTCGCTTCATCGCTTGCGACGTGCCGTCGTTGCCCGGCGCGCCTTCCCCGACACCGCCGTTGAACGTCTGACCGGTGCCTTTGCCCCACGCGCCGTCGGACGCGGTATCGAGGTACTTCTGGAAATTGTCGGTGGTACCGGACTTGTCTTCACGGAAGACGACGTGAATCGGCGTACCGGGCAGATTGGTGTTTGGATTCAGCGCCTTGATGGCCGGGTCATTCCAGCTGGTGATGGCGCCGTTGAAAATCTTGGCAGTCGTGGGCCCGTCCAGGATGAGCGAGCTCACCCCGTTGATGTTGTAGGTGACCGCGATCGGGCCAAAGACGGTGGGGAGGTCCCACGCGGGGGAACCGCAGCGCTCGGAGGCCCGGTCGACCTCCCCTTTGGCGGGATCCATGGGGGAGTCGGTGCCCGCGATGTCGACCTGGCCATCCAGGAACGACTTCATTCCAGCGCCTGACCCCGTGGCGGCATAGTCCAGTGTGTGGCCCGGGCAGGCATGGATGTAGGCGTAGACGAATTGCTCGATCGCGTGTTTCTGCGCGGTCGAACCGGCGGCCAACAGCTTCTTCTTGCCACCACAGTTCACCGGGACGATCGGAGCCTTTGATTCCGTCGAGTCCGCCGACGTGTTGGAACTGCCACCACCGCATGCCGAAAGCACCAAGGCGCAGACAGCAAGCAGACTCGGTGCGACGCCAAAACGAGTGAACTTCACGGAATCTCCTCGAGCGCATTCGGGGTCGGCAGCACCATGAGCATAACTCCGGGGAGTCGCAATTCAGCTAGAACTTCGGCAAAGCGGCTAGGACTTTGACGCCGCCTTTTTCTTGGCGGGCGCCTTTTTGGCGGCGCTCTTTTTAGCGGGTGACTTTTTGGCGGGCGCCTTCTTCGCCGGTTCTTTGTCGCCACCCGAGCGCGCTTTGACACTGGCCTCGAGTTTGGCGAGCAGGTCGGAGACGTCCTCGCTCTCGTCCAGCTCCTTGGGCTGCTCCTCGACGGTAAATGCTTCCCCGCCTTCGAGTTTCGCCTCGATCAGCTCTTGCAGCTGTTCCTGATAAGTGTCGTGGTAGCGGTCCGGATTGAACTCCTCGGCCATGGATTCCACTACCTGGCCTGCCATCTTGAGCTCGGCGGGTTTGATCTCCACCTTCTGGTCCAGCACCGGGAAGTCCGGGTCACGGATCTCATCCGGCCACAGCAGGGTGTGCACCACCATCACGTCGCGCTTGCCGAAGTCCTTGACGCGCAACGCTGCCAAGCGGGTCTTGCTGCGCAACGTGAAATGCACGATCGCCATGCGGTCCGTCTCGGCCAATGTTTTGGCCAGCAGCACATACGATTTGGACGATTTCGAATCGGGCTCCAAGAAGTAACTGCGATCGAACAACATTGGGTCGACATCGCTGGCCGGGACGAACTCCAGCACCTCGATCTCTCGGGTGCGTTCTTCGGGCAGGGTTGCGAGGTCGTCGTCGGTGATCACCACCGATTGACCGTCGTCGGATTCGAAGGCGCGGGCGATGTCGCTGTACTCGACGACCTCGCCGCACACCTCGCAGACGCGCTTGTAACGAATGCGCCCGTTGTCCTTGGCGTGGACCTGGTGAAACTTGATGTCGTGGTCTTGCGTGGCGCTGTACACCTTGACCGGCACGTTCACCAGCCCGAAGGCGATCGAGCCTTTCCAGATCGAGCGCATGCAGTCAGTATGCCCACTACCTGGGCTACCTAACAGCTAACCTCGCCGCGCGAGGGTCAGATGGTCCGCCTGGTCGTCGGGGTCGTAGGTGTCGTCCGGGTCGTCCGACGGCGTGAACCCTTGGGTCGGAATACGTCTTTGATCTTCTCGCCCGCATCCTTGAGGTCGGCGAGCCGCTGATCGTTGCGGCCCTCCGTCGTCAGCCTGCGGTCCCTAGTTGCCCGGCCGACAAACTCTTTGGCTGTGCCGCTGACTTTCTGAACCTTGTTTCGCGCCTTGTCTGCGCCTGCCATGGCCCATCCTCCTTTGCCTGTGCAGTCCGGGTACCCGCCGGGTCCCCGAGCCGAAACGAGAGCGCGCAGCGGCGTTCCGCGGTGGGGTGCTCAGGCCCTGGTCGTGGTCACTCCGAATGTGCCGCGGCATCGAGGGCGGCTCGGTCGGGGATGTCGGCACCCGCACGGGCGACGGTCAACGCCGAGGCCGCGGCCGCCACTTCGAGGGCCGAGGTCAACGCGTCGATCCCAATCCGGCGCAGTGCGGACCGCCGATCACCGCCCAACAACCCCAGTTCCCACAGTCTGTCCAGCAGGCCGACCATGAAGGCGTCACCGGCGCCGATGGTGTCCACGACCTGGACCGGGCGGGCCGGCGCGTGGGCCTCGCCTGCCGCACAGAACGCCAACGAGCCCCGCTCACCCAGAGTCAGCGCCACGACCGCGGGTCCCGACGCCAGCCAGGTCCGCGCGGTCTGCTCGGGGGTTTGCTGGGGATTGATCCAGCGCAGATCGTCTTCGCTGGCCTTGATGATGTCGCTGCGCTCGACCAGGTGGCTGATGCGTTCGCGGACCAGGCCGTGATCGAGGCCCAGCGAGGGACGCACGTTGGGGTCGAAGGTGACCGTGGACGACACCCGGTATGCGTCGAGCACGGCCACGACCGCCAGGCAACCGGGCTCGCGTACTGCGGCGATCGAACCGGTGTGGACGAACAACGGTGGTGGGACGGGCGGTATCCCGGACAGTTGCCAGTCCAGATCGAACTCGTAGGTGGCCTGCCCGGCACCTATCCTCGCCCGCGCAGTCGGGGTGCGGCTGGCGGTAATGCTTCCCGGAACAAGTTGCACGCCAGCACTTTTGAGGTGATCTGCGATACGTTTGCCTGCTGCGTCGTCGGCGATGTGGGTCAGGAAGTCGACGCCGCGGCCCAGCCTGCTCAGTCCGACGGCGACGTTCAGCGGGCTCCCGCCGACGTGCTCGCCGGGCGACGGGCCGTCCACGATGTCGATCAGCGCCTCGCCGATCACCAGCCCACGCGCCATGCCGACAGGTTACGTTGACAATATGGGTTCGGCGCAGGAGCAGCGGGTGAAGCTGACCAACGCCGACAAGGTCCTCTACCCCGCGACGGGCACCACCAAGAGCGACGTGTACGACTACTACACGCGGATCGCCGAAGTGATGATTCCGCACATCGCCGGGCGTCCGGCCACGCGCAAGCGTTGGCCCAACGGCGTGGAGGAGGCGGCGTTCTTCGAGAAGCAGCTGGCCGCATCCGCGCCGGATTGGCTGCCGCGGGCCAGCGTGGTGCATCGCTCGGGAACGACCACCTATCCGATCATCGACAGTCCTGCCGGGCTGGCTTGGATTGCGCAGCAGGCGGCGCTCGAGGTGCATGTGCCGCAGTGGCGGTTCGTCGCCGAATGGACGCGCAGCAAGGCGCAGGAGTTGAAGCCCGGCCCGGCAACCCGATTGGTGTTCGATCTGGATCCGGGCGAGGGTGTGACGATGAGCCAGTTGTGCGAAGTGGCGCGCGCGGTGCGGGAACTGATGGGCGACATCGGGTTGCAGACCTACCCGCTTACCAGCGGCAGCAAGGGGATTCACCTGTACGCGCCGCTGGCAGAGCCGGTGAGCAGTAAGGGTGCCACGGTGTTGGCGAAACGCGTTGCGCAACAACTGGAAAAGTCTATGCCAAAGTTGGTAACCGCCACCATGACCAAGAGTCTTCGGGCGGGCAAGGTGTTCTTGGACTGGAGTCAGAACAGCGGGTCGAAGACCACGATCGCGCCGTATTCGCTGCGCGGACGCCAGCACCCGACGGTCGCGGCACCGCGGACCTGGGACGAACTCGACGACCCCAAATTGCGTCAGCTCACCTATGACGAGGTGCTGGATCGGGTCGCGCGCGACGGCGATCTGCTTGCGCCACTTGATGTCGACGTGCCGGGCGCGGACCGCCTGGCCAAATACCGCAGCATGCGCGATCCGTCCAAGACACCGGAGCCGGTGCCTCGCGCGAAACCCGCTACGGGCAAGGACAATACGTTCGTCATCCAAGAACACCACGCCCGCCGACTGCACTACGACTTCCGGTTGGAACGCGACGGCGTGCTGGTGTCCTGGGCGGTGCCCAAGAACCTGCCCGACACTCCCTCGGTCAACCATCTGGCGGTGCACACCGAGGATCACCCGCTGGAATACGGCACGTTCGAGGGGGAGATACCCAAAGGGGAGTACGGTGCCGGAAAGGTGATCATCTGGGATTCCGGCACGTATGACACGGAGAAGTTCAACGACGACGAGGTGATCGTCAACCTACACGGAAGTCGAATCTCGGGGCGGTATGCGCTGATTCAGACCAAGGGTGACCAGTGGTTGGCGCACCGGATGAAGGACCAGAAGGTCTTCGACTTCGATACGCTTTTTCCGATGTTTTCCACCCACGGTTCAGTGTCGGGGCTCAAGCCCGGTCAGTGGGCATTCGAAGGCAAGTGGGATGGGTACCGGCTACTGGTCGAGGCCGACCACGGCAAGGTCCGACTGCGTTCCCGCAGCGGACGCGATGTCACTCGCGAGTATCCCCAATTGCAGTCTCTGGCCGACAAACTCACCGACCATCACGTGGTGCTGGACGGCGAGGCTGTCGTCCTCAATGCCGCAGGCGTGCCCAGTTTCAGCGAGATGCAGAACCGGGGCCGCGGTAGCCGCGTCGAGTTCTGGGCGTTCGACCTGCTCTACCTTGACGGCCGCTCGCTGCTGCGGGCCAAGTATCAGGACCGGCGCAAGCTGCTGGAAACCCTTGGCGAGGCCGGCGATCTCATCGTCCCGGACTCGCTGCCCGGGTCTGGAGATGAGGCGCTGGAGTATTCCCGCAAGCGCGGCTGGGAGGGAGTGATTGCCAAGCGGCGGGATTCCAGTTATCAGCCGGGCCGGCGCTCGGCGTCGTGGGTGAAGGACAAGCACTGGAACACCCAGGAAGTTGTCATCGGCGGTTGGCGCGTGGGGGAGGGCGGGCGCAGCAGCGGTATCGGCGCGCTGCTGATGGGCATCCCCGGTCCGGACGGACTGCAGTTCGTCGGCAGGGTCGGCACCGGGTTCACCGAGCGTGAACTGGCCAAGCTGAAAAAGACGTTGGAGCCGTTGCATACCGACGAGTCGCCCTTCAACCCGCCCCTTCCCAGGAGCGAGGCAAGGGGTGTTACCTACGTCAAGCCGACGCTGGTCGGCGAAGTGCGATACAGCGAGTGGACCCCGGATAACCGGTTGCGACAGTCGAGTTGGCGTGGTTTGCGACCGGACAAGAAACCGAGTGAGGTGGTGCGCGAATGAAATGGGTGACATATCGAAGCGCCGACGGTGAGCGCACCGGAGTGCTCTCCGACGATTCGATCTACGCGGTGGCACCGGGCTTGACGCTGCTGGAGCTGATCGGGCGCGGAGCCGACGGGCTGCGCGCGGCGGGGGAGGAGGCGTTGCGATCGCCAGCGGCAGTGGTACGCCTCGACGAGGTGTCGTTGGCTGCGCCGCTCCCGCAACCCCCGTCGATCCGCGATTCACTGTGCTTTCTCGACCACATGCGCAACTGTCAGGAGGCGATGGGAGGTGGCCGGGTGCTGTCGGACACCTGGTACCGCATCCCCGCCTTCTATTTCGCATGTCCGGCAACGGTTTTGGGTCCGTACGACGACACGCCCACCGCGCCCGGAAGTGCTTGGCAGGACTTCGAGTTGGAGATCGCGGCCGTCATCGGGGCGGCGGGCAAGGATCTTTCGGTCGAACAAGCCGAGCAATCGATCATCGGCTACACGATTTTCAACGACTGGTCCGCGCGGGACCTGCAACAGCTGGAAGGGCAACTGCGCATCGGACAGGCCAAGGGCAAAGACAGCGGCGTCACTCTGGGGCCGTATCTGGTCACTGTGGACGAGTTAGAACCGTATCGGCGGGACGGCAAGCTGAGCCTGCAGGTGACCGCGCTGGTCAACGACACGGTCATCGGGTCGGGATCCACCGGGGCGATGGACTGGAGCTTCGGGGAAGTGATCTCGTACGCCTCCCGGGGGGTGACGTTACGGCCAGGCGACGTGTTCGGGTCGGGCACGGTGCCTACCTGCACGCTCGTCGAGCATCTGACCAGCCTCGAGTCCTTCCCGGGATGGTTGCGCGACGGTGACGTCGTCACCCTGCGGGTCGAGGGTCTGGGCGAGACGCGGCAGACGGTCCGGTACAGCGCGCCGCCGATCCCGTTGGCCCCGCGTCGAAACCCAGATGCCGCACCGCCCGCTAACCGGGTCAATCCGGCGCCGGCCCGGGCGCCCTACACCCGCGGCCTGCACAAGGTAGGCGACCGAGTGTGGGCGTGGACGTTGCCGGACGGGGGATACGGGTGGAGCAACGCAGGTTTGGTCGCCGGCGACGGCGGGTCGCTGCTGGTGGACACGCTGTTCGACCTGGCGCTGACGCGCGAGATGCTGGACGCGATGCGGGCGATTACCACTGCGGCCCCGATCACCCATGCGCTGATCACCCACTCCAACGGCGACCACACCCACGGCAACCAACTGCTCGATGAATCGGTTCAGATCATCGCCGCCAAGGGCACCGCCGAGGAGATCGCGCACGGGATGGCACCGGAAATGCTGGCCATGGTGCAGACCACCGACCTCGGCCCGGTCGCCACGCCGTATGCACGAGATCGCTTCGGGCACTTCGACTTCAGTGGTATCACGGTGCGCAATGCCGATGTGACGTTCGACCGTGACCTCGCTATCGACGTGGGTGGGCGGCGGATCGATCTGTTGAATCTTGGGCCCGCCCACACCGCCGCGGATTCCGTGGTGCACGTGCCCGACGCGGGGGTGCTGTTCGGCGGGGACCTGTTGTTCATCGGCTGTACGCCGATTGTCTGGGCCGGGCCGATTGCCAATTGGATTGCGGCCTGTGACGCGATGATTGCGTTGGACGCGCCGACCGTGGTGCCCGGCCATGGCCCGATCACCGACCCGGACGGAATCCGCGCTGTGCGTGGATATCTCGTACACATCTCCGAGCAGGCCGAGGCCGCCTACCGTAAGGGGCTGTCGTTCGTCGAGGCCGCCGACACCATCGATCTGGGCGAGTACGCCACCTGGCTAGACGCCGAGCGGGTGGTGGTGAACATCTACCAGCGTTACCGCGAACTCGATCCGGACACCCCGCAGTTGGAGTTGATGGCGCTGATGATCATGCAGGCCGAATGGTTCGCCAAGCGGGCCGGGTGAGGTAGGGCGTCGTCGCATCCGTCACACCAGCCTCTCCGCCGGACGGGACGCTTCGTGCCCGGCTTTGAGCGACAAATATCAACGCCGACAGATGATTTCGGGAATCCGGGCGGTTAGGGCGCCGAAGCGCGGACGAAGAAAATCGAGTTGCCGGGGATGTGCTGTGCGGCTTCCCCAAGCGGAGGCAGCTTGGCGGCGTCGAAGAGGTCGGCGAGGTCCGACGTGGTGGCCTGCCACCCCTGCGACCGTAGGTGTGCGGCAACGTCGACGTGTTCACCCGGATAAGTGAGTGTGGCTACGTCGAGTTCCAGGCCGAGGTCGCGCCATCGTTCGCCCATGACCTGCGCCTGCTTCTGCGTCTCTTCGGTCAGACCCGCGACCTGCCCATAGTCGGCGGCAAGCCGACTGCCCGACACGCTGAGCGAGACGATGTCGTCGAGCATCTGGACCTCGGCCTCGGGCGGCAGCCACCCGATGAGCAGTCCTTCGGCGAGCCACGCGGTGGGCTCACCCGAATCGAAGCCCGCCTCCCGCAACGCAGCCGGCCAGTCGTCGCGCAGATCGATCGGCAGGCTTCGGTGCACGGCGTTGGAGACAGCGCCCAGTTTCGACACCGTCGCCGCCTTGAACTCGAGTACCTCAGGCTGATCGATCTCGTACACCGTCGTCCCTGCGGGCCACGGCAACCGATAGGGCCGAGAATCCAACCCGGAAGCCAGGATGACCACTTGCTTGAGCCCGGCGTTGCCGGCGTCGGCGAAATACTGGTCGAAGAACACCGCGCGGGCGGCGAACGTGTCGATCATCCGCGGGAAGCCCAGCTTTCCGTCGCGGTCGACGGCGTCCAGCTCGCCGGCGGCGAGCCGGGTGAACAGGTCCAGTCCGACGGCACGCACCAGCGGTTCGGCGAACGGGTCGTTGATGACGCGCTCCGGACGCCTGCTTGCCGCCGCCCGGGCTGCGGCCACCATGGTGGCGGTGGCTCCCACGCTGGTGGCGAGGTCCCAGGTGTCGTCGTCAGTTCGCGTCATGGTTGCTCCCGTGTCGTCGAATCGTCCGCTCTACGATAGGCAGCGTTCCTTGGCATTCGCTGAGTCGCTAGCGTGCGGGTTATGGCTGCAGTGGAATTTGAAGCACTCGAGGACGGCATTGCCCGCGTGACGTTGAACCGACCCGAACGGTTGAACGCCATCGACGGATCGCTGATCGACGGCGTGGACGAGGCACTGGACGAGCTCGGCAGCGGTGATTACCGTGTGGCGATCCTGACCGGAGCCGGCCGCGGTTTCTGTGCCGGCGCCGACTTGAGTGGCACCGGCCAGGCGTGGACCAAGGTCAAGCCGACCACCCCGGCGTTCAAGGTCACCTACGACGCCCAGGTCCGCCTCGCCGACCTTTACGTCCGCCTCTACGAACTTCCCATTCCGGTGATCGCCGCGGTCAACGGCGTCGCCGTCGGGGGTGGCCTCGCCTTCGCGCTGCACTCCGACATCCGGATCGCCTCCGAGCAAGCCCGGTTCGGGGCGGTATTCATCAAGGCCGGCTTCTCCTCGATGGACATGGGCACCAGTTACCTGCTGCCCAAGATCGTCGGTGCCGGGGTAGCCCGCGAACTCATGCTGACCGGGCGCATCATCGACGCCGCCGAGGCCTATCGCATCAAGCTGGTCCACGAGGTGGTAGCACCCGATGACCTCATGACGGCGGCTGTGGCCAAGGCCCGAGAGATCGCCGCCAACAACGCTTTCGGTGTGTGGCAGACCAAGATCGGACTCAACGCGGCGCTGGACGCACCCAGCCTGCGGCACGCCATCGAGATCGAGAACCGCACCCAGATACTGACCGGATTCACCAACAATCCCGCCGAGGCCGCCAAGGCGCATCGGGAGAAGCGCGCGCCCATCTGGGACCCCATGTAGCGCATATGTCGCGCTCAGACTTTCGACATCACCTTGTCGGCGTACCGCTCGAGGTGACGAATCTTGGACTCCAACGGTTCGGTATCGGGACCCTTGATGTAGGGCATGCGGAAGCCCACGATGACGTCGGTGACGCCCTTGTCCTCGAGGCGCTTGATGCCGTCCGCAGTGTAGGCGTCCATGGAGATGACGTGAATCTCGAACGGGCCGGTCTTGCCCGACTCTTCGCGAAACTGCTTGACCCTGGCGATGAGTCGGTCGAGCTCCTCGGGATCGGTGCCGCCGCCGTGCATCCAGCCGTCCAGGCGTGCCGCGCGTCGCAGGGCGGCGTCGGCGTGGCCGCCGACGAGGATGGGGATGGGCTCGGTGGGTGCCGGGCTCATCTTCGTCTTCGGGATGTCGTAGAACTGGCCGTGGAATTCGAAGTATTCGCCGGTGGTCAGGCCCTGCACGATCTCAATGCATTCGTCAATTCGCTTGCCGCGCTTGGCGAACGGGACGCCCATCAGCTCGTAGTCCTCTGGCCAGGGGCTGGTGCCGACGCCGAGTCCCAATCGGTTGCCAGTCAATGCGGCCAGGGAACTTGCCTGCTTGGCGGTCAGCGCCGGATGCCGGACGGGGAGCTTCAGCACGAAGAAGTTGAGTCGCAGTCTGGTCGTCACCGCGCCCAGCGCCGCCGCCAGGACGAACGCCTCGATGATCTCCTTGCCGTCTAGGAATTCGCGGTTGCCGTCGGGCGTATAGGGATATTTCGCGTCCGACTCGAACGGGTAAGCGAGGCTGTCGGCGATCGTCATGCTGTGATATCCCGCTGCTTCGGCGGCCTTGGCCAACGGAATGTAGAAGCTGGGATCGGTCAATGATTCCGCGTAGCTGAATCGCACGGCACTAACAGTAGAACCGCTCTACAGCAGACTTACAGCTGGTTCTCGGGGCCGATGATCGCCCAGACCGTCTTGCCCGACGCCGTGGGAACGCAACCCCAGGCACGCGACAACGCGTCGACAATCGCCAGCCCCGAGACGTCGATGCCCTTCGGGGGCGACGCCAGGCGCACGGCCGGGGCACTGCTGGTATCGGATATCGCAATGGTCGCGGTCGTGCCCTCGACCTCGACCCGCATCACCGGTTCGCTGTTGGTGTGCTCTAGGACGTTCTCGATGAACACGTTGACCACCACCAACGCGACCGGGATCAACCCGGGCTTCGACCACCTGGTCAGCCACTCGCGAACCAGCCTCCGCGACTCGCGCAGGCTGGTCAGATTTGCGGGCAATTTCGCCTCGTTGCGCTGGACCTTTCGGCGCATCAACTTGGCTACGGCCTTCAACGCGCCTTTTTCGGTCGGAAAGACCGGCATGAACCGGGCCACCCCGCTGTGGGTGATTGCCTCGCGAGCGGCGCGGTCGCCGCAGACGAGGACGATCGGGACTTCCGGCCGGGTCTCGAACTGCCAGCGGGCGCTGAGCAGGATCGACCATGCCTCGTCGTTGGGCACTTCAAGTCCCGTGACGTCCACCACGACCCCGAACGGTTCGTCGAACGTGGCCTTTGTGATGCTGTCGCGGAGCTCGCCCGAGTTGCCCGCGTCCAGTACGCCCCCGACCGTCAGAATCACTGCCGATTCTTCACTGCGCTGCGTAATGTTCGGCGGGTTAGGCACGGCGGCGGCCTCTGGGGCGCTCATTGCGACCAGCGCCTCGCACCGCCTCGACGCGCCGATCCCCCGCGGCGGGAAGTCCCAAATGCCACCCGTTCGTCCGGTCCCATCTTCTGCTCCTCGAAACTCCGCCCCCGCCAATTGCTTGAGGATGCTGTTCGGTCTCGTCGTCTAGCCGCGGCAACGGTGACCCGAGGTGGTTACCCAATTCGCGCGCGCGGCCAACCTCAGTTTCTGGGTGTACCCAGCCTAACCGGATTTCAAGTGGCGCAATGACACCAATTCAGCCGGTCGGCGACGCGAACGGCGGTGTGCCGACTCCGGCCACCGAGTGCGTGCCCCAAGGAGTTTCCTCGATGATGCGTGCGGGTGCGCTGCGCGCGCCCACGGACAGCGTGGCGGCGCGCGCCTGTTTTAGGGTCTCCGACGGCAATCTGTCGAAGACCGTTCCTTGCCAGTGGTACTTGCCGTCGAGGGGATCTAGGCGGCCGGCGAGCCGGACGTGCACCTCGCAGTGGGTATCAGCGATCTGCAGCATGGCGGGGCCGTCGTAGACATCGTCTTCCCGCTCCGGCGCACCGGACGACAGGTCGAAGGCGGATGCCACCGGCAGCGGCCGCGCCGCCGTGAGTTGGGCGCGCTCGTTGAAAACCTGTTGGGTGCTGCGGCGCACCTCGATGCGGGGACTCCCCATGCGCGTCATGAGCTGCAGACAGCCGACGACGTAGGTGATCTGTGCGTCGATGTCGGGGCCGGTGAGGAAAAAGTAGTTGGGAAAGCCGTGCGCCGCCACGCCGAGGAACGGCTCCATCCCGTCGGTCCAGGCTCGCTGGATGGACAGTCCGCGGGAGCCCAAGAGCATGTGGTCGGCGGCGGCGGTGTAGCCGGTGCCGTAGACGATCACGTCGGCCCGGTGCTGAACGCCGTCACTGGTGCGGATGCCCGAGCGCGTCACGGCCGCGATCGCCGCCCTCACCTGCCGAGCGGCAGGATGCTCATCCCGCCGGGGTATGCGCCGAGACAGCCAGCGCATCGCGCGGGTCCTGGGTAGCAGCAGTTCGGTAATGAAACGGCGGGGCGGGACGGCGAAGGCGGTCACCGATCGTGCCCGTTCGAGCAGCGCACCAATGTAATGCCCTGCCGCAGAGTCGGTTCCGACCACCGCGATGTGCTTGCCGGTCGGATCGAATGCGGAATCCCATGCCGCCGCGTGAAACGACTCGCCGGCGAACTCACCGCGACCGGGGATGTCCGGTATCCACGGGACGAACACCTGCCGGTCCGTGATCACGATGTCGGCCCGCACGGCCTCGTCGCCGTTCGTGCTCAACATCCAGGTGTGGGTGGCGTCGTCAAAGACGGAGCGTTCGAGCGCAGGTTCGTCCAGAACCACGCAATCGGTGACGCCGGCAGCCCCGAGGGCGTCTTTGACCCGGTGACCTACCGTGCTGACGATGACGACGTGGTGATGCGACTCGTGCGGCACGGGCGGTCGGGTCACA
Source organism: Mycobacterium intermedium (assembly GCF_002086275.1). Classification (GTDB taxonomy): domain Bacteria; phylum Actinomycetota; class Actinomycetes; order Mycobacteriales; family Mycobacteriaceae; genus Mycobacterium; species Mycobacterium intermedium. Next base: position 14,770 of record NZ_MVHT01000072.1, on the reverse strand, counting down.
GAAACCTGCTGCGCTTCCAGCCGCGGCGCGCGATCGGACCCATCAGGCCCACCTCTTCCAAGAACGCCGCAAGCGGGGCGAAGCCGGCTATCTGGATCTCGCGACGGTGCGGGCTGCTGCGCGCCAGCCGCCGTGCCCGCTTGGCGTCAAGGCCTGCGCGCGCGTACGGGATCGGGTTGCTGAACAGATAGTTGAAGAAGTAACCGCCGAGCCCATTGATGTTGGCCATGAACCAACGGTTCAACCGGGGCATCTCGGCCACCCGCTTGCGTGCGCCGTCCCGGGCGAACTGGATGTGGCGGGCTTCCTCCGTGACGTGAATTCGCATGAGCCGCTGGATAATTGGCTGCAATTCCGGGTCGTCCATCATCTGCCGCTGCAGCGAGTCGAAGATCTCCTCGCCGATCAACGCCGCCACCCACAGCATCGAACCGCGCTGGAAGGCCAGGGGGAGCGCGTTGATGATCCAGCGGTGCATCCGGCGCGGCCGCACCGGCTTGGCGCCGACGCGCTCGATCGCCTTGCCGAACATGACCATATGGCGGGTTTCGTCGCCGAGTTCGGTCAACTTGTAATGCGTCGATCGGCTCGTGGGGTCCTCATGCAGGATGGTGCGCAGCAGCGACTGGTTGAGCATGTTCTCGAACCAGATTCCGGCCGAGAGCGTGTTGACCAGTTCCTGGCGAGACAACTCGATCTGTTGTTCGCGAGTCATCTCCGCCCACATCGGGGTGCCGTACAGCGAGACCAGCTTGGGGGGCAGGAAGAATTTGTCCGGGTCCAGCGGTGCATCCCAGTCGATGTCGACGATGGGTTCGTAAGACTTTTTGACCGAGCCCTTGAGCAGGCGCTCCGAGAACTCTTCACGACTCGGCCTGTCCGGCTTTACCGCAGTGGTCATCGCTGGGCATCCCTTCGTTGGGAGGTTCAGACGGTACCCATGGTACCGGGTACTTGCGGTCCCGACTAGATCCTTGTGATCTCAATTCGATTGACTGGCACGGTGAGCCGGCACATCCACGTCATCGGCATCGGTGCGGGCGATCCCGACTACGTGACGGTCCAGGCGATCGACGCGCTGAACGACACCCAGGTCTTCTTCGCAATGGACAAGGGTGAGACCAAGAGCGACCTGGTCGGTCTGCGGCGGGAGATCTGTGCGCGATTCATTCGCGAGCCCGGGTATCGGTTTGTCGAACTGGCCGACCCGCCACGCGCCAAAGAAGGGGACTACCGCGAGGCCGTCGCCGATTGGCACGCCGAACGCGCCCGGATCTGGGCCGCGGCCATCCGCGACGAACTGGGTCCCAACGGCGTCGGTGCGTTTCTGGCCTGGGGGGATCCCTCGCTGTACGACAGCACGCTGCGCATTCTCGACACCATCGGGTCTTCGGTGCCAGAGGTCGTCTTCAGCTATGACGTGATTCCCGGCATCACCGCGGTGCAGGCGTTGACGGCTCGGCATCGCATTCCGCTCAATGAAGTCGGCGAGCCGGTCCTGCTCACCACCGGAAGGCAGCTACGCGAAACGGGTCTGTCCGGTTCGGCGGTGGTGATGCTCGATGCCAACTGCTCGTTTCTCACCTGCCCGCCCGCAACGAGGATCTGGTGGGGCGCCTATCTGGGTACGGACAAGGAACTGCTGGTTGCGGGGACTGTTGGTGATGTCGGCGCTCGCATCGAGACGATGCGTGCCGAGGCGCGCGCTCGGCACGGCTGGATCATGGATACCTACTTGTTAAGGGCTCGTTGAGGTCGCCTCATAAGCGTTCTGCTGAAACGTTTCTGAGTCTGATAGCGAATTAAGGATTTGGAGTAGGGGTCGGATTCGTTATTGAAACGAGATAGCATCGGGCTCCTACTCAACTCGTGTGGAAGACGTGGCGGCTTGTCGCTGTCCCAATGGCCGGGAGGTTGTCGATGTCGTGGGTGATTGCGGCGCCCGAGTACGTGGCGCAAGCGGCCACCGAGCTCGCCGGCATCGCAACATCCCTTAGCGCGGCCAATGCCCAGGCGGCCTTCCCTACCAGCGGGGTCCTGGCCGCCGGCGCCGATGAGGTGTCGGTCGCGCTCTCGGCGCTGTTCAACGCGCATGCGCAGGCATACCAAGCCGTCAGCCAACAGGCGGCGCTGTTCCATCAGCAATTCGTGAACCTCATGAGTGGGGGCGCCGAACAGTACGCGCTCACCGAAGCGGCCAACGAGCTGCCGATGCAAGTGGTGGGGCAGGCATTGGGGGCCGCGGCCACGCCCGCCGCGGCGGCGGCCGGCGAGGCTGCGCTGGTTTCCGGCGGAGGCCCGGCAGTGGGCAGCGGAGCCGTCGGGGCGGCCGCGGTTCAAAGCGGCAGTCACGGCGGGTTTCTCTACGGGAACGGCGCGGTCGCTGCGCCGGGCGCTGGCGCCGCAGCATCCGCGGGCTTGTTGGGCAAAGGCGGAGCCGGGGGCCTCGGCGCCGGCAGTCATGGCGCCTCGCCCGCGAGTCCGGGGAGCGGTCACGGAGGTGCTTCCGGCGGCTGGCTGACCCCGCTCGCCAACAGTGCCGGCGTTGTCGACATCGTGGATGCAGGCGCGGCGATACAAGCGCCCGCGGTCGCGCCCACCGACGCGAGCGGCGCGGTACCCGGTGGGCTGCTGTTGGCCCCGGCCGGTGTGGGCGTCGCGGGCGCCCACGGGGGTGTCCCGTCTGGTGCCAGCAACGGCAACCAGTCCAGCGGTGCGAACGCCCTCAGTACCTATGGCAACCACAGCGGTTGGTTATATGGCGACGGCGGGGCCCTGGGACCGTATGACGGTCCCGCCGCAGATGCGGCAGTGCCCGCGAGTGGCAGCGAGTCGGCCGTGAACACATCTGCGGGTGCGGGCGGTCTTGGCGGATTGCGTGGTGACGCCCCGCTGGGTTCGGGTGGTCTGTATGCCGGTACCGGCGGTTTCGCCGCAGGCGGCGGCGCCGGAGGGCAGGCCGTAGGCCAAGCAGCCGACTGACGGACCTGGCGTCTGCAGGTTAGGCGAGCGCTCGGGCAGACTGGACGGGTGCCCGAACTCCCGGAAATCGAAGCGTTGGCCGATCACTTGCGCCGGCACGCCGTCGGGTTGACGGTCGGTCGCGTCGATGTCGCCGCGCTGTCGGTGCTGAAGACTTTCGATCCGCCCATCAATGCCCTGCACGGCCAGACCGTCGTCGGGGCAGGCCGCTGGGGCAAATACCTGGGGCTGCAAGCCGGCGAGCTGTGGTTGGTAACTCACTTGTCCCGCGCCGGGTGGCTGCGCTGGTCGGACACGTTGGCCGCAGCGCCGCTACGGCCAGGCAAGGGGCCGGTCGCGCTGCGGATACACCTGGGCACCCCGGGCAGCGCACCAGGATTCGACCTCACCGAGGCCGGCACCCAGAAGCGACTGGCGGTCTGGGTCGTCACCGACCCGCGGCAGATTCCGCAGATCGCCAGCCTCGGACCGGACGCGCTGAGTCTGTCTGTCGACGACCTCGCCGGGCTGTTGGCGGGCAACACGGGGCGACTCAAGACGGTGATCACCGACCAGAAGGTGATCGCGGGCATCGGCAACGCGTACAGCGACGAGATTCTGCACGTCGCCAAGCTCTCGCCGTTCGCAACGGCCGGCAAACTCACCGAAGCCCAGCTGCATACCCTGCACGACGCGATGGTCTCGGTGCTCTCCGACGCGGTCACGCGGTCCGTCGGCCAGGGTGCGGCCATGCTCAAGGGCGAAAAGCGCTCGGGGCTGCGGGTGCACGCCCGCACCGGCTTGCCGTGCCCGATATGCGGCGACACCGTGCGTGAAGTGTCGTTCGCGGACAAGTCTTTTCAGTACTGCCCGACGTGTCAGACCGGCGGCAAGGTGCTGGCCGATCGGCGCTTGTCGAGGCTACTCAAGTAGGTACCGCCCGACCGTCCCCGATATGCTGCCGAGGTGACTCGCCAGAAAATTCTCATCACCGGGGCCAGCTCCGGCCTCGGCGCCGGGATGGCCCGGGCTTTTGCCGCCAAGGGCCGCGACCTTGCGTTGTGCGCCCGTCGCACCGACCGCCTCGATGAACTCAAAGCGGAACTGACGCAACAGTATCCGTCGATCAAGGTGGCGGTGGCCGCGCTGGACGTCGACGACCACGAGCAGGTGCCGAAGGTGTTTGCCGCGCTGAGCGACGAACTGGGTGGCATCGACCGCGTCATCGTCAACGCCGGCATCGGCAAGGGCGCTCGGCTGGGCTCCGGCAAGTTGTGGGCGAACAAGGCGACCATCGAGACCAACCTGGTGTCCGCGCTGGTGCAGATCGAGACCGCGCTCGAGATGTTCCACAAGAGCGGATCGGGCCACCTGGTGCTCATCTCCTCGGTGCTCGGCAACAAGGGCGTACCCGGCGTCAAGGCCGCCTACTGCGCGAGCAAAGCCGGACTGACGTCGCTGGGTGAATCGCTGCGCGCCGAGTACGTGAAAGGTCCGATCAAAATCTCGTCGATCGAGCCCGGTTACATCGAGTCGGAGATGACCGCCAAGTCCTCGAGCACGATGTTGATGGTGGACAACGAAACCGGGGTCAAGGCACTGGTCGACGCCATCGAGCGCGAGCCCGGACGTGCGGTCGTGCCGCGTTGGCCGTGGGCTCCGTTGGTGCAGCTGTTGCGGGTGTTACCGCCGCCGCTGACCAAACGCTTCGCGTAGCCGCCGCGCCTGCTTGGCAGGTTAACCGGCACGTCCGCGCTCGGTGCGGTAGCGGCGCACCAGCGCGTCGGTCGAGCTGTCGGACAGCGGTTCGGGCGAGTCCTCGCTGGTGATCACCGGAAGCAGCGCCTTGGCCTGCGTCTTGCCCAACTCCACGCCCCACTGGTCGAACGAGTCGATGCCCCAGATCACGCCCTCGACGAAGACCTGGTGCTCGTAGAGGGCGATCAGTTGCCCCACCACCGACGGCGTGAGCCGGTTGGCCAGGATCGAGGTCGTCGGCCGGTTACCGGGCATCACCTTGTGTGGCACGACCTCGGCGGGGGTGCCTTCCGCGGCGATCTCCTCGGCGGTCTTGCCGAACGCCAGCACCTGGGTCTGGGCGAAGAAGTTGCTCATCAACAGGTCGTGCATGCTGCCCGTGCCTTCGGCGGTGGGCAGGTCGTCGGTGGGTTGACTGAAGCCGATGAAGTCGGCCGGGACCAACCGCGTGCCCTGATGCAGCAGCTGATAGAAGGCGTGCTGGCCGTTGGTTCCCGGCTCGCCCCAGAAGATTTCGCCGGTGTCGGTGGTGACCGGTTTTCCGTCGGCGCGCGTGGACTTGCCGTTGGATTCCATGGTCAGCTGCTGCAGGTAGGCGGCAAAGCGCGCTAAGTCGTTGGAATACGGCAACACTGCCCGTGATTGGGCATCGAAGAAGTTTGAGTACCACAGCCCGATCAACCCGAGCAGGACCGGCGCGTTGGATTCCAGCGGCGCGGTTCGGAAATGTTCGTCGACGATGTGGAAGCCGGCAAGGAAGTCCGCGAAGGCTTCTCGGCCGATGACGGCCATCACCGACAGCCCGATCGCCGAGTCGACCGAATAACGCCCGCCGACCCAATCCCAGAAGCCGAACATGTTGTCGGTGTTGATGCCGAAGTCGTCGACCAGGCGCTTGTTGGTGGAGACGGCGACGAAATGCTTTGCCACTGCGGCGTCGCCGAGCGCATCGGTGAGCCACCGCCGGGCCGCGGTCGCGTTGGTCAGCGTCTCCAGCGTGGAGAACGTCTTCGATGCCACGATGAAAAGGGTTGTGGCAGGGTCTAAGTCGGCAAGCGTAGCGACCAGGTCGGCGGGATCCACGTTGGACACGAAGCGCGCCGAAATGCCGGCGTCGGCGTAGTGGCGCAACGCCTGGTACACCATCACCGGGCCCAGGTCCGAGCCGCCGATGCCGATGTTGACCACGGTCTTGATCCGCTCACCGGTGGCTCCTCTCCAGGCGCCGTTGCGCAGCCGGTCGGTGAAGTCGCCCATCGCGTCCAGCACCTCGTGCACGTCGCGGACGACGTTCTGGCCGTCGACGATCAGGTCGGCGTCGCGGGGCAACCGCAGCGCGGTGTGCAGTACCGCGCGATCCTCCGAGGTGTTGATGTGCTCACCGGCGAACATCGCCGCGCGACGCTCTTCCAGGTTGGCCGCGCGGGCCAGGTCGACCAAGAGTTTCAGCGTCTCACGGGTGACGCGGTGCTTGCTGTAGTCGATATAGAGGTCGCCCACCGTCAGCGTTAGTTCGCGCCCGCGGCTGGGATCGTCGGCGAAGAACTGACGAAGGTGGGTCTGTCCGATCTTGTCGTAATGACTGCGCAGGTTGTCCCACGCCTGAGTGGCGGTGATGTCGGGGATTGCTGGCACGGAGGTCATGGTTCGACCCTATGTCGCAACCGGCGCCCATGTGAGGCGACCGCCGCCAGTGCAGGAGTCGGGGCACGTTGTGGCGCACTGTCGTGAGCCGACGCCGCCTAGCCGACGCCCAGCGCCCGCTGTATGTCCGGCAGCATGGCCTGCAACTGCTGTCCCCAGTACGTCCACGTGTGGGTGCCGTTGTCGGGAAAGTTGAAGACGCCGTTGTGCCCGCCATACAGCTGGTAGCGGCCCTGAAAAACCTTGTTGCTCAACCGCGTCGCGCTCTCCAGCAAGGTGGCGTCCAGCTTGGTGCCCAGGTCCGCTTCCCCGCCGTTGCCGGTATACACCCAGATGCGGGTGTTGTTGGCGACCAGCTTTTTGGCATTGACCGTCGGGTCGTTGGCGGCCCAGGCCGGGTCACCCGGCGGGCCCCACATGGCGTCGGAGCGATAGCCCCCGGCGCCCATCTGCGCGGCACTGACCAGCGTGGGCCACTGACCGGCGGACAGGTTGAGGAAGCCGGACATCGAGGCCGCGTAGCTGAAGTTCTGCGGGTGGTTGGCGGCCAGAATCAATGCGGCCGATCCGGACATCGACGCGCCTGCCACCGGGTTGGAACTCCACCTTGACCTGGCGATGCATCGACGGCGACGGGACCATCAGGTACTCGATCGGTGTGCCTTGCCGGCTCCACGCCGAGGAGATTGCCGAGGTCGCTGAACCCGCCGAGATGCTGCCCAGCAGCATGAGCAGCACGAGTGGCACGGCGGCTGGTACGCATACCGGCCGACGCTGGCGCCTGACCCGAGCCGCCTTTGCTGCAACCACTGCGGCGGAATTTACCGGCTAGCGCCGCCTATGCCCCGTCAGCAGCGATTTTTTAATCGATTAGTGACCGAGCCGTCCTCGGCCGAGACGCAACAGCAGCATTGCCAGATCCTTACCCTCGGGTCCGAGCTCGCTGTAGCGTTCGATGACTTGCATCTCGCGGTTGTGCACCAACCGGGTGCCGCCGGACGCCATTCGGACTCTGCCGATCGCGCGCGATACCTCGGCGCGACGTTTCACGGCGGCGAGTATCTCCCGGTCCAGCCGGTCGATTTCCTCGCGCAACTCGTCGATGCTGGGAAGCGTTTCGGTGTCGATCATGTCGGTGTTCATTTCTGCTGACTCCGCGTTCTCGTGATGTGGGGGGTCTGGTCTCATCCGGTCGGGCCTCACACAAGAATCGAGCCCCGGATCCGGAAGCGGACCACGGGGCTCTGCGATAGCAGCTAAACCACGGGCACCGCTGGCGGCGGGTACCCGTAGAAAAATCGATGCTGCGCGTTGAGCACAGAATGAGTGTGCCACATGATGCGGAGTTTTCCGACAAAACCCTGGCTACGGACTAGCAGGGGACTGCAGCGGACTTCTGGGGCCCCATTCGCACAGACTCGTCGGCGGGCGGCGGTAAGTTTGGACGGACATGAGTGTGCACGCGACCGAAGCAATGTTTTCCGGGTCCCCGGGGCCCCCTGGACCCGACTCAGCGGATCAACTGCTCGACGGCCTCAACCCCCAGCAGCGCCAAGCGGTGGTGCACGAGGGTTCCCCGCTGCTGATCGTCGCCGGCGCGGGCTCGGGCAAGACGGCGGTGTTGACCAGGCGTATCGCCTATCTGATCGCCGCCCGCGGGGTGGGGGTCGGCCAGATATTGGCCATCACCTTCACCAACAAGGCCGCCGCGGAGATGCGCGAACGGGTGGCGGCCCTGGTCGGCGAGCGCGCTCGCTACATGTGGGTGTCGACCTTCCACTCCAGCTGTGTGCGCATCCTGCGCAACCAGGCGTCGCTGATCGAAGGCCTCAACTCCAACTTCTCGATCTACGACGCCGACGATTCGCGGCGGCTGTTGCAGATGATCGGCAGGGACATGGGGCTGGACATCAAGCGGTACTCACCGCGGCTGCTGGCCAACGCGATCTCCAACCTGAAGAACGAGCTGATCGACCCGGACGGTGCGCTGCACGCCCTGACCGATGAGTCCGATGACCTGACCCGCACCGTCGCCTCCGTCTACGCCGAATACCAGCGCCGGCTGCGGGCGGCCAACGCGCTGGACTTCGACGACCTGATCGGCGAGACCGTGGCGGTGCTGCAGACCTTCCCGCAGATCGCGCAGTATTACCGGCGCCGCTTCCGGCACGTCTTGGTCGACGAATACCAGGACACCAACCACGCGCAGTACGTCCTGGTGCGGGAATTGGTCGGCACCGACACCGAAGACGGTGTGCCGCCCGGCGAGTTGTGCGTCGTCGGCGACGCCGACCAGTCGATCTATGCGTTCCGCGGGGCCACCATCCGCAACATTGAGGACTTCGAACGCGACTATCCCGACGCGACAACGATTCTGCTGGAACAGAATTACCGCTCGACGCAGAACATCCTCTCGGCGGCCAACTCGGTGATCTCGCGTAACACCGGCCGTCGCGAGAAGCGGTTGTGGACCGACGCCGGCAAGGGCGAACTGATCGTCGGCTACGTCGCGGACAACGAGCACGACGAGGCCAGGTTCGTCGCCGAAGAGATCGACGCGCTGGTCGAGCGGGGTGAGATCACCTACAACGACGTGGCCGTCTTCTACCGCACCAACAACTCGTCGCGGGCGTTGGAAGAGGTGTTCATCCGGGCTGGCATCGCCTACAAAGTCGTTGGGGGAGTGCGCTTTTACGAGCGCAAGGAGATCCGCGACATCATCGCCTACCTGCGGGTGCTGGACAATCCGGGCGACGCCGTGAGCCTGCGCCGCATCCTCAACACCCCGCGCCGCGGCATCGGTGATCGGGCCGAGGCCTGCGTGGCGGTGTATGCCGAGAACACCGGCTCCACCTTTGCCGACGCGCTTGTCGCTGCGGCGCAGGGCAAGGTGCCGATGCTGAATTCCCGTGCTGAGAAGGCGATCTCGGGATTCGTAGAGATGCTCGACGAGTTGCGGGGTCGCCTGGATGATGACCTCGGCGAGTTGGTCGAGGCCGTACTGGAACGCACCGGGTACCGTCGCGAGCTTGAATCGTCCACCGACCCACAGGAATTGGCCCGGCTGGATAACCTCAACGAACTCGTCAGCGTCGCACACGAATTCAGCATCGACTTGGCAAACGCCGAGGCTGTCTCTCCGGAGGACGAGGATGTTCCGGACACCGGCGTGCTCGCGGCGTTTCTCGAACGCGTCTCGTTGGTGGCCGACACCGATGAAATCCCCGAACACGGCGCCGGTGTGGTGACGTTGATGACGCTGCACACCGCCAAGGGGTTGGAGTTCCCGGTGGTATTCGTCACCGGCTGGGAGGACGGCATGTTCCCCCACATGCGGGCGCTAGACGATCCCACCGAGTTGTCCGAAGAGCGGCGGCTGGCCTATGTCGGCATCACCCGGGCCCGGCAACGGCTCTACGTCACTCGCGCGATCGTGCGGTCGTCGTGGGGGCAGCCCATGCTCAACCCGGAATCGCGCTTCCTGCGCGAGATTCCGCAGGAACTCATCGACTGGCGGCGGGTGGCCCCGAAGCCGTCGTACAGCGCGCCGGTCAGCGGTGCCGGGCGGTTCGGTACGCCGCGCTCAGCGCCCACCAGGTCGGGCATGAGCAAGCGCCCGCTGCTGGTGCTCGAGCCGGGAGACCGGGTGACCCACGACAAGTACGGCCTGGGTCGGGTCGAGGAGGTTTCCGGCGTCGGCGAGTCCGCCATGTCGCTGATCGACTTCGGTAGCGCGGGACGAGTGAAGCTGATGCACAACCACGCGCCGATCAGCAAGCTCTGAGCGCGGCTGTCTCAGGAGCGCAGCCAGCTCAGTAGCGCAGCCAGCGCTCGGTCTGCGGGAGCAACGCGAAGACCACGCTGGCGATGGGTAACACCGGAAGGGTGTGCACGATCCACGCCACGCGTGCACCCGCGATGAACACGCCGACATAGGTCAGCACCGCAACCACCGCGCCGCCGACCACCAGGTAGCGCCCGAGGGGCCGGCGCAGCAGCAGCATGATCACGCCGGTGATGGTGGATACGGCGAAGACGAGGGCGAGGAACCCGACCGCGATGCAGAACAGCCGATCAGTTCTCCACCATCCGGCGATCAACTCCGTGGCCACCACCGAGGTGGCCCAGCCGCTGACGATGCTGATCACGCACGCGGCGACGGCGGTGCGGGGGCTGGGCGTGATGATTGCCGCCTGCGATGGCGTCAGGGTCGCGCGCCGGATGATGCGGGTGGCGGGCTCGGAGGGAGGCAGTTGCGTGGTTTGGGCGTCCGGGATCGCCGGTAGCGGTCCCGTCGGCGCACGCCGGATGATGCGGGTGCGCGGCACTTCCGGTTCGGGTGCTGCTGCGGAAGGAGGAGGTGCCGCTTCAGAGTCGGCCTGGGGTGGATCGTCGCGCGCAGGTGGTTCGTTCGGGCTTGGGGGTTGTGTCACCGGTCAGCCGGCGTAGTTGCCGACGCTGAGGCCGCGCTTGGCCAGCCACGGCACCGGGTCGATCCGCTCGGAGCCGTTCAGGAGCACCTCGAAGTGCAAGTGCGGGCCGGTGGAAAAGCCGCGGTTGCCCATGGTCGCTATCTGGTCGCCGGCCATGACGCGCTCGCCGACGCTGACCAGCGCCGTGTTGATGTGCCCGTAGAGCGTCACTGTGCCGTCGGCGTGGCGTAGCTTGACCCACATCCCGTAGCCGGCGGTGGGTCCGGCGTCGATGACGACGCCGTCGGACACTGCGTAGATCGGGGTCCCGATCGAATTGGCCACGTCAATTCCGGCGTGCAGCACGCCCCAGCGGTAGCCGAAGTTGGAAGTGAAGATGCCCCGGGTCGGCATGACGTACAGCGGCTGCTGCAGGCGCGCCTCGCGCTGTGCGCGCTCCTGGGCGAACGCCACGCCCCTGGCAAACTCCTCGTTGTGAACCGCGGCGAGGTTGGCCGGCTGCGCGGCGATCACCTGCACACCGCGTGGGGCGCCGCCGCCTGACCCGCCAACCAGTGCGGACGCGTTGGCGGTCAGCACCGTCTCGGGCTGCTGGGAATCAGATTGATGGGTCGCCGTGTGTGCCGCTGCGGCCGCCGCGCCAGCCGCCATCGCCGAGATCATCAGGCGTCCCTTGGCGGCGCTGGTCGGTGGCTTGCGATGCTGCCCACCGCTGCGGGGTACCGGGGTGATCCGCTCGGTGAGTCCGTCGGGCTCGGCGATCACCCGAGTCATCACGGCGGTGATGGCGGCGGAGGGGGGTGCCAGCGGACGCGGCGACTCGTCGAGTTCGTTGACGTCATCGAGTTCGGGCGCGTCCAGCAGGGCATCGTCGCCGAAGATCGGCTCGTCGCCGTAGTCCAGCTCGTCGAGATCGGCGAAATCCAGGTCGTCGAGATCGTCGAACCCGTCGAGCGGGATGATCTCGGTCACTTCGTTACGGGGGTGATGCAGCCAACGATCGCGGGGTGCGCGAGCCGCAACTGCGCTGGCAGAGCGGGCAAATCGGTGCTGGGACAAGCTAACGGTGTCCTCGGATCGTGACCATAACGTTATCTGGACCCATGAGACGGTATCCGCTCATCGCCAGAACTGGCAACCTGGGTATGCAATCTGGCCAATTTTGTGACTTGGATCACGGTTTCGGGAGAATGAACATTCGGTGATCCGGGCCACAGGAGTGGATGCCACTGCTACCGCCATTTCGCCTCTCGATAAGGTTCCCCTGCGAGTTGCGGATTTAGCCCAGCGAGACGGTGAGGCCATGGATCTTTTCGAGTATCAAGCCAAAGAGTTGTTCGCCAAGCATGGCGTGCCTGGCAATCAAGGCCGGGTGACTGACACTGCCGAGGGTGCCAAAGCCATCGCTACCGAGATCGGTAAGCCGGTGATGGTCAAGGCGCAGGTCAAGACAGGCGGTCGCGGAAAGGCCGGTGGCGTGAAGTACGCCGCCACTCCCGATGAGGCTTACGAACACGCCAAGAACATTCTGGGCTTGGACATCAAGGGCCACATCGTGAGAAAGCTGCTGGTCGCCGAGGCCAGCGACATCGCCGAGGAGTACTACCTCTCCTTCCTGCTTGACCGCGCCAACCGCAGCTACCTGGCCATGTGCTCGGTAGAAGGCGGCATGGAGATCGAGGAAGTCGCAGCCACCAAGCCGGACCGGCTGGCCAAAGTTCCGGTGAGTGCCGTCAAGGGTGTCGACCTGGCACTCGCTCGCTCGATTGCGGAGCAGGGCCATCTGCCCGCCGAGGTGCTCGACGCGGCAGCGGTCACCATCGAGAAGCTGTGGGGGGTGTTCGTCGGCGAGGACGCCACCTTGGTAGAGGTCAACCCGCTGGTACGCACTCCCGACGACCAGATCCTGGCGCTGGACGGCAAGGTCACCCTGGACGGCAACGCCGCCTTCCGTCAGCCCGGTCACGCCGAGTTCGAGGACAAGGCGTCCACCGACCCGTTGGAGCTCAAGGCCAAGGAGCACGACCTCAACTACGTCAAGCTCGACGGTGAGGTGGGCATCATCGGCAACGGAGCCGGCCTGGTGATGTCGACCCTCGACGTCGTCGCCTACGCGGGTGAGAAGCACGGCGGCGTCAAGCCGGCGAACTTCCTGGACATCGGCGGCGGCGCTTCGGCCGAGGTGATGGCCGCCGGCCTGGACGTGATCTTGAGCGACGAGCAGGTCAAGAGCGTCTTCGTCAACGTGTTCGGCGGGATCACCTCCTGCGACGCGGTGGCCACCGGGATCGTCAAGGCGCTGGAAATTCTGGGCGATGAGGCCAACAAGCCGCTGGTGGTGCGGTTGGACGGCAACAACGTCGAAGAAGGCCGACGCATCCTGGCCGAGGCCAACCACCCGCTGGTGACATTGGTCCCGACGATGGACGAAGCCGCCGACAGGGCGGCCGAGCTGGCGAGCGCCTGAGAGAGGACAGCGACAGATGGCAATCTTCCTGACCAAAGACAACAAGGTCATCGTCCAAGGCATCACCGGCAGTGAGGCGACCGTGCACACCGCCCGGATGCTCAAGGCGGGCACCCAGATCGTCGGCGGCGTGAATGCGCGCAAGGCCGGCACCGAGGTCACCCACGAGGACAAAGGCGGCCGGATCATCAAGCTGCCGGTGTTCGGCAGCGTCTCGGAGGCGATCGAAAAGACCGGCGCCGACGTGTCGATCATCTTCGTGCCGCCGAAGTTCGCCAAGGACGCGATCATCGAGGCCATCGACGCCGAGATCCCCTTGTTGGTGGTCATCACCGAGGGAATTCCGGTGCAGGACAGCGCCTATGCCTGGGCCTACAACCTGGAGAAGGGCGGCAAGACCCGCATCATCGGCCCGAACTGCCCGGGCATCATCAGCCCGGGGCAGGCGCTGGTCGGCATCACCCCGGCCAACATCACCGGCCCAGGGCCCGTCGGGCTGGTGTCCAAGTCGGGCACGCTGACCTACCAGATGATGTACGAGCTGCGTGATTTCGGCTTCACCACCTCGATCGGCATCGGCGGCGACCCGATCATCGGCACCACTCACATCGACGCCATCGAGGCCTTCGAGAAGGACCCCGACACCAAGCTGATCGTGATGATCGGTGAGATCGGCGGCGACGCCGAGGAGCGTGCGGCCGACTACATCAAGGCCAACGTGTCCAAGCCGGTCGTCGGCTACGTCGCGGGATTCACGGCGCCAGAAGGCAAGACGATGGGCCACGCTGGCGCCATCGTGTCCGGCTCGTCGGGCACCGCGGCCGCCAAGAAGGAAGCACTGGAGGCGGCGGGGGTCAAGGTCGGCAAGACGCCGTCCGAGACGGCCGCGTTGGCCCGGGAGATCCTGCAGAGCCTGTAACCGGTCGTACCGCGACCAGACGCGAAAGCCCCGCGACACGCCCCGGTGTCCGCGGGGCTTTTGCATCTGCTGGCGGGGCGCTACGGCAGGCCGGGCTGGCCGGGCACCCCGATCAGTTGTCCTAGCAAGCGGGTGAGTGGGCCCGCGCGGCTTCAATTCACTCGTGCAATCCAGGCAAAGTTGGCATTTCACGCATGTCAATCCCGCTGCTGCCAAGAAGGAAGCCTTCGCGCCGCTAGGACCCCGACCCCGGCAGTCCGTCCAAGCCGAAGAACAACGCTATGCCGCCAGCACCGTGCTTGCCGGGGGCGGTGAAGTTGAACCCGCCGTTGCCGCCGTTTCCACCATTCCCGATCAGCCCGGACTGCCCGCCGGTGCCGCCAGTTCCGCCGATGGTGCCGAAGGCGCTTGTGAACCCGCCCGCGCCGCCGGCACCGCCCGATCCGATGAACAGTCCGGCCTTGCCTCCGGCGCCGCCGTTGCCACCTAGGTTCAACCCGTAAGCGGCATTGCCGCCGGCGCCCTTGATCTGCACGTAGGTGTAGGAGTCGGTGACGTGGAAGCCGGTGGCGTACACGATCACGTCCA
>NZ_MVHT01000071.1 GCF_002086275.1 Mycobacterium intermedium | reverse complement strand
CAACAACCTCACCCGACCCGCCCGGGTCACAGCACAACGTAACAACACGAAGTAACTGCACCTACGAACTTAAGGACACACCATGACGAACCTCATGCCCCTGCAGTATCAGGGCAGCAACTGGTGGGTGCGGGCGCGCATAGCCACCGACATCGCCGGCCCAGGCTTGTCGCTGGACAACTTGCGCTCTTGCCTGGAAGCCGGCGAAATAGAGGTGACGCTCGACCAAGCCTGTGGCACAGGAGGTTTCACTCCGCTAGCGCGGATCACGTTGACCGAGGCGATTCCTCCCGACTCCGACGTGTCCTTTGACCCCGTGCTGAACACGGCTCCCGGAGTGAACCTGTTCCCGGGCTGGCTCGCGCACCTGCGCGCCAGCGCATATGCGCGCAGTCGCGACGGCAGAGACGGCGGTTAGCCGGGACACGATGGGCCCAGCCGCGAATCGCGGCTGGGCCCATCGTCTGGGTGAGAAGTTACTGATTGGCCTTCTGGCGCTTGGAAGCCGCCTTCGCGCCGGCGCGGGCCGCTTCGGCCTCCGCTTCGCGCTTGGCGGCCTCACGCTGTGCATCGGCCTTGTCCTGCTGTGCTTTTGCTTCGTCAGCCAACCGCTCGTTGCCGGTCACCAACCCGATGATTTGCTTCACCAGACCTTTGGCGCCCTCGATAACGCTGCTGACTGCTTCTAGGGGTCCACTTTTTTGTGCCATGGCTTACTCGTTCCCATCCCTTCCTGGCTAGAAACGTTGGGTAGCCGGTCCGCCCAACCGCCGTTGCCCACTGAATCCACCTTGAGCTGCCCAAACGGGAACAATCGTGATCGTCGTCTCAACCCATCGTTTTGGACGGCCGGACCGGGGGTATTTGCGAGGCTGTGAGTGTCAAGTCGGTATCGCGTCGTGTATGGCGCGGCGAGCAGAAGGTGTTGCGGCTGCAGCGGCGGCTGTGGATTCTTCAGCTGGCCTTCTGGCCAGCCCTGATCACCGGGAGCGCTCTCATCGGCGTGGCGGCGTTCCGGCGCTGGCAACGACAGCCCGACTCGGCACCCGCCAGCGCTCCGGGCGAGCCGAATCCCTTGCCTTAGTTAGGTTTCTTGGCCTTCATGAGCGCCGCAACCAATCCGTCGGTATCCGCGACGGTCACGGTCAGCGCCGAGTGATTCTTGAACCCGATCACACGCGGAATCGGCGGGTCGAAGTGAACGCATACACCCGCTTCGGTATTCGTCCCGAAGGTCAGCCCGTCGTCGACGAAGGAAAGCCGCGGCCCAACGGCCGTCCACCACCGGTAGGGGCCGGTCACATGCGAATCCTGGACGCTCGACAGCGGCGCCTCGGCGCGAAATGGCCCGTAGCGCGCCACGAACCGTCCGTCGTCGGTCAGCGTGACACCTTGGGTTCCCCACCGAAAGGGCAGCCACAGCGGGGCTACCCGGGCTTCGTAGCGGTACGGAAAGTGCAGGCCATGCTCGGTTTCGGAAGTCATCTACACGGCTCCATTCGTTGACCGAGGCCTAGGGACGCCGGGCCCCAAAGGCATCCTCGACCAACGGGAGGGGTTCGGCAAGCACCCGTCTGATCGGCCCTGATCGGCCCTGATCGGCCCTGATCGGCGGAAGTCACCTGTTGCGTCCGAGCAAGTGGCGCAACGCCGGGTCGAGGTCGGGCCACCGGAATCGGTGCCCGGCTTGGGCGAGCCGGTGCGGCTCCACCCGTTGGCTGGCGCAGGCCAGTTCGCGGGCACCCTGTTCACCGAGCAGGACCCTGGGGCCCAGCGCCGGCACCGGCAGCACTGCCGGACGCCGCAAGACCCTGGCCAGGGTCCGCGTGTAGTCGGCATTGCGAACCGGTTGGGGGGCAACGGCATTCACCGGACCCGCCAGGGTGGTGTCCCACAGCGCGCGATGGTACACGTCGACCAGGTCGTCGATGCCGATCCAGGACAGCCACTGCTGGCCGCTGCCCAGGCGGCCGCCGAGCCCGGCGCTGAACAGGGGACGCATCAGCCGCAGGGTCCCGCCCGCGGGCGACTGCACGATGCCGGTACGCACCTGGACCACCCGCGCGATCTGCGTGGCCGGCGAAGTCGCCTCCTCCCATTCGACAACGACATCGGCCAGGAGTCCGTCGCCGCGATCGCTGTCCTCGGACAGCGTTTCGTCGCCGCGGTCGTACCCGTAGTACCCGATTGCCGACGCACACACGAACACTTTGGGCCCGTCGGAGGTGCGGGTTACGAGTTCGGCGAGTCGGCGTGTCGGTCCAATCCGGCTGTCGCGGATGGCGTTTCGGTGCTTCTCGGTGAACCGTCCGGCTATCGATGCCCCCGCCAGGTGAACGAGCGCGTCAACACCTGTGAGCAAGTCTGCGTCGGGATGAGCCGGATCCCAGCGGCGTTCGAGCGAGGACTGCGGCTGGCGCCGGACAAGACGGATGACGCGGTGACCGCCGGTGCTGAGGAATGCGGTCAACGCGGTGCCGACCAGTCCCGAAGCGCCCGTCACGGCGATCGTCAACGGCGTCAATCCATGTTCGGAGGCAAGTTGGTGCGCGGCCAGGTCGTCGGCCAGTTGGCGGTGGCGGTAGGCGAACATGGGGCGCAACGCGAACGCAGGTACCGGGGTGTCCAGCCGGTCGATGACCCGGGTCCGGTTCGGCCCGGCGTCTTCGAACAAGTGGGTGTGGCGCCAGCGCCGGATGATCCGGGGCGGCAGCGACGCCAGCCCATCGCTGCTGAGGTCGTCGACGAAACATGTTGGTGGGTCATACGACCCGGCCTGATGTTGGGCAATCCAGCGCAACCCCCCGGGCAGCGCCAGGATTGCCCGTCCGTCCTTGACCGACTCGGCCTCGCTGACCAGGCGCATCGGCTGCCACGGCGGCGAAAGCCGGGTAAAAGCGCCCGGGCGTGCGTGCCAGTCGAACACATCGTCGCGCGGCGCGTCGACCACGGTCGCATATTCCAACCCCATCAACCCGACGTTACCGACGGAGGGGTTGGCACGGAGTTCCGCGTCTGGGGCAATCTGGTCTGCATGGGTGTTCGTAACGGGGTGCTTTCCTTGCTCGACACCGCGGTGGACACCGCGCTCGACCGGACCGTCGTCCCTGGCTACACACGTATCGGTTACCGGCTGCGGCGAGCGGGCTGGCCGGCCGATCCGCCGGAGGGCGTGCTCCGCGGTCGTACCGCGCTGGTCACCGGCGCCAATCGCGGGCTTGGCAAGGCGATCGCCGGGGGTTTGGCTCGGCTGGGCGCGACCGTGCTGCTGACGGTGCGCGATCGGGAGAAGGGCGAACAGGCACGCGCGGACATCATCGCGGACCACCCGGACGCGCAGGTCCAGGTGGAAGTCTGCGACGTGTCCGACCTGGGCGGTGTGCAGATATTCGCCACGGAGCTGATGCGCCGAATCCCGCGGCTCGACGTGCTCATCCACAATGCCGGGGTGCTGCCGGACAGCCGCACCGAGACCGTTGACCGGCACGAAGTGACGCTCGCCACGCACGTGTTGGGCCCGATGTTGCTGACCGAATGCCTGGTCCCGATCCTGGCGGAATCGGGTGACGCCCGGGTGATCCTGGTGTCGTCCGGCGGGATGTATACCCAGTCGCTGCCCGTCGACGACCCGGAATACCGGTACGAGCGATACCGGGGCACTACCGCGTATGCGCGAACCAAACGCCTGCAGGTGGCGTTCACCCCGATCCTGGCGCAGCGCTGGGCGCCGCATCACATCCGGGTGTACGCCATGCATCCCGGGTGGGCCGATACGCCCGGCGTGGCTGCGGCGCTGCCGCGTTTCCGAAGTCTCACCGGACGGTTGTTGCGGACCCCTGAAGAGGGGGCCGATACCGCCGTCTGGCTCGCCGCGACCAACCCGGCGCCGCCCACCGGTCGTTTTTGGCACGACCGCCGGACGCGTCCCCAGCACTACCTACCGCTGACCGGATACAGCGAACGGGACCGCGACATCGTCTGGCGCTACTGCGCCGGAGTGGTCGGATTGGACGACCCGAGCGGGATGCTCTCCTGGCTCTAGAGGCGTTACCGGTCGGGTAGTGCGTGCTCGACGATGGGCAGTCGGGGCTGTGGTTGGCGCTCGCCGCGCTTGGCCGCGAGGTAGACCTGCGCGGTCTCCTTCGCCACGGTCTGCCACGCGAAATCCGCGGTGAGTCGTTCCCGGGCCGCGCGGGCCCGCCGTTGCGCGGCGGCCGGATCGTCGAGCACGGAGCGCACCGCCGCAGACAGGGCCGCAACATCGCGAGGGGGGCAAGACACTCCGGTCTCGCCGTTGATCACCGCTTCGCCCAGGCCGCCGATGTTTGATGTCACCAGAGGCGTCCCGGCCGCGGCGGCTTCCAGCGCCACCAGACCGAACGGCTCGTAGTGGCTGGGCAGTACGGCCGCATCGGCCCGGTGCAGTATGGCAAGCAATTCGTCATGGCCGAGGTGCCCGACGAACCGGGTTGCTTTGAGCACCTTGTGTTTACGGGCCTGTTCGACCAGCCACTGCTGCTGAGTGCCCTCCCCGGCGATGGTCAGCGTGGTGCCCGGGTGGTGGCGCCGGATTCGGGGCAGCGCGGCAATGGCGTCGTGTACGCCCTTTTCGTATTCCAGCCGTCCCAAGAAGAGCAGCTCGGGGGGTCCGGTGCGCTTGCGGCGCGGGGCGAACGGCCAGCGCGCTGCGTCGATACCGTTGCGGATCACCGTGATCTGCGCCAAACCCGGACCGAACAATTCGGAGATCTCGTCGCACATCGAGGCCGAACATGTGATCAGCGAATCGGATTCACGCGCCAGCCACGACTCGATGGCGTGCACCTGACGGCTGATGGCGCCACTGACCCAGCCGGAATGCCGACCGGCCTCCGTCGCGTGCATGGTGGTAACCATTGGGACGTCATAGAACTGGGCGAGCGCGATGGCCGGATGGGCGACCAGCCAGTCGTGCGCATGCACCACGTCCGGTCGCCATGGGCGGTCACTGCCGTGTCTCTTGAGGGACAGGCCGGCGCGGATCATGGCGTGGCCCATCGCCAGCGTCCAGGCCATCATGTCGTTGCCGAAGGTGTACTCGTGCGGATCCTGGGCGGCGGCGATCACCCGCACGCCCTCGCTGATCTCATCCGACGACGGGTGCGTGCTGGGGTCCGTGCCGGTAGGTCTGCGGGACAGCACGACGACGTCGTGGCCCGCCTCGGCCAGGGCGGTCGACAGATGATGGACGTGCCGGCCCAGGCCGCCGATGACAACCGGCGGGTACTCCCAGGAAATCATCAAAATCTTCACGCGCGTCCCCCCTCCTCGCGTCGTGAGCGTGCGCAAAATGCCATGCCCAGCGGCGTGTCGCTGGCACGACACGCACGCTCGCGGGTGGTGGTGAACCTCACCGGGGCAGCCTCCGGGCATCCAGGGCGCCGAACAGGCCGTCGGCGCGGTTCCAGCCCTCGGCCAGGCGCTGCGCGGTGTCGCGGCGGCCCGACGCCAGCGCCCCGGCGATTTCCCGGGTCGCGTGGGCATGCAGGTGAGCACGGTAGCGGGCGTAGTCGGCCGCGGAGTCCTTGCTCACCATGAACGGCCAGTCGCTGGAAACGGTGAGCAGCGTTTCGCGCAGAATCTGGTCGGCAACGTGGTCGCGGGGAATCGGTCCGTCCAGCGAAGCGGTCTGGGCCAGCGCCTTGTCGACGGTGGTCAGCGCGGTGTCCACAACTTCGCTGTTCAGCTGGACCAGATCGGCGACCTTCTCACCGTTCCACACCTGCCAGTCCTTGCCCGACCCCCACGAACTGGGCGGCAATTCGACGGAGCCGCCGACGAACCCCGCCTCCATCGCGTCGCGCAGCGTTCCCACCCGAACGCCCGCGGCGGGCAATGCCCGCAACACGCGAGCCAGCCACGTCGGGCCTTCGTACCACCAGTGGCCGAACAGTTCGGTGTCGAAGGCCGCAATGACGTGCGCGGGTCGTCCGATGCGTTCGGACTCCGTGAGCAACCGGTTGCGGACGACGTCGACGAAGTCGCGGACGTGAACGTTGATGGCGCGGTCGGCGCGCTCGGGGTCGTAGGGCGCCTTGTTCTCCGACGACACGTTGCGCCCGGTCACCCGGGCCGGCTTGAGGCCGGTCAGGTGGTCATAGGTGTGGAAATCCCGATAGGCGGCGTGGCCGGGGTAGCCGGATTTGGGCGACCACACCCGATAGCTGACCTGCAGGTCACGTCCGAACGCGACCACATCGGTGGCGCCGACCGGACGCCCCAGCGCCGTGTCGCCGTGCAGCGACGGGCCGTCGACCATGAAGTGACTGACGCCGGCGGCCGCGTAGTCGTGTTCCATGCCCGGCGCATAGGCGCATTCCGGTGCCCAGATGCCCGTCGGGGAGTGGTCCAGCCGCAGCCGCGCGTCGGCCAGCCCCTCGCGCAGGGCGAACTCGCGGAGCCGGGGGGCGAGCAGGGGCTGGAACGGGTGGGCCAACGGGCCGCCGAGCAGTTCGACCGTGCCGGCGTCGATCAGGCTGCGCAACAGCGGGCTGCCGCCGTGCCGCCACAGCGTGGCGAAGTCGTCGAGCGCCTGCTCGGCCTCGGCGGATTCGCGAGCACCGAAGGTGCGCAACGCTTCCGGCGTGCAGGACGGATAGTTTGCCGACTTGGACCGGGGAGCCGACCGGACGCTGGCGGCCTCGGCCGCGCGTAACCGCCAGTTCGCCAGCCAGTGGTGCATCCCGTCCAGGCAGTAAGGGTCGTCGAGTTGGGCGTTGACCACCGGCGTCATGCCGAGCGTGAGCAACGAGCGGCGGTCCTCGTCGGCCAGTGCGCGCAGCACCCGGAACAGCGGCAGGTAGGCCGCCGACCACGACTGGTAGAGCCATTCCTCGCCGACCGGCCACCGGCCGTGATGGGCCAGCCAGGGCAGGTGTGTGTGCAGCACCAGGGTGAACATGCCCGGTACCGGAGTTGCGGAGTGGCACTCGGTCAAAGCCGCACCGCGATCGCAATTAGATCGAGGCTGTCATCGATCGCGTGGTTCGGATCCCGGCCGGCCTCGATGATGTCGAAGTCGGCCGTGGTGACGGCCGCGACGTCGGCCGCGAGGTCCGGCGGCCACGGCGCGTCGGCAACGGCCCGCGCAATCTGGGCGTCGATGATTGACCCACCGTGGCGTGCGTCCATCTCACGCAGACCGGCGCCGTGGAACAGCCCGTACATTGCGACGTCGCCGAACCCGCCGTCGACCAACAACTCGGTGAGCTC
Organism: Mycobacterium intermedium; assembly: GCF_002086275.1. Lineage (GTDB taxonomy): Bacteria > Actinomycetota > Actinomycetes > Mycobacteriales > Mycobacteriaceae > Mycobacterium > Mycobacterium intermedium. Next base: position 28,775 of record NZ_MVHT01000071.1, on the reverse strand, counting down.
GTCGGCGTTCAGTTCGCGGGTGTGGAAAGGGTTGATCGGAGTGTCTCGGCCGGGGGAGAAGGTGATCCGATTCGGTGTGGACATCATCAGCAACCCGGAAGGACGCAGCACCCGCGCACACTCCCGGACGAACTGGCCCTGGTCCCACAGGTGCTCGATGACCTGGAAGTTCACCACGACGTCGACCGAGGCGTCCGGCAGCGGGAGTTCGGCCAGGTTGGCCCGCATGACTTCGACCCGCGGATAGCGGGCGCGGACGTGAGCCACCGCGGCCTCGTCGTAATCCACCGCGACCACGCGGCGTGCGACGCGCGCGATCAGGTCGGCGCCGTAGCCCTCGCCGCAGCCGGCTTCCAGGACGTCGCGGTCCGCGCAGCGCGGCGCCAGCCGCTCGTAGACCACCTCGTGGCGGCGGAACCAATAGTTTTCGATGTCCAGATCGGGAATTGTTCGTTCGCCGGTCAGCGTCAACACCGCATCCGCCGGCGGGGGTGTGTGGCCGGCGGGCTGCGGTACGTCGGGGACGAATGCGGTCATTGCTAAGGCAGGCTAACGCCTGCGACCCGATTCGCGAACCGGACCGCTGGCTCGACGGGATCCAGGCGAAAGAACGTGCAGTACGACCCGCTATGGTGTGAGGGCGGACCGCAAGAAGTTACCCGCTAGTAACGTGCCTGTGCGGTCGCGAGACGCGTGACCGCAGTCCGGCGGTCGAACCCTGCCGGACACCTTCGAGGAGGACGAACCACAACCATGACGAACATCGTGGTCCTGATCAAGCAGGTCCCAGACACCTGGTCGGAGCGCAAGCTGAAAGACGGTGACTGGACGCTCGACCGCGAGGCTGCCGACGCGGTCCTGGACGAGATCAACGAGCGCGCCGTCGAGGAAGCGCTCCAGATCCGGGAGCGGGAAGGCGGCGAAGGGTCGGTAACCGTGCTGACCGCCGGCCCCGAGCGCGCCACCGAGGCGATCCGCAAGGCCCTGTCGATGGGTGCCGACAAAGCCGTGCACCTCAAGGACGATGGGCTGAAGGGCTCGGACGTCATCCAGACCGGGTGGGCGCTCGCGCGGGCCCTAGGCGCCATCGAGGGCACCGAGCTGGTGATCGCCGGCAACGAGTCCACCGACGGTGTGGCCGGCGCGGTGCCGGCCATCATCGCCGAGTACCTGGGCCTGCCGCAGCTGACTCACCTGCGCAAACTGTCCGTGGAGGACGGCAAGGTGATCGGCGAGCGCGAGACCGACGACGGTGTGTTCAAGCTCGAGGCCACCCTGCCCGCGGTCGTCAGCGTCAACGAGAAGATCAACGAGCCGCGCTTCCCGTCCTTCAAGGGCATCATGGCCGCCAAGAAGAAGGAAGTGACCGTACTGACCCTGGCCGACATCGGCGTCGAGAGCGACGAGGTCGGGCTGGAGAACGCCGGGTCGACCGTGTTGTCGGCAACCCCGAAGCCCCCGAAGACCGCAGGTGAGAAGGTCACCGACGAGGGCGAGGGTGGCAACCAGATCGTCCAGTACCTGGTCTCCCAGAAGATCATCTAACGAGCCGCTAAGACGAGAAGAGCGAAATAAACCATGGCTGAAGTACTTGTGCTCGTCGAGCACTCTGAAGGCGCCCTGAAGAAGGTCACCTCCGAACTCATCACCGCCGCTCGCGCCCTTGGCGAGCCGGCCGCCGTCGTCATCGGCGCGCCCGGCACGGCCGAGCCGCTCCTGGCGGGGCTGAAGGAGGCCGGTGCCGCCAAGATCTACGTCGCCGAGTCCGACGTCGCCGAAAACTACTTCCTGACCCCATACGTCGATGTGCTTGCCTCGCTGGCCGAGTCACAGGCCCCCGCCGGGGTGCTGCTGGCGGCCAACGCCGACGGCAAGGAGATCGCCGGTCGGCTGGCGGCCCGGATCGGGTCGGGCCTGCTGGTCGACGTGGTCGACGTCAAGGAGGGCGGCAAGGGCGTCCACTCCATCTTCGGTGGCGCGTTCACGGTCGAGGCGCAGGTCAACGGGGACACACCGGTGATCACCGTCCGTGCCGGAGCGATCGAGGCGCAGCCGTCCGAGGGCGCGGGCGAGGTGGTCAACGTGGACGTGCCCGAACCCGCCGAGAATGCCACCAAGATCACCGCGCGCGAGCCGGCGGTCGCCGGTGACCGTCCGGAGCTGACGGAGGCCACGGTCGTGGTGTCCGGTGGTCGCGGCGTGGGAAGCGCGGAGAACTTCAAGGTGGTCGAGGAGCTCGCCGACTCGCTCGGTGCCGCGGTCGGCGCGTCGCGTGCCGCCGTGGACTCCGGCTACTACCCCGGCCAGTTCCAGGTTGGTCAGACCGGCAAGACGGTGTCGCCGCAGCTTTACATCGCGCTCGGCATCTCCGGGGCCATCCAGCACCGCGCCGGCATGCAGACGTCGAAGACGATCGTGGCGGTCAACAAGGACGAAGAGGCGCCCATCTTCGAGATCGCCGACTACGGCGTGGTGGGCGACCTGTTCAAGGTCGCCCCGCAATTGACCGAAGGCATCAAGGCCCGCAAGGGCTAGATTTCTCTGCGCGCTCTAAAGGCGAGCAGTCGCAAAGCCCCCGATTCCTGCTGGAAATCGGGGGCTTTTGCGTCGGTTCGACCCACCGGGTTGCCCAACTCGTCACCTGCCGTGCATCGACGTGTCACAGCGGCGATGCCAGTTAGCTGATCGGCTCCGCCACGTTGGTGGCATGAGCATCGCTTCTGTCCTCATCCCTAGCGAGAAGCCGCACGGAACCGGGGCCACCACCGGTTTGGGGTCACCTCCCGGGCCGCACTATTCCCTGCTGGTATCCACCGACCCTGCCCTGATCGAAGCCGCCCAGCGGCTGCGCTACGACGTGTTCAGCAGCACACCCGGCTTCACACTGCCGGCGACGGGCGAGGCGTTCCGCGACATGGACCGCTTCGACGAATTCTGCGACCACCTGCTGGTCCGCGACGACGACACCGGCGAACTGGTGGGCTGCTACCGAATGCTGCCGCCCTCGGGTGCCATAGCCGCCGGAGGGCTCTATACCGCAACGGAATTCGACGTGCGTGAGTTCGATTCGCTCCGGCCGTCCTTGGTCGAGATGGGCCGTGCGGTGGTGCGGGAAGGCCATCGCAACGGTGCGGTGGTGCTGCTGATGTGGGCGGGCATCCTGGCCTACCTCGACCGCTACGGCTACGAGTACGTGACCGGCTGCGTGTCGGTACCCGTCGAGACCGAAGGCCACCCGCCGGGCAGCCAGATCCGGGGCGTGCGTGACTTCATCGCCAAGCGTCACGCGTCGCAGTACCGAGTGCGACCCTACCGGCCGGTGCGCATCGACGGCAGGTCGTTGGACGACTTATCCGCGCCGCCGCGGCCCAGCCTGCCGCCGCTGATGCGTGGCTATCTGCGGTTGGGCGCCCAGGCGTGCGGCGAGCCCGCCCACGACCCGGCCTTCGGTGTCGGCGACTTCTGCTTGCTGCTCGACAAGAAGCACGCCGACACCCGGTACCTGAAGCGGTTGCGTTCGGTGTCCGCCTCGCAACCACAACGGGCCGAAACGACCGACGGCGCGGGCCGGTGAGAGGCCGGACCACCACCGGGCACTCCTGGTTGCCGCGCGCATCGTGTGACGACCGCTGCGTCGGCGATGTGGCGGTGTCCCACCCGGTGCGGGTGGCAATGCGGGCAACGCTGCGCCTCACCGCGGCGCTGCTGCTGGCCCCGGGATTGCCGCTGCTGGGGATGCCGATTCCTGGTAGCACGCAGGTCCAGCGCGCCTACTGCCGCCTGGTGTTGCGCTGCTTCGGCGTGCGGATCACGGTGTCGGGCAGCCCAATCCGCAACGTGCGCGGTGTGCTGGTGGTCAGCAACCACACGTCTTGGCTGGACGTGTTCGCCATCGGCGCGGTGTTGCCGGGGTCGTTCGTGGCGCGCGCCGACATGTTCACCGGACCGGCGACGGGCATCGTGGCCCGGCTGCTGCAGATCATCCCGATCGAGCGGGCCAGTCTGCGGCGCCTACCAGGGGTGGTCGAGACCGTGGCCCACCGGTTGCGCGCCGGCCAAACCGTGGTGGCCTTCCCCGAGGGCACGACGTGGTGCGGTCGAGTCGCAGGGCGCTTCTACCCGGCGATGTTTCAAGCAGCGATCGATGCCGGCCGGCCGGTGCAGCCGCTGCGGTTGACCTACCACCATGCCGGCGGCAGTGTCTCGACCACGCCTGCCTACGTGGGCGACGACACGTTGCTGCGCTCGGTTCGGCGGATGCTGCGCGTGCGCCGCACGGTGCTGCGGGTGCGGGTCGAATCGTTGCAACTGCCCGGGGCCGACCGACGAGCGCTGGCCAGCCGCTGCCAGAGGGCGGTGCAGGCGGGCGACGGCCGTACCTATGGGTCCGTGCGGCTGCATCGTTCACCTTGCTGCTGTCCCGCCGCGACGAAATCCTCGAAGAAATAGTGGTCTAGCTGCCCATTTATCCACAATCACCGAACCCGTACTGCGACCCGGTCAGCATCGCGTGGCTGCTGATCACCGCAGCCCAGCAAGGGGAAGACCAATGCATTGGTCAGCGGCGGCCCGCTGCTGCCGTCTTGCGCAGGTCGTACGTAACCCCGTGAAATTCGGGACCGTCCAGCTCGACCAGTATCCTGGGCGGGTCATGGTCTACCTGGATCACGCAGCCACCACCCCGATGCACCCCGCCGCCATCGAGGCGATGACGGCTGTGCTGGGCACCGTCGGGAATGCCTCGTCGTTGCACACCACCGGTCGCGCGGCGCGGCGGCGTCTCGAGGAATCCCGGGAGCTGATCGCGGAAAAACTCGGCGCACGTCCCTCCGAGGTGATCTTCACCGCCGGCGGTACCGAGAGCGACAACCTGGCGCTCAAGGGCATCTACTGGGCCCGCCGGGATGCCGACCAGACCCGTCGGCGCATCGTCACCACCGAGGTGGAACACCACGCGGTGCTTGATTCGGTCAATTGGCTTGTCGAGCACGAAGGCGCCGAGGTGACTAAACTGCCTACCGCCGCGGACGGCTCGGTGTCGGCAGCCGCGCTGCGCGAGGTGCTGCAGGCCCACGACGACGTTGCCCTGGTGTCGGTGATGTGGGCCAACAACGAGGTCGGCACCATCATGCCGACGGCCGAACTTGCCGCCGTGGCCGCCGAATTCGGCGTACCCATGCACAGTGACGCCGTTCAGGCGGTGGGCCAGTTGCCGGTTGACTTCGACGCCAGCGGGCTGTCGGCGATGAGCGTCACGGCGCACAAGTTCGGCGGTCCGCCCGCGGTAGGCGCATTGCTGCTGCGTCGCGATGTCGCGTGTGTGCCGGTGCTGCACGGTGGCGGTCAGGAACGCGACATCCGTTCGGGCACACCCGATGTCGCCGGCGCCGTCGGGATGGCCACCGCCGCCCGCATCGCGGTGGACGGGGTGGAGGCCAACAGCGAACGGCTCCGCAGGTTGCGCGACCGACTGGTCGAGGGCGTGCTGGCCCAAATCGACGAGGTCCGCCTCAACGGCGCCAGTGACCCGCTGCGGCTGCCAGGCAACGCGCACTTCACTTTCCGTGGTTGCGAAGGCGATGCACTGCTGATGTTGTTGGACGCCAACGGAATCGAATGCTCGACCGGGTCGGCCTGCACGGCGGGGGTCGCGCAGCCGTCGCACGTGCTGATCGCGATGGGCGCCGATCCCGCCAGCGCTCGGGGATCGTTGCGGCTGTCGTTGGGCCACACCAGTGTTGATGCCGATGTCGACGCGGTGCTGGAGGTGCTGCCCGGTGCCGTCGCGCGAGCCCGGCGGGCCGCACTCGCCTCCGCGGGGGCATCCCGATGAAGGTTCTCGCCGCGATGAGTGGCGGCGTCGACTCGTCGGTGGCCACCGCCCGGATGGTCGATGCCGGTCACGACGTGGTTGGTGTGCACCTGGCTTTGTCGACAGCACCGGGGACGCTGCGTACCGGCTCGCGGGGTTGTTGCTCCAAAGAAGACGCTTCAGATGCCCGCCGGGTGGCCGATGTGCTCGGAATCCCGTTCTATGTTTGGGATTTCGCGGAACGCTTCGCAGCAGACGTGATCGAGGACTTCGTGTCGTCCTACGCTCGCGGTGAAACCCCCAACCCGTGCGTGCGATGCAATCAGCAGATCAAGTTCTCGGCGCTGTCGGCCCGCGCCCTGGCGCTGGGCTTCGACGCGGTCGCCACCGGCCACTACGCGCGGTTGGCGGACGGACGGCTGCGCCGCGCCGTCGACCGGGACAAGGACCAGTCCTACGTGCTGGCCGTGTTGACCGCCGAACAGCTGCGGCACGCAGCGTTTCCCATCGGGGACACGCCCAAGCCGGAGATCCGTGCCGAGGCCGCCAGGCGCGGCCTGGCGGTCGCGGACAAGCCGGACAGTCATGACATCTGCTTCATCCCGTCTGGGGACACCCGGGCCTTCCTCGGCGCCCGCATCGGGGTCCGGCGCGGTTCCGTCGTCAATTCGGACGGCACGGTGCTCGCCGAGCATGACGGGGTGCACGGCTTCACCATCGGACAACGCAAGGGGTTGGGTATCGCCGGTCCCGGGCCCGACGGGCGCCCCCGGTACGTCACGGCGATCGACGCCGACACCGCGACCGTTTATGTCGGTGACGTGGACGAGCTCGACGTGCATGCGATCACCGGACGGGCACCCGTCTTCACCGCCGGAACGGCGCCGACGGGCCCCATCGAGTGCGTGGTACAGGTGCGTGCCCATGGCGAAACCACCGCCGCGATAGCCGAATTGGTTGACGACGAACTTCACGTGCAGCTGCGTTCGCCGCTGCGCGGGGTGGCGCGTGGGCAGACGGTCGTGTTGTACCGCCCCGATCCCGACGGCGACGAGGTGCTGGCAAGCGCAACCATCGCCGACACGGCCCGACGCTAACGCCCGTTCGAGGCTGAGGCTTTTTGTCGGGGCGCGGTTACCGGCCCGGCACGTTGGCCATGATGTTCGTCATCACGATGTCGGACACCGACTCCGGGAAACCGCAGAAGGTTACCTCGAGCAGCATGGCCGACAGCACTCGGTAGTCGCGGCCGCAATCGCCCGGGCGGAGATGCAACGAGTCGGCGTCCGCCTTCCATTTGCCGACGAACAGTCGACCGCTCGACGTCGTCGCGCAGCCCTCGACCGTGGCTACCAAGGCGTCGAAGGCGCGCCGGGCGGTGTCCGGGTCCCGATAAGCCGCACCGCCCTCGGAGATCAGGCCGCCGATGGGCGGTGCTTGGTACGTGGTCTTGTGGAATCCCTCGACGTCCGGTCCGAAGGTCACCGTCTCGGCGTAGATGAACCGACACTCCTTCGGCACGATCTCCGCCAGGGCTTCGATGTCCACCGGGGATTCACCATCCATCGAGGGGATGATCGTCAGGTCATCACCCGCGCCTGTTATCGCCCGCATCCGTGAGTCGTCCAAGAGTAGTGCGCCCACGTTGATCCCGGCCGAAGGACCGCCGTAGACGGGTGACGCCGTGCCGTCCACCACGCGTGTGCACGCCGCTAACAGCAACACCGCGCCACACCACAGCAGCGGCCTTGTCCTTCTTGCCATCAACCACCCTCTCGCGCTCGAAACTACCCGCGCAGCCCAGCGGTAAACACCCCTCCGACACCCCAGGGCGCGCGAACGCGGTGTGATGTCCAATACGGTTGCCGGGTGAACGCTTCCGCTTCTCCGTTCGCCCGGGCAACCGGCATAGGTTCGTGGCCCGGCACCGCCGCGCGCCCCGCGGCCGAGGTCGTCGTCGGTGAGTTGGCGGGTTCCCTGGCGCATCTCGTCGAGCTGCCCGCCAGGGGAGTGGGCGCCGACCTGCTGGGACGCGCCGGTGCCCTCCTTGTTGACCTGGCCATCGACACGGTGCCGCGCGGATACCGCCTCGTTGCGCGGCCGGGAGCGGTGACCCGGCGGGCCGTCAGCCTGCTCGACGAGGACATGGACGCGCTGGAGGAGGCGTGGGAGACGGCCGGCCTGCGCGGTGGCGGGCGGGTGGTAAAGGTGCAGGCGCCCGGGCCGATCACCTTGGCTGCGGGCCTGGAGCTGGCCAATGGCCATCGCGCGATCACCGATCTGGGCGCGGTGCGTGACCTGGCGGCTTCGCTGGCCGAGGGTGTCGCGACGCATCGTGCGGCGCTGGCCCGCCGGCTCGACACCCCCGTGGTGGTCCAGTACGACGAGCCCACGCTGCCGGCCGCGTTGGGCGGGCGGCTGACCGGGGTGACCGCGCTGAGCCCGATCGCGCCGCTCGACGAATCGGTCGCGGAGGCGCTGTTCGAGACCTGCGTCGGCGCCGCGGGCGCGCCGGTGATGCTGCACAGTTGCGCGGCCGAGTTGCCATGGGACCTGTTGCAGCGCACCGGAATTAGTGCCGTTTCGGTGGATGCCGGCACGTTGCGCGCCGAAGACCTGGATCAGGTCGCCGCGTTCGTCGACTCGGGCCGCACCGTCGTGCTCGGGGTGATTGCCGCCACCCGTGGCCCGCAACCGCCGCCGACGGCCGAGGAAGTGGCCGTCTCGGTGGTCGCGGTGACCGACCGGCTGGGATTTGGCCGCGCGGTGCTGCGCGACCGCGTCGGGGTCACCCCGGCATGCGGCCTGGCCGGTGCAACCGCACAGTGGGCGCGCACCGCCATCGGTCTCGCCCACAAGGCTGCGGAGCTGATAGCGCAGGATCCCGACGCCATCTGACGGGCTTGAAAGGTGTGTCGGTGCGCTTCGATAACCTGCGAAGGTGAGCTCATCCGAGGTGTTGCCCCCGGACGTGTTGCGCGAATGGCAGGAGCTGGCCGAGGAAGTTCGTGAGCACCAGTTCCGCTACTACGTCCGCGACGCGCCAATCATCACCGATGCGGAGTTCGACAAACTGCTACGCCGGCTGGAGGCGCTGGAGCAGCAGCATCCCGAGCTGCGCACCCCCGACTCGCCCACTCAGCTGGTCGGGGGCGCCGGCTTCGCGACCGATTTCGAACCGGCCGAGCACCTGGAACGGATGCTCAGCCTGGACAATGCGTTCAGTACGGAAGAACTCAACGCCTGGGCCACCCGGATCCACAACGAGGTCGGCGATGCCGTCCACTTTCTGTGCGAGCTCAAGATCGACGGCGTGGCCCTGTCGCTGGTCTATCGCAACGGACGACTGACCCGGGCGGCGACCAGGGGCGACGGCCGTACCGGGGAGGACGTCACGCTCAATGCCCGCACCATTCAGGACGTGCCGGAGCGGCTCAGCGCCAGTGACGACTACCCGGTGCCCGATGTGCTCGAGGTACGTGGTGAGGTCTTCTTCCTTCTCGAGGATTTTCAGGCGCTCAACGCGAGCCTGGTCGAGGCGGGCAAGGCGCCATTCGCCAATCCGCGCAACAGCGCCGCCGGATCGTTGCGGCAGAAGGATCCGGCGGTCACGGCGCGCCGCAAGCTGCGGATGATCTGCCATGGGCTGGGCCACACCGAAGGCTTCCGTCCGGTAACCCAGCACGATGCATATCTCGCTCTCCAGGCCTGGGGGCTGCCTGTCTCCGAGCACACCAGGCTGGTGGACGACATTGCCGGCGTGCAGGAGCACATCGACTATTGGGGCGAGCATCGCCACGAGGTGGCGCACGAAATCGACGGCGTCGTCGTCAAAATCGACGAAGTCGCGATACAGCGTCGGCTCGGGTCCACGTCGCGGGCACCGCGCTGGGCTATCGCCTACAAGTACCCGCCCGAGGAAGCTCAAACGAAGCTGCTCGACATCAAGGTCAACGTCGGACGTACCGGCCGGGTCACCCCGTTCGCCTTCATGACGCCGGTGAAGGTCGCCGGGTCGACGGTCGCCCAGGCCACGCTGCACAACGCCGCGGAGGTCAAGCGCAAGGGTGTGCTGATCGGTGACACCGTGGTGATCCGCAAGGCCGGTGACGTGATTCCAGAGGTGCTGGGGCCCGTGGTCGACCTGCGTGACGGATCCGAACGCGAATTCGTCATGCCCACAACCTGTCCCGAGTGCGGCACCACGTTGGCGTACGAAAAAGAGGGCGACGCCGACATTCGGTGCCCCAATGCGCGCGCCTGCCCAGCGCAGTTGCGGGAGCGGGTATTTCACGTCGCCAGCCGCAACGCGCTCGACATCGAGGCGCTGGGTTACGAGGCGGGTATTGCGCTGCTGCAAGCCGGGGTGATCAGCAGTGAGGGCGACCTGTTCGACCTCAACGAGGAAAAACTGCTGCGCACCGAGTTGTTCCGCACCAAGGCCGGCCAACTGTCGGCCAACGGCAAACGCCTGCTGGCAAACCTGGAGAAAGCCAAGGAGGTGCCGCTCTGGCGGGTGTTGGTGGCGCTGTCGATCCGGCACGTCGGCCCGACGGCCGCCCGGGCGCTGGCCACCGAATTCGGCAGTATCGACGCCATTATGGAGGCGTCGACCGAGCAGCTCGCCGCGGTCGAGGGCGTGGGGCCGACCATTGCCGCCGCGGTCACCGATTGGTTCACCGTCGACTGGCACCGCGAGATCGTGGAGAAGTGGCGGGCGGCCGGGGTGCGGATGGCCGACGAGCGCGACGACAGCGTGCCGCGCACCCTGGCCGGGTTGACCATCGTCGTCACCGGTTCGTTGACGGGATTCTCCCGCGACGAGGCCAAAGAGGCGATCGTGGCCCGCGGCGGCAAGGCCGCCGGTTCGGTGTCGAAGAAGACGTCCTACGTCGTTGCCGGCGATTCCCCAGGATCGAAGTACGACAAGGCCGTTGAGCTCGGTGTGCCCATTCTCGACGAGGACGGGTTTCGGCAGCTGTTGGCCGAGGGACCGCCCGTTGCGGATGCCCCCGAGGACGACGAAGCAGACTGAGGCCCATCTCGGGTGGCGAGGCAACACGCGGTGCGGTCGTCGTCGGCGTTGTCAGATCGCGACGGTGACGGCGACGCTGCCTTTCGCCAGCAGCTGTTGCGTCGCCGCCGCGGGCAGGGGACGGCAGAACAGGAATCCCTGTGCTCGGCTACACCCTTCGTTGAGCAGTGCCCTGGCCGCACCCTCGGTTTCGACCCCTTCGGCGACGAGCGTGAGATCAAGCGCCCGGCCAAGTCCGATGACCGCCCGCACGATCGCCAAATCGTCTGCGCTGGTGTCGAGTTCGTGCACGAACCCACGGTCGATCTTCAAGGTGCTCACCGGTAACGTCCGCACCATCTCCATGCCGCTGAACCCGGTGCCGAAATCGTCGATGGCGATGTCGATACCGATCTCGGTGAGTCCGCACAAAGTGGTCCGGGTGCTTATCAGGTCGTTGATGAGCGTGCTTTCGGTGATTTCCACGCCCAATGCCGTGCCGTCCAAGCCGAACCTCTCCAGCGTGCCGGCAATGGTGTCCACCAAGTCAGCTGCGACAAGCTGTACCGGGGAGACGTTGATGCGCAGCATGGTGTCGAGTCCCACGCCGTTCGCTCGCCATTGCGACATGTCGGCGCACGCGGCGTTGAGCACCCACTCGCCGAGTTCTCCGGTGAGGTTCAAGGATTCGGCGACGGGAATGAACAACTCCGGTAGGAGCAATCCTCGGGTTGGGTGTTGCCAGCGCACCAACGCCTCGACGCCGAGCACCTTGCCGGTCGGCATGTCGACTTCGGGGAGGTATTCGATTGTGAGAGCGCCGGTTTCGATGGCGTGCCGCAGATGCAGTTCCATGTCGGCGCGAAACTCGCGCCGGGCAAGCATCTCTGTGGAGAAGACGCCTATCCGGTTGACCCGGGCGGCTTTGGCCGACACCAGCGCCTCGTCGGCACGACGCAGCAAATCCGATGACGACTCCTTGCCGGGGCTACCGGTGGCGACGCCGATACTTATGTTGCGGTTGAGAACTTCGCCGGCGATCGTCACATGCTCGGTTAGTTGCGCAGTGAGGTTCTCGGCCAACCGTTTTGTCTCGGCCAGGTCCATCGGCTCCGACGGCACCGCGACGAATTCGTCGCCGCCGATGCGGGCGATCAGCCCCAGCCCGTCCATCGCCGTTCGGAGTTCCGCGGCGAAACCTTGAATGAACTGGTCCCCGGCGGCATGGCCGAGGTAATCGTTGATGGCCTTGAGCCGACCGAGACTGAGGAGCAGGACGGGCACCGGGCCCGGTCGATGCGCGGCGAGGCGGTCGTCGAGATGTTCCAACAGCGTTCGGCGGTTCGGCAGGCCGGTCAGGTCGTCATGCGCGGCGTGATAGGTCAGCTGGTCTTCGATGTTCATCCGCGCCTGCACTTGCGCGAACATGGTGGCAACGACCGTCAGCGCGTTGATCTCGTCTTCCTGCCATTCCCGGTCGCCGTGCTTCACGAAGCCAAGTACCCCGGTGGTGACATCGCCGGACAGCAGGGGAACCGTGGCCAGCGAGATCGTCGAAACGCCAGCGCCTTCGGAGATCCTCTGCTGATAGTCCTCATCCATCGCCTGCGGGCGCACAATGACCGGTTCCTTGGCGTGTTCGGCCAGGGCGAAGATCGGATCGGCGTCGGCGAAATAGATCGTATGCAGCGGATCGGGGTCAGGAATATACGGCCGAAGCGGCCATTCGGCCACCAGTACGGTGGCTCGGATCTTGTGGTCGTTGTGCCGCAGAAAGCTGACGTCGACGTCGAAGTAACTCACTAGCACGGCGAGTACTTCCGTGCTGACCTCCGCCGCGTTGCTGCTGGTGGCACCCATCAGTTTGGTTGCCACGGTGGTGACAATGCCATGCAAATTACTTGGCGGGGTGGGGGTTTGCATTAGTGCTGATTTCTTCTCGCGCGGCGGTCAAGCAGCGTCGCAACAGCAATGTCTTGCGCCGCCCGATCGGCATTCTCAAATTCATAGCGCCCGGTGCAGCGCATTTTGACGCCTAGGCGCTCCGACCGATTAGCGCAGCATCGTGGCCACGATACCGGCCAGATACCCTAGCCGGGCAACCTCCGAAGGCCGGAATTCCGGGCCTGGACGGCCCAGCACCACCGCCGTGTGCGGGTCACCTAGGGGCGCGGCGACCATGGTGGTGTCCATGTCCCGCCAGGCCTTGGGGACCCAGTCGGCGCCGCCGTCCAGCGGCGCGGCCTGCTCGATGGGCAACCACGGCGCGGAATCGGCCCGGGTCTCCGGAGCGCCCGGGCTGCCCGCGAGCCGGTGCAGCTGCCCCTCCGAACTGCGCATCACCGTGCACCAGCTCACCCGCAGGACCCGCGGTGCCTGGTCGACCAGCACTTGCAGCTTGGCCTCGTTGCCGTCGGCCGTGGCGACCCGATCGAGCAGCTCCAACTCCCGATGCGCTTCCAGTAGCCCGGTATGCGGACGCACGCTGTCTACTCGCACGCCGTTCAGCGACTCGGCAGCGGTGATCAGGGTGTCCGGCATGGAGCCCGGCGGCAGCTCGATCACCAGGTCGTCGATCGCGTACCCATTGCTGCGCTCCACAACATCCAGCGAGAGGATGTCGGCCCCCACCGAACCCAGCGCAACCGCGAGCGACCCCAGGCTGCCGGGGCGGTCGACGAGCACGATGCGCAACAGATACGAAGGCACGGCCAACACTGTGACACAGTGGCGTGTCGGCGGCATTTCGGAGGTCTGCTGAGGCGCGGGGTCGGCAGGTGACCGCGGTACCCGGCCTGGTCATCACACTCCGCGCCGCCCGACTAGGCTTTTCGCTCGTGTCCCAGATCTCCCGCGACGAGGTGGCCCACCTGGCCCGACTTGCCCGGCTGGCGTTGAGCGAGACCGAACTGGATAACTTCGCCGGTCAACTCGATGCCATCTTGACCCACGTGAGCCAGATCCAGGCCGTCGACGTCACCGGCGTCGAAGCCACCGACAACCCGCTCAAAGACGTCAACGTGATGCGCCCCGACGAGATCGCACCCTGCCTGACCCAGCAGCAGGCGCTCGACCAAGCCCCCGAAGCCGTCGACGGCCGCTTCGCCGTGCCCCAGATCCTGGGGGAGAGTCAGTGACCGACATCATCCGACTGGACGCCGCCACGCTGGCCGCCAAGATCGCCGCCAAGGAGCTGTCGTCCACCGAAGTCACCCAGGCCTGCCTGGACCAGATCGCCGCTACCGACGACCAGTACCACGCTTTCTTGCACGTCGCCGCCGACGAGGCGCTGAGCGCTGCGCAGGCGATCGACAGCAAGCTGGCCGCCGGCGAGCAGCTGCCCTCGGCGCTGGCCGGGGTGCCATTGGCGCTCAAGGACGTCTTCACCACCGTGGACATGCCCACCACCTGCGCATCCAAGATCCTCGAGGGCTGGCGATCGCCCTATGACGCCACCTTGACCGCAAAGTTGCGAGCAGCCGGGATCCCGATCCTGGGCAAGACCAACATGGACGAGTTCGCCATGGGTTCGTCCACCGAGAACTCCGCCTTCGGGCCGACCCGCAACCCGTGGAACGTCGAGCGGGTACCCGGGGGATCTGGCGGTGGCAGCGCGGCGGCGCTCGCCGCTTTCCAGGCACCCCTGGCCATCGGGTCCGACACCGGAGGGTCGATCCGCCAGCCGGCAGCGCTGACCGCGACCGTCGGCGTCAAGCCCACGTACGGCACCGTGTCCCGCTACGGGCTGGTGGCGTGCGCGTCGTCGCTGGACCAGGGCGGCCCGTGCGCGCGCACCGTGCTGGACACCGCGCTGCTGCACCAGGTGATCGCCGGCCACGACCCGCACGACTCGACTTCCATCGATGCCGAGATCCCCGATGTCGTCGCCGCCGCCAAGGCTGGTGCGGCCGCCGATCTGCGCGGTGTACGGGTCGGTGTGGTGCGCCAGCTGCACAGCGGCGAGGGCTACCAGCCCGGAGTGTTGTCGTCCTTCGAGGCCGCCGTCGAACAGCTCAAGGAACTGGGTGCGGAGGTCAGCGAGGTCGACTGCCCGCACTTCGACTACGCGCTTCCGGCCTACTACCTGATCCTGCCGTCGGAGGTGTCCAGCAACCTGGCGCGTTTCGACGCGATGCGCTACGGACTGCGGGTCGGTGACGACGGCACGCACAGCGCCGAAGAGGTGATGGCCCTCACCCGGGCCGCCGGTTTCGGTCCAGAAGTCAAGCGGCGCATCATGATTGGCACCTACGCCCTGTCCGCCGGCTACTACGACGCCTACTACAACCAGGCGCAGAAGGTGCGCACGCTGATCGCCCGCGATCTCGACGAGGCCTATCAATCCGTCGACGTGCTGGTGTCTCCCGCGACGCCGACGACCGCCTTCCCCTTGGGCGAGAAGGTCGATGACCCGCTGGCGATGTACCTGTTCGACCTGTGCACGCTGCCGTTGAACCTGGCCGGCCACTGCGGCATGTCGGTGCCGTCCGGACT
This sequence comes from Mycobacterium intermedium, assembly GCF_002086275.1. Lineage (GTDB taxonomy): Bacteria > Actinomycetota > Actinomycetes > Mycobacteriales > Mycobacteriaceae > Mycobacterium > Mycobacterium intermedium. The sequence goes on along the minus strand of NZ_MVHT01000071.1, from coordinate 13,455 downwards.
GTCGCCGGACGACGGGCTGCCGGTCGGGCTGCAGATCATGGCGCCGGCGTTGGCAGACGACCGGCTGTACCGGGTGGGGGCGGCCTACGAGGCCGCCCGCGGGCCGTTGCCGACCGCCATTTAGGTTTGCTCGCCGCGGCCGCGAGCAGCCGCAAAATTCCTGATCGGGCCGAACTGGGGGATTTTGCGTCTGCTCGGCAGTCTGGCGCGCCGCCTGGGGCGTGGGAAGGCAAGATGAAGACATGCGGATCGGAATTCTCACTGGAGGCGGCGACTGTCCCGGTCTCAACGCCGTCATCCGAGCGGTAGTACGCACTTGCGACGCCCGGTACGGCTCATCGGTCGTTGGATTCCAGGACGGTTGGCGGGGACTGCTGGAAAACCGGCGCATGCAGCTGAAAAACGACGACCGCAACGACCGCCTGCTGGCCAAGGGCGGGACGATGCTGGGCACCGCGCGGGTGCACCCGGACAAGTTGCGGGCCGGATTGAACCAGATCATGCAAACGTTGGACGACAACGGCATCGACGTGCTCATACCGATCGGCGGGGAGGGCACACTGACCGCGGCGCACTGGCTGTCCGAAGAGAATGTGCCCGTCGTCGGCGTACCCAAGACGATCGACAATGACATCGATTGCACCGACGTGACTTTCGGCCATGACACCGCTGTCACGGTGGCGACCGATGCCATTGACCGCTTGCACAGCACTGCCGAGTCCCACCAGCGGGTGATGTTGGTGGAGGTGATGGGACGCCATGCTGGGTGGATCGCGCTGAACTCCGGATTGGCCACCGGCGCACACATGACGCTGATCCCGGAGCAGCCCTTTGATGTCGAGGAAGTCTGCCGGCTTGTCAAGCGCCGCTTCCAGCGTGGGGATTCGCACTTCATCTGCGTCGTGGCCGAGGGCGCCAAGCCCACTCCCGGTTCGATCTCCTTGCGCGAAGGCGGACTTGACGAGTTCGGCCACGAGCGGTTCACCGGCGTCGCTGCACAATTGGCCGCCGAGGTCGAGAAGCGGATCAACAAGGATGTCAGGGTCACCGTGCTGGGACACGTCCAGCGCGGCGGGACTCCCACGGCTTACGACCGGGTGCTGGCGACCAGGTTCGGGGTCAACGCCGCGGACGCCGCGCACGCGGGGGAGTACGGGCAGATGGTGTCGCTGCGCGGTCAGGACATCGGCCGGGTGCCGCTGGCGGACGCGGTTCGCCAGCTCAAGCTGGTACCGCAGAGCCGTTACGACGACGCGGCCGCATTCTTCGGCTGACGCGGCAAAGTTGGCGAGCGTCCGGGTGTAGCTGTTAAACCGGCCGCAGCCTCGACTTAAACCTCCAGCAGGTTTCTCGTTGTTCGGAACCGGCTATATGGGATACATGCGCGAGCGCCGTGACCGCCGACCTTATCGCGGAGGCTTTGAACAGGTTGCTCCGGTTGCCCCACCGGCGCGCCCGGGGATGACCTACGGCCCCTGGCCGTCGCCTACGGCCCCGACCCCGGCCGGGATTCGGTTGCGGATGCCCCCGCGTGAGCGCGGCCCGGGCGGCACCTCGCTTGACGTGCTGGAAAATCGCACAGAGTTGCCGACGGGTCCGACCTGGCGCGACCGCCTGTATCGCCTCGCCCACTTGGACGCGATCCTGGGCGACCGGGCCGGGTACGAGCGCGGCTTGTACGACGAGGTCCGGACCGGGTTGGGCAGCGCGTTCTCAATCGCCGTTCTCAACCTCAAGGGTGGGGTGGGCAAGACCTCCGTCGTCGAGGCGCTGGGTTCCACTTTCGCCGAGGTGCGCGATGACCGGGTGATCGCCGTCGACGCCGACGCCGACGCCGGCGACCTGGCGGAGCGGCACGGGCGCAAGTGTGCGCTGAGCATGGCCGATCTGGTATCGGCAAATGGCGTGACGCGCTACGAGGATGTGCGGGCGCACACGTTCATGAACGGCTCGGGTCTCGAGGTGCTCAGGCTGCCCGACTACGCGCACAGCAACTGGCGCATGGAGCGCCAGGACTTCGTCAAGACGTTCTCAATCCTGCGTAACCACTATTCGGTCGTGCTGGTGGACTGTCCCAAGGCGCTGCGATCCAGCGTCATGGAGGCCGTGCTGCCGGAATCGCGGGCCTTGGTCGTCGTCACCAGTACGTCGATCGATGCCATTCACAAGACCCGAACAACGTTGGAGTGGCTGCACAACAACGGATACCAGCGGCTGGTCCGCTCGACGGTCCTCGCGGTCAACCACGTCGAACCGACCAAGCTCGACCTGGTCGCCGGCAAGGAACTCGAGCAATTGGCGGCTCATGTCGCCGCCGCGGTGATGGTGCCGTTCGATCGGCACGTGCGTAAGGGCCGCGACATCGCGCTGGAGCGGTTGAGTAAGGACAGCAGGCACAGCTACCTCGAAATTGCGGCAGCCCTGGCGCGCATGTTCCCCAGCCGGCACGAGGACATGACCTGCACGTAGCGCAGCGCCCGGGTCAGGGCGCGCTTCGCCCGGGTCACGGGGCGCAACGGCCCCCACTAGGATTTGGGCCATGACTGCTGCCACGGCCGACTTGCTGGATTACGACGAGGTCATAGCCCGCTTCGATCCGGTGCTGGGCCTTGAGGTGCACGTTGAGCTCTCCACTGCGACCAAGATGTTCTGCGGCTGCGCCACGACGTTTGGCGCCGAACCCAACACGCAGGTGTGCCCGGTGTGTCTTGGCCTGCCGGGATCGCTGCCGGTGCTCAACCGGGTCGCCGTGGAGTCGGCCATCCGGATCGGGCTCGCGCTCAACTGCGAAATCGTGCCGTGGTGCCGCTTTGCCCGGAAGAACTACTTCTACCCGGACATGCCCAAGAATTACCAAATCTCGCAGTACGACGAGCCGATCGCCATCAACGGATACCTTGAAGCGCCGTTGGAGGACGGCACTACGTGGCGTGTGGAGATCGAACGGGCGCACATGGAGGAGGACACCGGCAAGCTCACCCACATCGGCAGCGAGACCGGCCGCATCCACGGAGCCACGACCTCGTTGATCGATTACAACCGCGCGGGCGTGCCGTTGATCGAGATCGTCACCAAACCCATCGAGGGCGCCGGCGCACGGGCCCCGCAGATAGCGCGGGCGTATGTGACGGCACTGCGGGATTTGTTGCGCGCGTTGGACGTATCCGATGTCCGCATGGACCAGGGTTCGATGCGGTGCGACTCCAACGTGTCGCTGAAGCCCAAGGGAGCGGCCGAATTCGGAACTCGTACCGAGACCAAGAACGTCAACTCGTTGAAGAGCGTCGAAGTCGCCGTGCGCTACGAAATGCAGCGCCAGGCAGCCGTTTTGACGGCCGGTGGTCAAATCGTCCAGGAAACCAGGCACTTTCACGAGGCCGGCTACACCAGCCCGGGCCGTGCCAAGGAAACGGCGCAGGACTACCGGTACTTCCCGGAGCCGGATCTGGAGCCCGTCGCGCCCAGTCGCGAGCTGGTGGAACAGCTGCGTCAGACCATTCCTGAGCTGCCGTGGTTGAGCCGCAAGCGGATTCAGCAGGAGTGGGGCATCTCCGACGAGGTGATGCGCGACCTGGTCAACGCCGGCGCCGTCGAATTGGTCACGGCGACAGTCGAACACGGTGCACCCAGCGAGCAGGCCCGGGCCTGGTGGGGCAATTTCCTGGTGCAGAAGGCCAATGAGGCGGGTCTGCAGCTCGACGAACTACCCATTACGCCGGCGCAGGTCGCCAAGGTGGTGGCGCTCGTCAACGACGGCAAACTCTCCAACAAGCTGGCCCGGCAGGTTGTCGAAGGCGTGCTGGCCGGTGAAGGCGAGCCCGAGGAGGTGATGACCGCGCGCGGTTTGGCGCTGGTGCGCGACGATGCGCTGACCCAGGCGGCGGTCGACGAGGCCCTGGCCGCCAATCCCGATGTGGCGGAGAAGATTCGCGGCGGCAAGGTGGCCGCGGCGGGCGCGATCGTTGGCGCTGTGATGAAGGCCACTCGCGGACAGGCCGACGCGGCGCGGGTGCGTGAACTGGTCTTGGCGGCCTGCGGGCAGGCCTGAATATCACCTGAAATCTAGGTAGATCGCCAGAGACCGGGCAGAAAGACTGTCGCATCGCTTCGCGCGGCCTCATGATGGTGACGTGATCGGTGAATCGTTCGATGACTTTCTGACGATGCTGGACGGGCCGGTGTACGTGGTGACCACGGCCGCCGACGGCCAGCCCTCCGGCTGCCTGGTCACTTCGGCCGCCCAGACCAGCGTGCAGCCCCCGAGTTTCATGGTCGGGTTCCACTACGCCAATCCCACCGCCGAAGTGGCCGGCCGATCGGAGTACGTCGCCGTCCACGTACTACCCCGCCACGCGCGGGTACTGGCCGAGTTGTTCGCCAAGTTGTCCGACGAAGACAAATTCCAGCGGTGCTCCTGGCGTGCCGGTCCCTTCGGCATGCCGATTCTCGACGACGCGGTCGGGTGGTTCGTCGGCAAGACGGCCAGTCGCAGCCCGGTGGGGGACCACATCGCCTACCTGGTTGAGCCGGTGAGCGTGCATGCCCCCGAGCTGCCCGAAGAACTGCTGTACCTGTCCGACATCGACGACTTCGTCGTCGACGACGACGGTGGCCATTTAGACCCGCAGAAGCTCTACAAGGCGCAGCCGCGGGAAACGACGAACCGCTACGGCATGCGGTTCACCCTGGACGTGCCGTTTTAGGTCTTGTCGTCGTTGTTGCGCGGGAAGCCGCCGCCCTGCGGGAACAACGGGAACACCACGTCGTCAAGTTTCTCAGCATCGCCGGCGGTCTTGTTCACCGTCGCGCCCCAGACGTTGCCGTCCGGCGACATCCGCAACGCCCACGCGTGGGCATGAGTGTCTTTGCGGACGACGTCCGGTTCCCCCGTCACCGCACCCGTCTTGGATGCGAGCCGAACGGCCACCGTCAGCTTGGTGTTGATCAGGTTCACCAGCACGGTGCCGTCCATGGCCGCACACCCGGCCACCCCGGGCTTGTCCGGCCAGGTCCACACCGTCGAGACCTCGGACTTCTTGGTGATCCTCTGCAATCGGTCCGCGGTGGGTGTGCGGTCGACGACATACAGTGAGCCGTCGACGGGGTCGATGCACATGCCGCCGCCGGAGCCGACGCCGGACAGCGCGGTCGTGGGCGGAGCCTGGCCGACCGTGGTGGGCTGTTCGATGCGCAGCACCTTGCCGGCCAACGACTTCGGGTCCGCTGCCATCGCCGGGTTGCCCGCATCTCCGGTCATCACGACCAGCGTGGTCGGACTGGTGAAGATCAGCGCGCCGGTGTTTCCGGTCGCCCCCTTGGGGATTCCGGTCAGGATGTCCTTGGGGACGTCGCCGTCGGCGATCCGGATGACCCGGTTGTCGGTCGGGGTGCTGATGTAGGCGTACATCAGCCGGTCCTGGGAGTAGGTGGGTGACAACACGATGTCCATCAGGCCGCCGTCACCGGATGGGTCGACGGGGATGACCAGCTTCACCTTCGGTTCGGCGCTGACCGAGATTTCCTTGACCGCGCCGGTGGTGCGCTCGGCGACCAGCGCGGTCTTGCTGTCGGCACCCATGATCAGGCCGCTGGTGCTCTCCAGGCAGCCCTGCATGACTCCCGGTGCCGGACATGCTTTGGGGAAGGGAGTCGGCGGCAGCGGCGGCGGTGGCGGCGGCGACGACGTGGACGGCGGCCGGCGTTCGGGTTCGGTGGTGAAGGGTTGCGACTGGGCGTCGTTGAACCGCGCGCAGCCGCTCAAGACGAGCGCTGCCGTGCACAGCACGGCGAACCCGCCACGAACCGACTGCGTCACCCGCATGACCGACAGGCTACGGGAATTCGCGGACTGGGCTGGCATGCGCCGCCCGGTACAGCGCCGATGGGCGAGTGCCGACACCGCGCCGGACAGCAATGAACAGGTGGCTCGGACAGGCTGAATATGGCGTGAATGGCGCGTCAGTTCGGGCCGAATTCCGGGTTTGGCACCTTTTTGCAGCCCAACTGCGGATTTAACCGGCCAAAGCGCCGCTCAAATCCCAGATTCCGGCGAAATTGCCCTTACCCTGACACCCGTGACCAGTTCGAATGACTCACCGTGGCAGCGCCCGGACGGTTTGCCTGCGTCTCCCGCACCCGCAGCGGGACGCCCCGCCACGGCAAGCCTGGTTGACCCAGAAGACGATCTGACGCCTGCCGGGTACGCGGGCGAATTTGGCACCGCTGGGACCACCACCATCATCCCGCCGTACGACCCGGCGAGCTCGGGTATCAGCTCGTCCTACAACCTGGTCGACGCGCAGGAGCCGCTGCCGTACGTCCAGCCGCAGGCGGGCCGGCCGGTGACACCGGCACCTGTCCCGATCGACCTGGACGATGACGAGCGGCGCGGGGGAGACCGGCGCGGCACGCAGGACTTCGGCCTACTGATACTGCGTCTGGGACTTGGCGCAGTACTCATCGCCCACGGGCTGCAGAAGCTGTTCGGCTGGTGGGGTGGCTCCGGGGTGCACACCTTCCAGAACGCGCTGACCGACGTGGGCTACCAGCACGCCGACATCCTGGCCTATGTGAGCGCGGGCGGCGAGACGGTCGCGGGGTTGCTGCTGGTCCTCGGGTTGTTCACGCCGATCGCCGCCGCCGGAGCACTGGCCTTCCTGCTCAACGGGCTGCTCGCGACGGTCTCCGCGCAGCCACGTTCGCACACGTTCGCGTATTTCCTCCCCGACGGCCACGAGTACCAGATCAGCCTGATCGTGCTGGCCGCGGCCATCATCTTGGCCGGTCCGGGCCGTTATGGTCTCGACGCCGGTCGCGGCTGGGCCCGTCGGCCGTTCATCGGGTCCTTCGTCGCGTTGCTCGCCGGCATCGCCGCGGGAATCGGCGTCTGGGTGTTCCTCAACGGGGTCAATCCGCTCGCCTGATCGACGTTTGCCAGCGGTGCGACTTTCTGCTCTTTGCGCGGCTGACCTGATGACTTAGCCTGAGAGTCTTCTGTACGCGTTGTCGTCGGTATAAGTCGACCTTGGGGGAGATTGTGAGCACGCCCCGCGATTACAACCAGCGTCCTTGGCCGCAGCAGCCGGACTCAAGGAGGCAACCCGGCTGGGACCCCCGGGCCGTGACTCGGTACGGTCCGGCGCCGCAATGGAGTCCGCCGCGCCAGCCGCCCCAGCCTCCCCAGCATTGGGGCCCGCCGCCGCGACAACAATACGTGCCGCCCAGCTCGCCCCCCAGTCCTCCAGCTCCCAGCCCAGCTACGCCCAGCGCGCCGAAGAAGAGCGGTTCGAACAAGAAGCCAATGCTCATTGCCGTCTCGCTCATCGCGGCCGTGGTCGTCGCGGCGGTCGTCGCCGGCGTGATGATATTTGGCGGTAACAGCAACAAAGACGTCAAGAAGATCTCCGTCGCCGACGTGCAAACCGAAGTGCCAAAAGTGTTGGTGGACAGAACAAATGGTTACGTAGCCGGCGACATCAAAGACGTGAGGTGCAACGACGGCAAGGACCCGACGGTGAAGAAGGGCGACACCTTTACCTGTACCGCCAGCGTCCGCGGTAAGCAGCATCAGTTGACGGTGACATTCCAAGACGACAACGGAACGTACGTCGTTGGGCTACCTCAGCTGGACGGCGGCAAATGAAGCCGCTTTGCGTCAGGGCGATCGCCATCGTTGGGTGCGGACTACTCGCGCTGACCGGCTGCAGCACTACTCCGGGTAAGACGACCATGATCAGCGGGCGGGCGGTGTCGGCCCTCTACGATCCGGCCCAGGTAGGCGGGTTGCCCTTGAGTGAGGGAGTCAGCGGTCCGCGCCCGAATGCTCCGAATCCAACCGGAACCGTTCAAAACGGCGACGGCGGCGAAATCGACCGGTTGGCACTTCTGGCGCTCAACGACATCGAAGACTTCTGGAAGCGATACTGGCCGGACGCCGCCAAGAAACCCTTCAAGGCCGTCAGTGACGTCGTTTCCTACGACTCGCAGGATCCGAACAGTCCAACGGTGTGCGGTTACCCGACCGCCGGGGCAATCAACGCCGCATACTCCCCGCGATGCAACAGCGTCGAATGGGACCGAGGGCAGCTGTTCCCCGCGGCGAAGAAGTTCTTCGGCGATATGGCGGTAGTCGGAATTCTTGCGCACGAGTTCGGGCACGCGTTGCAGAACAATGGGGGACTGGTCAATTCGCGCACGACGCCTACGATCGTCAAGGAGCAGCAGGCGGATTGCTTTGCGGGCGTATATCTTCGGTGGGTCTCGGAGGGGCACTCGTCACGCTTCAACCTCACTACCGGTGACGCGCTGAGTCACGTGATTGCCGGCATGTTGAAGATTTCCGACGCAATCGAAACCGAGGAGGAATACGAGGAGTCGCAACAGTCCGAGCACGGCTCCGGGTTCGACCGGGTCAGCGCGTTCCAGATGGGTTACGACAGTGGCTCTGCGACATGCGCGAAGATCGACTCCGCCGAAATCAAGAACCGTCGTGGTGACCTGCCGGTGGCGCTGCCGCAGGATGCAGGCGAGGGTGAGGTGGACGTCGACGAAGACAACATCGGGACCTTGATTGAAATTCTCAACAAGGTCTTTTCGCCGAAATCGCCGCCCAACGTGTCTTACACCGCCACGACGTGCTCGGACGCCAAACCCACCAAGGGCGCCTCTTACTGCCCGTCGACCAATACCGTGATCGCCGACCTGCCCACATTGCAGGAGATCGGCAAGCCCGGTGGCCGCGGTGGGATGACGGATCCACAGATGCTGCAGGGCGACAACACCGCTTTGTCCATCGTCGCGTCGCGGTATGTCCTGGCGATTCAAAAAGAACGCGGGTTGCCGCTGGACACGGGGGTGGCCGCGGTGCGCACCGCATGCCTGACCGGGGCCGCTCAGCGCGGCATGGCTCAGCCCGTCAGCGTTCCGTCCGGCAAGCAACTGGTGCTGACGGCAGGAGACCTGGACAAGGCGCTCGTCGGAATCCTGGTGAACGGCGTGGCCGCCAGCGACGTCAACGGCGAGAACACCCCGGCCGGCTTCACCCGGGCCAACGCTTTCCGTGCCGGCGTGCTGGACAACGTCGACGAATGCTTCAACGGGATCTGATCAGCGGTAAGGATTGGGCACCCGTCCCGCGCTGGCCTGGGTCAACTGCGGCAGCGTCGAGAAGGTCACCGCGGGCAGTCGCAGGTCAGTACCGTCCTTGAGCTGGGCGCGCGCCCAATTGCCACGGTGGAACCGCAGGCCGTCGATCTCCTCCCAGCGCAGCGACCGGCTACCGAAGAGCGTTCGCACCGTCACTCCCTGGTCGTCGGCGACGGTGCGCAGGCGCACGATCATCGCCGACAGCACCAGCGGGATGATCAGTAGGGGAGCGGTCAATGGCCAGGTAAGCACCGGAATCAGCAGGCCGAGGGTCAGAAATCCGACGGCGAAGTGCGCCATCGGCGACACTTTGATCACAACCGGCGATTGAGTAGCCACCCGAGCATCATTTCACCGTGCCGATCACGGTCCTCGCTCAAGCACCGGATTTGACTCCTGAGCTGTACGAAGGCTACCGTCGGACGCTATGGAAACCGGGATGCTCGTAGTAATTAGTCGGCGCGTTGGTGCCTGACTAGCTCTCGAGCACCAACGCGACCCTCGTACAGCCAGCTGAGCTGACGAGGGTTTTTTCTTGCCCCAAGCATCAATTCCAGACCGAAAAAGACCGAAAAAGGACGAAGAGGACCAGTGAGCGCTCCAACCAAGCCACCGGCACCGACAGCGACGCCGGCCCGGCCGAAACCGGCCAACGGCGCCAAGCCTCCGGCGGCACATTCGAAACGTGTTGCACCGCAACAACTTACCGGCGCTCAGGCAGTAATCCGGTCGTTGGAAGAACTCGACGTCGACGTGATCTTCGGGATTCCCGGTGGAGCGGTCCTGCCGGTGTACGACCCGCTGTTCGACTCCCAGAAGCTGCGCCACGTGCTGGTCCGCCACGAGCAGGGGGCCGGTCACGCCGCCAGTGGCTATGCGCATGCCACCGGCCGGGTGGGGGTGTGCATGGCCACCTCAGGTCCCGGTGCCACCAACCTCGTGACGCCGTTGGCCGACGCGCAGATGGACTCGATCCCGGTGGTCGCCATCACCGGGCAGGTCGGGCGGACCCTGATCGGGACCGACGCCTTCCAGGAGGCTGACATCTCCGGCATCACCATGCCGATCACCAAGCACAACTTTCTCGTCCGCACCGGCGACGAGATTCCCCGCGTGATAGCCGAGGCGTTCCACATCGCGGCTTCCGGGCGCCCGGGCGCTGTGCTCGTCGACATCCCCAAGGACGTGCTGCAGGGACAGTGCACCTTCAGCTGGCCGCCGCGGATGGACCTGCCCGGTTACAAGCCGAACACCAAGCCACACAATCGGCAAATCCGGGAGGCGGCAAAGCTGATCGCGGCCTCGCGCAAGCCCGTGCTGTACGTCGGTGGCGGCGTCATCCGCGGTGAGGCGACCGCTGAGCTGCGGGAGTTGGCCGAGCTGACCGGCATCCCGGTGGTCACCACGCTGATGGCCCGGGGAGCTTTCCCGGACAGCCATCGGCAGAACCTGGGCATGCCCGGCATGCACGGCACGGTGGCCGCGGTGGCGGCGCTGCAGCGCAGCGACCTCTTGATCGCGCTGGGCACGCGCTTCGACGACCGGGTGACCGGCAAGTTGGATTCGTTCGCCCCTGAGGCCAAGGTCATCCACGCCGACATCGACCCGGCGGAGATCGGCAAGAACCGCCACGCTGACGTGCCGATCGTGGGCGACGTCAAGAACGTCATCGTCGACCTGATCGAGATGCTGCGCCACTACGACGTTCCCGGCAACCTCGAGATGACCGAGTGGTGGTCGTATCTGGACGGCGTGCAGGAAACGTACCCGCTTAGCTACGGACCGCAGAGCGATGGCAGCCTGAGCCCGGAGTACGTGATCGAGAAGCTGGGCGAAATTGCCGGGCCGGACGCCATTTATGTGGCCGGCGTTGGGCAGCACCAGATGTGGGCGGCACAGTTCATCAAGTACGAGAAGCCGCGCACCTGGTTGAACTCCGGCGGGCTGGGCACCATGGGATTCGCAATCCCGGCGGCCATGGGTGCCAAGATCGCGCTCCCAGACACCGAGGTTTGGGCGGTCGACGGCGACGGCTGCTTCCAGATGACCAACCAGGAGCTGGCCACCTGTGCGATCGAGGGCATCCCGATCAAGGTCGCGCTGATCAACAACGGCAACCTGGGCATGGTGCGCCAGTGGCAGACCCTGTTTTACGAAGAGCGCTACTCGCAGACCGACCTGGCCACGCACTCACACCGCATCCCCGACTTCGTCAAACTGTCCGAGGCGCTGGGTTGCGTCGGATTGCGTTGCGAGCGTGAGGAAGACGTCGTCGACGTGATCAACCAGGCACGCGCGATCAACGACCGGCCGGTGGTGATCGACTTCATCGTCGGCGCCGACGCTCAGGTGTGGCCGATGGTGGCCGCCGGCACCAGCAACGACGAAATCCAAGCCGCCCGCGGCATTCGTCCGTTGTTCGACGACAACGGCGAAGGGCACGCCTGATGGCGCATATGAGCGGATCGCCGAAGACGCACACGCTGTCGGTGCTGGTTGAAGACAAACCCGGTGTGCTGGCCCGCGTCGCGGCGCTGTTCTCGCGGCGTGGGTTCAACATCGAGTCGTTGGCGGTGGGTGCCACCGAACAAAAAGACATGTCGCGCATGACGATTGTCGTCTCCGCCGAGGAGACCCCGCTCGAGCAGATCACCAAGCAGCTCAACAAGCTGATCAACGTGATCAAGATCGTCGAGCAGGACGAGGAGAACTCGGTGTCGCGGGAGTTGGCGTTGATCAAGGTCCGCGCCGACGCGGGCACCCGCAGCCAGGTCATTGAAGCGGTGAACCTGTTCCGCGCCAACGTGATTGACGTATCCCCAGAATCGTTGACCGTCGAGGCCACCGGCAACCGTGGCAAACTCGAAGCGCTGCTGCGAGTACTCGAGCCGTTCGGCATTCGTGAAATCGCCCAATCAGGAATGGTGTCGTTGTCGCGCGGTCCGCGCAACATCGCCGCCGCCAAGTAGCTAAAGGAGAAATTCAGCAGTGGCACTAGAGATGTTCTACGACGACGACGCAGACCTCTCGATCATTCAGGGCCGCAAGGTCGGCGTGATCGGTTACGGCAGCCAGGGGCACGCGCACTCGTTGAGCCTGCGCGACTCCGGTGTGCAGGTCCGCGTCGGACTGAAGGAGGGCTCCAAGTCCCGGCCGAAGGTGGAGGAGCAGGGTCTCGACGTCGACACGCCGGCCGAGGTGGCCAAGTGGGCCGACGTGATCATGCTGCTGGCGCCCGACACCGCGCAGGCCGAGATCTTCGCCAATGACATTGAGCCCAACCTCAAGGACGGCGACGCGTTGTTCTTCGGCCACGGCCTGAACATCCACTTCAATCTGATCAAGCCGCCCGCCAACGTCACCGTCGCGATGGTCGCGCCGAAGGGGCCAGGCCACCTGGTGCGGCGCCAGTTCGTCGACGGCAAGGGTGTGCCCGCGCTGATCGCCGTCGATCAGGACCCGACCGGCGAGGGTCAGGCGCTGGCGCTGTCCTACGCCAAGGCCATCGGCGGCACCCGGGCCGGTGTCATCAAGACCACCTTCAAGGACGAGACCGAGACCGACCTGTTCGGTGAGCAGGCCGTATTGTGCGGTGGCACAGAGGAATTGGTCAAGGCCGGATTCGACGTGATGGTCGAGGCGGGCTACCCGCCGGAGATGGCCTACTTCGAGGTGCTGCACGAGCTCAAGTTGATCGTGGACCTGATGTACGAGGGCGGCATCGCGCGGATGAACTACTCGGTGTCCGACACTGCGGAATTCGGCGGTTACCTGTCTGGTCCTCGGGTGATCGACGCCGACACCAAGGAGCGGATGCGTGGCATTCTGCGCGACATCCAGGACGGCACCTTCGTCAAGAAGCTCGTCGCCAATGTCGAGGGTGGCAACAAGCAACTCGAGCAGCTGCGCAAGGAGAACGCCGAGCACCCCATCGAGGTCACCGGCAAGAAGCTGCGGGACCTGATGAGCTGGGTGGACCGGCCGATCACCGAAACCGCCTGATTCTTACGGCGATTGTCCGTCGGCGCCGGGCGTCACTCTGGTGTGACGCCCGGCGGTGGCGGTCACTCCCTCACCCGTCGGCGGTCACTCTGGTGTGACGCTCGGCGGTGGGTGCGCCCTCACCCGAGGGCCGGTCACTCTGGTGTGACGCTCGGCGTCGGCGGTCACTCTGGTGTGACGCTCGGCGGTGGGTGCGCCCTCACCCGAGGGCCGGTCACTCTGGTGTGACGCTCGGCGGTGGGTGCGCCCTCACCCGACGGCCGGTCACTCTGGTGTGACGCTCGGCGTCGGCGGTCACTCTGGTGTGAC